>NZ_JBDGAY010000010.1:0-54766 GCF_040910245.1 Collinsella aerofaciens
TGGGTGCCGTTCGACTTGCATGTGTTAGGCGCGCCGCCAGCGTTCATCCTGAGCCAGGATCGAACTCTCCGTCCAAATATGTTGGGCTTCGAGCCCGTCCGGTCCTCTCAGTTCATCGCTGATCGGTTCCGTTCGATTCATATGGTTTTAGTATAGGAAAAGGAATTTCTCGGGGCCGCCTCTCGGCGGCCTTGCGAAAAACAAATCCAAGTTAGACCATTTCAAATGGTTCGATGTCTGCCCGGATGCGACACTCGGAAGTGTCCATCCTCGCAGTATCCGGTTCTCAAGGTGCACGCCTGCGCTGGTTCCCGGTCCGACCGGGCCGCGCGGCAAGGAGATATATTGCCAGACCGGAGGGCCCCCGCGGGCGGGAATCACGCACTCCATATTTTGTTCACAAATGAATAGAACCCTCAGTTGCTTCACTGAGGCCGTATTCGAAGCAGCAGCTTCTGATATTGGCGATGACCAGCTGGTTTATAGGTGTTAAGGCATCGGTCATCTCTGGAGCGCCACTTTACTCCAAAAGCATCAACCATTTGTTTCCCGTCGGTAAAAGGCAGGTTTTGTTCGCCAAGCGTTCTTATATATAGAGAAGTTCGGGTTCGAACCCGTGTCGCGGCAACAAAAAAGCGACCAACCGGAGTCGATCGCTTTCTTTTCTATGGTGGGCCGTCAGGGGTTCAGCCTGCTCCGCAGGCGGCCGCTGCGGCGCTTTCGCGCCTTGCGCGCTGCGCTGGCAAACGCTCACGCGTTTACTCAGCTCCGCGCCCTTTCGGGTTCGAACCCGTGCCGCGGCAACAAAAAAGCGACCAACCGGAGTCGATCGCTTTCTTTTCTATGGTGGGCCGTCAGGGGTTCGAACCCTGGACCTTGGGATTAAAAGTCCCCTGCTCTGCCAGCTGAGCTAACGGCCCGCGGGTGGCATTGTACCACGGTCTGGGACTATTCCCAACTCCATTGGCCGTTCTGGAAAATCACAACTTCACGTCCATCAGGTGTTATGCCCGTAATATCGATATCGTCCGTGCCAATCATAAAGTCGACATGCGTGCTCGAAACGTTAACGCCATGCTCCAAGAGCTCCTCCTTGGACATGTCATACCCACCCTCGATGCACTCAGGGAAGCCGACGCCTAGCGCAAGGTGGCAGCTAGCGTTCTCGTCATAGAGCGTGTCATAGAACAGAACGCCGCTTTCGCGGATCGGAGTGTTCTTGGAAATGAGCGCGACCTCACCCAGATGAGCGGCACCTTCATCGGTGTCAATAATGCTCGCAAGCGTCGCCTTGCCCATGCGGGCATCGTAGTCCACTACGCGGCCGGCCTCGAACTTAATCCAAAAATCGTCAACCTTGTTACCGTGGTGAATGAGCGGCATGGCCGAGTACACGATACCGTCGGCGCGCATGCGATCGGGCGAAGTGAAGACTTCTTCGGTGGGAATGTTGGGGAAGAAGGGGTGTCCATCGGGCGTCTTGCCCTTGCCGCCGGCCCACTCGTGACCTTTCGTCATGCCAATCCTCAGATCGGTTCCATTTGCCGCGGTGTAATGCAGGTAGTCGAAACGATTGTCGTTCAGGAAGCGCAAGTTCTTTTCGAACGCCGCGTCATGAAGCTCCCAATCGCTCTCCGGGTCCTGGCCATCGGCACGAGCGGTGTGCAGAATCGCATTCCACAGCTTATAGATTGCAACCTCATCGGCGTCTCCCGGGAACACCTCGCGCGCCCAAGCCACGACCGGAGCGCCGGCGATACACCACGGGTTGATGTTGTAGTCCAGTCCACGGCGGAAGACCTTGCACTGCGTGTTCCTTGCCTTAGAAGCTGCAGCGGGCTTGGCGGGATCGATACCCTTGAGAGCCGCAGGATCCGCACCCTCGATAAAGATAAAGCAGGCACCGTCCTGGGCCAGGGAATCCAGCTGCAGGCGCTTCCACTCGGGCGTCTGCTCAAAATAGCTTTTCTCGACATGCTCGTACGTGAGCCTCGTCACGGCATCATCGGCCCAAATGACCGTCACGTGGCCAGCGCCGGCGGCATAAGCCTCCGCAACCACCACGCGGGCAAAGGGCGCGCACTCGACCGGAGACTGAACGACGACCTCCTGGCCGGGTTTGACGTTTACGCCCTTGCGGACAACCAGGCGCGCATAGTTTTTAATCTTGGGCTCCAGGGCCTTCATGCCCTCCAGAGCTTCTTCGACCGTCAGGGCAGCTCGAATCATGTGCCACTCCATCTATCTATAGAACAGTAAAAAGGCGCGCCGCTAAAACGACGCGCCTTATATCTTAGCGATATGTATGAATACAAACGCTACTTCTTCTTGGAGTCCTTCTTGTCCTCCTCGGCAGCCGCGCGCTCGATAAGAGCGTTGAGCTTGTTCTCGGACATGCCCTCGGCCTGCGTGCGGTACATGTTGCGCAGGGGACGAATACGAACGAAGTCGTAGATAAAGTCACCCAGAATGATGACATAGGACAAAACGATGCCGACCATCTGGACGGGACTGGACACCGTGCCGCCGGGAGCGAAGTAGAGCGAAGCCCAAATTGCCACGACGAGTACCATGCCGATGGCGAGCACGGCCCACCAGATACGGCGGCGCTTGGTGTAGTCCTCATCCTGCTTAAGGAGGATATTCGACACCGTATAGATACGATCCTCGCGAGCACGCTGCTTGGCCTTGCGGGCGCGCTTCTCCTCCTTGGAAAGACCTTCCAGGTTTTCACCCTTCTCGAGCTCTTTGCGGCGTGCCTTAGACGAAGCCGGCACGACGCGAACGGAGCTCGCTGCCTGGCGGGCGGGTTTAGCAGATGCGGCGGACTTGCGCGCAACCCCGGTAACTTCGTGGGATTGCGTGCGCTTGTTCGTGGCGCTACGAGTACTCACTTATGCGTTCTCCTTCATGCTTGTGAACTGGGAGCCCGTGATGATCTGGAAGGCCTCGCGATAGCGCTCGGACGTGCCATCGATGACCTCGGCGGGCAGGTGCGGGGTCTCCCCCGTCATATCCCAGTTGGCTTTGAGCCAATTGCGGACGAATTGTTTGTCGTAGCTAGGCTGAATCTTGCCCTCCTCGTAGCTGGCGGCGGGCCAGAAACGGCTGGAGTCGGGCGTGAGGCACTCGTCGATCAGCGTAACCTTGCCATCGATGACACCAAACTCGAACTTGGTGTCGGCGATGATGATGCCACGGGTCGCGGCGTACTCGGCAGCGGCCTTGTAGATCTTGAGGGACAGGTCGCGAATCTGCATGGCGATGTCCTCACCCACGATCTCGCAGCAACGCTCGAACGAAATGTTCTCGTCGTGGTCGCCGATCTCGGCCTTCGTGGACGGCGTGAACAGCGGCTCGGGGAGCTTGGAGGCCTCGGTCAGACCCTCGGGCAGCTGAATGCCGCAGACGGTGCCGTTCTCGTCATAGGTCTTCTTGCCCGAACCGGTCAGATAACCGCGGACGATGCACTCGATAGGAATCGTCTGGGCCTTCTTGACCAGCATGGCGCGGCCTGCGAGGTAGTCACGATACTCGGCAAACTCCTCGGGGAAATCCGCCGGGTCGATGGAGACGAGGTGGTTGGGAACGATGTCGGCAAACTTATCGAACCAGAATGCCGAGATGCGGTTGAGAACCTCTCCCTTAAACGGAATCTCGTCGGGGAGAATAAAGTCGAACGCAGAAATGCGGTCGGTGGCGACCATCAGCAGGTTTTCGCCGGCATCATAGATATCACGAACCTTGCCACGGGAATCCGGACGACGCTCCATCGTTGTCACGTGAGTCACTCCTTACCTAAATACGACAGTAATGCGGGTTCTTCCCCGCACGTTCTCGCAAACTCGGAGCGGCAGGGACGAAACCCCTCCTTCACCGAATAGCGAAAAGCTAGTGCTCCATTGTAGTAGATGCCGCGTCCGCCGTGTGCTCGCGAGGCAGATGAATCGTAAAAGTCGTACCCTTTCCAAGCTCCGACTCCACGGATATGTAGCCGTGATGACGCTCGACAATCTGCTTGGTCACGGCGAGGCCCACGCCCAGGCCACCCGCCTCGCGGGCGCGACTGGCGTCGGCACGCCAAAAACGACCGAAGATGCGCGACAAATCATCCTTGGCGATACCGATGCCCGTATCCGAAACCGCGATATCGACGTGCTTGCGGTCGCTGAGCACCGACACCACGACCCAACCCCCCTCGGGGGTATAGCGCATGGCGTTACTCAAGAGGTTGATGACGCATTGCGTGATCATGTCGGGATCTGCCTCGACAACGTCATCGTGACCCTGCGTCTCATCTGCAAAGCGTAAACGCAGGTCACGGTCGGCAAACAGGCGCTCCTGGCCGTTCACAATCGATCGCACGAACGGAACCATGTCCACCGGCTCCAGGTTGAGCGGCGCGGTGCTGTTTTCCATGCGCGACAGGTCGAGCATCTGCTGCACCAGACGGGCCAGACGACGCGTCTCGGATGCGACCGTTTCCAGGTGTTCGTCGTCGGTGGGATACACACCGTCTTGCATGGCTTCGACCGTCGCAAGCATGGCCATGAGCGGCGTGCGCAGCTCGTGGGCAACATCAGAGGTCAGGCGCTTCTCGTGCTTCATATCCTTTTCGAGTGAGGTGGCCATCTCGTCGAAGGTCTCGCCCAGCTGATCGATCTCATCATCGCCGCGCAAGCCCGTACGAGCGGACAGGTCTCCATCGCGAATCTGCTTGGCGGTGCTGGTAATACGATGAATCGGCTTGGTGAGCATGCGCGACATGAGCGCTCCGATAACGACCGAGATGCAGACGGCCACAACCGCGGCAAGGGCCATGGCGTTAAAGGTCTTCTCTCTGAATGCCGAGTCTGCCCTGGTGAGCAGGGCATCGGAGCCAACCGCCCACAATTTGACCTGACCCACGTGCTCGCCGGAGGACGTCACGATCTCAACGTTGGCAACACTATTGGAATCGGTGGGAGCAGACGAGACTGGGCTGTGCGATGCCCTCTTTCCGCTCGCATCGTCGGTCGTCGCCTGATTTTCGCGTACATCGGCAGTAGCGCTTGCCGAGGGCCACGAGTCGTCGTAGACGATGACGCCCTTTTTATTGACGACCTGCATACCAAGATCGTCGGACACCAAACTCGATGTCGCGACCGTACGCAGCTCCCCCGCAGTCCAAGAACCGTTTTCCTCATATGACGTTGCCAACTTTTCGGCAGCGGAATTGGCGATTTCGACAATATTGGAGCGCGTGTAATCCGTAAAAACCGTGCCCCATACAACGGAGACTACGCCCACCAGCACCAATACCGTCATGAGCGATGTCAGGGCAAAAGCCAGGGCCATGCGCGAGGGATAGCTCATCGTTGGCCGTGAATCGGAACGAGGCGTGTTCCAACTAGCCTTGGAACCCGCCTCGTTCTCCTGCTTATGCTTTTGCCCGATTTCAAAGCGCGCAGGTGTCATATGTGATTTCCCTTATTTCTCGTCCGACTTATCGGTCTTGGTCGGAGCCTCGAAGCGGTAGCCGACACCGTGGACGGTGTAGAGCCACTTGGGCTTCTTGGGGTCGTCGCCCAGCTTGGCGCGAAGGTTCTTCACGTGGCTGTCGATGGTGCGCTCGTAACCCTCAAAGTCGTAGCCGAGCACCTTCTCGACCAGCTCCATGCGGTTGTAGACGCGGCCGGGGTGACGGGCAAGCGTGGTGAGCAGCTTGAACTCGGAAGCCGTCAGGTCGACCTCCTTGCCCTCGACCAAAATCTTGTGGCCCGAGATGTCAATGACCAAATCGCCAAAGTCGAGCACCTCGACGGCCGGCTCATCGGCCTGGTGGGCACGGCGGAACAAGGCGCGCACGCGCGCGACAAGCTCGCGCGGCGAGAACGGCTTGATCAGGTAGTCGTCGGCACCGAGCTCGAGGCCGATAATACGATCCTCAATCTCGCCCTTGGCCGTCAGCATAATGATGGGGACATCCGAGGTGTCGCGAATGGTGCGGCAAACGCGCTCGCCGGGAATCTTAGGAAGCATGAGGTCGAGCACGACCAGGTCGAACTGATGCTTCTCGAACTCCTCGATAGCGGACTGGCCGTCGCCCACGCCCACAACCCAATAGCCCTCGCGCTCGAGATAGGCAGCGACAGCGTCACGGATTGCCTTCTCATCCTCGACCAGCAGAATCTTTTTTGCATCTGAAGCCATAACACGGCCCCCCTGTCTCAATTAGCTAAGAACAAGCTCATTTTAACGCACCTGAGCCCACCGGGTATCGCATGGGCGCGATAGCTCGGCGGGCGGTACTCATAGTCACAACGCGCTTATTCCCCTGTCGAGCCCTTTTTAACCCCTCGGAGACTAAAGAGAGAACAAGCGAGCGGTAACCGTCTCGGGAATTCCCTGGCTGTTACGCACCGTTGCGTACGTTAAGAACGAGTTCGATTTACCCGCCGTAGCAGGATAATCGCCATACTCCAAGGCTCGGTCGGGCGACAGAAGCGAGCCGTAGGTCTTGGCCGAAGTGTCAATCAAAAAATGCGACGCCTGAACTTTAACCAGGTATTTGTTTTTCCTTCCCGCAGCGCACGCGAGCGGCTCACGCGAAAGGAAGAGGTACGGCCCACCCTCGTTACCGATATAGGTGCCCATATTGCCCAGGCCACCCACACCGCTATACGCCGCCTCAATGGAGAACACGAAGGTGTCGCCCATATACACGGCCTCAAAAGGCGAAACCGATGAAGGAAGCACCAGCTGAGCTCGCTTCGTGTTGTTGCCGTCAGTCAGGTCGATCGCCGTCATGCCGTAATAGACGCCCTCATCATTGTGCACGCGGGGCGAGATGGTCAGGATGCCGTCGCTCACACGCGGGGCGGATGCGAAACGGCCCGTTGACTTCCAAATAGTCTCAGGCTTGGACTCACTGGGCGACTGACGGTAGCAGTACGAATCGTTGCTCGTCTTGGTGCCGCTGGACGAAGGCATCTTATACCAGATGACCGACGACCCATACGCTGTGAAGAGCGGCGGATCGTAGTTTTCGCCACCGCGGTCGAGCTCGACAGCGTTGCCGGTGAGGGAAGAGCCCGCAAGGTTTTGCGCATAGAGTTTCCAAGACGCATTGGCAAAGTTCATCTCGACCCACGCGAACACGCCATCACCCGCGCGAACGTCGTAAAACGCATAACCGGTTCCCTCAATGGGATCCTCGATAAGTGTGGTAAGCGAGCCATCGCCCAGGTTGAGCACACCAAGCGTATTGGCATGCAGGGCAGAAGCAGGTGCCATCATCGCGGCAGCGTAGTCTCCATCGCAGTAGTACAGCAGCGTGCCCAGCGGCAGCGTCCACGAGGCCGCGGGCTCAAGATCGATATCGACAGCTTCGTACTCATCAGTGATCGAGACAATCTTCGAATCGTCCTTGATAACCTGCGGCTCGCCAGCGGCATCATCACTCGTGCCCGTTTTTTTCGAACAACCGGCCAGTACGGCAGCAGCACCGGTAGCGGCGCCACCGAGTACAAAGCCGCGACGCGATATTCCGTTCTTGATGTGATCAGCGATGCCCATTAGGCGATCTCGGCGCGAGCGGCCTCGATGGCGCGCGTAAGCTGATCGGCGCAAGAGGTCTTTTTCATACCGCAGGTATTACCGGCGAGAACCTCGATTACGCGATCGGCGGGAGCGCCCTCGACCAGCCTGGAGATGGCCTTGAGGTTGCCATCGCAGCCGCCGGTAAACTCGACGCCCAGCACCTTGCTGCCATCGTCAGAGAGATTGAGGTGAATATTGCGAGCGCATACGCCCTGCGGCTTGTAGTCAAAACTAATCATTGAGATCCCCTCTCAGAAAGAAATTTCAGACGTCTATTATCCCCGCCTGGGCCGACTTATTATCGCAAGCACCGATTCAACATCCTACGATGCTTGGACTGGTGGGGGCAAGATTAGCAGTCCGCACCCTGTGCGTGGACCATGCGCTTATCCCGATACATATTGTGGTCGGCGACACGATATACATCGGCCAGCGTATTTCCAGCCGTCTCGACGGTCGCCACGCCAATCGATGCGCTGACCGTCAGGTCCTCATCGCTTACCGCGGCCAGACCAAGACGAAGATCCTGTTCCAGCCCGAGCGCAGACTCATTGTCAGTATGGGGACAAACCAGCAAAAACTCGTCGCCGCCAACGCGCATCGGCAGGTAATCCGCGCCAGCCACCCGCCGCAGCACGGACGCCGTCCGTCGCAGCAGCTCATCCCCCATCTCGTGACCATAGATGTCGTTGGTCCGCTTGAGATAATTGCAGTCCACCATAATCACGCTCACTGGCAAGCCCTCGTTTACCAGGCTATCTCCGCGCGATTCAAGATAGTTGCGGTTGCGAAGCCCCGTCAGTTTATCTTGGTATGACAGCTCCTCGGCATGCTTGATCATCGATATATTGTGCGTCGCCACGACGACCGACTCCAGCCGGCCTTGCTCATCGCGATGCTGGGGGACAACCTGTAGCGAGTACCAAGCGCCTCGACAATCTCGCACCTCGGCAGCCAAGTAGGGTACGCCCTCCATACGTTCACGAAGAGTCTTCATATCTACGAGTCCCACAACCGCTTCGCGGCTTTCGGGGCTCACGATATCCCGGCAGACCGTGTCCATAAAGTCATATGCCTCGTTGTGCTCGGCAAATATCTTCGCTATCGCCGGTGACATATTGATTCCCTCGATCTCGAGGGTGTCGAGATGCAAAAGGAAGGTCGAATCGTAGATGGCGCTTATGGCATTGATAATGCCGAGCTGTTTATCCTTTTCGACCAAATTGCGGTGGTCAACGATATTTCGAGCCAACAGTACCACGACCCAAAACGCAAGGCACACCAAGACGCCGGCGGCGACAAATGAAATCCTGTCAGACATGACCTCAGATTTGGGATATAGCGCAAACAGGCGGTAGTCCTTATATGCCGCACGCACGGCATATAAGGTGGTCCCCCGATATTCGATACGTGTTACGCCCTCGTCTTTCCAGTCAATTCCGCTATCGGCGAGAAGCCGGGCAAGGGTTATATCGACGGTCGAATCGTTTGAGGAAACGATTTGCGCATCGCGCATCACAAGCACTGTTGGACTCTGATGGAACGTGTTGTTCACAAGGACGTCGGCGATTGTGTACGAATAGTCATCGGCGGGCTCAGCCGCAAGGGATCGATACCCCAACGCCACCCCATCACCGTATGGAACGGCACTCACGGCAAAGTCGACACCGCGGCGCTCGACAGCGGTCGAGTAGGAAACTTTGGACCCTCGATACATCGATGCGATCGACGAACAGGCCAGCTCCTCTCGCCACAGCATGAGTGGATCGCGGCCGTCGATATCGTAATGGGCGACCATATGACCATCGGCGTCCATGACCAACATTCCCGAAAGGCTCTCGGTATGGACATATTCCTCGACCAGATCGTCGTTGACTTCAAATCGATCAGGCGGCAAGAACGTCGCAAACGACTCGAGCGCCGCATCCAAATTGTGCGTCGCCTCGGTTTTTCTTCCCTGTTCATATCGGTCATATTTTTCGCAGGCATTTTTTAAAAACACCATGGTTTCCTGGCCGAACCCAAGCGTTTTATCAAGGCAGCGATGCGTGCCAACCATATAGAGCAGACTCAGTAGGGCAACGCTGGCCACGATGCCGATGCCCGCTGCGGCTAAACTCTTTCGGCGAAAGCGGCGCTCGTCATTTGTCATGATTCCGCTCCTTGCCCGCCTGTCGTCGCTCCCGCCTTGTAATTGTCCACAATGTGCTCTATCGTGCCGTCTCGATCCATGTCGGACAGTGCGGTATCGAGGTTTTTGACGTACTCCCCCTCATAGCTATCATCAAACGCGACGCCCAGGTCAACCGTCATAACGTTGTCGGCGAACACACGATAAACGCCAGGATACTGGGCAACGAGTCGATCAAGCGACTGAACGTCCGCCATCCAACAGTCAACATACCCTTTGGCGAGGGCGGCCTTGCAGAGTTCGGCAGAACCATACGATTTGATTTGCACGTCCGGCGAGATTTCCAGATCCCCTGCGAGCAATCGGCGTTCGCTCACCGAGCCCGCAATCACCGCAATGGTCTTGCTTCCATCGAGATGCGCCAAGGACGTGATGCCACTCGTTTTCTTGGCGGCGACCGAAACCGTCAGGGTCAAATACGGCTCAGTCCAGTAATACTTATCCTCGCGATAACAGGGAGAATAGTCGCACCACAGGCAATCGATATCGCTGTTTTTGAGTAGGCGATCACGGTCATTCCAAGATATGTCGATAAATTGCGGCTTGATCCCCGCGCGCTTGCAGGCCTCGCGGGCGATGTCGATATCGATACCGGCGTAATCGCCCGTGGTATCGACATACACATAGGGGTCGTTATCCGTAACGCCGATTTTGAGTACCGGGAGGTCTTTGTCGGCTTCATTCGGGGAGGAAGAACTGCTTCGAACGGTATACGTCAGGGCGGCCACACAGGCGGCGACAAGGAGCATGAGCGTAAACGAGACGATGGCGGCTCGCTTGATACGTCCGGGCACACGCCTCCCTTCATCGAAACAGCAGTCGGATTTCATTTTATACCCGGGGCTGATGCGGCGATAAAAAAGCGCCTCACCCAAGATGGGCAAGGCGCCAAAGGTTGAAATGCATCCGCAAGCGGTCGAATTAGGTTAGCCCTACTCGAAGTTCAGCTGCTCCAGGCGGTCGAAGACCGTGTCGATGCGGGTGAGGAAGTCCCACGGATCAAAGATCTCGTCGAGTTTTTCCTGGCTAACGGTGCAGCGCGGATCGGCCTCGAGACGCTCCTTAAAGGTGGGGCCGGAGACACAATCCTGCACCTCGTGCCAGGTAGCCATGGCATTTTCCTGCACGATCGCATAGGCGTCCTCGCGGGTGATGCCCGTGTCGACAAGGGCAAGCAGGACCTTGGAGGAGAAGATGAGGCCGCGGGTCTTGTTGAGGTTGGCCATCATGCGAGCCGGATACAGCTGCAGGCCGTCGATAACGCGGATGAGGCATTGGAACATGTGGTCGAGCGCGATGAAGCTATCGGCCTGGGCGACACGCTCGGCGGAAGAGTGCGAAATGTCGCGCTCGTGCCACAGGGCAACGTTGTCAAAGGCAACCTGCGCGTTGGACTTCACGACGCGCGACAGGCCGCAGACCTTCTCCATGGTGATGGGGTTGCGTTTGTGCGGCATGGCGGAACTGCCCTTTTGGCCCTTGCGGAAGGGCTCCTCGGCCTCGAGCGTATCGGTCTTCTGCAGGTTGCGGACCTCGGTCGCGATGCGCTCGCAGGTGGCCGCTGTAGTGGCAAGCACGCCGGCAAGGTAGGCGTGGTGATCGCGGCTGATGACCTGCGTGGACAGCGGATCGTGGACCAGGCCCAAGTGCTCGCAGACGTACTCCTCGACGAACGGCTCGATGGAGCTGTAGGTGCCGACGGCACCGGAGATGGCACCGAAGGCAACGTTCTTGCGAGCGTCCTCAAGACGATCGAGATCGCGCTTGAGCTCCCATGCCCAAGAGCCAAACTTCATACCGAAGGTCATCGGCTCGGCATGGATGCCATGGGTGCGGCCGGCGCAGAGTGTATTGCGCTCCTCGAAGGCGCGACGCTTGCAGATCTCGCCGAGTTTCTTGACGTCCTCGATGATTAGGTCGCAGGCCTGGGTGAGCTGGTAGCACAGAGCCGTATCGCCCAGGTCGGAGCTGGTCATACCGTAGTGAACCCAGCGGCTAGGCTTGGGGTCGCCCTCGGGAACATCGGCGTCGATGTACTCCTTCATGTTGGTCAGGAAGGCGATGACATCGTGGCGCGTGACCTCCTCGATCTCGTCAACCTTCGCCTTCTCAAAGTTGGCGTGGTCGCGAATCCACTGGGCCTCTTCTTTGGAAATACCGATCTTGCCGAGCTCCGCCTGAGCCTCGCAGGCTAGGACCTCAATCTCCTGCCAAATGGCGTACTTGTTCTCGAGGGAGAAGATGTGTCCCATCTCCGGGCGGGTATAGCGATCGATCATAGCGGCTCCTTTTTGGCTATTGGCACGTTGGTCGTAACCCAACCATTGTACCGTGCGCGGGTGCGAGTAACGATAACGGGCATTAACCTAACATTTTGTAGCATAGAGCGGCCATGAGGGCGTCCGCGTATTTACGAAGCAAATTCGCACCGGCTGCGGGCGAGCCCCTCGGCCTCACGAAGCCGCGGAGGAAGACTTTGTTGAATTGGCCGTCCCGAGGTCTTCCGCGCTCGGTGGAGCGGGCAACGGGACGTCCGCGTATTTGCTTCGCAAATCCGCACCGGCTGCAGTCGCCTATCGGCGACCTTGCCTGCTCGCTATAAACGCTTCGCGTTTATTTAACGCTCGCACCCTGTCGGGTTCGAGTCCCGGCGCTTTATTGAAAAAAGCACGGCACCGTAATGGTGCCGTGCTTGTGCTTTTAACTGGAGCGGGCAACGGGACTCGAACCCGCGAGTGTCAGCTTGGGAATCCTGCACACAAGTGTTCAAAGAGATAAAAAGCGTTGCTAACGTTGCAGGTAAAACGCACGTTATGTGCCATAATGTGCAACGTAGACCAAAGAGATACACGCTATTTGATCTACATTTGGTCTACGTTTTGGTCTACGGAGCACGCATGGAGTACACGCACTACATAGCCGCGAACCTCGAAAGCAGGGGCGGGAAATACCGCGCGGCGCTGAAATACATCGACGAGGACGGCGCGAGGAGGAAAACGACCAAGGCCCTCAAGGCCACCGGGAAACGCGCGGCCCAGAAAGAGCTTGAGGAGTGGCGCGCGGCCATGGAGGCCGAGTGGAACCAGAGGCAGCGCGAGGGCGCGGCGTTGGCGGTTCTGGGGTTCGACCCGGAGACGGTACTCACCGTGGCCGCCTACGTTCGCCGCTATATCGACGGCAAGCGCCCGAGCATCGACCCGTCAACGTTCAACGAGTACGGGCGTCTGCTCGACAACATCATTTCCCCGCTGCTCGGGGAGGTGGCGCTTTCCGATCTCAACCCGGACATGGTGAGGGCGTGGGTTGCCAAGATGGGCGAGACGTACGCCCCCGGCACGATGAAAAAGGCGCTCACGCTGCTACGGTCTGCGTGCAATCAGGCCGTCGATACCGATTTGTTGGGCAAAGACCCGACCCGAGGCGTAAAGCCGCCCAAGGCCGGACGCCCGCGCCCCAACTCGCTTACCGCCGAGGGCGTGCGAACCGTGCGCGAGGTACTCAGGGTGGCGGGCATGACCCCGGCTATGCTCGGGGTGAAAATCGCCCTATACACGGGCATGAGGGAGGGCGAGATATGCGGCCTCCGGTGGGCGAACGTCGATACTGATAGCGGCGTGCTCAAGGTGGAGGACAGCATAGGCCGCGACGGGACGAGGTTCTACGCCAAAGACCCCAAGAACGACGGCAGCGCCCGCGCGGTGTATTTCGGCTCAGAGCTTGCCGCCGATCTCGTGGCCCGGCGCGAGGAGATGGAGGCCGCTTGCCTCGCTGCGGGCGTGCCCTTCACCGGGGCGCTCTACGTGCTCGGGGACATCCGCGGCGGTTTCATGCGCCCCAACACGATTTGGCAGAGGTGGCGCAACCTTGCCGAGGCACTGGAGCTGAAAGGGACGAGAGGAACCCGCCCGACGTTCCACGACCTGCGGCACACGTTCGCAACCATGGCCGTAGCCGCCCACGTGGACATTAAGGCAATCTCGGCGTCTATGGGGCACTCGAACGCCGCCATGACGCTCAACATCTACGCCGACGCGACAGCCGAGGGCAAGCAACGCGCGGCCCAGACCATGCAAGCCGTTTTGTCGAGCGGTGAAGCGTGATGGACGCCGAATATATCGAGCATCAGGATAAGCACGGTAAAACGAGGGCAATTTCCCTAAACGTCGAGGCCGTCGAAAGGCTCAATGAGGGGGCGTGGCGCTTCGGCGTCCCTCCGTTCTCAACGTTCCTCGACGGCGGGCGCGGTATCGTGGAGCTACTCAAGAGATTCGACATTCCCCGGAAAGAGCTAGCCGCCGAGTTACAGGTATCACGGGCGACGGTTACGAACTGGACAAGACGCGACGATCTCGAACCGCACAGAGCTCTGTGTGTGCTTAGGGCCGTTTCGGAGATACTGCGCAGGCGAGGGGCCGCTGACCCTGACGCAGATATTGCGCGCTACGTTGCGCCGAAAATGGCTCCACCTCCGTACATAGACGTTGCGAAAACGAAACGCAGGTTTGCGTCCGAGGCGCTTAACCGGTTGACTGACCCACAGGTCGATATTCTGTTAGAGGTTATGCGCGGGCTGATGTTTTGCAATGGCGAAACAGAGGAGGCAAACGAACTTGCCAGAGCCATCGCGGCGCTAGAGGCAACGCAGAAATGAAAATCTTTTCAATCCGCCCGACACGTTTTCTGGAGTCACTAAATCGCATTGACATAGTGCCAGCACGGATAGACCGATAATTTAACAGCACGTCGAGAAACAGGCGCTCTACTGAACAATCGCAGGTAGAGCGCCTATTTTATGTTTCGTTGCAGCATAGCTATAACCGTTATAGAGCGCTCAAGAAGATAGCAACCGAACCATTGGAGGGATATACCCATGTGCACTCAGGAACATCTCGACGAACTCAGGAAAGCCGCGAACGAGGGCCGCTATTCCGATATTCCCAACCCGCTCACGGCACCGGAGGCGGCAGCTATCGCCCGTCGCTCGCGCGTGACTATCGCCCGCGCCTGCCAAAGCGGACAGCTCAAAGCCTCGAACACGGGCACCCGCTGGAACGTCAACCGTGACAGCCTGCTCGCATACGCGGGCCTCATCTAGGGCGCGGCGCATGAGGCCGATTAGGACGGCGCTCGGGGCCGCGAGGCGCGCGGCGAACGCCGACGTTCCGGGAATGACCGGGCGGCAGATGGGCGAGGAGATAGACCGCCTCACGGCCCGTCTAGCCGCCAAGGGATACAGACAGCCCTACCGCGCTTGGGCGCGGGGCCGTATCGAGGCCATCGGGCGCGAGATAGCGAGACGAAAGCGAGGGGGCGGCGGCAGTGTGGAACGAGGATATTAGGCCCGTGCCCGTGAACATGGGGAGGCTCATAACGTCGGCTCAGGCGGGCGCGGTGCTCGATCTCAGCGAGAGGGACGTTCGCCGCCTCATCCGGCAAGGGGCGCTCGACGAGGTGCGCATAGGGCGGCGCGTCTACGTAACCCGCAAGTCGGCACTCGCACTCGTGGGGGTGGACGATGGATAGCGAAAAGCGGGCAGAGTACCGCCGAGAGGTCGAGCGGCGGGCGGCGGCGCTCAGGCGCATGAGGAAGGACCGGGGCATTGCGAGCGGCAAGCCTCCGTGCGCATACGACAAGATTCAACTGCGGGACTACCTCGCGTCGCTCAGGATAGAGGACGAGGGCGAGCGGTGCGCCTACCTTGCCGCGCTCATCGACTATTGGTTCACGGGCGTGTGCCCCGATCATCTGGACGGCGTGCCCCGCGCCTATTTCGACGCAAACGCCGACCGCCTCAGCGACGCCCGCGAGGACTCGTGGCGAAAGGCCAACATGCTGCGGGACATAGACCTCACCGGGTGGCTGGAGGGCGGGAACGGCAACGTTCCCCCAGCTGGAGAGGGGGTATCACACCCCGTGTCAGACCCCGTGTCAGACGGGGTGTGCGAACAGCATAGCTATAAACTACTACCTACTAGCTATGACCTATCCGCTACTAGCCATGGGCCTATAAGCCCAATGGCTAGTAGCGAGGAGGCTACCGACTATGAGCGAGGCCCCGGCGTTTTCGAGACGGGCGAGACGTTCTTTCATGCCCCGTGCCCCGTATGCCATGAGGCGGTGAAGGCATGGATAGACGGCAGCGGGCTAATCGTTTCGAGCTGCGGCAGGCACGGCATGAAAACCGTCGGCCTGCCACCATCAGGTCTGGAGGCCGTGAGGGAGAACGGTCGAAGCTCATACGTGCTCAGGGAAAGCGGGGAGCATGGGGAAGGCTAGGGCGCTATCCATGCCGAATGGGTGCCCGATGCCCTCAGTCGTTCCCGGTGGAGCGCCGCGCACGCCCTCAAAGAGATCGAGGAGGCGGAAGCCGAGGCAGCGGGAAAGCGCAAGCACCGCTAATCAGGAACCGCTTGATGTCCTGCGGAAATACCTGCTTGATGTCCTGCGGAAATACCTACCTGAATCAACTAAAATATTCGAAGAGATGCTTGAGGAGCTGATTTGATGGAAAGCCAGGTTAAGCAGGAGAAGCTAGCAAAAGCCCGTATCGAGAAGGCCAAACCCGTCTTTATTGAGATGTTCGGCTATGAGCCTATGTTCTACGGGCACGTTTGCGAATATGCCGACCTTCTGGAAGAGTCCATCTCGTCCGGTGAGCCTAAGCTTATGGAGCATGACCCTAGCATCTTCCTTTAGCCCATCAATCGGCTAATCGGTCTAACCGCTTGCCTAGTTCAGCCCCGCCACGGCGGGGCTTTTTTATGCCGGGGCGAACCCGCGAGGCGGGGCCGGGGGCGTGGCGTGTGCAGGGTTTCGGCGTTTCGCCGGGACATGCGGGGCGAGGCCGACGAGGGCGCGGCGTCGGCGCAACATGGGGAGCGCCGGGACGGAACGGAGAGACGAGGAGGAGACATGACGACTCGATTTATCGGGGGCATGATCGCCGAGGGCCTGCCGGAGATAGCGGGCGCGGTACCCGCTGCGGGGGGGGGTTGTCGTGGAGGTGGACACGGCGCTAGAGCCGGAGCGTGGCGATTTGGTGGCGTGCTCGACCGCCGACGATTGCCCCTCAGCGCCCCAGATTGCCCGTATTCGGCGCGTTGACGCCGAGGCGGGGACCGTTGGAGGTGCAGCCGTTGGACACGGCCCTAGAGGCCGCCACGGTGGCCCGGGACGCCAAGCCGGAGGACGGGCTTACCGTTGACGGCGTGATAGTTGCCGCCTACGTCCCCGTCTACGTGAGGGGCCGGGGCGGGGAACATTGGCTCAGGGCCTAGCGCCCGAGGTGGCGGCCCCGTCGCCGGGGCGGTATCGGGGCGCGGTCTCCGTAGACCAAAACCGCGCTCGTTCCAAGCCGATACCGCGCCGAGGGCGGGGCCGTTCAACCTGAAGTTTCTGAAGCCCCTAAAAAGGCGCTCAATTTGAACTATCTGAACAACTAAAAAGGGCCGTATCCCGGTATCAGGGGTACGGCCCCGCTGCTTTAACGTCAACTATGTCAACAACTAAAAAAGGGCGGGGAGGGGCACACGGGCCGATCAGCCCCAACTTGCCCAAGCCCTAAAAAGGGGCCGGAGGAGACGCGGGCGGCGTCGGGGCGAAAAACGGTTTCACCGGAGTTTGGTCTACATTTGGTCTATTTCCGTGGTCTACGGAGCCGGAAAAGAGAAACAGGCCAAGCGCTCTAAGCTCTTGACCTGCTGTTTTACGTGGAGCGGGCAACGGGACTCGAACCCGCGAGTGTCAGCTTGGGAAGCTGATGCCTTACCACTTGGCGATGCCCGCAATTGCGCATTGGGATAAATTAAATGCTTGGATAGTATATACCGAGCATTTCAAGGGGGCAATATGAATGCGGCGTGTTATCACTATGCAATCGCGCACCGCGCACTGCGGCACAAAAGCCTACGAAACGCGCTCCAACTGGTCCCTTGCATCAGAAAGCGCATGTTCTACCCCGTTTTGCGCCTCAGTATCAAAACGATACGCAGGGACCGAAACGCTTAAACCATAGAGACGCCCGCCTTTTTCTATGGGAACGGCGATGCACTCAACCCCTTCTGCCATCTCCTGATGATCATATGCAAAACCACACCTTCGGACCTCCTCGAGCTGCCGCATCAGGTCATCTATGTGTTTTACCGCATGCCCAGTCGTTTTCTCGAATGGGAAAGGAAGCAGCGAGCGAACCGACTCCTCATCCCATCGAGATAGAATCGCCTTTCCAATCGCCGTGCAGTGCGCAGGAAGGGTCTTACCGATTTCCGATGAAAGACGGATGTGCTGGGGGGAATCAACGCGCGAAATATAGAGGACACGACCGTGGTCGAGCACACCGAGCTGACAGGTCTCTCCGCACGATGCGACAACCTTTCGCATGGCTGTCTCAAAAGAGGACAATCCCCCACTCTCACGATCGAATGCCTTGCCCAGCAGATACGTCTTAAGCCCAATCGAATACCTACCGGTAGTCTCGTCATAACTAACGTAATCTGAATCGGCCATGGTGTGCAAAATCGAGAAGAGACTGCTTTTTGGAGCGCCGACAATGCGGCATATCTCCGCCATGGTAAGTCCGCTCTTTGTAGCCGAAAGGGCCTCAAAGATTGATAGAACCCGCAAGGTAGAGCGGTGGCCAGCAGGATTATATCGCGAGGACATGGCAACTCTCCCTGTTCATTAACGCCCAAACTTTCCCCGTAAGTATAGCGGCATGCCCCTTCAAGCAACCGTTCACCGGCCAACCAAAACCATTCGCGGCGGGACCGTGTGAGATCTTCAGCATTTCATATATATTGTTCCGTATAACGAATAACGTTCGTAAATACGAACGTTATTCAAATGGACATAGGGAGGAAACATGTCAGACGCTGTAAGCCAAGGCCAAAACGCCGTTGTCATCGATCAGAGGGACAACGTCGCCGTCGCCACCTACCAACTGGAGGCGGGCGCCGAGGCCCGCTATCCCATGCCGGACGGCACGCTGGCGAGCGTTACCGTGACCGACGACATCCCGCTGTTCCACAAGATTGCCCTCGTGGACATCCCCAAGGGTGAGAAGATCGTCAAGTATGGCGAGTTCATCGGTGTGGCCACCACGGACATCAAGCGCGGACAGCATGTTCATACGCACAACTGCGCCAGCTCCGACGACCTGAAGGACTCCGTCGTCACCGACACCGACTCCGTCGCCTCCAAGACCTCCTCGTCCGCGGAGGGCACACGCACCTTCATGGGCTACCGTCGCCCGGACGGTCGCGTCGGCATCCGCAACCACGTCCTGATCCTTCCCACGAGCATCTGTGCCTCCGACACCACGGAGAGGATCGCGAACGCGGTTGAGGGCTGCGTCTCCTTCCACAACCAGAATGGCTGTTCGCAGGTCGACTGCGACCAGAAGGTGACTATTGCTGCCTTGGCAGGCTACGCTGCAAACCCGAACATCTATGGCGTCGTTTGCGTCTCCCTGGGCTGCGAGGGCTGCCAGAACGACATCGTGGTCGACGCGATTCGCGAGCGCACCAACAAGCCCGTCGAGACCCTGGTCATCCAAAAGGTCGGCGGCTCCATCAGGGCAATCGAGGAGGGCACGCGCCTTGCACGCAAGATGGTCGCCGAGGCGGACCGGTGCGTCCGTGAGCCCACTGACATCTCCGAGCTCATCTTCGGCACCAACTGCGGCGGCTCCGACCCCTCGAGCGGCCTTGGCTCCAATCCGCTGATCGGCGAGGTCTCCGACTGGCTCGTCAACCATGGTGCCACCTCCGTGCTGTGCGAGACGCCCGAGCTCTTTGGCGCCGAACACATCCTCGCCCGCCGCGCGAAGGACAAGCAGGTTTCGGACGACATCCTCAAGATCGTCTACGACTACGAGAAGTACGTCCAGATGTTTGGCGCCGAGATGCGAGAGGGCAACCCCAGCCCTGGAAATATGGCTGGCGGACTCACGACCCTCGAGGAGAAGTCTCTCGGCTGCGTGCACAAGGGAGGCCACAGCCCCCTCAACGCCGTCTATCCGTACGCGGCGCAGCTCAATCCGCACGAGGGCCTCGTCGTGATGGACACCCCCGGCAACGACCCCTCCAGCGTGGGCGGCATCATCGCCGGCGGCTGCCAGCTCGTGGTCTTCTCGACCGGTCTTGGCACCCCTACCGGAAACGCCATCGCGCCCGTGTATCGCCTGACTGCCAACAAGCGCACCTACGAGGCCATGAGGGATAACACCGACCTCGACGCGAGCCCGACGATCTACGGCCCCGAGTCCATGGAGGAGATGCGCGACAGGATGCTCGACGACATCATCGCCGTCTGCAACGGCCGCAAGGTCTGCGCCGAGGCCCTTGGCTATACCGAGACCGCCCTTCCGCACATCTGCAACTATATGTAGGCCAGCGTCTGACAGGACGCTTCAGAAAGGAGAGAAACCGTGACAACCACGCAAGCCCCAGAAAAGACGCCCAACGCGTTCCAACGCGGCGTCAACGCGGTCATCGACCTGCTGTCTTCGTTCTTCCTCCCGATCATCAACCTGCTCGTCTCCGTCGGCATCCTCAAGGGCATCCTGACGCTTCTGCAGGTCTCGGGCATGGTCACCGACGACTCGACCACGTATGCGATCCTCAACGCGATGGCCGACTCGCTGTTCTACTTCATCCCGGTGTTTCTTGCTTACACCTCGTCAAAGCGCTTCGATGTTGACACGGTGACCGCCGTCCTTCTCGGCTGCATCCTGGTGTATCCGTCCATCACCACCATCATGGCGGCGGACGCGCCCGTCTACCTGTTTGGCCTCGAGCTCTCGAAGGCGACGTACTCCAGCTCCGTCATCCCCATCCTTCTTGCCATCTACTGCGCGAGCTGGGTCCAGAAGGCCTGCTACAAGATCATCCCCGAGACCTTCCGCGGCCTGTTCACGCCGCCTATCACGATCATCGTTATCGTCCCGCTCACCCTGGCCGTCTTCGGCCCCCTCGGCACCATCGTGGGCGGTTGGCTCGCGCAGGGCTACGAGGCCGTCTACAACCTCTCGCCGCTCGTCGCCGGCGCGCTGATCGGCGCGTTCCAGCCGTTCCTCGTCATCCTCGGCCTGCACTGGGCCCTGTTCCCCATTGCCATGAACAACGTCGCGGTCTACGGCTTCGACACCATCATGGCCCTGTTCGGCGGCGCGATCTTCGCCCAGGGCGGTGCCGCGCTCGCCGTCGCCCTCAAGACCAAGAACAAGAAGTTCCGCTCCCAGGCGATCTCCGCCTCGCTCACCACGCTGCTGGGCATCACCGAGCCCGCGATGTACGGCGTGAACCTGCGCCTCAAGAAGCCCATGGTCTGCGCATGCGTCGCCGGCGGCATTGGCTCCGCCGTGGCAGGCCTGTTCGGTTGCGCCGGCACCGCCTTCGCTTTGCCCGCGCTCACCACGCTGCCCGTCTTCATGAGCCGCGCGTTCGTTCCCTTCTGCATCTCGCTGGCGCTCGCCTTTGGCCTCGCCTTCCTGTTCACGCTCTTCGTCCCGATCGACGACGTGACCGAGGAGGAGATGGAGGCCGAGGAGCAGTCCGCCTAGCGTCCGGATTGCAAGGCCACTCTATGTCCCGCGTCTGCGGGTTCGACTGGAGGTGGTGCCCACCTGGCAGCAAAGCGTATCCGTCACTGACCATATATCCATTAGACATTGTTTGACGTAAGGAGAACAAAATGAAGAAGATCGACGCACACGCCCACGTCTTTGACCACATCGGCTCCATGGGCAAGGCCGGAGAGCTGCGCCCCCTGGGCAACGGCAACTGTCGCTGGGCCACCGGCGAAGAGTTCCGTATCATCCCCGAGGGCAAGGGAGACAAGGAGTACCTCGTTGAGACCTTCATGGACGTCATGGACGAAAACGACGTCGAGAAGGCCATCCTGCTGCAGGGCGTCCTGTACGGCCTGCAGAACGAGTACGCCATGGAATGCGCCGAGAAGTACCCTGACCGCTTCAAAGCCGCGGTCATGCTCGACCCCTTCTGCCGCTGCGCCCAGCAGATCCTCGAGCACTTCATCAACGATCTGCACGCCCACGTCTTCAAGTTCGAGGTCTCTGTGGGCGGCGGCCTTTCCGGCTACCACCGTGATTTCGCGGTCGACGGCCCCGAGATGACGGTCCTCATCGACAGGATCGCCCAGGTCGAGGACGCCACTCTGGTGCTCGACATCGGCAGCCCCAACCAGTCCAGCTGCCAGCCCGAGGCCGTATATCGCCTGGCCAAGAAGTACCCCGGCCTGCACATTGTCGTCTGCCACCTGCTCGCCCCGTCCCTTGAGGACGGCGACGTCCTCAAGTGCGCGCTTCCGTACCTCGCCCACGATAACGTCTGGGTCGATCTCTCCGCGCTGCCCTGGAACGTCGCTCCCGAGGCCTACCCGTATCCCACCGCGCTCGAGTACATCGCGATGGCGAAGGACGTCCTGGGCGCCGACAAGATCATCTGGGGCACCGACTCCCCCTGTGTCCTCACCAAGTTCGACTACAAGGACCTCTATAGCTTCATCGAGGACTCCGACGTCTTCACCGACGCCGAGAAGCAGGGTGTCTTCTACGATAACGCCGTCAAGGCCTACTACCTCTAGGTCCTTCTCGGCAGTGCAGGGATTCGTGGGGGTGTGACCCCGGAAAGCGAGTGACACATGTTTGAGGGAGTCTTCTGCCCCTCCATCACCATCACCGACGATGATGGAAAGATCGATAACGAGCTGTGGGGCAGGCACCTGGACCACCTGGCCGACGCGGGCATCAACGGCGTGCTGCTGTTTGGCAGCATCGGCGAGTTCTACAGCGTGAGCCTCGAGGACAAGAAGTCGGTCATCGACTTTGCCGTCGAGCGGGTCGCCGGCCGCATGAAGGTCTTCGTCGGCGTGGGTGACACCACCTACGACAACGTCCTCGAACTCACGCGCTATTCCCAGAAGGCCGGTGCCGACGCAGTCCTGGCGGTCTCGCCGTACTACTTCGGGCCCACCGACGACGCTGCCGAAAAGTACTTTGGTGGCATCGCAGACGCCACCGACCTGCCCGTCGTGCTATACAACTTTCCGGCGCGCACCGGCACCGACCTGTCGCCCGAGCTCGTGGCCAGGCTCGCCGCCGCCCATCCGAATATCTGCGGCATCAAGGACACGGTCGACACCATCAGCCACACGCGCAAGGTCATCCGCGCCGTCCGCAAGGTCAACCCCGAGTTCTCGGTCCTTTCCGGCTTCGACGAGTACTACCTGGTCAACCGCGCGAGCGGCGGCAACGGCGTTCTGTGTGGCCTCACCAACGTGGAGCCCGAGCTCTTTGTGAGGCTGCACGGCGCCTACCAGGCAGGCGACTTCGCGACCGCCATCGAGTGCGCCAAGCGCATCTCGTCGCTCATGGCCGTCTACGACGCCTGCGATTTGTTTGTATCTGCCATCAAAGTAGCGGTCAATATAAAGGGTCTTCCAATCTCGACCGCGATCTTTGATCCCGCCATACAGGCCAGCGATGACCAAAAGGCAACAATCGAACAGCTCCTGTCATAGACTTGTATTTGGATCGATGTGAGATTACCGTCTTCACATCGATCCAAATATCTTTTTTCTTGTTTAATATATGAATTTATTTCCATAAGTTCATAAATATATGGAGACAAGGACCCGTGGGGGTTCTTTTTCATTTATTTCTACCTGCGCTTTTATCTGATTGTTGTATTTGAGCTCGATTTGTCAGAAATCGGGCAAGCTTTTGGTCAGCTTCTGGTACTTACCCGCATGAACCATGGCGGTAGCCTCATCCCAAGCGCCGCGGCCTCCCCGTGCGGCGCACGAGGGATAAGGAGCAGCCATGTCCAACGCACCCACGCACTCTGTCCACAGCGCAATCGCAACAGGTCCGCTGCTCCTGCTCCTCTTTTTTCTGATCGGCTGCCTGACCCCAGGGACCGCACTCGCCGTCGACGGGAGTGACGCCCTTAATTTCCGCACCATAAGCGACGGTTGCGGCCCCTTCGGTGTCGGTAAATACGAGGCACAGGACACATCGATTTCGTACTGTATGAATCAAGACTGCCCCGGCCCCAGCAAGCCGGGAGGGCCATGGCGCACATATAACCAGGGCTGGACATGGCTCGATGACGAATTTGCCGCCATCGTCTGTCACGGATACCCCTCCAGTACATCCTTTGGCGGCCACAACCTGTCGCCCGATCTCGCCCGTGCCGCCACCCAGATTGCCGTGTGGATGCTCAACGGAACCACGCGCCCCGACGGCACCTATTCGTATACAAATAGCAAGGGAGTTGCCAGGAGCGGTAGGTTTTACGAAAACGCCGAGGCCGTAGCGGCTGCACGTTGGCTCTACGACAGCGCTAAGTCCGGATCCATTAAGGCAGCCCCACATCGAGCCAGGCGTTATCACGGCCCGGTCTCGGGCGAGGGTCGACACCAGGACATGCTCTATGTTCTGCCCGCCGTCTCCGTATCTTTCCAAAAACAATCGTCCCAGGCTGGCATCACCGCCGGCAACGACACCTACAGACTCGGTGGCGCAACCTTCGATATCTTTGAAAGTGCGGGCGATGCACGTGTCGGCACTATCCAGATGGACGAAAACGGGCGTGCACAAGCAACACTTTTGCCCAATACGGCATATTACCTGGTCGAAACCAAAGCCCCGGCAGGCTATATCCCTCGAAGCGACCGAATAGCCTTCACCACACAAAACAGCGGCGAACATGTCACTATTAGCGAGCAGCCCGGCACCATCACTTTGCGTATTGTAAAAATCGATGCCGCCACGGATGCCGGCGCCCAGGTTGGAGCGTCGCTTGCGGGCGCTGAATTCACCTGCGTCTCGCAATCAACTCCCGGCTGGACTCGCACCCTTACGACCGACGAAAACGGACGGGCGATCCTCAATGACGTTCCTCTGGGCACCTTTACCATCTACGAATCGAAAGCGCCCGAGGGCTACCTGATTTCAAACGACAGCTGGAGCTACACCGTCGGTGCCGAGCAACTCGGAGATACGGGCATCGTTGAGCTCGAAAGCCGTATTCCCAACATCCCCATCGCCTTTGACCTTGAAATCTCGAAGTTTAAGGACTATGGCGATAACGATGAGTCCGGCCTTGAGCAGCCGGCGGAAGGCGTCGTCTTTGAAGTTATCAGCAATAGCTCCCAACAAGTCGTCGGCACGTTGACCACAAACGTTTACGGCTTTGCCTCCACCAAAGACCAGCCCGAAGTATGGTTTGGCGCAGGCAAGCGACCCGCCGGCGCTCACGGTGCCATTCCCTACGACCGCGCGGGCTACACCGTTCGCGAGGTTGCAGAAACGGTCCCTGAAGGATTTAAGCAAGCAGGGGAATGGACCATCACAGCAGAGCAGACCGCAGACGGCGCCGAACTTCAGTACATCGTTGACAACCATGCCTTATCGACACACCTTCAAATCGTAAAGCGCGATGCTCAGACCGGCGGCACCGTACCACTTGCAGGCTTTGCGTTCCAGCTGCTCGATAGCCATCACGAGCCCGTCTCGCAAACATGTTGGTATCCGGCCCACAATGTAATGAACGCCTTCACAACCGATGCAACCGGCTCTGTCACGCTGCCCGAATCACTTAATCCCGGAACATACTACGTGCGCGAGGCATCGGCCAAGGAACCGTATCTGCGCGGAGAAGACCTGGAGATAACGATTCCCGCCGACAGGAATCTGACACCGGTCGCCGTCGCCTCGTTCTATGACGACGCCGCAACCGGAAGCATCGAAATCATTAAGACGGATACTGTAGATGGGCGCGCCCTCGCTGGAGCCACGTTTGACATCCGCGCTGACGGCGACATCGTGCGAACCGACGACAGCATCGTCGCCCTGGATGGCGAAACCGTCGCCACCGTTACAACCGACGAACGGGGGCATGCGCGAGTCGACCATCTTTCGCTGGGATGCGGTACCGCCACCTACGAGGTCGTCGAGACACAAGCGCCCGAAGGTTATCTGCTCAACCCGACCCCACATACTGTGAAGTTGTCGTACGCTGACCAGCAAACGCCCGTGATCGAAGTGCACCTTGACGTTTCCAACGACTACACCAAGATCGATGTCTCCAAAGTCGACGCGTGCGGAGGTCAGGAAGTGACAGGCGCCGAGCTTGTCCTCTGCGACTCCAATGGCAACGAAATCGATTCTTGGACTTCATCCGGCAAACCGCACCACATTGAGCACCTTTCGCCCGGCACCTACACCCTGCGCGAAACGATGTCTCCGCGTACCTACGACCTCGCCGAGGAGATAACGTTTGAAGTAAAAGCCACGGGAGAAGTTCAAACCGTAGCCATGAAGGATACCCCCATCGAGATCAGGGGAAGCGTCGATAAGCGCCAAGAGATTGCACAGCCAGTCGTAAGCAAACTCGTTGCCAACGGCGACGGAAAAAACCGAGCCAAAGCACGGGCCAATACGCAAGGCGCCTTCTCCTATACCATCGACGCCAAAAATGAGTCGAGCACCTGGGTCGACGAGTTAACCATCACCGACGACCTTGAGTGCGTCAAAGATGGTGCAGCGAAACTCGTTGCCGTTGAAACCCCCATTGCGGTCGGTGATCTAAACGGGCTGTGCAACGTGTGGTATCGAACGTCTCCGGCAGGAACAAGCGATACGGGCAGGCAGGTCAATGCAACGCTTGACGACGGGCGCCACAATCCTTGGCTCGAAACGGAAGAGGCTGCAAAGCTGCTGGGCGACGATGTGCGTCTCGTCGATTACGACGGGTGGCACCTATGGAAAGCAGATATCCCGACGGACAAGTCCGTCACGCTCGATACGAAAGAGCTTGATCTTACAGACGACGCCGTCATCACGGGCATCCGTTTTGAATACGGTGCGGTAGCCGCCGACTTTACAACCAGAAGCGAGGCGGGTTCTTGGACCCGGGAAGACCTTAAAGACGAACACGACGATCTTGACGATGCCAAGGCGGTCCTTAACTCGGATGCCCGAGGCGCAGTCGTGCTTATGCAGGCAACGTCGTCCTATACGCCCCAAACCGCACTTGCCAACAGCGCGCGCGTCGATCTTTGCCGCAACGGCGGTGGCGATAAACTCGAGGCGCATGATGAGGACCGCGTCATCCAACGATGCACCCTGCCTCAGAACCTGCCGGCAACGGGATCTGTTCCTGTCGCCGCATGCATCACCGCACTCCTGACCTCGGGCACGGCAGCCATATGGTTCGCTCGCCTTAGGTCAGCCACAAAGAGGCGCTAGCACGACGAAAAAGCGGGCGAGCCAGTCTCCCGGCTCGCCCGCCTTGGGCATAAACGATGAATCGGCTATTCAGCAGATGACGAACCGCCATCGATGGCCGCCTGATCGGACTCGGAAATACCGTCAGCACCCAAACTTTGCTCTTGCTCCACCTCTTCGTTCATTGTTGTCTCGGGCGTCGAGCCCTTAACGCCAACGACATACGCGGCCCCAAAACCCAATGCGACAGCGATAAGGGTCAAAATCAGATAGATGGGCCAATGGCGCTTGATATACGAAAACACGCTGACTCCTTAGCGGGTCTGTCTACGAACGACGAATGACCTCGGTCACGACCTCGGACACCGTAGCGATATTGGTCGGATTGACGTTGTACGGCAGGTCATCCTCGGTGCGAGCGCAGGCAAGGCGCGGGCCGTCCACACCGGCGATCGTAAGGGCGCGACGGCTCGCCTCGAGCGCTGCGGATGCATCGGTTTTTGCATAGGGCATCTCGAACGCACCGCAATCGACGTGGAACGACTTACACACCTTGCTGACCAGATTCATGATGCGGCGATCGCCCTTAAACAGCTGCTGCTCGCCCTCGACCGTCACCACCGAAAGCCTGCCGGCACCGATAGACTCAAGGTTGATGAAGAACACACCGCGGAGCTTGTCACGATGCGAGGCCAAAAACGCCCTCATGCCGGCGCCGTCGCAATCGGACGCGCCCGTTGCGACGAACCAGATATCGTGGCCGAGCAGCTCATCGTCACCCATGGAGGCAACGGCCGAGAGCATATCCTCGGCAGAAGCACCATCGGAGGAAGTGGCGCCGCCCTTCCAACCGTCGTCGTCATCCTCGAAGTTATCCCACGAGCCAATGCCGCGGCCAGACTTCTTGGCATCGTAATCGTCCTCGACGCCCAGCCAGTCGCTCATGCTGTCCTGCTCGTTCTTCTTTTTGCGACCGAACAAGCCACCCAGGCCACGCTTCTGCGGCTTGGCGCCCGTCGAAGCAGGAGCCGAGATGGTCTCGAGCGGCTGCGCGCCCGAGGAGATGGGCATGGGGGTCGCAACCGGTGCCGATGTGGGCTCGGGCCCCTGCGCCGTCGCAAAGGGATCATTTGTCTGTGCCGAAGGATCGGGAAGATCGAACAGCGACGTGCGGGACGCGACGTTGGCCTGTTGCATCGAAGGCAGCGACGGATCGGGGACCGAGGCCAGCGGCGACGAAGAGGGCGCAGGCGCGGAGGCCGGATCGGGGATATTCATATGCTGGCGCGCAGGCACCTGAGACGAAATCTGCGCCATGAGGGAGTCAACTGTCTCGTCCTGCGTGGGAGCGACATTGGCCACCGTGGCACCGGGGTCGCTCGGCGCGGGCATGGTAAAGATCTGCGTAGAATAAGGCCTGGACTCATCCGTCTTGGGAGCCTCGTCAATCGCAGGGGACTCCTGCTTCATAGCAGGAGCCTCGACCTGCTCGGGTGCGCTGGCCTCAACGGAATCGGCCTCGTCAACAACCGAATCATCGGCGACGTCCTGGGCATCATCGGAGATGGGAAGGGGCTCGGCAATTGCGGTGCCCTGCTTCTCAAACGTCATCGTGGCATCGAATGACATGGTGCCATCGACCGGCTGCTGCGCCTCGAAGGACGTCGTAGCCTCGGCAACGTCAGCGGATGTCGGCTGCGGAGCCTCGAAGGACGTCGTGGCGCCGGCAACATCGACATGCTCCGGCTGCTCGGCCTCGCTCTGCTCGAACTCCTGTGCCGCACGCTCACGCTCGGCCTCGGCGGCCTGCTGCTGGGCGATGGCCTCCCGCTCGGCGGCCTCGCGGGCAGCGGCACGCTTTTCCTCAAAGTCGTCGACGAACTTCTTGCCCTTCGCAAAGGCGCCCTTAAAGAAGCTAGAAGCGCTGGCACCAATCGAGGAGAACGCAGAAGCGATATCGGCATGGGGCGTTGTCGAGGGAAGCTCGGCCGAGAAATCGGTGTCACTCTCATAGGACACGCGCTGCGGATACTCGTCATAGTCTTCGTCGGCGGTCTCGTCTTCAACCTGTGCCGGAGCGGCAGGCGCCAGAATATCCAGACCAGCTGCAGAATCGAGCACGGGTTTATCGTCAGGCTCCGCGGAAGCAACAGGGGCAGCGACCGGCTCGGCGGGAGCAACAGCCGTATTGGCCGCGGGCGCAGGCTCCTGTGCAACGGGAGCAGGCTCCGGCTCAAACGTCGGCTCCTCGCCCTCTTCGTAATCGAGCGTGCAGGACTCGGGAAGCATGCCGAGCGCGCGGATGGCATCCGAACCAAAGCGGATATTGCCGGCGGCATTGCGATAGAGCTTGGGCTCGGGCTCGGCGGCTTCGACCGCCGCAGGCTCCTCCGCCGGCTCGGCGGCAGACTGTTCCTCGGTGGACACTTCGGCCTGGGCAGTCTGGTCTTGAGCCTCGGGGGCGATAACGCCGATCAGCGTCTCGTCGGCAGAGGCACCCTCAAAACCATCGATCTGTCCATCAAAAGCCTCGTCCTGCTCGGGTACATCGACAGGCGCCACCGGCTGGCCAAACTCATCCTCGTCGTAGGAAGGCTCCTCATATTCAATGGTGTTACCGTAGTCGTTTTGCTGCTGGGCCGCGGCATACTCGGCCGCCGCGCGCGCCATTTCCTCGGCGCGACGCTTCTGCTCGCCAAAATAGGTATCGAACGGAATGTCATCGGGGAACTCGTTTTCGCCCTGATAGGGGGCAACGTTGTCCATGACACCGAGCATAGCGGCAACAGAGGACTTGTTGCACACCGCGCCAGACGTGTAGGGAAGCACAAAACGGTTGGAGATGATATTGGCGGCGTTGGCCAATGCCACAAGGGAGGCCAAAATCGCGACAACCCACAGCAGTACCTTGAGCACGCCGGGGAGCGGCAGGATACGCAGGATGGCGACAGCCGCGGGCGCGATCGTGGCGACAGGCAGGAGCTTGGCGATGAGCGCACGATACGGAGCGTAGGGCTCGCGAGCAAGGAGCTCGGCACGGGGGGAATCATAGTGGGCCACCACGACGACCGGGCGGTTGCGAGGAGACGCAAGCGGGCCCGAGGCCTTGTGATAGGCGATGACATTTTGGCTCACACCGGTCTTTCCCAGGCGCGAAACCACGGGATGCCCTGTGCGCTCGAGTACGTAGAGCACGGCACCGACAATGGCCAGCAAGGTGCCGACCAAGCCGATACCGCCGCCGATGCCCATCAGCAGGGCGCCGGCAAACGCCAGGATACCGGTAACGGCAAACGCCAACCTGCTGGGCGCGGGAGCATTAAATTCCTGCACCTCGGGGTCAAAGCCGTGGCTGCGGAAAATCTGAGCGATATCCTCGGCAGCCAGGCGCTCTTCTTCACTGCACGCCGGCGTAATGCCGGTGTTCTGCAGCAGGTGGTTAATATAGTTCTGGGTGTTCGCCATGTGCGCTCCACATCCATAATCCGACAAATAGGCCCAATGCATGCACATTAGAACCGTATATAGTCGAAAGTATACCCCGAGCGAGCGCAAACGACCGAATTCGGGCCATCTTAACGCCGCGAGCGGACAAGGATATAGCCTAATCTCCATATCGGACTAAAATCATGGCATCAAACGACCTTCTCATGCGAGGATTCTATGACGGCAAGCGACGCGACCGCGACAATTAAAAAGGGGGCACCCGAGCCCGGTTTCGATAAAACGGCTCAGCGCATCCTCAACCTTTTCTTTGTACTCAACAGTTCTCCCGAACCGCTGACGACCGAGCAAATCGTCCTGGATTCCGATTTGGGATACGGCTCGGGCAATATCGACTCAGACAAGCGCAAGTTCCGCCGCGATCGCGACAAGCTGCTCGAACGCGGCATCGTTATCAGGGAGGTTCGTGCTGCCGGAGCGAAGGAAACCGAGGAGAGCGCGTGGACGATCGACCGCGAGCACACGTTTGCCGCGGGCGGTCTCATCACCGCAGACGATGCCGACATCCTGCTCAATGCCATCGATCAGACACTCGCGGCAGGCTCATCCACCTTTGCCGCGCCTCTTGCCGACATTCGCTCCAAGATTGCCTACCTCACCGGCATGTCGACGACAGGAGAGGCACCGATCCGCCGCTCTCCCGCCGTCGATGCGGTATGGAGTGCTTTTGCCGAGCGTTGCGCGCTGCGCTTTTTGTACCAAAACGGACGCGGCGAGCAACGCGAACGGACCGTTTGCGTCTACGGCATGTTCGAGCGCGAGGGTGCGGCATACTTCTGCGGCCTCGACAATGCCACCGACAATATCAGGACATTCCGCTGCGACCGCATCATTCGCGCCTGGAGACCTTCGAAGGCCTACGCCATCCCTGCGGATTTCAACCTCAACGATTACTTATTCTTTGAGTTTGATTTTGCCGACCGCCCACCCGTTGCGGCTACGTTCTCGTTCGCGCGTGAAGCGCAGGCCGATATGATCAGCGGTCTCACACGCGGACGAGGCGAACTCACGCGCACCGAAGCAGGTTGGACCTGGACCGTTGACGTGCGCGACTTTGAAGCCGCAGCCTCGTTTTGCATGGCCCATGCCATGGATGGCATGAGGCCCGTCGCCCCCGATGCTCTCAAGCAGGCGTGGAATCGCCTCATCGAAAGGACGGTGCACGAGCATGCCCGTGCGTAAACTCACCAGCGAGCAAAGACTCTCGCGCGCCATCGACATCATGGAGGCCCTCTACGCCGCCGGCGAGAATGGCATGACACGAGACGAGCTTTGCAGCCGCTTTGATATCACGGGGGCATCACTCGACGAGATTCTCGAGATCGTCTCGACGCTTGCGGACCGAGAATCGGGCGCACGTATTATCTGTGAACGCCGCGGCGAGTGCGTGGTCCTCACCGGTGATGCGGGGCGCGTGCTGCCGCTACGCCTGAGTGCCGCCGAGGGCGCTGTGCTCAACCATGAACTTGAATCATTGGGGATCGAACCCCAGGCGGCGGCTCGAATACGGCGAGCTCTTCTTCCCAAAGAGCTCGGTTACAACCAGCGCGTCTTTGACACCGTCGCCCACGGATCGCACTGGCAGCAGCTGAGCTGCGCCATTCGGGACGGCGTTCGCTGCCGCATCTCGTATCGCTCGATGGATGACACACAAGCGCGCGAGCGTTTGGTCGACCCCTTGCGCATCACAACAAACGGCGATCAAACGTATCTGATTGCCTGGGATGTCGCGGTCGATGAACAGCGTACCTATCGTATGGATAAAATCGAGGGCTTGGTCTTGACCGACGACTCCGTCGTGCGCCACGCACCGGAGCCCGCGACCCTCCACGACTCCCTCGCCCAGGCGGAGCGGAGCGCGAAGCTTCTCATGCCGCGCGCCTTGGCGGAGCGCCTAGACTGGCCCGGCATTATGTCGATTGAACCCAATGGGGCGGACAGCTCAACAGTGAATGTGCGCTACGGCTCCGAGCGCTGGCTGTTAAGCCAGGTAATCGCAGCGGGCGGGGCCATCCGCATCCTGGATGACCCCGCCCTGTCAGAGCGTCTGTGCGATATGGCAAAATCCCTCGTCTGTCCGCTTTAGCGGCGCCGCTCGTGGCGTGCGCGCCACAGCTGTAGATAGTGCCCGATTTGTGCCGACTCGATGCGCTGATAGGAGCTCGTGGGCAGCGACGTTAAGAATTTCTTGCCGTAGCCCTTCGTCACCAGGCGCGGGTCGGCCAAGATGAGTACGCCACAATCGGTCGATGAGCGAATGAGGCGACCGGCTGCCTGCTTGACCTCGAGCACGGCCTCGGGCAGCGAATAGCGCGCCCAAGCGCGGTCTTCGCGCAGATTGCGCTCGCATGAGAGCGGGTCTGTGGGGCTCGAGAACGGCAGCTTGGGGATGATGACGCAGCGCAGCGTCTCGCCGCTGGCGTCAAACCCTTCCCAAAAGGCCTTAAGCGCAAAGAGCGACGAGGTCGGTTCGTTGATAAAGCGGTCGCGCAGACGGCGAGGAGACGAGTTGCGCTGCTGGCAGTTGAGTTCCAGACCCGCACGAGCCATCTTGGGCTCGACGCGAGCGTACAGCTCCTCCATGTCACGCCTGTTGGTGAACAGCGTGAGCACCGAGCCGCCCATGGCGAGATGAGCGTCGACCAGCACACGCTCGAGCGCCGAAAGATAGCCTTCGCGGTCGCGCGGATCGGGGATATCCCCAGCCACGACCACGGCCATATTCGAATCGAAGTCGTAGCTCGAATCCAAGTGCAGCGACGATGATGTCGAGGCACCGATGCGATCGAGGCCGACGGCGTGGTTAAAGTGCTCAAAGCTCTTGGAAACCGTCATGGTCGCCGAGGCAAAGATAGCCGTGTGGACCTCGGGCAACCACTCGGTTGCCAAGGCCTCGCCAATATCGATGCGCTCCGCGGTCATCGACTCGCCGCCGGCACGCAATCTGCGATTGACTTGCAGCGAGTACACATAGTGTTCATCGGTACCGTCGATGATGAGTTTGAGGTTCTCGGCCAGCTCGTGTAGGCGGCGCGAGATATCACCCAGGTCGACAACAACCTCGGGCTTGTCGGCGGCGACGGCTTGTACCAGCGCGTCGACGCTCTTGTCAGCTTGTTCCAATGCGTCGATGGCAGTGCAGGCCGACTGTAAGAAATCATGCCAGTCGTCAGATTCGCGCAGCTCGGGGCCAATCCATAGGTTCGCATTGTCATAGCCCCCGCGGGCACGGCGGCCGAGCTCGCGAACGCCGTCAAACACGTCGGCGATTGCCATGCTCGCGCGCGCAACCGTCGACGTCGCCTTGGCGGTTAGACCCAAGTAGAGCGTAGAGCCCTCCGAGGTTGCCAAATCGCGGGAAACCTGGCTCAGCGCGCCGGTGCTCGAGCCACCCAGGCGCTCAAACAGAACGCGCGATTCATCCGCCGACACCACGCGCGCCCATTGACGGCGCGCCTCGCGCTCGATGGAGTGGGCCTCATCGATCACCCAGTGACGAATCGGAGGCAAGATTCTGCCCTCGGCCGCAACATTGCGGAACAGCAGGGAATGGTTGGTGACCACTACATCGGCATGCGCCGCGCGACGGCGGGCGCCGTGGACCAGGCATTTATCGGGGAAAAACGGGCATAGGCGACGGGCGCACTCGCGCGACGCCGTCGTAAAGTCGGGACGGTTGACGCTGCGCCAGCGAATGCCGAGCGAGTCGAGGTCGCCATCGGCCGACTGACACACGTACGCCGTGATGACCGCGACTGCCGTAAGCGTGTCGGCAGGATCACGCTTAGTCGTAATTTCGACTTGCCCGCGGCTCATGCGCTCAAGCTTGCGCAAGCATGGATAGTGGTCATAGCCCTTGAGGGCGCAAAACGATAGGCCTCCGTCCAGCTGCTCGGCAAGTTTGGGCAGCTCATGATACATGAGCTGGTCGGCAAGATTATTCGATTTAGTCGCGATACCAACCGTGATGTTGTTGCGGCGCGCGGCCTCGGCAAAAGGCACCAGGTAAGCCATCGATTTGCCGACGCCCGTGCCCGCCTCAATCACGCGATGCGTTCCCGTAACGAGTGCATCACGGACCTCGAGCGCCATCGCGATCTGCTCATCGCGCGGCTCGTACGTGGGATACATGCGATTAACCAGGCCGCCCGGGGCATAGTCCGCCTCGATTTCCTCGCGGCTCGGCATCTTAAGGACCAGTAGCTCGTCCGCATCAACGCGATCATCGGCCCGATCGGCCTTGAGTACGTCGGCGCGGGCGGCGCTGAGAGAGAAGATGGAACCGGGGTTCTGCCCCGCCAAGAACGAGAAGATAGGACGATAGGACCAGGGTACGTCGGGGTGCATGTCGGCCAGGCGCGCCATTAAGCCCTGGGGCAAGTCGGTGAGCGCCACGAGTAACACGCGCCATACGCCACACAGGGCGTCGACATCGGCATTGGCGCGGTGCGACACCGAGTCGCAGCCAAACAGGTCGGCCATGAAAGACAGCTTATGCGATGCCAGGCGCGGAAGCGCGATGCGCGACAGTGCCAGCGAATCAATCCAGATGTCGCTGACGTTGACACCGCCCTTGACCGACTCGATAAACGAGCGGTCGAAGGTGGCGTTATGTGCGATCACCGGGCAGCCGCCGACAAAATCGGCGAGAGCGGCCACGGCATCGACGGCCGATGGGGCATCTGCCACATCGGCGTTTGTAATGCTCGTGAGCTCGGTAATCTCGGCGGGAATCAGCTGCTTGGGATGCACGAAGGTATCGAAGCGGTCGACGATCTCGCGGCCCGAAAGGCGGGCCGCCGATATCTCAATAAGCTCGTTGTCCTGCACCGAAAGACCCGTGGTCTCGGTATCGAGGACGATAACATCTTCCTCGATGAGACCAAACGATTGGGTTTTGGCGCGCTCGGCAAGCGTGGCATAGGAGTCGATGACAAACTGCGGCGTTCCTGATGAAACCGCGTCCTCGATTAGCATGCAATGCCCGCTCGACGAAGACCCATACGGATCAGGCTGTCACAGACCTGCGGGAACGTCATATCGTCGGTGTGGCGGATCTCATCCGGATACAGCGACGTATCGGTCATGCCGGGAATGGTATTGGTCTCGAGGATAACGGGGCCGTCCTCGCTCACGATAAAATCGCTGCGCGAGATGCCCAAGCAACCGAGCGCCCTATGGGCGGCACAGGCTAGCTCCTGGGCACGAGCGTAGTTCTCGGGCGAAATCTGCGCCGGAATGCGATGAATGTCCGTAGGGTCGACATACTTCACGTCCAGATCGTAGAACTCGCAGTCCTCGGGCTTACGGATCTCAACGATCGGCAGAGCGCGCACGTCATCCTCGCCGTATACGCCGACGGTGATCTCGGTACCCTCGATACACTTCTCGACCAGCACTTTGTCGCCGTACTCAAACGCCTTGGCGATTGCCGCGGGAAGCTCGGAGGGCTCATGGACCAGGGAAATGCCATAGCTGGAACCGTTTACGGCCGGCTTCACAAAGCAGCGCTCGCCACAAACCTCGACGATATGATCGATATCGACTTCATCGCCCACTTCGAGCGCCAGGCCGGGGGCAATGGGAATGCCCGCCTTGGCGTATAGGAGCTTCGAGACCTCCTTGTCGGCACCGCAGGCGCTCGCCAGCACACCCGACGCCGTGTAGGGGATACCCAGGGTCTCCATGGCACCCTGCATGGCACCATCCTCGCCGCCGGCACCGTGCATGGCGATAAACGCCACGTCAAAGCCGCCGGTCGCCATGGTTACCATAAAATCATCGGCAGCCGTGTCGAGCAGCTCCACCGAAGTGTAGCCAGCCTCCTTCAAGGCCACCACGACGTTCTTTCCCGAATTGAGCGAGATCTCGCGCTCGGCGGAATGACCGCCCGCCAAGACCGCTACGTGCATGTTCTCTAGGCTTTTACCCGGCATGGGCAGACTCCTCCTCTATAATTTCTGCAGCTGATACCATATTGTAGCGATACCCTCTACGTTTCCCCAAAATCGAAAGGCTTCCATGAATCCCAGGACTAAATCTCAGGACATTCGCGACTTGAGCCAAAACGATATTCGCGAGCTTGTGGCCGAACTCGGCCAGCCCGCCTTCCGCGCGAAGCAGCTCATCGAATGGGTCTTTGAGAAGAACGTTTGTTCGTTTGACGATATGACCAACCTTCCTAAGGCTTTCCGCGAGCAGCTTAAAGAGGCTTTTGCCTTCGACACGCCGACTGAACTCACCAAACAGGTTTCCAAAGATGGCTCTCGCAAGTATCTGCTCGAGTACCACGACGGCATTTCCGTCGAGACTGTCGGTATGCCCCGTCGTAACAAGCTTTCCGTCTGCGTTTCTACTCAGGCTGGCTGTGGCATGGGTTGTGCCTTTTGCGCTACCGGTCTCAACGGCCTCAAACGTTCTCTGACCGCTCAGGAAATCGTCGACCAGGTGTTGCACGTCTCGAATGATTTTGGCGAGCGCGCCACAAGCGTCGTTTTCATGGGTCAGGGCGAGCCGTTTGCCAACTACGACGAGGTTCTCAAGGCACTGCGCATCCTTAACGACCCCGATGGCATCGGCATCGGCGCCCGTCACCTTACTGTCTCTACCAGCGGTATTATTCCTGGCATTCGCAAGTTTGCCGACATTCCCGAGCAGTTTACGCTCGCTGTGTCGTTGCACTCCGCCATCCAGTCCACGCGCAACAAGATTATGCCTGGCGTCAAGAAGTACACGCTTCTGCGCCTTCATGAGGCGCTGCAGCTCTACACTGAGAAGACTGGACGCCGCCCGACCTATGAGTACGCCATGATCGAGGGCGTCAACGATACGAATCCCGAAATGCAGGCGCTCTGCGACTTCTGCGAGGGAACCCTGTGCCACGTTAACCTAATTCAGCTTAACGACATCGAGGGCAGCCCGCTCAAGCCGTCTCCGATTCATAAGGTCGAGGATCTTCAGCGCCGCCTTGAGTCTCGTGGCATCGAGACCACGATCCGTAACTCGCGCGGCAATGATATTGATGCTGCCTGCGGTCAGCTGAAGCAACGTTTCAAGGTCCAGAAGAACGCATAGGGGAGTCTGTACCCCATAACGTTTCATGTGAAACATCCGACAGCCCTGGTTGCAAAAAATGTAATCAGGGCTGTTTCATTTGTTTTCATCCTAGAGGACTTGATATACGTAACCTTAGTTTTATAGCCAAAATAAGGGGTCCTTGTCTCATGAATCAGACAAGGACCCTTTCAAAATAGGCACGTAATTGTTAGGTACCTAATAACCAACATTTTCCCACTGATGGTTAACCCAGTCTTGGTTAATCTTAGGATTCTTAGTCACCTGAGCAGTGCGCATAGCGACATCTTCGGTCATCACATCCATTTTCTTCTTAGATGTATCAACGATATCCTGAGCTCCGCGCAGCAGTCGACCTCGAAGTTCATCATCTGTCGCAAGCTTATAACCAGCAAAGGCACCAGCGACGACGGTGGTTGCCAACGCAACGACCGCGAGAACCTTATTCTTCATCCTGATCCTCCTGCCCAAATTGAATCATTTCACCAAGGATACGGGAGAGCTCCTCCTCGTCTTTGAACTCGATTTCGATTTTGTTCTTACCACGCGAGCTCTTCACGCGTACATTCGTGTTAAAAACTTGACGAAGTACTCGAGCGGCCTTTTTGAATGACTGAGGTGTTGCCGGCCTCGGAGTCCTTGGTGTCTCTCCGGCAGAAAACAACGGAGCAAGATTTTCTGTCGCTCTAACGGAAAGACCTTCTGCAACAACTTTTTCAGCAAGTCGAATCCTGGCATCTTCATATGGAACTGCAAGAATCGCTCTCGCATGGCCGGCAGTAAGCTTGCCCTCGAAAATCATCTGCTGCACGACTTCCGGAAGGTCTAACAAACGAAGTGAATTTGTAATTGCGGAACGAGACTTACTGACAGCCTTTGATAACGCCTCTTGCGTCATGCCGCTGGCATCAATGAGCTGACGATAACCCTTCGCCTCTTCGACGGGATTCAAATCAGAACGCTGAAGATTCTCGATAAGTGCAAGAGCGAGCATTTCCTCATCATTAACTTCTTTAATGATGACAGGCAGTTCCTCAAGACCAGCAAGCTTTGACGCCTGGTAACGACGCTCGCCCGCTATAATCTCATAGCCATTTCCATGCTTGCGAACTAACAACGGCTGCAAAACGCCATGTTCTTGGATTGACTCGCTCAACTCGCGAAGTTCAGTTTCGTTAAAGTGAATTCGCGGCTGATTAGGGTTGGGAACGATATCCTCAATAGGCAGTTTTGTTTCAGATGCGGCATTTGAAGTCAATGCAGCCGAACCACCGGTCTCATACTCGGCCTCTGAGACCAAAGCATTGAGTCCACGTCCCAATCCGCCACGTTTCTTTGCACTAGGCACGCTTGATCACCTCTTTTGCAAGGTTCATATACGCTTTTGCACCCTTATTTTGAGGTGCATAGGTAATCACCGGCTCTCCAAAAGACGGAGCCTCAGAGATTTTTACGGTACGAGGAATTAAGGTCTTAAAAGCCTTATCACCAAAATACGACTGAACTTCCTCAACAACCTGATTCGACAGAGAAGTACGCGAGTCATACATGGTCATAAGCACACCATAGGTGTCTAAGCCCTTATTCAGACGTGATTTGACCATCTTCATTGACTCAAGCAGCTTCGTAACGCCCTCGAGTGCGTAATACTCGCACTGGATCGGAATCAAAACGCTATCTGCTGCGGTCAAAGCATTGATGGTAAGCAGGCCAAGCGAAGGAGGACAGTCGATGAATATAAAATCGAACTCATCCTGAATCGGCTCAAGCAAATCTTTAAGGCGGGTTTCACGAGCAATTGCGCTTACGAGCTCAATTTCGGCACCTGCAAGCTGAATTGTCGCCGGAATAACGAATACCTTCTTGCAATTTGTATCAAGAACAAGCGATTCAGCCGGCGCGTCATTCAGCAATGCATCATAGATGCACTGATCAAGGTCTTCTTTTTCAATTCCGAATCCACTGGTGCTGTTTCCCTGCGGATCAAAATCGACAATCAGTGTCTTGCGACCCTGCTCACCCAGTGCTGCTGCAAGGTTTACAGCCGTCGTTGACTTACCGACGCCGCCTTTTTGATTGATGATTGCAATAATACGCGTGTCTTTTGCGCTCTTAGAACGCTTAACGTCGCGAAATCCCACGGTCCCTCCTGGTGTGTTTTAAGCTGTTAAACGGAGGATGTTTCACGTGAAACATTCCGATTCAATATCAACATCAATGTTTCACGTGAAACACTGCAAGTTGTTAGTATCCATTATGTTTCACGTGAAACATCTAGGCAAGCGGATTCTTCTTTGCCATGCCATTTGCACGAGGCAATGAAACGGATGCTGGATGACTCTTCTTAAGAACAATGAACTCCCTGTGACCCAAGCCCTCAGGCAAATCAATTGCGTCATTCAGAAGCAAGGTGAAGCCGCAGATCTTAGCCACTGACATGCCGGAAGCAAGCTCCTCATCCGTAGGATTGCCCTTCGTGATAACAAATAGCCCACCATCCTTGAGGTACGGAGCGGCATACTCAACAAGAATCGGTAGAGGGGCCAATGCGCGGGCGGTTACAACAGAGAACTGCTTCTTATGGCTTCGAGCATATTCTTCAAGGCGATCATGAACTGCATGACCATTTTTCAATCCAAGAGCATGAACGAAAGAATTGACAGCATCAACCTTTTTGCCAACAGAGTCAATATAAGAAGCTTTACGATGCGTGGTTATCGTTAATGGAATACCAGGGAAACCCGCACCAGTTCCCATATCGAGCAAAGCTCCCTCAGGAGCCTTATTGACATAAGGGAGCAAGACAAGTGAGTCGAGGATATGAAGTACCGCAGCGTCTTCTACGTTAAGAATACGGGTGAGGTTGGTTGTCTTATTTGTTTCTAGAACCAAATCCAAATGCTGAATACATTTCCTTAGATCAGCATCAGTTACATTCAAGGAATACTCTTTGCAATAGGAAGTTAGACGACTCAGCATCTCGTCAGCTTGCTGATCTGTAAGTACAAACAACAGAAGCTCCTTTCTGACAAAAATCAGTGTATCGAGAACTTTTGACAAAAAAAGGGGACGTGGAAACCACGCCCCCTTAGCATAAGCTCGAGTAGATTATCGAGCAACAATCACCACATGGCGATCAGGGTCAGAACCCTCAGAATGGGTGTCTACAGCATCATTGCCACGAAGTGCAATATGGACCAGACGGCGCTCATAGGCATTCATGGGCGGAAGCGAAACACTCTTATGAGTACGGATGGCACGCTCGGCGGCAGACTGAGCCATAGAGGCAACCTTGTCCTGACGACGACTCTTGTAGCCCTCAACGTCAACCACAACCGGATACCTAAAGCCAAGCTTGCGGCTCACCAGCAAAGAGAACATAACCTGAAGGGCATCAAGGGTACGACCATGACGGCCAATGAGAACAGCAAGATCAGGAGCCGTAACATCCAAAATCAGCTCACCCTCGTCGCCCTCGTACTCATCAATAGGAGAGCTGGCGGCATCGAAGTGCGAAAGGATGGAACGCAGAATGGAAATCGCAACATCGGCAATGGTGTCGAGCTCCTCATCGGTCAGTTCTTCACCGGCCTTGTAGCGCTGTGCAATCTCGGGATAATCGCCCGCAATCTGCGGGGCAACCTCCTCAAGCATATCCTCGATGATCTCTTCAGACATAACGTACTCCAAAAGTTAGGTACCTAAATAAGATTGATATCCCGACTACTTCTTCTTGTGCGGACGCGGCTTCTTCTCGCGACGGGTAACCTCGACCTGCAGCGGAGCGTTCTTGAGGCGCTCCTCCTCATCGGCCTTGGCCTTGTCGATAACCTTCTGTGTCACAAAGATCTGCTGGATAACCTGCCAGGCAGAAGACACATCGTAGTACAGCAGAACGCCGACGGGCAGGCTCCAGCCCATCCAAAGCATCATGACGGTCATGACGACGGCCATCATGCGCATGCTCTGGGCCTGCTGACCAGTCTGATTGCGAGACATATACAGCTGCGGAATCAGGGTCAAGACAGCGAACAGAATCAGGCAAACCAGCGCAGGCAGCGCAACCATAAAGCCATCGGCAAAGGAAGCGCTCGGCGTGGTGGTAAGGTCAGGCAGGATGTTGAAGAACGAGAACGTGCCGTCGCTAAAGTAGTTCGGCAGGTTACGCAGCAGCGTAAACAGGGCGAACAGGACAGGCATCTGGATCAACAGCGGCAGACAACCAGCCATGGGGTTGAACTTGTTCTCGCTGTAGAACTTCTGCATCTCCTCGGCCTGGCGCTGGGGATCGTCGGCATAGCGCTCCTGGATCTCGAGCATCTTAGGCTGCAGCACCTGCATGCGAGCTGTCGACTTGGTCGACTTGAGCATAAGCGGCGTCAGCAGCAGACGGATGATGACCACCAGAATGATGATGGACAGGCCCCAGTCGACCGCAAAGGTCTGGATGAGCTTGAGCAGCTCAAAAAGGATGTTAACGATCCAATCCCACATGTAAGTTTTCCTCCGATAGCGAGTGCCCGCTAAGGCACAGGGTCATAACCGCCGACGTGCAGGGGATTGCAGCGAGCGATGCGCCTCACGGCAAGCCAGCAGCCTCTCAAAACACCGTACTTCTCAATCGCCTGGATAGCGTATTGTGAGCACGTTGGGTAATAAATGCAGGCGTCAGGCAATAAGGGCGAAATAACCTGTTGATATATGCGAATAGGAGCGATGGCAACACGTCGCAAAACGTGATTGCTCATCGCTCCTCCCCGGCAACGCCGGCGCGTTTCATAAGCGAACGCAATGCCTTGTCCATCTCCTGCGGCGAGGAAACCCTCGTCTTGGGAGTCGCGAACAAGATGATGTCATAACCCGCAACGGGAAATCCACAGCTGCGGGCGGCCTCGCGCATCACACGCTTAGATCGGTTGCGCACGACAGCACAACCGAGTCGTTTAGCACCAACGAAGGCGACCCTTCCGGAGTCGCCTTCGCCAACCGATTCACATATGGTCATTCGAATCAGAGGGTGATTGAAACGACGCCCCTGACTGAACACATGCTCGAAATCTTGCCGAGACTTAATAGTCTTCATGCGAGATGTGTGTATCGCTGCTAGACAGTGAGACGCTTGCGGCCCTTGGCGCGACGACGGGCGAGCACGGCACGACCACCCTTAGTGGCCATACGGGCACGGAAGCCATGGGTCTTGGCACGCTTACGCTTATTAGGCTGATACGTACGCTTCATCTTAAGTTCCTCCTGCTGCATTTCGAGTGTCCGCGGGGGCGCGGACGCAGATATAGACACGTGAGCTTGAAGATTGTAGGGAAATCAATGTTCAAATGTCAAGAAATCAAAGGTGAAAGGTTGCAAAGAGTACACGGTTCCCCCATAAGCAGAACCGGCAGTTGAGGCAGCAGGCAACTTTTCACGAAATTTCATCGAGTTTTCAACAGGTCGTGTTGGAAATGTTGAGAACTTTTCGTCCGTTTTCCAAAGTTTTCAACAGGTTTTGAAAACTTGTCGAAAGATGAGAAACGTTGCGTGGTGAGCTACTATTTGTTCAAAACCTTTTGAAAGATTGCGAGCGGCATGTCTGACGACTTCTACACCATGGTCGATTCCGGTGATCCGGCACCCGACAACGAGCACATCACCGGCGTGCGCGAAGAACGCAACGAGAGCGAGCAGGTCACCGCACAAGCACCGAAGGCCATGTATGCAGCGCGCATCGCGGTCTACGATGACATGCTGTCGACACCGCGTGTCATCGTCATCGAACCGCAAGACGTCCGTACCTACTTGGAAGAGACAACCAACACCGTCTACCAGTGCATGAAGGAGCAGGGAGGACGCATCTCGCTGATGGTTATCCGCGAGATTGTCGAAAACTTTATCCACGCGCATTTTGCAGAGCCCATCATCTCGATTCTCGACGGTGGCGATACCATCCGCTTTGCCGATCAGGGTCCGGGCATCGACGACAAAGAACGTGCCTTCGATTTTGGCGTAACCAGCGCAAACAGCAAGATGAAACGGTATATCCGCGGCACCGGCGCCGGGTTTCCCATGGTACAGGAGTACTTGGAAAACGCCGGCGGCGCCGTCTCCATCGAGGACAACATGGGCAACGGCACCGTCGTGACGGTAAGTCTGGACCCCAAGCGCGTGCAGGAAATCGAACGTGCTGGCGGGCGCGGGGCAGCCGTGCGACCCGAAACAGAGCAGCAGGCATATCCCATGCCGGGCGCCTTCACGCAGCAACCCGCAGCGATGCAACAGGTGCAACAGCAAATGGCCCCCATGCAGCAGCCTGGCATGGCCCCCATGCAAGAGCTCCAGGCACCCTCGGGCGCGATTCCCCAAAACATACCCGATGCAAAGCCAGCGATGGGCCAGGACGCGGGAACCTTGCAGCAGATGGCGGGCGCATCGGCCGCACAGCAGATGTCCTATCAACCGAACCCGCAAGGGTATCCGGCTCAATACGCACCGCAAACGGGATATGCGCAGGCATACCCCCAGCAATACCCGCTGGGATACCAGCAGCCGTACCAACAGATGCCCCAGGCGCAGTACAACCCATGGGCCCAGCAGATGCCCCCGCAGCCTTACCAACAGTGGCCTCAAAGTTTTCAACAGCAGCCGCTGCCCATGCAGAGTTCTCAACAACCAGCAGCTCAAATGATGTATCCTAATGCGGCGAATCAATATGCACAGCCGCAGCAAAACGTATTTGTGAGCGAGCGCGGCGAAGCGGCACTGGGCTATCTGGCTCAAAACCAGGAGTGTGGCGCAACCGACCTGGCACGAGCGTTTGGAAACTCAGCGCCCACGTGGTCGCGAACGCTCAACGACTTGGCACAGGCCGGCTTGATAATCAAACATGGCCAGAAATATCATCTGACCGAAATAGGCAGCGCTCGCGTGCGAGCCCAAAGTTAAGGAGCGGGAGAAACAGTGGACGAGGAAGCAAGCATCATCCTGGGAGATGCCATCGCCTTTTGTCAGCGCGACGGCCAAGATGCACGCCTCATCAACATGCTGGGACAATCGCGCGCCGTAAGTTTAACCGAGGACACTCTGACGATTGAGGCCCCTTCGCGCTTTGCCATCGCTCAGCTCAAAAAGCATCAGGCGACCATCGAGGCGTACCTAGAAGAGATCGCCTTTGCACCGATCGCGCTCAATATCGTGGCACCGCAAGGCGCCTCGGCAAATACGGCCCCGGACACTCACTCGGCAGTGACCGCCACCGCAGCGGCAACGCCGGCGCCCGAGCCTCGACGCGACGATGTTTCCCGTGAAACCATGGCACCGCAGCCGACCGCTTCGGTCGCACCGGCGGTAGAGCCAGCCCCCTCGCCCATCCCGACCGCCACGCATATGCCCGTCGCACACGAGACGACACCCGGCGAGGAATCGGGCATTGCAATTAAAAACACGTTGTCCGCCGACGATTTCCGCCGCATGATGACCCAAATGAATGGCAGGCCACCGGCGAAAAGCGCGAGTTCGTCCGCAGCGCCGGCAGCACCTTCGGCGGCGGCCCCGGCGGCAGTCGAGAAAAACGCAGACGGGGCACCCCTCGCGGCGAATTCGAAATTCACGTTTGAAAACTTCGTCTTCGGACCGGAGAACAGTCTTGCCTACCGATCGGCGCTCAAATTCGCCATGCTTGCAGACACGCCCGGCACCTGCACGTCGCTGTTCATCTACGGCAAATCGGGCCTGGGCAAGACGCACCTGCTGCTCGCCATCAAAAACGAGCTGGCAGAGAAATCGCCCGAGATCAAGGTGAAGTACGCCAACTCGCAGGCATACCTGGACGACTTGATGACGGAATTCGACCGCCAAAAGAAGAGCAACGCCCCCATTATGCAGGCATACCACGGCGTCGACGTGCTCATCATCGATGACATTCAGAACATCATCGGCAAGCGCGCGAGCGTGGATTACTTCTTCCAGTTGATGGACGAATTTATCCGCAACAACAAGAAGGTCGTGATCGCCGCCGATCGCGCTCCCAAAGACCTCAATATGGACGAGCGCCTGACCAGTCGCTTTAATGCCGGTCTGCTGTGCCTGGTGGCGGAGCCCAGCTACGAGATGAAGTACAAGATTTTGCAGCGCTATTACGAGAACACGATCGCCGCCGCGCCCGAGGCGGGCAACGACTCGCTGCTGGCGGCCTACGGGGGCGACGGCGGACATCTGACCGACGCGCACTTTAAACATATGGCCGAGGTCTCGGGCACCAACATTCGCGAACTCGAGAGCTTTTGCGAGCGTTGTGCCGGCGAAGCGGGCGATCGCGAACGCGAGGGCGGGGAGCTCACCTTTGACGACATCGACGCCATCGCCAACCAGTACTTCGACACATCGGCCAAGAAGATCAATGTGCAGACGGTCCAGTCCGTCATCGAGGAGCAATACGGTGTGACGCACGAGGAACTCATCGGGCCTCGCCGCAACGCCAATATCGCCAAGGCGCGCCATATCGCCATCTACCTGGCAATCGAGATGTGCGAGATGACGACGACGGCCGTGGGCGCCGAGTTTGGCAACCGCAACCACTCGACCGTCAGCACGAGCTATAAAAAGGTTCAGAAGATGATTCAGGAAGACCGGACTGTCACCGAAGACCTCAAGTCACTGCGCGATAAAATTACACTGCGCTCGTAGGTAAATGGACACACCTGTTGAAAACTTGTCGAAACAGCGGTTATAAGGTGTCAAAAACTCGAGCCGCGGTGATGAAAAGTTTTGCGCAGGTTTTGAACGTGGAAAACATGCCCGGTTGCACACAGGTTCCTGTCGATTCCCTTTTTAGGGCTGACCTGCACTTTTAGGAGTAATCAACAGTTTCGTCAGTACTATTACTATTATTAAGATATTTATATCTATAGAAAGGTATTAAAAGATGAAGTTCACCGTCAGCCAGAGCTCGCTTACGCAAGCCATCGGCGTCGTTATGAAAGGCGTCGCTTCGGCATCCACCCTTCCCATTCTGTCGGGCGTGCTCGTTAAGGCACAAGACGGCATCTTGGAATTCCAGACCTCCAACTACACCATCTCGATTCGTCACCGCATTGCGGCTCATGTCGAAGAGGAGGGCGAGATGGTGATTCCCTGCAAGATGCTCTCCAACATCACCAAGACCCTTCCCGATGCCCCGGTCACCTTTGAGCTGTCCGAGCGTCAGGTTTTGATTGGCTGCGAGAAGAGCTCTTTCCGCCTCAACACGCTCGATGCCAACGACTTTCCCGAGTTCCCGGCATACGCCATCGAGAGCGCCGTCGAGCTGCCGACCGATATCCTGTCCGAAATGGTAAGCCGCGTATGGCGCGTAACCTCGACTGACAAGGCCCGCCCCATCCTGGGTGGCGTGCACATGAAGGTCGAGAACAACACCGTGCGCCTGGTGGCGACCGACTCCTTCCGTCTGGCCGTGTGTGATACGCAGGTCGAGACCTCGACCCTCGAAGGTTCCTTTGAGCTCAACGTGCCTGCCGACGCCTTCAACGATGCTCTGAGCATCATGGCAAGCCAGGCGACCATCATGATCGGCGCCACCGACACCCAGGTTGTCTTTGAGGCCGGCAACACCACCTACGTGTCGCGCCGCATCGAGGGCGTATATCCCAATTACAAGCAGCTCATCCCCGATTCGTGCGTGACGAGCGTCAAGATCGACGTAGCCGCCTTTAACGCCGCCCTTAAGCGTGTAGCCGTTATCGCGAGCGCCAACCCCGCTGTCAAGTTTGAGATTGACGTCGAGAACGGCCAGATGGGCCTGTCCTCCATTTCCAACGACCAGGATCTGGCGCAGGAGACGATCGATGTCGAGGCCGAAGGCGAGTCGGGCACCATCGCCTTCAACTACCACTACATCTTTGGCTGCCTCAATGCCCTGTCCAAGGAGAAGGAGATCACGCTGGAGCTCAAGAGCTATTCGCAGGCTGGCATCTTCAAGTCCTACGACAAGATCAACTACCTGTACCTGGTCATGCCGGTACGCATCTAGCACTGCCCATGACCATGTTCGCACGCGATCTTTCCGTTGCGCGCTATCGCAGCTTCGACAGTTACCGCCTTGCCCTGAGCGACGGTGTGACAGTGCTCGCAGGTCCCAACGCGGCGGGAAAGACCAACCTCATAGAGGCGCTGCAGCTTTTGACGAGTGGCGCCTCGTTTAGGCATCCGACCGCAGCCGAGCTCGTGCACGACGGCGTGGGCTCATGTAAAGTCGAGCTGAGGCTCGAAGGTGATGAGCGCGTGCTGGACATGGGGCTGAGCGTGGAAGATGGCAAGCGTTCGTTTAGCCGCAACGGCAAGCGCTGCGCTGCGTCCGGCGTGCGCGGGGTGCTGCCGAGCGTTCTGTTTTGTCCGGACCACCTGGATATGGTCAAGCGGGGTGCCAGCGTGCGCCGCACCGCACTTGATGACTTTGGCGTTCAGCTGAGTGCGCGCTATGCCGATCTGGCTAGTGCCTACGGGCGCTGCGTGACCCAGCGCAATGCCCTGCTCAAGGAGACCTGGTGCTGCCGCGAGATGCTCGGCGCCTGGAACGAATCGCTCGCCCGCGCCGGTTCGGCCGTGCTCGTACATCGTCTAGCCCTGCTCGACCGGCTGTCGGTCCATGTGCGCGATGCCTATGGCCGCGTGGCATCCGGCGAGCCCGCCGGCGTGTCCTATGTGTCCACGCTTGGCGACCTGCCTCGCATCGAGGATCGCGACGAGCTCAGGGGTTGGGCGTATGAGCACATGCTCTCGGCGCTCGATGAACGCGCCGACGAGGAGATCCGCCGCGGCGTGACGCTCGTGGGGCCGCATCGCGACGAGATTGAGTTTTCCGTCGCGGGTCGATCGGCCCGTTCATTTGCCAGCCAGGGCCAGCAGCGAACGCTGGTGCTTGCCTGGAAGGTGGCAGAAGTGGCCGTGGCGCGCGATATCCTGGGCACCGCGCCGCTGCTGCTTTTGGACGACGTGATGAGCGAGCTCGACGCCGGGCGCCGAGGCGCTTTTCTACAGCTGATCGGTGATGATATCCAGACAGTCATAACCACCACCAATCTGGGGTATTTTACCGATGACCTGCTTGATCGAGCCAAGGTGGTGAGCATGGGTGAGACGTGCTAATTACGAGCGCGAGAACGGAACGGTTGCCTTTGGCGGCTTTTTGGATGCCGAGCGTCAGCGTATCCTGGCGGCCGCGACACCTGAGCACCGCGCGCAGATGGAGGCTGCGGAGGAGTCTCGTGCGGTCTATCGCGCCTGGAATGCGGTGTGCTCGGGCACGCGCGAGGGACGCCATGTGACGGGCCTGCGCTACCTGCCCGAGTCCAACGAACTGCTGGTGTACCTCGATTCGCCCTCATGGACGCAGGAGATGACACTTTTGCGCGAGATTATCCGCGCGCGCATGGAGCGCGCCGGCGCGCACGTCGACGGCCTGGTGTTCAAGACGACCGCCCCCGGCCACACACCGCCCGCTGCAAAAGAGCGCCTGCGTCCGGCCGTGGCCGAGCGTCCGCCGGCTCCGCATGCCGACCTAAGCGATGCCGAGCGTGCCGAGATTGAGCACCAAGTGGCACCCATCGAGGACCAAAAGCTGCGCGAGGCCCTCGAGAACGCCATGAGAGCCAGTGCCGAGTGGGCCAAGGGCGTGCAGAGCAAAAAAGAGCCTTAAATCGCATCTGGTGGCCTTGTAGAGCCAAATACCCTCGTTCCCGAGGGTATTTTTTTACGATAAACTAGTAAGGCTGTACACATTTTCTTAACTGAAGGAGGACGTGTGGCAAACGAAAACGATTACGATGGCGGCGAGATTAAGATTCTCGAAGGTCTCGAGGCCGTTCGTAAGCGCCCGGGCATGTACATTGGCTCGACGAGCGCCAGCGGTCTTCATCACCTGGTGTGGGAGATCGTTGACAACTCCGTCGACGAGGCCATGGCCGGTTTCTGCACCGAGATCCAGGTGACGGTCCACGCCGACAACTCCATCACGGTCGTCGATAACGGGCGCGGTATCCCCGTCGACGAGCATCCCATCAAAAAGATCCCGACGCTCGAGGTCGTCATGACGATCCTGCACGCCGGCGGTAAGTTCGATAACTCGGCCTACAAGGTCTCGGGCGGCCTGCACGGCGTGGGCATCTCCGTCGTCAACGCCCTGTCCAAGCGTGTGGTCGTACGGGTATGCCGCGATAGCAACATCTACGAGATGGAGTTTTCGCGCGGCAAGACCGTCAAGAAGATGGAGGTCGTGGGCACTTCGGAGACGACGGGTACCACTGTCAGCTTCTGGCCCGACGACGAGATCTTCGAGACCTGCATCTACGATTTCGACACGCTGCACAACCGTCTGCAGGAGACGGCGTTCCTCAACAAGAACCTCAAGATCGTGCTGACCGACGAGCGCGAGGCGACTCCCCATGTGGAGGAGTTTTGCTACGCCGGCGGCATCATCGACTTCGTCAAGTTCCTCAACGAGGGCAAGGATGTCCCCGAGGCCTTTAAGGAGCCCATCTATATTGAGGGCAAATCGGATCCGGATGCGCCCGTGACCAAGATGGGCGAGGTCGAGGTGTCCCTGCAGTGGAATAGCGGCTACGGCGAGAACGTCATGTCGTTTGCCAACGACATCTACACCCCCGAGGGCGGCATGCACCTCGAGGGCTTCCGTACCGCACTCACCCGCGTGATTAACGATTACGCTCGCAAACAGAACCTGCTCAAGGAAAAAGACGCCAACCTGACCGGTGACGATGTGCGCGAGGGCCTGTCGGCCGTTATCTCGGTCAAACTGCCCGATCCACAGTTTGAGGGCCAGACCAAGGCCAAGCTCGGCAGCTCCTATATGCGCGCGCTGACGCTCAAGATCATGACCGACGGTCTGGCCGATTACCTCGAGGAGCATCCCAAGCCCGCTCGCGAGATCGTCAAGAAGGCTCAACAGGCCTGCAGGGCGCGCAACGCCGCCCGCAAGGCGCGCGAGGCGACCCGCCGCAAGAGCCTGCTCGAGACGGCGTCGCTGCCCGGCAAGCTCGCCGACTGTTCGGTGCGCGACGCTGAGTTGACTGAGCTCTTTATCGTAGAGGGCGACTCGGCAGGCGGCTCGGCCAAGGATGGCCGTCGCCGAGACATCCAGGCGATCCTACCCCTGCGCGGCAAGATTTTGAACGTCGAGCGCGTGGGCGATCATCGTGCGTTCTCGAGCGACACCATCCAGTCACTCATCACCGCGATCGGCTGCGGCGTCACGACGAGCGCCGGCGACGGCGGCGACTTTGACATCACCAAGGCGCGCTACCACAAGATCATCATCATGACCGATGCAGACGTCGACGGTGCGCACATCCGCATCCTGCTGCTGACGTTTTTTTACAAGTACATGCGCCCGCTGATTGACGCCGGCTACGTGTACGTCGCGTGCCCGCCCATCTTTGGCATCAAGGTGCGCAACAAGATTCACTACGTGTATCCCAACGCCCGCCAGCCCGAAGACGAGATCCTGCGCGACACCATCCAGAGCCTGGGACTGAACCCCGACGACAACGACGAGGACGGCAAGGCCAAGGATGGCAAGATCACCAAGAAACGCAAGGGCTACACCGTCCAGCGCTACAAGGGCCTGGGCGAGATGGATCCCAAGCAGCTTGCCTCGACGACGATGGACCCCAAGACCCGCATCCTACAGCGCGTGACGATCGAGGACGCCGTGGTGGCGGACCGCGCCGTGCGCGAACTGATGGGTTCCGAGGTCGGCTACCGCCGCGAATATATCGAGAAGCATGCGCATGACGCGCGTTTCCTTGATGCTTAAGAGGAGGTAACGTGGCAGACGATATCAACAACAACGAGGGTATGGACGAGGCCGGCGACGCCGGCATGCCCGACGATCTGAAGCGCCTGCTCGCCCGCGCCGAGCAGGGTGAGGACGGTAACCCGGATTCCTATAACCCCGACGCCGAGGACGAAGAAGAAGAGGATGACGACGCCGAGCTCGAGGAGAGCTTTGGCGCTGTCGACCGCGGCGCCTCGGCCGGCGAGGATATCAACGGCGGCCAGCTCCAGATTTCGGAGTTTGGCCACGAGATGAAGCAGTCGTTCATCGAGTACTCGATGTCGGTCATCACGGCGCGCGCCCTGCCGGACGTGCGCGATGGCTTAAAGCCGGTGCACCGTCGCATCCTGTACGCAATGAACGAGAGCGGCATCTACCCCAACCGTCCGCACAAGAAGTCGGCCTGGACGGTCGGCGAAGTTATCGGTAAGTACCATCCGCACGGCGACTCCGCGGTCTATGAGGCCATGGTTCGCCTGGCACAGTGGTTCTCCATGCGCACGCCACTCATCGACGGTCACGGCAACTTCGGCAACATCGACGGCGACGGCGCCGCCGCCATGCGTTACACCGAGAGCCGTCTGGCTAAGCCCGCCATGGAGCTCCTGCGTGACCTGCAGAAGGACACCGTCGACTGGCAGCCCAACTACGACGAGTCGCTCGCCGAGCCCGTGGCACTGCCCGCGCGTTTCCCCAACCTGCTGGTCAACGGCAGCCAGGGCATCGCCGTCGGCATGGCCACCAACATCGCCCCGCACAACCTCACCGAGGCGATCGAAGCCACGTGCTACCTGATCGACAACCCCGACGCCACCGTCGACGAGCTCATGCAGATCATGCCCGGTCCGGACTTCCCCACCGGTGCCATCATCATGGGCAGTGCCGGCATTAGGCAGAGCTACGAGACCGGCCGCGGCTCCATTACCGTGCGCGCCAAGGCCCACGTGGAATCCACCAAGACCGGCCGCAGCCGCCTGGTCTTTACCGAGATTCCCTACATGGTCAACAAGGGCACCCTGCAGGAGAAAATCGCCCAGCTCGTCAATGACAAGCGCATCGAGGGTATCTCGGATATGCGCGATGAATCCAACCAGAAGGGTATCCGTCTGGTCATCGAGCTCAAGAAGGGCGTTATCCCTCAGGTCGTGCTCAACAACCTGTACAAGTACACCTCGCTGCAGACGACCTTTGGTGCCAACAACCTGGCGCTTGTCAACGGCGTTCCCAAATGCCTGAGCCTGCGCGAGATGCTGCAGCACTACATCGACCACCAGGTCGACGTCGTCACCCGCCGCACCCGCTTTGACCTCAAGAAGGCACAGGCGCGTGCCCATATCCTCGAGGGCTACCTGATGGCTCTCGACCATATCGACGAGGTCATCAGCATCATCCGCTCCTCGCAGACCGACTCTGAGGCCAGCAGCCGCCTGATCGAGCGTTTTGGCTTTACGCCCGAGCAGACCACGGCCATCCTCGAGATGAAGCTGCGCCGCCTGACCGGCCTGGAGCGCGACAAGATTCAGGAAGAGCTGGACGGCTTGCGCCGCGCCATCGCCTACTACGAGGACCTGTTGGCGCACGAGGAGAAAATCCTGGGCGTCATCAAGGAAGAGATGCGCGAGATTTCCAAGAAGTTCGGCGACAAGCGCCGCACCGAGATCAGCCACGTCGAGAAGGACCTGGACGTCGAAGATCTGATTGCCGACGAGGACATGGTCGTGACCATCACCCACACCGGCTACGTCAAGCGCATCCCGGTGGCCGCCTATCGCGCCCAGAAGCGCGGCGGCAAGGGCGTGTCGGGCGTCAACCTCAAAGAGGACGACGTTATCGACGAGATGTTTATTGCGTCCACGCACGAGTACGTGCTGTTCTTCTCGAGCAAGGGCAAGGTCTATCGCCTGAAGGTGCACGAACTGCCGGTGGGTACGCGCCAGGCGCGCGGCACCGCGATCGTCAACCTGCTGCCTTTCGAGGAGGGCGAGAAGATCGCGAGCGTCATCAGCTGCCGCGAGTTCCCCGCCGACGAGTACCTGATGTTTGCCACCAAGAGCGGCATGGTCAAGAAGACCGTGATGAGCGCCTACGACCGTAGCCGCCGCGACGGCCTAATCGCCATCAACCTGAGGGACGACGACGCGCTGCTCGCTGTACGTCGCGTGCGCGAGGGTGACAAGATCATCATGGCAACCACCGCGGGCAAGGCGATTATGTTCCCCGAGGACCAGGTGCGCGCCACCGGTCGCGATACCAGCGGCGTCCGCGGCATTAGCATGAAGGAAGGCGTGAGCGTTCTTGGTATGGAGATTACCAACGGTAACGGCGACCTGTTCGTCATTACCGAGCGCGGCTACGGCAAACGCACGCCGGTCTCGGATTACCCGGAGCAGAACCGCGGCGGTCAGGGTGTCTACACCATCCAGATGACCGAGCGCAAGGGTAACCTCGCAGCCATGAAGACGGTGGGCCCGCAGCATGAGCTGTTCATCGTGACGGAGGGTGCGACGGTCATTCGCGTCAAGACCGACGAGATCAGCCAAACCGGTCGCGCCACCCAGGGTGTCAAGATGATGACCGTCGACGATAACGACCGAATCTGCGCCGTAGCCCGCATGACGGCCGCAAAAGAGAAGCCCGAAGGCGAGGATGCCGAGGCCGCAGCCGACGCCGAAGAGGCCCCAGTCGACCTTGGCGACGGCAACGACATGCCAGAAGATCTCCTCGACGAGTAAGAGGAACTAGCTGGTAGAAAATATCAGACCCCATACATCGGCGGTCGGCGCACTGCGCGTCGACCGCTTTTTTGACAACCTTGGACCCCGTGCCCGCCGAGTGGGCGAGATGGGTTAGGTTTGTCGCGAGTTCCGCACGCAAAGAAGGCCACTTAATGTGGCCTTCGTCTTGCGCAGGACTGTCCGAGCAGCAAACCTAACCCATCTCGCCCGCTCGGCGGGCACCCTCCAAAGTTTTTCAAAAAAGTTGTTGACGCGCGCGTAACGACTCGTCTAATATATCCCTTGCGCGATGGACCTGTAGCTCAGTTGGTTAGAGCGTCCGGCTGATAACCGGGAGGTCACAAGTTCGAATCTTGTCAGGTCCACCACTTTCTTTCGCAATAAACACCCCAGCGAGAGCCGAGTCGCCGCTGGGGTGTTTATTACTTTCTCCGTGGGGGTTTAGCTCAGCTGGGAGAGCGCGGGCTTTGCAAGCCTGAGGTCAGGGGTTCGATCCCCCTAACCTCCACCATGATGGACCTGTAGCTCAGTTGGTTAGAGCGTCCGGCTGATAACCGGGAGGTCACAAGTTCGAATCTTGTCAGGTCCA
>NZ_JBDGAY010000010.1:54866-77583 GCF_040910245.1 Collinsella aerofaciens
CCATCAAAACGTTAAGAGCCCTGGGGCATTGCCTCGGGGCTTTTTTCTTATCCAACAAAAGTAGTCAAAATAGCCCCGTCCCAAATTAACTGCTTTGATTTTGTGTGCTGGGCGAAAGATTGGGTAGTATAGCTATTCAATGCGGCGACCCTGCCGTGTGTTAACCGCTACGTACCGGAGGTGTTCCATGGTTCGTGTCGACATAGAGACCATCGTCATGGCCGCCGGTCCCGTGCCATCGCTTATCGTGCTTCGTGAGCGCTGCGGCAAGTCGGATTCGACGGCGCCCCTGCGTTCGCTTTCCATTCAGACCGGCTCGTTTGAGGCCGCGGCCATTAGCCGTGGCATCGATAGCGGTCGCGCCGAGCGCCCGATAACGCATGACCTGCTGCTTGACACTGTCGATGCCCTGGGCGCCAAGCTCGAGCGCGTCGAGATCGTTCGTGCCGAACCGCCGGTGTTCTATGCGACGGTTGTCGTGTTGGCCGATGGCAGCGAGCATAGAATCGATGCACGTCCGAGCGACGCCATCGCCCTTGCCGTACGCAGTAATGCCCCCATGTTCGTTGAAGACGACATCATGAATCGCTTGGGTACCGTCTCGCCGCACGCCGAGGAAGTTGACGACGAGCAGGAGTTCGAGAAGTTCGACGAGTTCGTTCATACGCTCTCCCCCGATGATTTTTAGATGTCTTGCACGCGAGCGGAGAGGTCGCTGATGGGTACCCGCGTATCGGCTGAAGCGGCCGCCATCGCGCGTGAAGCCCGGATGCGCTCGGAGGCATCCGAGGCGGCTCGCATCGCCTATGTGACGCAGGCCCGCACGCTTCGCGAGCGCCGCGGCTCCTATATCAAGATGGTTATCATCTCCGCCCTTGTCGCGGCAATCTGTTCTCGTCTTCGTGGTACAGTTGGTGCGCTTGGGTTTTCGATTTCAACAGGCTTGGTAATCTGGGGTGTGGTCGATGCAGTAATGCTTACCAGCCAGATCAAGGTACTCGACAAGCGCGCGGCGGACATGATGCGCGCCCGCGATGCCGCTGCTAAGATCGCCGCCGAGGCACAAGAACTGTAACGACGCCGGACTCGATGGGAAGGTCTAAAAATGGCACAGGATATGCAGGACGCCGGAAACGTCTCCGCCGAGCTCGACGCCATGGTGTGCGACCTTATCGGGGCATTTTTAGACGATCTTGCCGCCGGTGAGAACCCCGGCGTTGTCGTTGCGATCGAGGACGCCGCGTCCAACCGCTATCTGGCGGCACTCGACGAGGACGGCGAGGAGGCATGCCTCGAGGCTGCCACCAACTTTATCTCCGAGCACAAGATGGGTCTTAAGGACGAGGGCCTGGGCCGCATTGCCCGTTACGCCATCGGCTACACCGGGTGTGTCGAAATTGACGGCGGCTACCATGACGCCCTGCTCGTGAGTTTCTTTGAGACGACGCTCGAGAGCGGCTTTTCGGCATACGTACTGTACGAGGGTGTGGGCGCCGGCGATGGTTTTATGTGGAGCGACCCTGAACCTGCAGGTGAGGAAACCCCTCTTATCTAAAATCGCTAAAATAAACGAGTTTTCGGTAAAAGGCTCAATATTCCCGCCGAGCGTTGTGTTGCTGGGCGGGTCGCATACGCGTGCCGGTTGTATATAGATAGAAGATAGGGGAACTACATGCGCGTAGACAATCTGAGGAACATCGCCATCATCGCTCACGTCGACCACGGCAAGACGACGATGGTCGACAAGCTCCTGCGTGCCACGGACGCCTTCCGTGCCAACCAGCAGGTCGAGGACCGCGTCCTGGATTCTAACGACCAGGAGCGCGAGCGCGGCATTACGATTCTCGCCAAGAACATCTCTATCGAGTACAAGGACGTTAAGATCAACGTCATCGACACCCCGGGCCACGCCGACTTTGGCGGCGAGGTCGAGCGCGTGCTGCGTATGGCCGACGGCGCCCTGCTGCTGGTCGATGCCTTTGAGGGCCCCATGCCCCAGACCCGCTTCGTGCTGCGTCATGCTATCGACACCGGCCTCAAGATCATGATCGTCATCAACAAGATCGACCGTCCGGGCGCCAACCCCGAGAAGGCCTACAACGACTGCCTGGACCTTATGGCCGACTTGGGCGCCACCGACGACCAGCTTGAGTTCGCCATGGAGCACGTGGTCTACGCCAGCGCCATGAATGGCTTTGCCCGCCTTGACCCCAACGACGGCAACATGGACATGTATCCGCTGCTCGATATGATCATCGACGACATGCCCGCTCCCGAGGTTGACGAGAACGCCCCGCTGGCCATGCAGTGCGTGACCATCGACCACTCCAACTTCGTTGGCCGCATCGGTATCGGTCGCGTGTACTCCGGCACCATTCACCAGGGCGATCAGATTCTGGTTGTGAAGAACGACGGCTCCAGCGCTACTGCTACCGTCAAGCAGCTCTTTACCTTCGACTACCTGGGCCGCACCGAGTGCCAGGAAGTCGGCGCCGGCGATATCGCCGCCGTCGTGGGCATTGACCGCACCGATATCGGCGATGTCTACACCGACCCCGAGAACCCCGTCGAGCTCGAGCCCATCGAGATCGACCCGCCGACCCTGTCCATCGTCTTTGAGGCTTCGACCTCCCCGCTCGTCGGCCGTGACGGCGACATCGTGGGTGCCCGTCAGCTCAAGGAGCGCCTGTTCAACGAGGCCGAGAACAACGTGACCATGAAGATCGAGGAGCTCGAGGACAAGAGCGGCGTCGAGGTCTCTGGCCGCGGCATTCTGCACCTGTCCGTCCTGATGGAGTCCATGCGCCGCGAGGGCTTCGAGTTCCAGGTCGGTCGTCCCCGCGTTCTGTTTAAGAAGGACGAGAACGGTAACAAGCTGGAGCCTGTCGAGCAGGCCGTCGTTGAGTGCCCGGACGAGTACTCGGGCAAGGTCGTCGAGGTCTTCGGTACCTCCGGTGGCATCATGACGAGCATGGATACCTCGGGCATCGTGACGCACCTTGAGTTTAAGATCCCGACCCGCGGCATCATGGGTCTTAAGAACCGCATCATGAACGTCACTCACGGCGAGGGCGTGTTCTACCACACCTTCCTGGAGTACGGCCCCTACGCCGGCGAGATCGGCAACCGCCAGAACGGCGCCATGATCTCCATGACCACCGAGAAGGCCGTTGCCTACGCTCTGGGTACGCTGCAGGAGCGCGGCCAGCTGTTTGTTGAGCCGGGCACCGAGTGCTACGAGGGCATGATTGTGGGCGAGCGCAGCAAGGCCGGCGACATGGTCGTCAACATCGCCCGTACCAAGAACTTGGGCAACCAGCGTTCCTCGACCTCCGACATCTCCGTGCAGTTGGTGCCGCCTCGCACCTTCTCTCTGGAAGAGGCGCTGGAGTACATCGCCGACGACGAGCTGGTCGAGATTACTCCCAAGAATATCCGCCTGCGCAAGCGCCTGCTCAACGCCACCGACCGTAAGAAGGCCGCCGTCCGCGCCGGTCAGGTCAACAAATAAGCGCTGGGGCTTATAACCGCCAATGAGAAAGGGCGTCGACCGCAATGGTCGGCGCCCTTTTTGGTGTACAGGGATTGAGCCGGTCTGCACCCCTGCAAAGGTGCCTGCCCCTTTGCAGGGGTCGACGGCTAGGCGGAGGGAAGGCCCGGGGTGTTGGCGGCCTGCTGCGGCTTGAGGCGGGCGTTGCGCCAGATGATTTGGATAACGTAGCCGAGCATAAAGACAAAGGCCACGCCGCTGACGAAGTCGCCGATGAGGGGAAGTCCCGTGAGGGCACCTGCGGCGATACCGCCCACGGCGGCCATGGCGTAGCGGTTCTGGTTGTGTCCGACCATGCGGGCGATCGCGCACCCCGCAAAGGCGGTGGAGACCAGCGCGATGCCGATAACGCCGCACAAGAGGGTTCCGGCAAGCGACAGGCCAGCGATAGAGATAATCAGCAACAATACGGCAGGGACAATGGTTACCGTACCCAGAAGACCGCTCATCCACAGGGGTGTGGGGCGCTGGTGGAGCATTCCGGCGGCGCTGGCGGTCGCACGCGGAAAGACGAGCTCGAGCAACAGAGCGATAAAGCAGGTCGAGAGTGCCGCGGCCACGATGCCGTCGACGATATCGTTAACCGTCGTGGCGGCGCCTTCGTTTTCGGTGCGGTCGATCTTGAGCGCGCCGACCTCGGCTCCTGCGGCGCGCTCGGGGTCCTCGGAGACGTGCGCGTTAACGGTGCCGGTAATGCGGGCGTTCTTGCCCAAGACGAGCTTATCGGCCCAAACCTCGACATCGCCGTCGACGGTGCCATCGATGGTCACGGTGTCGCCTGCGAGCGCTGCCGACTTGGCAGAGCCGCGCAGGGCAACCGTCTCGCCCATCGCGTAAAAACAGTTGGCGGTGCTACCAGTGTTGAGCACGACATGCTGACCGGCTACCGTCACGCTGCCATCGATTGCGGTTTTGGAGATATCGATGGTACGCGCCGCCAGGCGAACGGCTCCGCCTATGGTGCAGTCGCGAATCGAGAGGGTATCGCCTGCCGCGATAATATCGCGGCCGATGGAAGCGTCGTCTAGGTTAAGGCTCTGACCGGCCCAGTACAGGTCGCCGTCGACGCCAGACGGATTTGAGTCAACTTCGGTTGCGAGCACATTGCCCGCGGTGTCTGTGCCGGCGAACGACGTCGTGGGAAGCGCGGTCAGCGCAAGTGCAATCAGTGCGAATAGGAGGGCGATGCGGCCACGCGTTTTGCGGCATCGGGACGACGGTTCTGGGTTGCAAGGCATAGTGAATCCTTCGTTAGATACTCGACATGTATCTAACAGGGTACCCAACGCGCGGGCGCTCTAAAAGAACCTCTCAGTTGCATTTCGGGGACGAGCCCGCGCTAGCTATTTTTTGCGATGCAAGAAGCGCGCGATGTCTTCCTCGGTGGGGCTTTTGATGTCAAAGCGCAGTGAGAGCCAGCGCAGACCCATGGTCACGGCAACGCATACGACCAGTGCGGCGACATTGCTCATGATGCCGCTCATAACGAGACACACATAGCTTGTCGATCCGGCGATGGCTGCGATGGCATAAAAGTTAGTACGTTGGAAAATGCCCGGAACCACGCCCATAAAGCCGTCGCGCAACATGCCGCCACCCACCGCGGTGAAAAAGCCCATCATGATGCATACGGCCGGCGCAAAGCCATAAACCAGTGCTTTGTCCGCTCCGGTGGCGGCGTAGATGCCGACCGAGATGATGTCGAGCAATGGGATGAGTTTCTCGGGTTTATCGACGATTGCCGGGAAGATGTAGATGATGGCCGCCGTGGCGATGGAGAGCGGCAGCGCCATTGGCTGGTTGAGGATGTAGACGTTGCCGACCTGGAGTGTCATATCGCGCAAAAGACCGCCGCCCAGACCGCAGACCACCGCGAGCGCGACCGCGCCCACCAGGTCGAGCTTGTGTTCGCGCGCAACCAGCACACCCGAGATCGATGCAGCAACAACGGCGAACATCTCGAGCCAAAAGGGGATAGCGACCATGGCATCCGAGGCATGTGAGGTAACGGTTATAGCGGCGACGACGGGCAAGATGGGGTCCTTTGAGTTACGGGTTTGAACAATGCCCGTACATAGTACATGTTCGGCGCCGATTGCGACCCTATTGCTCGGCAAACGGTCTGGACTGGGTGCGGTCATGGGTTCCAAACATGTACATCAGCCTCCAAAGATGTCAAAAAATGTCGGTTTTGGAGGGTGATGTGCATGTTTGGGGGAAGCGCGGGGTGAGCGGGTCCGTCGTTACTCAGAAGGCGACTCTTCGGCTTGATCGCTCTTCCAGTTACGGATAAGCACCTTGCGCAGTTCGTTTTGCTTTCGCTGATACTCGGCATCTACGCAACGAGGCATGCTGAGTGCTTCGCGGATATTGTTCATGGCGCGGTGGAAAGCGAGTTGGCTGGCAAATTGCGTTGAGGTGAGCGTGACGATGCGATAGCCCATTTGGGCGAGTACGGCCTCTCGCCCCGCATCTGCTCCCTTGCGTTCGGCCTCGTCGTGAAGGCCGCCCTTATATTCGATGCCGAGCTCTCTGCGCTTATAGGTAATGAGGGCATCGATTTTAAGCGTTCGAGCTTTGGTGCAATGCCAAAGTCGTTTAGGGATTTCGAGTGGCTTGTTGAGTTCGACACCTCGGATGCCAACGCCGCCTTCGCTCGTCGGGAGTGAAAGGGCGATAGCGGATGCGGTTTCCATGGGTGAGGCTGAGTGGTCGTAGATATGTCTGAGCGCGAGTCTGGCGCGTGTGGCACCGGGTTTGCCGGGGTGCCGATCGAGCAGTTCGACAATTTCGTCCTTGGAAGTGGTGGCTGGCTGCTCGGTATAAGGGTCATCGGGATTAAGCCCCATGCGATAATCACCGCAAACTTCGTAGCCGTATTCGAGGTGTTCGATTCTGTCCATCCACTCGGCAGCGAATACGAAGGTAAGGGCTTCGTCGGTGATAAAAATACCGGGGGTCAGCTCGTCAATATGGTCGTAGGGTAGATTTTGGCCAAGAACGTGGCAATTTACACCGTTGGCGCGGATTCGCTCGAAGGCAAATATAACGGAGATATCGATAGTCTCAAGCATGCTAGTGGGAATACCGCAGTCGGTAAGAGCCTGTCGAATGCGCGTGATACGTTGCTGGGTGGAGAGGCCTCTTGCGCCTATCTGGTAGTCGTGTTGCGCGACCGCTTGAACCAGGTCTTGTGGCGCATGATGGACGAGCCATGCGGTTTTATGCGTAATGAGAACAGGAGTATCCATTAGGGACCTCTCGCTTTATGCCGATATGCAGTCCTTATGTCCGTTGAAGTGAGGAAATATACCGAATGCCGGCAAAACGGCCGATCGTGCGCCGAGTGCGATATGCAAACATGTACATCAGCCTCCAAAGATGTCGAAAAATGTCGTTTTTGGAGGGTGACGTACATGTTTGGTTGGGATGTGCGGCCGAGAGGGGATCCGATAACAAAAAAGCTCCCATTCTCGGGAGCTTTCTCAACCAAAATGGCGGAGGAGGAGGGATTCGAACCCTCGTGACCTTATACAGGCCAAACGGTTTTCGAGACCGCCGCATTCAACCACTCTGCCACCCCTCCGCGTGGGGTAAAAACAAAGCAGGCTCGAAGGCCTGCTTTGGAATTAACTGGCGGAGAGTCAGGGATTTGAACCCTGGAGACGCTTTTGACGCCTACACGATTTCCAATCGTGCTCCTTCGGCCACTCGGACAACTCTCCGTTAAATGCGAAAGTCAGTATACACGAGGAATCGCAAAGTGCAAACAGAAAAGTTGGCATTTTTTGAAACGTTTGGCTTCGTGACGGGATCTAGGAGGGCAAAAACGGGCTCTGACCAGCAGGGTTGCATGCGGCAAATTGTTCAAAATGGGTATTTATAAACGCCGTGGCGGCAATTTTAAAAATCTTTAAGCGGTGTTGTGAACCACTGGTATGTATTTCGCGACCACAACCATGCGCTCGCTGACCTGCGGCTTGGCTCAGTTTGTCCCCGCAGCGCCGTATCTTGTCCACAGATTCGTCAAGCATTTGGTCAGCATTTGGTTGGAAGACGCATGAAGTGCCGTGTGAGTATGGACATATGTGGAGGTCATGAGGTTGTAGCTGCATATTCTTGCAGCCTGGGAGGTTGAAAGATATTATTACCAAGTCTTTTCCTGCTTCAGGCGCACCTTCACGACCTGAAGCCACATTTGCCCAGAGGAGGTGACAATATGAAGGCTTATGAACTGCTGTTCTTTGTTGACCCGTCGCTCGACCCCGAGACTCGTCTCGCTGTTATGAAGCGTATCGATACCACGATCGCTGAGGGCGCTGGCAAGGTCGACTCCGTTGACGAGTGGGGCAAGCGCAAGCTCGCCTACGAGATCAACGACCTCACCGATGGTGACTACACCCTCATCAACTTCCACGCAGATCCTACCCAGATCGCCGAGCTTGATCGCGTCCTGCGCATCACCGACGCTGTGGTCCGCCACATGATCGTCCGTCGCGACGACCAGGAGTAAGACTGTCGTTTTGGACTGGGCTTGTGCCCCAAGAGGAAGTAGTGAGTTATGAGCATCAATCGAGTGAACATCACCGGTAACCTCACGCGTGATCCCGAGCTGCGCGCCACTGCCGGCGGAACCCAGGTTCTGTCCTTTGGCGTCGCCGTGAACGATCGTCGCCGTAACCCGCAGACTGGCGAGTGGGAGGACTATCCCAACTTTGTCGACTGCACCATGTTCGGCACGCGCGCCGAGGCCGTGAGCCGTTTCCTGGCAAAGGGAAACAAGGTCGCGATCGAGGGCAAGCTGCGCTACAGCTCTTGGGAGCGCGACGGCCAGCGCCGGAGCAAGCTTGAGGTCATCGTCGATGAGATCGAGTTTATGAGCTCCCGTGGTGGCCAGGGTGGTTACGATCAGGGCGGTTACGCCCCCGCAGCTCCCGCGCCCGCAGCACGTCCTGCCGCACCGGTGGCTACGCCGCCCGCGGTCGACGTCTACGATGAGGACATCCCGTTTTAAGGGCTGTTCACCTATTTTTGAGTGAGAGGCGGCTTCGGTTCGCCGAAGTTGCCAAACGAAAGGTATTTTGACATGGCTAATGATTTTTCTGCACGTCAGCCGCGTCGTAAGTACTGCCAGTTCTGCAAGGAGAACACTGAGTTCATCGACTATAAGGACACTCAGCTTCTCCGTAAGTACATGACCGACCGTGGCAAGATCAAGCCCCGTCGCGTCACTGGCGCTTGCACGCAGCATCAGCATGACATCGCCAACGCCATCAAGCGCGCCCGCGAGATGGCTCTCCTGCCGTACACCGTCCCCGTGGTTTCCTCTCGTGGCAACCGCGACCGCGGCTAAGAAGGGAGACACATCATGAAGGTTATTCTTCTCGATGAGATCAAGGGCAAGGGCGGCGAGGGTGACGTCGTAGAGGTCGCTCAGGGTTACGCTGAGAACTTCCTGTTCCCCAAGAAGCTCGCTGTTGCCGCCACCAAGGGCAACCTCAAGCAGCTTGACGAGCGTCGCAACAACATCGCCAAGCGCGAGGCCGTCCGTCTGGCTACCGCCAACGAGACCAAGGCTGCCTTCGAGGGCAAGACGGTCACCGTTGACGTCAAGGTCGGCGACGAGGGCATCCTCTTTGGCTCCGTTACCGCCGCTATGATCGCTGACGCCATCAAGGCTCAGCTCGGTATGGACATCGACCGCAAGCGCGTCGAGCTCGGTAAGCCCATCAAGGTTGCTGGTGCCCACACCGTTGCCATCTCGCTGTACCGCGAGATCAAGGCCGAGGTTGTCGTTCTCGTTGGCGTTACCGCCGAGGAGCTCGCTGCCGAGGCTGAGGTCGAGGAGGCCGCTGAGGTCGCCGAGGCCGAGACCGCCGAGGTCGAGACTGAGGCTGCTGCCGAGTAGCATTTGCTGCAACGCAACAATCTTGTTCTAAGAAGGGCGCTCTGGGAGACCAGGGCGCCCTTTTGTTTTCTACGCTTAGCGAGCGCCATGGCATGCGTTGTGGTGAAGTCCCAAATGCGGGACCGTTCATCCGTTTCGTTCGGTGATGATTGCCGGGGCGCGGCCCGTTTTGGGGTTGTGGCTGATACTATGGATGCTCGCAAGCGATATGAATGAGGATGCTCATGGCATACGACGATAGGGAGACGGGGCTGACGGTCGAGGACCGTGGCTCCAAGTTGGGTCTCCCTCAAAACCAAGATGCAGAGGCCAATGTACTGGCCGCCATGCTGCTGTCGCCCGAGGTGGTCGAGGAAGCCCAGGTCGAGCTGCAGCCCGATGACTTCTACCGGCCCATTCATAAGACCATCTACACCGCGATGGTCGATATGTACAACAGCCGCATTCCCATCGACTCTATCTCGCTGATCGATTACCTGCGCAGCATCAACAAGCTTGATGCCGTGGGCGGCGAGGCCTACATTTTGGAGCTGATGGGTCAGACCCTGTCGCTCGTGAACTGGCAGCACCATGCCGCCATCGTCCGTCGCGACTCGATGCTGCGCGAGCTGATCGGTGCCACCAACGAGATCAACGCGTTGGCCTATAACGCCCCTACCGACACCAAAGAGGTCGTGGAGGTGGCCGAGAGCAAGCTGCTTAAGGTCACGGCGCGCGAGGTCAAGTCGAGCTATAAGACACTGACCGAGTTTATGGTCGAGGCCTATAACGAGGCCGAGGAAGTGTGTAAGGCCGGTGGACAGGCCGCGGGCGTGCCCACCGGCTTCCCGTCGCTCGACCGCATGCTCATGGGTTTCCGCGAGGGCCAGCTCATCATTATCGGCGCCCGCCCTGCCGTGGGTAAGACGTCGTTCGCTCTGAACCTGGCGCTGAATGCCGCCGCTGCGGGCTATACCGTCGGCTTCTTTTCGCTGGAGATGTCGGGCAAGGAAATTGCCCAGCGCCTGATTTGCGCCTACGCCATGATCTCGATCAGCGACTTCCGTACGGGCCGCATTAGCCCCGAGCAGTGGGCCAATATCAACGAGGCCACGCAGACCTTGTCTAAGCTCGACATTCTGATTGACGATACGCCCGGCACCACGGTGACCGAGATCCGCGCCAAGAGCCGCCGCATGCTCCACAACAAGGAGAAGGCCATCATCATCCTGGACTACCTGCAGCTGGTGAGTCCTCCGCCGGGACGTCGCTCCGAGAGCCGTACCGTCGAGGTCTCCGAGATGTCGCGTGGCTTAAAGATCATGGCCAAGGAGCTCAAGATTCCGTTGATCGCGCTGTCGCAGCTGTCGCGTCAGGTCGAGTCCCGTACCGGCAAACGCCCGCAGCTGTCCGACCTGCGTGAATCGGGCTCCATCGAGCAGGACGCCGACATCGTTATGTTCTTGGACCGCTCCGCTGATGAGGCCGAGGCCTCGCGTGACGATCGACCCGACGAGGGCGTTACACGTATCGTCGTGGCCAAGAACCGTTCGGGCCCGATCGGTGACGTCGACCTGATGTTCCTGCCGGCATCCACCAAGTTCTATGAGCTTGATGGGGCGCATACCGAGGAGTAGGACAGGCGCCCGTTGCACGGGTATACTGGGAATGTTTTGTGCTTCTGCGTGCCAGCGTGGCGCGTAGACAGTCCATGAATGTAAGGAGTAAACATGCCGTCAACCGTTTTGGTCGGTGCCCAGTGGGGCGATGAGGGCAAGGGTAAGATCTGCGACCTGGTCGCCGGCGACTTCGATGCCGTCGTGCGCTATTCGGGCGGTAATAACGCCGGCCACACCATCGTCGTCAACGGCAAGAAGTACGGCCTGCACCAGGTGCCCTCCGGCATCATGTATTCCGACCATATGTCGGTGATCGGTAACGGCTGCGTCGTCAACCCCAAGGTTGTCCTTGAGGAGATTGACATGTTCGAGGCCGACGGCATCACCACCAAGAACCTCAAGATCAGTGGCAACGCGCACATTATCATGCCGTACCACATCGATCTGGATGGTGCTTTTGAGCAGAAGCTCGGCAAGAAGAACATTGGTACCACCAAGCGCGGCATCGGTCCGTGCTACCAGGACAAGATGGCCCGCATCGGCCTGCGCATGCAGGACATGCTGGACGAGGCGCTGTTCCGCGACAAGCTGGAGACCGCTCTTGCCCGCGTGAATCCCGAGCTGGAGCTCATCTACCACCTGCCCACCTACACCGTGGACCAGATCTGCGACGAGTACCTGCCCATGGCCGAGCGCCTGCGCCCCTACATCACCGAGACGAGCCTGCTGCTCAACAACATGATCGACGAGGGCAAGGACCTGCTGTTCGAGGGCGCCCAGGCGACGCTGCTCGACATCGACCACGGCACCTATCCGTACGTGACGTCTTCCAACTGCACCGCCGGCGGCGCCATCACCGGCTCCGGCGTCGGTATGAAGAATGTCGACCGCGTGCTGGGCGTCATGAAGGCCTATATCACCCGCGTCGGTTCGGGCCCCATGCCCACTGAGCTTTCCTATGAGTCCGAGGCCGGCCATACGCTGACCGAGGAAGGCTATGAGTACGGCGTGACCACCGGTCGCCGTCGTCGCTGCGGCTGGTTCGATGGCCCCATCGCCAACTACGCCTCGCGTGTTAACGGCCTCACTGATATCGCCATGACCAAGCTCGACGTGCTTTCGGCCTTCGATACCATCAAGGTGTGCGTTGCCTACGACGTCGACGGCGAGCGTTACACGAGCGTGCCTGAGCATCAGGTGCGCTTTGAGCATGCCAAGCCCATCTACGAGGAGCTCCCGGGCTGGAAGTGCGATATCACCGGTTGCCGCAGCTTTGACGAGCTGCCGCAGGAGGCTCAGGACTACGTGGCATTTATCGAGGATCTGGCACACATCCGCGTGACGTTCATTGGCGTCGGCGCCGGTCGCGAGCAGATCATCAACCGATTCTGGAAGTAATCGGCACTATTCGGTTATTGCGATATACCCCTTTGCAGCCCGGACGGGCGGCCGAGGGGTATATTTGCTTTGTATGGGTCCGCATGGTTGGCGGACCGTTCATCCATAGAGGAGGCACCCTTGAAGGCGGACACTCAAACCATCGACATCCTGTTGTTGGGCAGCGGCGGCCGCGAGCATGCTCTGGCAGCAAAGCTCGCAGCATCACCGCGCGCCGGCAAGCTCTACATTGCGCCGGGTAACGGCGGCACCGCGAGCTGCGGCGAGAACGTGGTTCTCGACGATTGCGATCCTGCGGCCGTGGCGGCGTTTGCCCAGAGCCACGGATGCGGACTCGTGGTGATTGGCCCCGAGGCTCCGCTCGTGGCGGGCGTTGCCGATGCCGTGCGTGCGGCGGGCATTCCCTGCTTTGGCCCGGGTGCCGAGGGCGCTCAGATGGAGGGCTCCAAGCTGTTCTCCAAGCAGCTCATGGAGCGTGCCGGCATTCCGACGGCCGCCTACGGCTCGTTTACTGACGAGGCGTCGGCTCTTGCCTATGTGCGCGAGCAGGGCGCCCCGCTGGTCGTGAAGGCTGACGGCCTGGCTGCAGGCAAGGGCGTTATCGTGGCGACCGAGCTTGCGCAGGCCGAGGAGGCCGTGCGCGAGTGCTTTGGCGGCACCTTTGGCGATGCCGGCAACACCGTTGTCATTGAGGAAATGCTGACCGGCCCCGAGTGCTCGCTGCTGGCCTTTACCGACGGCAAGACCGTGCGTCCTATGGCCACTTCGCAGGACCACAAGCGTGCGCTCGAGGGCGACCTTGGCCCCAACACCGGTGGCATGGGCGTCTACAGCCCGGTACCCATCGTGACCGACGAAGAGCACGCCACGATGGTGAAGGTCATGGAGCAGACCGTGGCCGAGCTTGCTGCCGAGGGCATCGACTACCGCGGCTGCCTGTATGGCGGCTTTATGCTCACCTCCGCCGGCCCCAAGGTGCTGGAGTTCAACGCCCGCTTTGGCGACCCCGAGACGCAGGTCGTGCTGCCGCGCCTCAAGAACGACCTGGTCGAGGTCATGCTGGCTTGTGCCAACTGTGAGCTCGATCAGATTGAACTCGACTGGCGTGACGAGTGGGCTGTGGCTGTTGTCCTGACGAGCGCGGGCTACCCCGGCAGCTACGAGAAGGGCAAAGTCATCACCGGCATCGCCGACGCCGAGGCCATGGAGAACGTGACCGTGTACCATGCCGGCACCGCCGTGGTGGACGGTCAGCTCGTGACCAACGGTGGCCGAGTGCTTGCCGTGACCGCGCTGGGCGACACGTTCGAGAGCGCTCGCAACCTTGCCTACGAGGCCTGTGAAAAGATTGATTTTGAAGGCAAGACCCTGCGTCATGACATCGGCCTGCGCGCGCTGCGTGGCCGCGACGCCTGGGATGCCTAAAGTCCGAGAGGGATGAGACGGATGGACGAGAAGAACGAAGAGCTCGTGGATGCGCAAATCGTCGAAGAGGACAGCCGCATGTATGGGCACGCCGAGGGCGAGCCTGGTGGCGAGGTCGCTGACGAGCCGGCGCTGGTGCTGGGCGACGACGACCCGCACGATACCGAGCTGCACGAGAAGATTCTTTCGGAGGAGTGCGCCTGGAAGGGCAAGATCCTCGACGTCCACCGTCTTGAGGTCGAGCTGCCCAACGGTCACCGCAGCGCCCGCGATATCGTTCGCCATCCGGGTGCGGCGGCCGTTGTGGCACTGACCGAGAGCGGCAAGATCGTACTGGTGCGTCAGTACCGCACCGCCATCGACCGCGTGACGGTCGAGATTCCTGCCGGCAAGCTCGATCCAGGCGAGGACCCGCTCGATTGCGCCAAGCGCGAGCTGCATGAGGAGACGGGCTTTAGGGCTGGTCGCATTCGCTTTTTGACGTCGATTGTCACGTCCTGCGGCTTCTGTGACGAGATCATTCACATCTACCTGGCCACCAAGCTCGAGTTCGATGCACCCAACCCCGATGATGACGAGTTCGTCAACGTGGACCTCGTGCCGCTGCACGAGCTGATCGACGCCGTACTCGACGGCAAGATCGAAGATGCCAAGACCGTTGTGGGCGCCTTGGCCTGCGATAGCATCGCGCACCGCTTGGGCGGAGCCGAACTCTAGGTTACGCGGTTTTACCAAACCGCGTAACGAGTCGACGCTGCAAACGCCCCTAAGCGGCAATCTGCCTTTCAATCGTCGCTCGCGTACCGAAGTACGCGTCGCTCCTCTTTCAAGGCACCTTGCTCGCTTAGGGACGTTTTCGCTGACGTTGCCAGAACATCGGCGTTATGCTTGTTGGGCTGCTTTTCTTTCAACTCGAACGGTTCAACCAGATTTCTCACCCTATTTATTTCTCCCCGAGGACTGCATGTTTAAGCGTTTTCTTTCTTATTACAAGCCCCAGATGGGGCTTTTTGTTGCCGATACTGTTTGCGCCCTGGTGCTTGCCGCCATTGACCTGGCGTTTCCTATTATTCTGCGCAATCTGACTGGTGGGCTCTTTACCCAGGGTCAGGCTGCTATTATGCAGGCGCTCGGTATGATCGCGGTTGGTCTGGTGCTGATGTATGCCATCCGTTGCGCCTGTCGCTACTTTGTGAGCTATTGGGGCCACGTGATGGGCGCGCGCATGGAGTCCAAGATGCGCGAGGACCTGTTCGATCAGTACGAGCGCTTTAGCTTTGCGTACTTCGATCGCAACAGCTCAGGTGACATGATGAGCCGCGTGGTCAACGACCTGTTCGATATCTGCGAGGCGGCACACCACGTGCCCGAGTGGATTATCATCTGCGGTATCGAGATTATCGGCTCGTTTGTGATCCTCTTTACCATCGCTCCGGTGCTGGCGCTTGCCATGGCCGTGGCGACGGCGGTGTTTGCGGTCATCATGTTTTGGCAGAACATGCGCATGCGCGAGGTCTTTAGCGACAACCGCAAAAAGATCAGCGGTATTAATGCTCAGCTGCAGGATTCGCTGGCCGGCATGCGCGTGGTCAAGAGTTTTGCGAACGAGGAGGCTGAACGCTCCAAGTTCCGCTCCTCCAACGACCGCTATCTTTCGTCCAAAGAGAATATGTATCACGCCATGGGCGTTTACACTGCGACGTATGGCCTGCTCTCGGGCGTGTTGTACGTGATCGTGGTGCTGCTGGGTGGTTGGCTGGTCGCCCAGGGACAGCTGCAGGCGGTCGATATGGCGACCTTCGCGCTCTACATTTCACTGTTCTGCACGCCGCTCGAGACGCTCGTCAATTCGGCTGAAACGTATCAGAAGGCCATCGCCGGCTTTAAGCGTATGGACGAGGTGCTTTCGACCGCCCCGGATATCCAGGACAAGCCGGATGCCGCGGACCTGCAGGTGACGGCTGGCGCGGTTGAATATCGCGACGTGTGCTTTAGCTACGAGGACGTTGAGCTCGGCGCAGGCGAAGAAGCTCGCCCCGTGATCGACCATATGAACCTGTCCATCAAGCCCGGACAGACCATTGCCCTGGTTGGCCCCTCGGGCGGTGGCAAGTCCACAACGTGTTCGCTGCTGCCGCGCTTTTATGACGTGGCTGCTGGATCCGTCAGCATCGACGGCCAAGACGTGCGCGACGTGACGCAGCGGAGCCTGCGCCGCGCCATTGGCCTGGTGCAGCAGGATGTCTATCTGTTTGACGGTACGATTGGCGAGAACATCGCTTACGGCAAGCCAGGCGCCACGGCAGAAGAGGTCGCCGAGGCCGCCCGCCGCGCCAATATCGATGCCTTCATTGAGTCGCTGCCGCAGGGCTACGACACGGTCGTGGGCGAGCGCGGCAGCCGTCTTTCGGGCGGCCAGAAGCAGCGCGTAGCCATTGCGCGCGTGTTTCTCAAGAACCCCAAGATCCTGATCCTGGACGAGGCGACGAGCGCCTTGGATAACGAGAGCGAGGAGGCGGTGCAGGAGTCGCTCGAGCGCCTGGCGCGCGGTCGCACCACGATCATCATCGCTCATCGTCTCTCGACCATTAAGCATGCCGACGAGATTGCGACCGTCGAGCATGGTCGCGTTGTGGAAAGTGGTACGCATGAGCAGCTTCTCGCCCGTGGTGGCACCTATGCCCGTTACTATCGAATGCAGTTCGAAGGTGCGCGTGCGCACGAGCTCGACTGATTGATATGACAGGAAGTATATGGCTGAGAAGAACCCTTTGACTCCGGAAGAAGTGACGGAGTTATTCTCCGAGATCGACGCATCCGGCGTTTTGGATCCGACGCTTGCCAAAAAGCGCACCGAGCGCATGCGCGAAAAAGAGGCAGCGGCCAAGCGCGGCGACAAGGCGGCGTTGGCGCAGCTTCGCAGCGAAGATCGCGCAAGCCAGACAAAACAGATCGACCCGCTGTCCGAGGACGACCCTTCGGGCTCGCAGGTGAGCCATACCATTACGAAGACCGCTATGGCTGTGGTCATCGGCATCCTTGTACTGATCGTGGGCATGCAGATTGGCTACGGCGTGATGCGTCGCCTGAACACTGCCAACCTGTCCGAGAGTGTTTCGGTGGATACCGTTTCCACGGCACTGAAGGGCGGCCTTGAGTGGGGTAACGGCTTTACGCAGTTCCCGCTCGACTTTACCGTCGACGAGGCGGACGAGCGCACAGGCACGGTCGAGGTAACGGTGTTGGACACGTCGTCTGCCAACGAGCTCGAGCTGCTGTCCAACGGGCAGATTCAGGCTGCGGCACTTGCGACCAACGCGTTGCTCAACGATAAGATTGACCGCGCGGTGTACAACGTGCACGCCTATATCGATGAGGACAGCAACATTCAGCACGATTCCTTCTTTGGCATGTTCCCCGCGAGGGGTCATCAGAGCGCCATTCTGACGTTCGTGTGGACCAAGAGCTCATCGACCGCTACGAACATCGACTGGAAGATGCATATCGTGAGTATGGACGACACGATTTCCGAGCGCATTCAAAAGCAGGTGAACTCGGTGTCGTCGCTGATTGAGGACCCGTCGGTGAGCCAGACCAAGATTGACGAGGAAAAGGCCGAACGTGACCTGGAGCATCGTCTGCATGGCCGCGAGATCTTCCGCGGTGGCAAGCCCGACCGCACGCCGTCCGATCTGCTAGAGCAGGATAAATAAGACGCCATCATCCCGCGTGAGCCAAGCGCCCGCGCGGGATGATTTTTCTGGGACGGGGATTAAATAATCATTCTGTTGTGTATGCAGTTGGCGACAAAGCCCCGCGCTCAGAATGATTTTTTAATCCCCGTCCCAGAAAAATCAATATGCATAGAAAGTCATAATTATCATTTCGTAAACATTTCGATGAAATTAACGCCATGGCGCATACTTGCGGTTAAAATACCGCAAGGCCTAACTACCAACCTTTAAGCCGGTCCGGAGAGACCGGGAAGGAGAATTATGGCGAATAACCATACTGCGGGCACTGCTGCCCGCACCTTCGCGCCCAGCGAGCTTTGCCAGCGCATGCTGGCCAAAACCAGCAAGGGCACCTGCGGTCCCTGCATCCTGTACCTTGAGGATGGGACCATTTTTTATGGCCGTGCATGCGGTGCCGAGGGTACCGCGACCGGCGAGGTCTGCTTCAACACCTCGCTTGAGGGCTACTTTGAGGTCATGACCGACCCGAGCTATGCCGGCCAAATCGTAACCATGACCTATCCGCAGATCGGTAACTACGGCATCGACGAGACCGACGTCCAGTCGGCCTTCCCCGGTGATACCGCCCGCCCCGCGAGCGCTCCGGCTATGCGCGGCATGATCGTCCGCGACATGTGCGCCACGTCTTCCAACTGGCGCTCGGCCGTCAGCGTGCCGGAGTACCTGCGTGCCCACGGCATCGTCGCTATCGAGGGCGTCGACACCCGCGCTCTTGTGCGCCACCTGCGCGACAACGGCTCCAAGATGGGCATTATCTCGACGGAAATCTTTGACGTCGTCGAGCTTGCCGAGCGTCTGGCCGCAGCGCCGACGCTGGTGGGCGAGAACCTGGTCAAGACCGTGAGCTGCCCTGAGCCCCACGAGTTTGCAGCTGCCGACCTGCCCGCTACGCATGACTTTGCGCTTGCCCCTGCCGCCCCCGCCCGCCACAACGTGGTCGCCTACGACTGCGGCGTCAAGCGCGGCATTCTGGAGGGCCTCGTCCGCGCCGGCTGCGACCTTACTGTCGTGCCGTGGGATACGCCCGCGAGTGAGGTGCTCGACATGAATCCCGACGGCGTCTTTTTATCCAACGGCCCCGGCGACCCCGATGCCGTGGTGGAGACCCATGAGCAGGTGCAGCAGCTGATCGGCAAGGTGCCGGTCTTTGGCATTTGCCTCGGTCACCAGATGATCAGCTTGGCGTGTGGCGCCCAAATGGAAAAGCTTAAATTCGGTCACCGTGGCGGTAACCAGCCGGTTATGAACCTGGTGAGCCGTCGCGTGGAGATCACCGCGCAAAACCACGGCTTTGGCCTGCTGTTCCCAAGTCTGGGCAAACTGATCCCGGAGCTTTCCGGCGGCGAGACCGAGCATGAGGCCGACGGCGACCTGCGCGCCTGGGTGCGTCGCGGCATCGCGCCGGTCGTGATGAACGAGCGCTTCGGCCGCATTCGCCTGACGCACGTGAACCTCAACGACGGCACCGCCGAGGGCATCCAGCTGCTCGATGCCCCGTGCTTCTCGGTCCAGTACCACCCCGAGGCCTCGCCCGGCCCCACCGATGCCCACTATCTCTTTACCGCCTTTACGCGACTCATGGATGGCGAGGAGAACTACCTGGACATCGACACCGCGAAGGACCGCCTTGCCGGCTGGAATTTCGCCGAGACCGCCGCGACCGAGACCGAGGAGAACTAACATGCCGAAACGTACTGACATCAAGCGTATCCTCGTCATTGGTTCGGGCCCCATCGTTATTGGCCAGGCCTGTGAGTTCGACTACTCCGGCGCCCAGGCCTGCAAGGTGCTCAAGGAGGATGGCTTTGAGGTCATCCTGGTCAACTCCAACCCGGCGACCATCATGACCGACCCGGGTCTTGCCGACCGCACCTATGTCGAGCCTATCACCGCGGAGTTTATCGAGCGCGTAATCAAGAAAGAGCGCCCGGACGCGCTGCTGCCCACGCTGGGCGGCCAGACCGGTCTGAACGCCGCCGTCGAGCTGGCAAAGGACGGCACGCTCGACAAGTACGGCGTCGAGATGATCGGCTGCGACCTGGCCGCTATCGAGCGCGGCGAGGACCGCAAGCTCTTTAACGAGGCCATGGCCGAGATTGGTCTGGAGGTCGCGCGCTCGGGCTATGCCTATAGCGTGGCCGACGCCGAGGCTATCGCCGAGCGCGTGGGCTATCCCTGCGTGCTGCGTCCGAGCTTTACCCTCGGCGGTGCCGGTGGCGGCATCGCGCATACCCACGAGGAGCTTGTCTCCATCGTGAGCCAGGGCTTGGAGCTCTCGCCCGCCCACGAGGTGCTGGTCGAGGAGTCCATCGAGGGCTGGAAAGAGTATGAGATGGAGGTCATGCGTGACCACGCCGGCAACGGCATCATCGTGTGCTCCATCGAGAATCTCGACCCCATGGGCGTGCACACCGGCGACTCCATCACCGTGGCGCCGGCGCAGACACTCTCCGATCTTGAGTATCAGCGCATGCGCGTGGCCTCGCTTGCCATTCTGGAGAAGATCGGCGTCGAGACCGGTGGCTCCAACGTGCAGTTTGCCGTGAACCCCAACACCGGTCGCTTGATCGTCATCGAGATGAACCCGCGCGTGAGCCGTTCGTCCGCGCTGGCCTCCAAGGCCACGGGTTTCCCCATCGCTAAGGCCGCCGCGCGCCTGGCTGTGGGCTATACGCTCGACGAGATCGTCAACGACATCACCAAGGCCACGCCCGCCTGCTTTGAGCCCACGATCGACTACTGCGTCGTTAAGGTGCCGCGCTTTGCCTTCGAGAAGTTCAAGGGTACCGACCCCACGCTCACCACGCGCATGAAGGCCGTGGGCGAGATTATGGCGATCGGCCGCACCTTTGAGGAGGCCTTTGGCAAGGCCATGCGCTCGCTGGAGGACGGTCACCAGGGTATCTGCGCCGGTGGCAAGGAGGGTGCCGACAAGCTGAGCGACGATGAGCTCGCCCAGGCCGTGGCGACCCCGACCGAGCACCGCATTTTCTTTGTGGTCGAGGCCCTGCGCCGTGGCTGGGACATCGCTCGTATCCATGCCATCTGCGGTATCGATCCGTGGTACCTCAACCGTATCAACGATATGGTGCAGGTCCAGGAGAGCATCCGCGGCCTGCGTGTGGAGGATATCGACGCCGACGCGATGCGCCTGCTCAAGCAGTACGGCACGAGCGACGCCGAGATTGCCGCGCTGACCGGCTCGGATGAGCGCTTTGTGCGCGCCTACCGCAAGGGTCTGGGCGTGGTTCCCAGCATGAAGACGGTCGATACCTGCGCTGCGGAGTTCTCGAGCGCCACGGAGTACCACTACAAGACGTACGAGAACATCTACCGCACGAGCCCGGATGCCAAGAAGTGCGCGGCTCCCGACGAGACCACGCCGGCGGACAAGCCAAAGGCGATGATCCTGGGCGCCGGCCCCAACCGCATTGGCCAAGGTATCGAGTTCGATTACTGCTGCGTGCACGCGAGCTACGCGCTGGCGGCCCGCGGCTTTGAGACCATCATGGTCAACTGCAATCCCGAGACCGTTTCGACCGACTACGACACCTCGGACCGCTTGTACTTTGAGCCGCTCACCTACGAGGACGTCATGGATGTCATCGATGTTGAGCGTCCCGACGGCGTCGTGGTGACGCTCGGCGGCCAGACTCCGCTTAAGCTGGCGCGCATGCTCGAGGAGAGCGGCGTGAACATTATGGGCACCAAGCCCGATGCCATCGACTTTGCCGAGGACCGCGAGCGCTTCGCCGCCCTGCTCGACAAACTGGGCATCATGTACCCGCCGGCGGGCCAGGCCACCTCGTTTGAGGAGGCCGAGGCCGTGGCCACACACATCGGCTACCCGCTGCTGGTGCGTCCGAGCTACGTGCTGGGCGGCCGCGGCATGATGATCGCCTACGATGCCGAGCATCTGCGCGATTACATGGCCGAGGCCGCGCGCATTAGCCCCGACTACCCGGTGTATCTGGACCGCTTCCTGGAGGGTGCGATCGAGTCCGACGTCGACGCCCTGTGCGACGGCGAGGAGGTCTACATCGGCGGTATCCTGGAGCATATCGAGGAGGCCGGTATTCACTCCGGCGACTCTGCGACCTGCATCCCGCCGTTCAGCTTTAGTGAGAGCCTGCAGGCGAAGCTTCGCGAGACCACGCGCCGCATCGCTGTGGCGTTGGGCGTACGCGGCCTGGTCAACGTGCAGTACGCCATCAAGGGCGAGACCGTCTACGTGATCGAGGCCAACCCGCGTGCCAGCCGCACCGTGCCGTTTATCTCCAAGGCCACCGGCGTGCCGTTGGCCAAGTGCGCGGCGCGTATCATGGCAGGCGATTCCATCGCGAGCCTGGGCCTGCCGAGCGACGAGCGTCAGCTCGATTGGTTCTGCATGAAGGAAGCCGTCATGCCCTGGGGCCGTTTCCCCGGTGCCGACGTTATCCTGGGGCCCGAGATGAAGTCGACGGGCGAGGTCATGGGTATCGCCAAGAGCTATCCCGAGGCATATGCCAAGACGCAGCTGGCGATCGACTACAAGCTGCCCGATCCGAGCTGCGGCAAGGTGTTCATCAGCGTGTGCGACCGCGACAAGCGCCATATCCTTTCGGTCGCCCGTATCCTGCGCTACCTGGGCTTTGATATCTGCTCCACCGAGGGTACGGCGCGCGTGCTGCGCGGCGGCAACGTGACGTGCGAAGTCGTGGAGAAGATCAGCGGCCCGCACGACGGCGAGCGTCCCAACATCGGCGACCTCATCGCCGATGGCAAGATTGCGGTAATCATCAACACGCCGTACGGTCCGGGCTCGCGTGGCGATGGCTACCTGCTACGTACCGAGGCCGTGCGTCGCGGCGTGACCTGCGTGACGGCGATGTCTGCCGCCAACACCTACGTGAGCGCCATCGAGGCGGTGCGCGAGGACCAGCAGGGTCACGGCAGCGCCAACGACATGGGCATGGACGTCATCGCCCTGCAGGACCTGCCGCAGTACACGGTGTAGTTGACCTGGCAGGCCGGGGCGGGAGGGGCCGAGTTTCCTCCTGAGCGACTCTGCTTGCAGCCGGAGCGAAAGGGGGAAATCTCGGCC
>NZ_JBDGAY010000011.1:0-73016 GCF_040910245.1 Collinsella aerofaciens
GCGGGGTCCTTCCGTCCTGCGGAAAGATTTGGGAGGCAAGCCCTGGGGCCTCCTGCGGCAACTAGGGAGGCCGAGGCTATTCGCCTTCTTGCTGCGGGTGCCTGGGGTAGGATGCGGCGTGCATTTTTGGGAGTATTCAGCAGCCGAGGGTGCCTGCATACTGGATTTTGGGCGAAAGGCAGGCACCATAGGCCGCGTTCTGTAAAAAATGACCAGCTCTTGAGGCATTGGGGGTCCAGGACCAGGGCATTCAGCGCGGTTTTGTGTACCCGTTCCCGCACCTGCGGACTCCGGGATGCTGAATACTCCGGAATTTGCACGGCGCCCCCTGGGGTACCTGTGGGCAAAAAGCAACCGCCCCGTCAAAGTATGCATTTGACGGGGCGGTTTATGCAAAAATGCTGTTGCGAGCGCGTCGGCAGCTCTCTATAACTTGAATCCCAGGACAGGCTACTCGGCGCTCTTGAGGGCGCCGACCATGTCGATCTTGTTGAGCGTTCGATTGGTGGCAAGGTTGACGATAAACGTAAAGGCAAAGGCCAGCAACACGGATAGCACGTAGCTCAGCGGCTCGACCTCAACATCAAAATACAGCGACGGCATCTGCAGGATGTACGTAAAACTCTCGGCCAGCAAGCCGCCTAGCGGTACGCCCAGTGCGGCGCCAATCGCCGTGAGGATCAACGTCTCCTTGTTGACGTAGTGGTGCACCTCGCCGCGACGGAAGCCCAACACCTTAATGGTCGCCAGCTCGCGCTCGCGCTCGGAGATATTCGTGTTGGACAGCGTAAACACCACCACAAACGACAGGCACGCCGCCATAAAGGTCACGAGCACCACGACAGAATTGATAATCGTAAAGTTCGCCTCATAGTTTTCCCAATGCTCGGCCGTACTCGAAATCGTAAGCCAACCGTCACTCTTAAGATTCTTGCTAAACGCAATCTGGTCGGCCGACGAACCCTTGAGCAGTGCAAAGATGCCGTTAAGACGCGCGCTTCGGCCGAACGTGCGCTCATAGGTGCCCTGCGTCATGTAAAGCGTGTTGCCCAGATAATTGAGCGAAATGTCGTTGACTTTGACCTTGGCGACGTTGAGCGACGAATCCTGGACGTGAGCCGTATCGCCCGGCTGAATCCCCAGCACCAGCTGTGAACTTTTGCTCAGATACACGTCTCCGTCACGCAAAGGCAGCGGTTCTTTGGACTCATCCTCCAGACGCACGTAATCGCCCAAGTCACTCGTGCGGTCATCGGGCACCACGATCAGCTGCACAGTCTCGCTCTTGCCGCCAAATGTAAAGGTGACGTTGTCGGTCATAATCGGCAGCGTCGAAGTCACGGTCACGTTGGAATCATTGGACGCGCTGCGCCCATCCAATGCCGCGCACGTCTGTGAAAAATCGTCGGGATTGGCGACCGCCAGCAGGTCGTAGCGCGTGATATGCCCGTACTGCTTGGGCGAAAGTGCCACCGACGTATCGCGGATGCCCATACCGCAGATCACAAGCGCCGTACAGCCCGCGATACCGAAGATGGTCATAAAGGCGCGCTTTTTGTAGCGGAATAGGTTGCGTGCAGCGACCTTGTTTAAGAAGCCCATGCGGCGCCAGATAAAGCCGATATGCTCGAGCAGAATGCGCGAGCCGGCGCGCGGGGCCTTGGGACGCATGAGCGAGGCTGGGGTCTCGGCCATCTCGTGGCGGCAGGCGATAATCGTAGCGCCCACCACGCCCACGGCAAACAGCGCCACCGACACGAGTGAAGACAAGATATCGTACGAAAGCAGCATCTGGGGCAGCGAGTACATGTCGTCGAACACCGTAAACAAGAACAGTGGCAGGCCCACAAAGCCGATGATGTTGCCGAGCACGCCGCCGATCAGACATGCCCGCAGCGCATAGTCCACGTATTTGGACAGGATGCGCTCGCGTGAATAGCCAAGCGCCTTGTACAGGCCAATAAGCGTGCGCTCCTCCTCGACCATGCGCGTGGCGGTGGTGAGGCTGATGAGCACGGCGACGATAAAGAAGATAAACGGGAACACCGTGGCGATGGCCTCAATTGACGAGCTATCGCTTTCCACGCTCGAGTAGCTTGCGATGTTACCGCGGTCCTGAATGTACCAAGTGCATTCACCCAGATTGGAAAGCTCGGCGCGGGCATCGGCGAATTGCTGATCGGCGGCGGCGCGGCGCTGGTCCAACTCGGCCTGAGCTTGGACGCGCTCCTCGCTGCCCTCGGCCATGCGGTTGATGCTATCCTGCTCAATCCCAAAGAGCATGGCGGCCTGGCGCTCAGCCGCATCCAAGCTTGCCGGCGTGTCAACCGTCAGCTCCTGGACGCGCGCCTTTTCACGCTCCTCGCGGATCTTCTCGATATTGCCCTTGACCTCATTGATCTTTGCCGTGTAGGCATCCGAATAGGAGTTGAGGCTCTTGGCTCCCTCGACGATCACGTGGACTGCGGAATAGGAAGAAGATGTCGCGGCATCCTCGCTCACATAGAACTTATAGTCCGCAGCCGAAGCAGCGCGAAAGGCGTTGACTGTCGAGTCGGAGCTCACGTCGGTGGGATCGAGGACCTCGGCCGTAATGGTGTAATCGCCCGCGGCAAACTGGTCCTTGGCACTTTGGTTCGACGAGCTCGCGTCATTGGCGGCAAAACTCACCGTATCGCCGAGCTTTTTGCCCGAAGCCTTCAGGAACTTCGAAGTCACCGCGACCTCATCGGCGCTCTCGGGCAAATCGCCGCTCACCAGCACCGGTTGATCGATATTCTCCTTGGAGAGACTTTGCACGACCACGCGCTCGCGCGTTGTGCCCACGGCGGTATAGGCGGTCTCGGTGTAGATGCCCTCGGCCGTCTCGACGCCGTCGACCTCTTGGATAGCCGCAAGATCGTCGCGCGTAAGGCCATAGGTCGACTGCACGTTAATGTCATAGACATTCTGCTGGTCAAAATAGGCGTCGACCGAATCGCACAAATCCTCGCAGCCCGCCTTAAGACCGCACATCACGCTCACGCCGAGCGCGGTGATCACGACGATAGACAAGAAGCGTTTGAGGCTGCCGCGAATCGTGCGGTAGACACCGCGGCGAAACACCGTCGGCACCATGTCGTTTGAGCTTTGGGCAGTGCGGTAGGTCGCGAACTCCCGGTCGCGGCCCGCGTGCTCCGTATCGTGGTTTTGGCTGTTTTGGCGATCTTGGTCCATGGGCGCTACCACTCGATCGTCTCGACCGGCACGGGATTTTGCTGGACCGTCTCGCTCTCCACGCGGCCGCTCTTAAAGCGGATCAGGCGATCGGCCATGGGCGCCAGCGCGGAGTTATGGGTGATGATAATGACCGTGATGCCCTGCTTGCGGCAGGTGTCCTGCAGCAACTGCAAAATCTGCTTGCCGGTTTTGTAGTCGAGTGCACCCGTGGGCTCGTCGCATAAAAGCAGCTTGGGGTTCTTGGCCAGCGCGCGGGCAATGGACACGCGCTGCTGCTCGCCGCCCGATAGCTGCGCGGGGAAGTTGGCGAGGCGCTCGCCCAGGCCAACCTGGCAAAGCGTTTGCTCGGCATCGAGTGAATCGGGGCAGATTTGCGCCGCGAGCTCGACGTTTTCGAGCGCCGTCAGGTTGGGGACCAGATTGTAGAACTGGAAGACAAAGCCGACGTCGGCGCGGCGGTATTCCACGAGCTGCGCCTCGTTGGCGGAGCTCACGTCGCGCCCGTCCACCGTCACGGTGCCGGAGGTTACCGTATCCATGCCGCCCAGGATGTTGAGCGCCGTGGTCTTGCCGGCACCCGAGGCGCCCAGGATAATGGCGAGCTCACCGCGCTCAACGGTAAAGCTCGCGCCGTCGAGCGCGTGAATGCGGGCATCGCCCTCGCCGTACGCCTTGATGACGTCTTTGAATTCGATATAAGCCATCGATTAATTCCCATCTGGTCGGATAACTCTTTAGTATTACCCATTTCACGCCGACCAAAAAGGGACAGGTTCATTTTGGCAGGTTTTATATGGGGAAACGGGGAGCGCAGGCAAGCGCCGGGAAGGCAGAGAAATCATCGACGGGGTCAGGCCGACCGCCAAACACAACGCACGCATCTCTATCTGTCAGCAAAATCATTCGAACAGCTGTTCGTTTCTATGATATGATTCCGTTATCTACGCAGGCCAATACGCAGAAAGGCGGCCAACATGGCGTTCGACTTTAAGAAGGAATGCAAGGAGCTCTACAAACCTGCAAGCAAGCCGAGTATCGTAACTGTTCCGCCTATGAGCTACGTTGCCGTTCGCGGAAAGGGCGACCCAAATACCGAAGGTGGCGAGTATCAAAACGCCCTGCCGCTGCTTTACGGCATCGCCTATACCGTCAAGATGTCGAAGAAAGGCTCAAGGAGTATCAAGGGCTATTTCGACTTTGTGGTACCGCCGCTCGAGGGTTTCTGGTGGCAAGACTCCCCGAGCGGCGACATCGATTATGTACGCAAGGACGATTTCAACTTTATCTCGTGCATTCGCCTGCCCGATTTCGTCACCCGAGATGACTTTGACTGGGCAGTCGCGGAAGCCACGACCAAAAAGAAACTTAACTTTTCTGCCGTCGAGCTGCTTAAAGTTGACGAGGGCCTCTGCGTTCAATGCATGCACACCGGGCCCTACGACAACGAACCGGCGACCGTAGGCGCTATGAATGAATACACGACCGAGCAGGGCTATGTCCCCGACTTCTCAGACACCCGTTTCCATCACGAAATCTATCTCTCCGATCCACGCAAATGTGCACCGGAGAAACTTAAGACTGTGGTTCGTCATCCTATCAAGCGCGCTGAATAGCGTGGAGCGTCATCTCACGCGCTAGGTTTTAAGCCAGCCAACCAGCCGCCTCCTAGGCCGTCCGGTAATTATCTTGACGCGGCCCGTCGCATCTTATAAGTTTGTTTTGCTAAAGCTGGAAAGCCTCTCAACGATGCGCAACTCCAGCTCTTTTTCTATCAAGAGGCTTAAATGAAATACCGGAAGTCGCGGATATCCATCAACGAACAAATAGCACTATTGACAGAATACAGGGGTCTTAAGTGCTCTGATCAAAGCGAACTCGAGCGAGCTTTGGTCGAAGTCGGCCACTACAGACTGTCGGCCTACTGGTTTCCCTACAAAACCAAATGCAAGTCCGGGATTACCATCTTTCGCGAAGGCACAACATTCGAAACCATCATCTACACGTATGAATTTGACCGAGCCCTCCGGCAGTTAATGTTTGATGCGGTCGGCAGAATTGAGATCTACCTCAGAAGCAGAATTGCCTATCTTGCCTCTGAGGAACGCGGGCCTTTCTGTTACCCAGATGTCGCCATAACGAGGCTCAACTCGGCATGTCCATCGCGCTTTGCGCCGCGCTGGGCTACGCAGCCGTCTTTGGCAGCGCCACCAATACGCTGCTCGCACCCATCCTGATTGGCTGCGAAGTCTTCGGTTTCGGTAATCTGCCGGCATTCTTCATCGTCTGCGTCGCGGCTTACCTGTTCAACATGGATAAGTCGATCTATGCCCTGCAGAAGCGGGCGTAGAAAGATGTCCAAGCAAGTGGTCTCAACCGGAAACGGCATCCCACTCTAAGGCTGTATTCCGGGACACGGTTTCCGTTTGGGACGCCATTCGGAAAGCGCATCCCGTTCTTTCACGGCGTCTTGGCTATGCAAAGTGCTCGAACGTTATTCCTCGTACGCGCCCTCGAGCCGAAGCAGCCACTCCTTGCGGTCAAGCCCGCCGGCATATCCGTTAAGCGAGCCGTCGGCGGCAACCACGCGATGGCACGGCACAATGATCGAAATAGGATTCCGCGCGACCGCGGCCCCCACGGCACGGGGAGACACAACAGGTGCTTCGTTTCCCGGTACACGATGTCGAGCCGCAACACGCTGGGCGATCTTACCATACGTAGCGACCTCGCCATGCGGGATAGAAAGTAGCTCAAACCAAACCTCGCGCTGAAACGCCGTACCAATCATATGCAACGGAGGCGTAAACCGAGGTTCCTGCCCTGCAAAATAAGCATTCAGCCAAGCCCAAGAACGCTCAAGCACCGAAGAAGCCGCGCCATTTGCCGGACTCACCGACGACATCCCACCGGTACCAGAAACCGCATCGGCACCTACGACATACTCCGCATCCTCTTTGAGCAGCGTAGAGCCAAAGTGCTCCTGACCCTCAAACCAAAGCCCCGTCAAACCGCGGCCATCAGCGGCAAGCAAGATTTCGCCCAAAGGCGAAGCAAACGTCGTCGTGACCACCAGCGGCTCCTTTCAAAACTCCGCACCATAATACCGCGAATTGTGCAGACAACCTGTCAGATACACCTGGGCAGGCTCGTGATTATTTAAGCGAGGCCGCTTTCCCCAATCAAACGAAGAAGACGCAGGGCTTCGACGCCAGAGCGGTACCTCTATCAGCTGAGCTCTAATACTTTCCCGAGAAGTGAACGAGTAAAAACGAAGCCCCGGAGCATCCACACCTTTAAACCATAAAACCGCAGGATTCGCGCAGCAAAACCGCAGGAAATAGCGGTCAAAAAATGCCAATGCTGCGGGGGTCCAAATAAGGTCGTTCACTTCTCGGCAAAGTATTAGACCCCGATTCACCCCAACCCCAAAGTCGCCCCAGGCAGCAGGCGCGACAGCGCCGCGGCTGCCGTCACGGCCCCGCAGCCACCCCAGGCAGCAGGCGCAACGCGCCGCAGCTGCCGGCCGCGCCCCACAGTCCCCCAAGGCGGCAGGCGCGAAGCGCCGAGGCCGCCGCCGGGACCAGGGCCCGCAACAACCACGCGCCCCCACATCAGCCCAGCGGCCCCGACCAACAACGGCCCCATCGCAGACCGCTCACAGCAGCGTCACCGCAGGCAGGGGCCGGGCTTAGTTTTCAGAACACTCCGCAGACCAGTGTGGCGCCTTGTCCGCGGCTCCGAAGGAGCAGGACAAGGCGCCACACATGGTCGAGGACGTTCTGAAAACCAAGCCCGGCCACCGCCGGACAGGTCACACTACTCGCAGAGCAGCTTAGCGATCTGGACGGCGTTGGTTGCCGCGCCCTTACGGATTTGGTCGCCGCAGCACCAGAAGGTGATGCCGCGCGCAGCCTCGGGGTTCGAGATGTCGCGGCGCACGCGGCCGACCCAAATCAGGTCCTGGTCGGAGGTGTCCATCGGCATGGGGAAGCGGTCGTGTGCATCCTCGGCAGCCATATCGTCAACCAGCTTGACGCCGGGAGCAGCAGCCAGCGCAGCACGAGCCTCCTCAACCGTTATATCGCGCTCGAACTCGAGCGTAATGCTCTCGGAGTGCGAGCGCAGCACAGGCACGCGCACGCAGGTGCAGTTCACGCGCAGCTCGGGCAGGTGCATGATCTTACGGCCCTCGTTTTGTAGCTTCATCTCCTCAGAGGTAAAGCCCTCCTCCTTGACGCCGCCAATCTGCGGAATCAGGTTGCTCGCCAGCTGGGCGGCAAATGCGCGCGGCTCGGGAATCTCCTCGCCACGGCCCAGGGCAGCAAGCTGCGCTTCGAGCTCGGCCATACCGGGAGCACCGGCACCAGAAGCCGCCTGATACGTCGAGACGATCATGCGCTTCACGCCGGCAAGCTGATGCAGCGGCCACGTGGGAACCAGGCCGATGATGGTCGCGCAGTTGGGGTTGGCGATAAGGCCGTGATGCCACTTGATGTCGTCGGCATTGATCTCGGGCACGACCAGCGGCACCTCGGGATCCATGCGGAAGGCATGGCTGTTGTCGACCACGACGGCGCCGCGCTTGACGGCCTCGGGCAGCAGCTCCTTGGCGATATCGTCGCCGGCAGCGCCGAGTACGATGTCGCAGCCCTCAAAGGCCTCGGGGCAAGCCTCTTCAATCACAACCTGCTCGCCGCGGAACTCAACGGTCTTGCCCGCGGAGCGTGCACTCGCCAGCAGCTTGAGCTTACCGACCGGGAACTCCTGCTCGTTGAGGCACTCGAGCATCTGGGTGCCCACGGCTCCCGTCGCGCCCAAAATAGCAACCGTGTACTGTTTCATGCTTCCCCCTTTAAAGGTTGTGGCTTTTGCCCGCACGCCGAGCAGGCCAATTATTGTTGCCAGTGTATACAAGAACGGGGCGGGCACGAAACCCGCCCCGTCGAAACGAAACCGAAACGAAACGCCCCGCCGTAGATTTTTGAAACATGACCCAAAAATCTACCGAGCAGTCGCTACTTTTTGAGCGCAGCCAGAGCGGGATCGACCGGCGCAGGAGCCTCCAGATCGGAGACCTTCACAATGCCGTTTTCGTCGGAGAAGGCACGGTAAATGGTCCGAATCGCCAGGTCGAAGTCCTTCTCCTCGACACCGATAATGATGTTGATCTCGTCGCAGCTCTGCGAAATCATACGCACGCTCACGCCGGCCTGGCCAAGCATACCAAACAGATGGCCCGAGATACCTGCGCGGCCGCGCAGGTTACGGCCGACGGTAGCGATGAGCGCCAGGCCCTCGACAACCTCGATCTCGAGCGGCTCGACCTCCTGCTGGATGTCGCCCACGAGTGAGTACAGCGAATCGTGAACGTCCTGCTCCTGCACCACGGCGCCAAAGCGGTCGACGCCGGTGGGCATGTGCTCGACGGAAACGTCATAGCGCTCAAAGACCGAAAGCGCGCGGCGCATAAAGCCGACACGGGGCTTGGTGCGGTCGCGGGCGACGTTGATGGCGACAAAACCGCGCTTGCCGGTCACGCCGGTAATGATGGGCTCTGCCTCGCCCTCGTCAGCCGTCTCGCTAATGATGGTGCCGGGGTCCTGCGGCGCATTGGTGTTCTTGATGACCAGCGGAATACCAGCCTCGCGCACGGGGAACACGGCCTCCTCGTGCAGGACGCTCGCACCCATGTACGAAAGCTCGCGCAGCTCCTCGTAGGTAACGCGCGCAATGGGCTGAGCCTCGGGAACAATACGCGGATCGGCAGAATAGAAGCCCGAGACGTCGGTCCAGTTCTCGTACAGGTCGGCGCCCAGGCACTTGGCCAGGATCGAGCCCGAGATATCGCCGCCGCCACGGTCGAGCAGCTTGATCTGGCCCTCTCGCGTCGCGCCGTAGAAACCGGGCATAACAAAGCCGCCCTGCTGGCCGTACTCCTGCACCAGCTCGGAGGTGCGATTCATGCTGAGCGTACCGTCGTGATGGAACGCCACAACCGTCGCGGCGTCCAGGAACGGCAGGCCCAGGTACTCGGCCATCAAGCGAGCGGTGAAGTACTCGCCGCGGCTCACGAGCTCCTCGGTAGAGTAACCGCCCGAGCGGGCGCGCTCGGCAAAGGCCGCGAACTCCTCGCGGATGGGATAGGTGAGCTCCAGCTCGTCAGCGATATCAAAATAGCGCTGGCCAATGTCCTCGAGCAGTTCCTCGCACGACACGTGATACTTAACGTGCGCGTTAACCAGGTAGAGCAGGTCGGTCACCTTGGTGTCGCCCTTAAAGCGGCGGCCGCAGGCGGAAACCACCACAAAACGGCGGGCAGGGTCGGCATCGACGATGGCCTTGATCTTCTTGAAGTGTTCGGCGTCGGCGACCGACGAGCCGCCAAACTTGGCAATCTTAATCATGGGCTTGAGGTTACCTTTCTAAAAGCCTCTGCAAACCTGTTTTGCGCGCTCTGATACCATGGTTTCACCGATTGGGTCCAAGGCATCCGAGGAGCAGTGTTATATGGGAACTTATCATAGTACACGAGGACGCACTTTATCGTGCTCAAGTAAGGTGGCAATCCGCACCGGCATCGCTCCCGACGGGGGTTTGTTTGTCTCGGACGAGCTCGGCACCCAGCAGGTCGATATCAGCTCGCTTGCAGATAAATCGTACTTTGAAATCGCTCAAGATGTGTTGGGAATGTTACTGAATGATTACACGGCCGAAGAAATTTCGGCGTGTGTCGACGAGGCATACCGCGGCACGTTCGCGAGTGAGGAGGTTACGCCGCTCGTCAAACTCGACGCTGCGCCGGGCGCTGACGCCCCTCAGACCTATGTGATGGAGCTCTTTGGCGGCCCCACAAGCGCCTTCAAGGACGTCGCCCTGCAGATGCTCCCCCGTCTGATGGCCCGCACTTCCGCCAAGGACGGCGGCGCCGAGCGCATCATGATCGTCACCGCCACGTCGGGCGACACCGGCAAGGCCGCGCTCGCCGGTTTTGCCGACGCGCCGGGCACGGGCATCACCGTCTTTTATCCCGAGGGCAAAGTCAGCCGCGTGCAGAATCTGCAGATGTCCACGCAGGGGGGCGACAACGTCGCCGTCTGCGGCATCCGCGGCAACTTTGACGACGCCCAGAGCGCCGTTAAGCGCATCTTTGCCGATAAGGAGCTTGCCGAGCGCCTGGAGGCCGCCGGCACGGTGCTTTCGAGCGCCAACTCCATCAATGTCGGCCGTCTGGTACCGCAGGTCGTCTACTACTTTGCCGCCTATGCGCAGCTGTTGCGCGCCGGCGCCATCGAGGCCGGCGACGCCGTGGAGTTCTGTGTGCCCACCGGCAACTTTGGCGATATCCTGGCCGGCTACTATGCCAAGCGCATGGGTCTGCCCGTCGCCAAGCTCGTCGTGGCGAGCGACAAGAACAACGTGCTTGCCGACTTCCTGACCACCGGCGTTTACGACCGTAACCGCCCGTTCTTCACAACCATCTCGCCGTCGATGGACATCCTCATCAGCTCCAACCTGGAGCGCATGCTGTACTTCCTGTCCGATGGCGACTGCGAGCTCGTTGCCGGCCTTATGGAGCAGCTGGCGCAGACGGGTCGCTACGAGGTGCCCGCCGAGCTGCTGGACAAGATCCAGAGCGTGTTTGGCTGCGGCTGGGCCAGCGAGGACGAGGTCCGCACCGCCATCAAGAGCTGCTGGGACGCCAACGACTACGTGATCGACCCGCACACCGCTTGCGGCTATCACGTCTTTGAAAAGGTCGCTCCTGCCGAGGGTGCCAAGGCCCGCGTGCTGCTTTCGACCGCCAGCCCCTACAAGTTCCCGCGCGCCTGCTGCGACGCCCTGGGCCTCGACGTTCCCGAGGATGATTTTGAGGCTATGCGTGTGCTCGAGCAGGCCACCAACACGGTCGCCCCGACCCAGCTCGCCGAACTCGAATCCAAGCCCGTCCGCTTCGAAGACGTCTGCGACGTCGATGAGATGGCAAGCTACGTCGAGTCCGCAGCAAAAAAGATGGCTACCAACTAAAACCCCTTATAAGGCGCCGGCGAAAGCCGGCGCACCTTCTTTTTATTTAGCTTTCGGGATGATGACGAGCATGCGAGCGGGTCTGGCCGTTTAGTTCGTCGCGAGTTCCGCACGAGCCGGAAAGCACTTAATGTGCTTTCCGAGCGAGCCAGGACTGCCCGAGCAGCGAACTAAACGGCCAGACCCGCCCAGGAGGACCCACATGATCAAAATCACCGTCCCAGCAACCAGCGCCAACCTAGGCATTGGCTACGACACCCTCGGCATGGCCGTTAGCCTCTACTCGCACTTCACCTTCGAGCGCGCCGACAAGCTCACCATCACGGGCTGCCCCGAGGAGTTCCAAAACGAGAATAACCTGGTCTATGTGAGCTTTGTCGATGCTCTGGCCGCCTGGGGCGAGCCGGCCTTCCCCGTCGCTATCGACATTCAGACCGACGTGCCCGTCGCCCGTGGCCTGGGTTCCAGCTCCACCTGCGTCGTCGCCGGCATTATGGCCGCCGCCGCACTGACAGGCCACACCGTCGACCGCGCTGAGCTCGTCCGCATTGCCACCGAGGTCGAGGGCCATCCCGATAACGTCGCCCCCGCTATCCTGGGCGGCGCCGTCTGCTCCTTTACGCCGACCGATTCGCTCCCCCAGTGTCTGCGCTACGAGGTGAGCGATCGCTTGCGTTTTATTACCGTGATTCCACCTTACGAGGTGCACACGAGTGAGGCGCGCAAGGTCGTGCCACAGGAGATTCCGCTCTCCACCGCCGTGTGGCAGATGGGCCGCATCGCGGGCATGACGCGCGGCCTGGAGACCGGCGACCTTGACCTGATTGCCGCCGCCAACGACGACCGCATCCAGGAGCCCTATCGCCGCCGCCTCATCCCCGACTACAACGCAGTGCGCGACACCTGCCTTAACGGCGGCGCTAAGACCATCTGGATCAGTGGCTCCGGCTCGACTCTCATGGCCGTGACTGACGACACCATCGTGGCAAAGTTCCTACAGGTCAAGCTGCGTGAGCAGTTCCCCAAGTGTGATACGTATATTCTGACGTGCGACACGGAAGGCGCCCAGATCGAATACCTGTAGCGCCCTGCCTCATTGCTCTCACCGGCCCCCTTGGGGCTTCCCCTGAAAACGTCCTCGATCATGAATTGCCCCGTCGTGCGCTTCGCGCGACGGGGCAATTCGATCTGCGGATTGTTTTCAGGGGAAGCCCCAAGGGGACCTGCGCAGCCTCGACAGGATAGTCGCATTCACTTTTAATATTGCGTTCCTTCGGAGTAACGGACAAGGAGCCTTCACGATACGGAAAGATTTGGGGGCAAAGCCTCTGGCCTCCCCTACGTTAACTTCACTGGCGGCGGCCACAGGGACCTACGCTCTGGAAAGTCGCCGGGCTGATTTTTTAGCTTCTATTTGATAAAGGCGCACTTCCCAGCATCTCATTCGCCCTATAGCTCTGTTTTAATTTCTAATTGATGATCGATGCGTGGCGTCATCTAATTATCTTCGCTACTCAAAACAGCCCCAAGTTTACGTACTAGCGTCTCAACAGTAATTCCGAGTGCATCCGCATAGACAAACTGCTCATAAACCCTAAGGCTGCGTTCCCCGGTCTCGACCTTTGAGATGAACGACTGAGGTACCCCCAGTTTCTTTGCGAGTTCAACCTGAGTGATACCTTGCTCCCGACGAATCTGGGAAAGGCATTTTCCGCATGTCCTGTTAGCATCAACGTTCATGCCGTTTACGCTATATTCCATTTTGATATATCCCAAACTGGGATATATTTATGTCACCAGCCATTCCGCTTATCAAAAATGCCCATTGCAGATTCATAGCTAGGAAGGAGCCTCGATAAACATGAATGACGAGATGAAGGAGCCCGACGAGGAAAAGGCACTCAGTGAGTCCGACGAACGGAAGCCAGATTTCAAAGCCGAGCAGTTTTCTGATGGTGCTAGCGACACCCCCTCCTCTGAAATTCCGCCATCAAACGAAGATGACGGCGCACGCAAAAATGAAGAAAACGACTCACTTCTAACGCGGGCCATTCATAAATTAGGCAATAAAAAACGAGCGGCAATCGCAGCTGCCGTGGCAGCTGTCATCATCTTCAGTTTGCCCATGATGTTTCCTCAGTTGTTTTGCACTCACAAGCTATGGGCCAATGCAACCTGTACAAGCCCTCGCACATGTAAAAGTTGCGGCAAAACCGAGGGGGAACCGCTTGGACACGAATGGGAAGAAGCAACGTGCACGGTTCCGAAGACCTGTCAACGCTGCGGTAAAACCGAGGGGGAACCCCTTGGGCATCAACCGGGCTCGTGGACTACCGAAGTTGACTACGTGGACGCCACCTCAAAGGAAATACGAGAATGCGAAAAATGCGGAGAGGTCGTTGACACCCGCAACGAGAAGGAAATCACATCTTTTCTTGGCGACGGAAAGTTTTCAATTTCCCCAAAAGGCTTTATTGATCGACTTAACGAGGAATTCTCCGATATCCCCAATTGCAGCAGCATGAATGCGGATTACGAACTAGACGATAGCGGCATGGGGCTCGAACTTCAGATCAAAAACGGTTCAAAGATTGCCGGTATTGGAGGCTTCTTTTCGGACTCGAGTAACCCGGTGCTACTCAGCTATCTTGGATCCGAAAACTGCTTCAAAAACATAGTCATGTACTTCGAAAACTCCGACTATGCCGCGGCGACAGCATTGGCAACTATACAAGCAATCGATCCAACACTTTCGTTTTCAGACGCCAAGGAAGTTGGTGCTGCCTGCGTAGATACGCCAACTGTCAAAAATGGAATTACGTATGCAATCGTAGCTTCGAATGGAGAGTACTGGCTAAGCGCTCGAATTGAATAATTTTCTTTGATTACTAAATTCAGACGCCTCTTACTCGCGATATATTAAAACTCAACCCCTGGCAGCATCGTCAATCGAAAATTGCCCCGCCGAGCACTTTAGCTTGGCGGGGCATTTCAATATAAAAGCGGATTTAAATATCAACAAGGCCTGCACGCTCCAACGAGACAGCCGGCTTCGCTGCTCAAATTGCCCTTGGTGAACCACAAGTTGAGCAATCAGTGGCCAGAATCCCCTTTAGGCGGCGCTTGTTTCTTTGTATTCGAAGACTGGTTCTAGGAGGTCTTCGATGTTACAGTGGAGGGCTTTTGCTATAGCTCTTACGGTTGTTACCGAGGCTTCGTTGATGTTTCTCTGGCGCTGTTCGTACATTTGGATTGAGCGGAGCGATACGCCTGATTCGTATGCCAGGTCTTGTTGGGTTTTCTTAAGCTTCTTTCTTGCTAACGCAAGTTTTGTTTGCCTGGACGCTTTCTTCGCCATATCGCAGACGAGGCGAGCCACACGTTCCTCCGAGGCTTCGTGCCAGGGGTAGTACAGACTGCGTAGCACATCAAATGGAACGACATGCAGCAAATCTTCGAAAGACTCTCCTAGGCGCCACTGAAGATATGCCAATATCCAGCCTGCCCAATATTCCGGTGTCTTTTCGAATCGGTAGGTTCGATTTGGCATCGGCCTTGATTGATAGCCCGACCTTTCGGCGATAAGCGCGAACAGCTCAACGCCCGATTTTCCCGACACTACCCATGCGTTGCCGCGTTCGAACTCGCGAGCTACGCCGCTCAGGCAAAAGAGTTCAGCAACTTCCGATCCTTCTGCTCCATAATCGTTAACGGCATAGTCAAAGCAGTCGCCGAGATTGTTCATTGCATCCTCGAGATAGTAGACGGGGTATGTTCTACTCGGCCCACAATCCGTTAACTCTTGGATCATTTAAATCAACCCTCCCTGCCATTAAATCCCTAATGTAGACACCCTCAGAGTCGAATCCATTCACAGTTTCCAAGTACTTGCGCCGCGCGTTCTGCTCTCGCTTAAAGCGCTTGGGATAATACTCAGATCCCAACGCCTGCTTCCATTCGCAGAATCTGATTGCTGAGAACGCACGCTCACTCATAAGCGCATATTGAATGCCCAAATCCCCCAAAAACATAATGCGCTGCAATTGCCTGAGCGAAATCATGCCGTTGACAAACTGTCTTGCAAACGAGAAATAGGAATCGTCGGCGCGATAGCCTCGAATAACGTCATAGGGAGAAATATCAATCAGGCAGTTATCCAGCAGATAACGAAGTCCTTCGCGCGCTAGCGGTGTCGAAACATTGAACTCCCTATTGTTAGCCAAAATCGCAAGCCAATTGAGGATTGAAAACTCCCCGGACTCCAAATCCAAGACCGCGAGACCATCAATATCGAGCTCATATCGATTCGCGATACCATCGGACTCGGTCCGACATGCCCACTCCATTGCCATTTCCTCATGTGGCGTGCAATAAAACCCACACCCATAGTCATTGAATTGTCTGCATTTATCCAACGACGGATGCTCGACAACAACCTCCGACCCGTGCCAAAGCTCCATATCGACCTCCAAACAAAAATATCACCCCAGTGATAGTGTAGCAATAACTATCACTGGGGTGATATAGATAGATGCAAACTATTGCCTGCCAAGAGCCCTTATTAGAGGCAAGCCTCGGCGATGCGGCGCTTGAGTTCATCGATGCCGGTACCGGTCTGGGAGCTTGTGATGATCACGTTCTCGGCCGGGACGTTGAGCTGCTTTTTGATGGCTGCTGCCTGGCGGGCCTGCTGGGTGCGGCTGAGTTTGTCTGCCTTGGTGAGGCAGACAATAAAGTTGAACTCGTTGCCCTGCAGGTAGTCGATCATGTCATGGTCGAGTTTGCTCGGGTCGTGACGAATATCCACCAGCGACACGACCAGGTTAAAGCTGCGCTCCGAGTCGAAGAAGTCGCCGATAAGTTCTGCCCAACGGTCACGCTCGGCCTTGGAACGACGGGCGAAACCATAGCCCGGCAGGTCAACGAAGTGCACGTCATCGGCCTCAAAGAAGTTGATGTTGCTCGTCTTGCCCGGCGTGCTCGAAACCTTGACGAGATTCTTGCGGCCAAAAAGCTTGTTCATGATCGACGACTTGCCCACGTTGGAGCGGCCGACGAAGCTCACCTCGGGGCAGGTGGACTCGGGAATCTGCGAAACCTTGCCATAGCTGGCAACGAACTTGGCAAGCTGGTAGTTAATGGAATCGGCCATGGACACTCCTTGGTCGTAGGTTCTTACAAAAGAGCGCGCTAATAGGTAGCAGCGATACGGCGAACGATATCGAGCGTAATGCCACTCGCGGTACGAGCATACTCGAACAGATCGAACTCGCGGTCGCAAATCGCATCATACGCCTCGTCACAATTATCGCTGATAGCACGCAGCACCAGGCAATCGACACCATTTTTGGTTGCGACATGGGCAATTGCCGCGCCCTCCATGCCGACACAATCGGCATGCGTCGCCTCGATGGCATCATTGCGCATAGCGGCGCCCGTCACAAAGCGGTTACCCGTGGCAATCGTGCCGACCAGGAACTGCTTTGCGCCCTCGTTCGAAGCGGTCGCATTTGTCGAAGCATCAACAAAGCCACGCTCAGAAAGCACATCGGCGGCAATATCGACCAGCGCAGGCGTCGAGACAAACTCCTCGAGCCCCGGTGCAGACTCGGCGATAAGCGCGGTATCGGTATCTAGATAGCGCAGGCATTTGCCAATGACGACATCGTCGATATGGAGCTTGGGATTCAGGCCACCTGCGATACCAGAAAACACAACTGCCTGTGGAGCATACTTGCTAATGAGGTGCTGTGTTGCGGCGGCAGCGTTTACCGTGCCCATACCCGCCGTCGTGGCGACAATCGACAGGCCGTCGAGCCCGCCGGTCACAACGTTCAAGCCCGCCTCCTGTACCATGCAAACGTTGCTCAACTCTTCCTTAATCTGCATGATCTCTTTTTCGAGCGCACCGATAATCGCGATGGTAGCCATGCCATTCCCCAAACCTATACGAAATTCTCAACCACGGTATGGTACCAGCATTTTGTTTGACCTCGTCAAACGAACACGTTAGGCCAGCGCAGCTCGGGTATCAAAGAATGTCTTAGCAATCGCAGCCACCAGCTCGCTCGAGCGATCGCTCCATGGCATCGATGTCATGATACTCATAATGTAGGTGTCGCCATCGACATCGATGAGGCACGCATCGCATGTCGAATAGCAACCATCCTCGCTAATCCAGCCTGCCTTGTTGCGTACCAAGGCTTGGTCGTCCGCAATGCCATTACGAATAAACGATCGAGTCGTAGAGGCCAGAAGATCCGATAGCCATTGCGACGTCTCGGTATCACGGCTCAAATACTCGCTCATCTCGCGCCACAATTTGGCCGAGGTGCGCGGGCAATAGGTGGGAAAATCACTCATCGGATCGAGTGCGGTATCGTAATCGATGCCAAGACTGGCAATCCAATCCTCGTAACCGACACTGTCAAACGCCGCGCGTAACGCAATAAACGAATCGTTGTCCGAATTAACGACCGCGGCATCGATCAGGTCGCGCACCGTCTGCCAACCCATGTTGTAGCCACCATAGGTGCCAAGGGAATCATCGAGTGAAACCTGACCCGTCTCGACCAGAGATTCGCAGATGTACAACGCATAGAGCGCCTTGTAGCTACTCGCGCCGTAAACCTCGACATCGGGGTTATACGTCACGCCCTTGCCGCTTGACAGGTCGTAGAACACCACGCCCACATCGCCTAGCTCCTGCGCCCGACTCAGGGCATCCTGGAGCAAGGCAAGGCTCTCATCCTCCAAGGTAGGAGTCTTGTTATCCACCAACGAGAAGGCCTGAACGGTATCACCCGAAGGGATATCGTTGAAGTCCGCCTTCGAAAGTCTCGTCTTGAGATCTGCCGACGCTTTGGACTTTGAAACCTTCTCGTTTTGCGTCTGTACCGTTGACGCATCTGAGTGTGCCATTCGCTCCGACGCGTAGGTTTTGGCGGTAATTCCGAGGATAATAATCGCCAACGTTAGCATCCCAATGGCGGCAATCTTCGTCACGCGGACGCGAGCGTCGGCAAGGCCACGCGAAAATCGCCCTTCGTCTCATATCTGCTGCTATGCTGCGGCATATACTCGTCCCGCGATGCGTTATTTCGCACGTGGTCTCCTGACTGCTACCGTTCATATACGAGCAGCATAATACCGAGCAGGCATTTCTTTCCAAAGATATTCAGCGGCGTTTAAGGCGTCTTTAAAGAAACCACAAGCGTATTTATCCAAATGGCGCGATTCTGTTGCGCATCTCCGCCCAAAACGCAGTTGCGGTGGAATAGTTCCTATTTGGGCGGCATAAGCCGAAAAACAAGAACTATTCCACCGCAACTTGACGGAGCTCTTTGGCAATCAACTTGGTGCCCAGGGGCACTCATTTAAGTCTGTCCCCAATGAGTGCCTTTGGGGAGCGAAAATGGCTCGCTAGCCGATAGCGTTTTTGAGTTCCGCGCGACGCTTTTTCATGCCCGTCATGACGGCGTTGCGCAGCTCGGGCATGCGCGCGGTATCCATCTGTGGAACGCCCTCGAGCTTATAGGGAATGCCCAATTGCTCGTACTTGACGACACCCATCGTGTGATACGGCAGCATTTCCAGGCCCACCACGTTGTGCCATGGAGCGATGAGGCGGCCGAGCGCCTCGCACTCCTCAACCGTATCGGTAATGCCGGGCACCACCACGTGGCGGATAACGACCTTAATCTTGCGACGGGCAAGCTCATCACCAAACGCCAGAATGCGTGCGGGATCGCAACCGGTCAGCTTTTTATGCTCAACGGGATCGGCATGCTTGATGTCGAGCAGCACCATGTCGGTCTCGTTGAGAACAGTATCGAACTTCTCGGGATGGTTGGGGTCAAACGCATAGCCGCAGCTGTCGAGGCAGGTATGCACGCGGCCATCGGGGTTGTTGTGCATTGCACGGAACAGGTCGGCTAAAAACGCGGGCTGCAAGAGCGGCTCGCCGCCGGACACCGTAATACCGCCGCTGCGGTAAAACTCATGGTTGCTCTGGAACTCGTCCATCAGGTGCTCGACGGTCACCATGGTGCCGCCGCTAACCGACCAGGTATCGGGGTTGTGGCAATACGCACAGCGCATGGGGCAGCCCTGAACAAACACCACAAAGCGGATGCCGGGTCCATCGACCGTTCCCATCGTCTCAATCGAATGTACGCGGCCCAGGGCAAACGCAGAGTCCTCGGGACGAGCGTCCACACCCTCGAGCGTCATCTCAGCCATTCCCGCTACCTTGCCTCTCATTGGTTTTAGCTACATAAATGCCAGAATCATTCTAGCCCATACGCATGATGGCGAAACGGTTTAGCGGTCAATTGGGTTGTCCTATTTGGCCCTACGCAAGAGCGGCGGGAAGGTTATCGCAACCCGCCCGCCGCTGAGGCAATAGAAATCGATAGACGCCAGACCTTACGCCTTAAGCGTGAGCACCGCACCGAAGGCGGTCGGGCCGCAATGGCTCGAGATGACACCGCCGACCTGAGTCCAGGTAACGTCCTTAAAGCCCAGGTCGTGCGCATAGACTTCCATGTCGTCGCGCAGCTCCTGGGAAAGGCCTACCGAATACGCCAGGCCAATATGCGAGTAGTCAATCTCGCCCTTCGCAACCATGTGGTCAATAAAGGCGCGGGCGCACTTGAGCATAGAGCCGCGGAACTTCTTGGTTGCCACGAACTTGCCGCCCGTTACCTCAATGCAGGGCTTAATCTTGAGCAGATGGGCACCGAGGAATGCCACGTTGGATAGACGACCGCCCGCCTTAAGGAAGGCTAGGTCGGTAGGAACAAAGCCCAGCAGCACACGGTCCATGACGGAATTCGTAAATGCAAAGATTTCGTCGACGGTGGCATCGGGGTGAGCCTCGATGTATTTGGCGGTCTCGACGGCAACAAGCGACTGGCCCACCGAGACAAAACGCGTGTCCATGGAGTAGACGTAGTCGCGACCCTTGGCGGCAATCTTAGAAGACTGGTGTGAGCAGGTCGTGGCCTCGGAATACGCAAGGTGCAGAATAGTCGCATCGGGCTGCTCGGCATGGATGCGATCGTACACGTGCGCAAAATCTGCCGGCGCGCAGCCGCTGGTCTTGGGCATCACGCCAAACTCGTTGCAGCGCGAATAAATCTCGAGCGGATCGATCGAGCCGTCCTCGACGGTCTCGTCACCAATCGTGACATGCATAGGTACGCGCACGATACCGTAGCGTTCGCAGAGCTCCGACGTCACATCCGAACCAGACTCAACCACGATTACGTACTTTCCCATTATCATCACGACCCATCTCAACATTGGCTTTTCAACACATGGCACGCGCCGCCGCACTGTTGCACAACGGCGGCAGAGCGCCAAAGAGACGCCGCCCCTTGCACACAACAAAGGACAGCGTCTCCCTGGAAAAACTCCGTGCTAATCTGAGATTCTACACGGTTTATTACTAAGTGTTACTTACTCCGCAAACGGTCGCTATACGCGATAAACGGTAGTTCGCTGCGGCAACTGCGACACATTCCGCCCAGCAAGTCCAATCGTGCTCCACACACGGTTAATGCGCGAGGCGGTAGAAATTCATCGATGCCGCGCCCTCGGCGTGCAGCTCCATCGCCGGAACCGCCGGCGAATAGGTACGGCTCGTAAGTGCCGCCTCGCCGCCATTTGCAAAAATCTCGACCATCGTAGTGTCCGAAAGCACGCGCAGGTCGCGAAGCTCGCTGAGCTCAATCGACCTCTGGTCGCGCCCATAGCCTTCGTCACCCATGTCGAGGGTAAGCATCCCGTCTGCATAGCGCACAAAGACACCCTTGCGGATTTCGAGCTCGACCATCTTGGCGCCCTCGCAGGAAACCACAAGATCAAACAGGCGGCCCGGCTCCTCAACGGTTTCACCGCCTATCGCGCGAACGCAGTCACCGCGCATCCTCTCAATCTCGTGCGCCGGCCGCTGGCAGAGCTTACCATCGCGTATGCTCAGCTCTCGCGGCACCGTCAACGCGCACTGCCACCCGCGCGCCACCGTCGGGTTTTCTGCCGTCGCGTCGGGGCAACCCGACCATCCGATCATCAAACGCCGGCCTGCAGTATCCTCAAAGGACTGCGGAGCATAGAAATCAAAACCGGCATCGACCATCGGGGGCATGCCCTGCCCGACGATTTTAAAGCTCGGCGCCTCCCAATCGGCCTCGATGGAGAACCACACGCACTGATGCGGATTGCGGTAATGCCAACCATCGGCAGGCACACCCTGCGGACAGCAAACGAGAATAAGCTCGCCATCGAGCTCAAACAGATCGGGGCACTCCCACATAAAGCCAAACTTCTCGTCCAACTCAATGCGCGTCGCATAGCTCCAGTCCTCAAGATTGCGCGAGGTATAGACAAGCACGCACCCGCGATCGTCTTTCGTACGAGCGCCCAGAACCATGTAGTAGATACCGTCGTGTTCAAGGATCTTGGGGTCGCGCACGTGCGTACCGATATCGTCGGGGTAATCGACCGGCCCAACAGCTATGCGCTTCTCGCCCAATTCGTCGGGATTCTCGGCAACCATATGAATCTGGTTTTGCTCACGGCCCGTCAACACGTAGTCGTAATCATCGCGGTCAAAATGCTTAACGTTGCCGGTATAGAAGTAGTGAATCTTGCCATCACGTACAAAGGCAGAACCAGAATACGCTCCACTCGAATCCAAATCGGAATCGGGGAACAACACGGGGCCGCGATTCTCGTACGTCACAAAATCCTTTGTCGTCAGATGGTTCCAAAGCACTGGACCGCCATGCGCAGCATCGAACGGATCGTATTGATGATAGATGTGATACGTATCACCAATCTGAACCAAACCGTTGGGGTCGTTGAGCCAGCCAAGCTCAGGCTCCACATGGAACAAAAGCCTATCGGGGTCGGACGCGATGCGAGCCGCCGTCTCATCCTGTCCAGCTCGCCACTGCTCATAGTCCGCACGCATCACCTTGTTTTTTTGATTAAACATCGCCATTGACCTTCTCGTCTATGGGAAAGGACGCTCGACTCACACGAGCCGAACGCCCTTCCTCAAATGGACTTATCCTCAGATTACGCTGAACGGCTCAACTAGAAGCTGACATCGAAGCCAGCGCCAGCGCCCTCTTCATCAGTGGTCGGCACGCCCTTTGCCTTGTTGTAGGCAAAGATCAAGACGATCGGCACGATAAAGGCGATGAGATTGCCAGCCACATACCACATGAGCGTCTCGGGCGTGACGATGAGCAGGCCAAGCACGCCGGTCAGACCCTGACCGATGGCGCGCACCTCAAAGAGCTTCACGAAGGCACCGCCGCAGCCTGCACCGATGCAAGCGCAGATGAACGGGATGATCGAGTAGCGCATGTTTGCAGCGAAGATAGCGGGCTCGGAGATTCCGACCAGCGTCGGGATAAAGGACGACATGCAGATGTTGCGCTCTTTGGAATGCTTCTTATGAATGAGGTACATGCCGATGGCGCCGCCGCCCTGGGCGATAATGGAAACCGACCAGATGGCCTGGATGTAGTTGAAGCCAGTCGTGGCGACGAGGTTTGCCTCGATACCCTGGATGAACTGATGCGTACCGGTAACGACAAGCGGCTGCAGGAACGCGGCGAAGACAAAGGCACCAAAGACGCCCATCCTGTTGTACAGGATATCGATTACGCCGCCGAGGACGTCGCCGATCAGGTTGCCGAGCGGGCCGAACACGGTGAACAGGGCGACGTTAGCAAGAATCAGGGTAACGGTCGGGACAAAGACGAACGAAACGACCTCGGGGATGTACTTCTGGGCAATCTTTTCGACCTTGGCCATAAACCAGGCAGTCAGGATTGCAGGGAACACGCCGCCCTGGAAAGCAACCATGGGAATGGATAGCGGACCAAAGTTCCAGTACTCAGCACCCGTCGGGTCCATAACGAACGTGTTGCGGTTCATAAGGCTCGGGTGAACCATGACGATACCGACGAGGATGCCCAGGATCGGGTTACCGCCAAAACGCTTGACCGCGCTGTACATAACCAGGACAGGCAGGTAGTCGAACGTGGTGGCGATAATGGCAAAGAAGCTTGCGAGGTTCTTGAGGAACTCGCTGTGATCGGCGAGGCTGCCTTCCATGCCAAAGAGGCCGTTGGCAACGATCAGCGACTTAAGGCCGATGATGATTGCAGCGCCGACGAAGGCAGGAATGATGGGGATAAAGATATCCGAGAATACCTTGAGGACCGAGAAGAACTTGCCCTTCTTGTCCGCCTCGGCGCCCTTGACCTCGGAAGCACTGATCTCCTTAACGCCCGTCAGAGCCATAAACTCATCGTAAACCTTGTTGACGGTACCGGTACCGAAGATGATCATGAGCTGGCCGCTGTTGTACAGCACGCCCTTGACGCCATCGATGTTCTCGAGCTCGGCCTTGTTGTATTTGCTCGTATCCTTGAGCACCAGACGCAGACGGGTCACGCAATGCGTGGCGCCCTCGATGTTCTCCAGTCCGCCGACGTTGTCGACGACTTGCTGGGACACTGCCTTGTAGTCCATGATTCTCTCCATTCCTTTTCTAAATCATAAAACGGTTCGTTGCCGCCACAGAGACGCGATCGTTGCGTTTGCGCACTTGAGCGCACCGTCGGTGACGGTAAGCGCCACACCCTGGCCCTGCTTGTTGCAGAAGCGAGCGTTGAGCGCAACATCATCGACAAAGATGGTCGCGATGTCGTCGTCGACGACCAGACGCACATGGTGAGTGCCCTCGCCCTTAAAGAACAACGGACGCTCGAGGCCCATGTTGTTGACCTGGAACCACGGATACTGGGGGGCCGCCGTAAACTCGAGTTTGCCCTCACGCAGGTTGGCGCGGAACTCATAGGCAAGACCGGACTCGGCGTCCTCGGCAAGCTTCACCGAGAAGCCGGCAGCGTCACCGGCGAGCTCGATGTCGGCGTCGAGCATATAGGTAGAACCGGCATCCGCGGCGAGCACCTGCTCGACCTTGCCCGACTCGCACGAAAGCTCAAAGGCCTCGACTGCCTTAGCCTCGCCAAAGGCGCCAAGCATGCTGTCGGGAAGCTTGGTGCCGAGCGTTCCGTCGGCACGCTGAACGATCTCGAGGGGCATAAAGGTGCCACCCCATAGGTAAGAGCTGGGGTCGCCGCCCTCGTCACGCGTAGGAACCCAACCAAAGAGAACGCGACGCTCGCCATCGAATGCGGTGCGAGCGGCGTAGTACGCGCGGCCGTCGAAGGAGTCGTCAGCGGGGGTAATCCAAGGACCGTTGATGGACTTGGACATGCGGTAACGGGTCTTGTTGCCGTCGCTGTACTCGGAAAAGACGAGGTACCACCAGTCGCCCATCTTAAAGAGATCAGGCATCTCAAACATGGTGTACAGGCCCGGGTTCCACCAGTCGCCCTGGAACTCCCAGTTGGTCAGATCCTTGGAGGTGAACTTGACCAGGCGGCCGGTCATCAGACGCTTGTCCTCGCCCACACGCGTGCCGAGGATGAGCATGTACTCTTCGTTCTCCTCATCCCAAAGCACAAAGGGATCGCGCCAGTTGCGGTCATCGTAACCCTCCTGGGGCGGAAGCAGCGTCTCGGCGATGTTCTTCTCCCACTTGACGGCGTCGTCGCTCGTTGCGTGAAGAAGAACCTGCTTCATCAAACGTGCGCGGACCTTATCGCGATTGCAACCAGTGTAGAGCGCATGGTACTTGTCGCCCACCTTAAACACCGTGCCGGCATAAATGTACTGGTCGACTTCCTCGTCGCCGCCACGCTCAAGGCTCTCGCCAAAGTCCTTGTAGTTGACGAAATCCTTGGTCGTAGCGAGTGCCCAGCCAAACGGCTCTCCGAAAGGTTCGGGGTTACGCGTGTCACGCTGATGATAGAGATAGAACGTGCCGTCCTCGCCGTACGGCATGATGTCGCCTACCCAAATTCCCTCAGGCTGGTAATACACCTTGTGCATCCGAGACTTCCTTTCCACGACATACTAACTCGGTACAATGGCAAGATATGTCAATCGTTTTCATATGTCAAACGTTTTCACACCAATACGTCTTTTCGCAGTTCCAGTCGTCGGCAAACGGTTGACATATGCCGGTGAACGGTCATCAGAGGCGTTTGAGGAATTCTTTTGGCACGGGATGAACTACGCGGTTTTGCCCTCAATGAGTTCAACGGGGAGCTTGATATTCGATTCGGGATTATCGCCGTTAATAAGAGCGATGATGGATTGCGCCGCGAGCTCTCCGATGCGATCGATATCTTGACGTACGGTTGTTAAGTCAGGCATAAACGTCATAGTTCGGCGGGCACCATCCGCGCCCACGACCTTAATATCGTCTGGAGCGCTCAAGCCGCGCTGCTTCATCACGTTGAGACAGATGGCCGCCATCGTATCGTCTCCCGCAAAGATGCCGTCAATATCGGGGTTCTCATCGAGGATCTTCGCAACGACCGCGCCCTTTTCGTCGTCGGGCTTAACGAACTCAACCTCACGGACAAGCGCGGACAAACCGGCCTGCTCAACAACATCGAGGTAGGCATCGGTACGCTTATTGGCAGGCATGCGCATGCGGCTATTGCTGCGCAGGCACAGGATACGCCTGCAGCCGTCATCAATCAGACGGCGCGTGGCGAGCTCGCCGATGCCATAGCTGTCACTTGCAATCTGGACAGAGCCCTCGCCGAGATCGCAGTCGATGCCAACCAGGCTCAAGCCCATCTCGGCATATGCCTCGGCACCGATATTGAGGGAGTTGACGATGACACCGTCGACCATATTGCGGCGGAGCATGTCAATATAGGAACGCTCAAGATCGGGTCGATTGGCGCTGTTGCACAGCAACATCTTAAAGCCGTTTTCCGCTAACGTGCGCTCGACCGCCTGCACAACCTGAGCATGGAACGGGCTGCTCACAAAGGGAACGATCATACCGATAAGATTCAGGCGACCGTTGAGCATGGCACGGGCGATATCGTTGGGCGTATAGTTGATGCGCTCCATCGCGGCATGGACCTTATCGCGGGTCTCTTGGCTAATATAGCCGCGATTATTAAGCACGCGAGATACCGTAGTAGGCGAAACCCCCGCCACCGCTGCAACTTCCTTGATGCCAGGCTTAGCAGAATCCTTAGAACGAGCGCCCTCGCGAGCCATAGCACCCTCCCCCATCAACATGTCAAACGTTTACATACGAACAAAGCATACCCCAACAACAGCGGGAAGACGGTAACAGCACAAGTAAGTAAACGACTCATCCAAATAATTAGGAGAGTTCCGCCTAAAGGGTGACTACACAGGACCCCCGCCGGGCCGCTTTGGGTTACTTTCCAAAACATTTCCGCAGGATGCAAAGGGCTCCGCCGCGCGAAGCGCGCAGCGGAGCCCTTTGCATGTCCGAGGACGTTTTGGAAAGTAACCCAAAGCGGCCCGGCGATCCTGCGGGAGTTAAACCCCTTTAGAACTTGTCGTGGAAGGTACGCGAAATGACCTCGTCCTGCTGCTCCTTGGTGAGCGTGTGGAAGTTCACGGCATAGCCGGAAACGCGGATGGTCAGCTGCGGGTACTTCTCGGGGTGAGCCTGAGCGTCAAGCAGCGTCTCACGGTTGAAGACGTTGATGTTCAGGTGGTGGCCACCCTTCTCGGCGTAAGCGTCGAGCATGTGGACCAGGTTATCGGCCTGAGTCTCGGAAACTTCAGAAACCTTCATAATGTGTCTCCTTCGATCGATAGGCGCCGGCCGAAACCGGCGCGCTAATCAGTAATCGTTATTGTTAGTATAGCACTAACAATAGTTACTCGCCCAGCTGATCAAGGTCGATATCGCCAAAGAACACCTGGTCCTCCTTGCCGAGCGCACCCGGGATGATGGAGAAGGTGTTGGAGATGCCGTCCTGAGCATCGCGGAACGGGAGCTTGGAAACCGAAGACAGCGAAGCGATGGCGCCGTGGCTATCGCGCTTGTGCATGGGGTTAGCACCCGGGGCGAACGGCTGGCCAGCCTTGCGGCCGTCGGGCGTGGAGCCGGTCTTCTTACCGTACACGACGTTGGAGGTAATGGTCAGAACCGAGGTCGTGGGCACGGAATTGCGGTAGGTGTCGTTCATGCGGATGTACTCCATGAACTGGTGCACAACGTCGTGAGCGATCTGGTCGACGCGGTCGTCGTCATTACCGTACTTGGGGAACTCGCCCTCGGTCTCGAAGTCGACGATGATGCCGTTCTCATCACGGACGGGGTGGACCTTAGCGTACTTGATGGCGGACAGGGAGTCAGCCACGACGGAAAGGCCAGCGATGCCCGTAGCGAACCAGCGGTGCACGTGCTTGTCGTGCAGAGCCATCTGGATGCGCTCGTAGCAATACTTGTCGTGCATGTAGTGAATGATGTTCAGCGAGTTGACGTACACGCCAGCGAGCCACTTCATCATGTCGTTGTACTTGGCCACAACGTCGTCGTAATCGAGCGTATCGCCCTCGACGGCGCGATACTTGGGGCCGACCTGCTTCTTGGAGACCTCGTCAACACCGCCGTTGAGTGCGTACAGCAGGCACTTGGCCAGGTTGGCGCGGGCGCCGAAGAACTGCATCTCCTTGCCAATGCGCATGGAGGACACGCAGCAGGCAATGCCATAGTCGTCGCCGTGGTAAACGCGCATGAGGTCGTCGTTCTCGTACTGGATCGAGGAGCTGGCGACAGAAGTCTTGGCGCAGAACTTCTTGAAGTTCTCGGGCAGACGGGTCGACCACAGAACGGTCATGTTGGGCTCGGGGCTGGTGCCCATGTTCTCGAGCGTGTGCAGGTAGCGGTAGCTCATCTTGGTAACGAGCGTACGGCCGTCAACACCCATGCCGCCGATGGACTCGGTGACCCACTGCGGGTCGCCGGTGAACAGGGCCTGGTACTCGGGGGTACGGGCAAACTTGACCATGCGGAGCTTCATGATGAAGTGATCCACGAACTCCTGGATCTGCTCCTCGGTGAAGGTACCGTTGGCAAGGTCGCGCTCAGCATAGATGTCGATGAACGTAGAGGTACGGCCGATGGACATAGCGGCGCCGTTCTGCTCCTTGACGGCAGCAAGGTAGGCGAAGTACATCCACTGGATGGCCTCCTGCGTGTTGGTAGCAGGGTTGGAAATATCGAAACCATAGGTCTCGGCCATCATCTTGAGCTCGCCGAGGGCGCGGATCTGCTCCTGCAGCTCCTCGCGATCGCGGATGTTGTCGGCGGTCATGACCGTCGGAGTGGAAGCCTTCTGGGCCTCCTTGTCCTTGATCAGGTAGTCGACGCCGTACAGGGCAACACGACGGTAGTCGCCGATGATGCGGCCGCGGCCATAGCCATCGGGCAGACCGGTGATGATGTGAGCCGAGCGGCAAGCACGCATCTCGGGGGTGTAAACATCGAAGACGCCAGCGTTGTGGGTCTTGCGCTCGAAGGTGTAGCGCTCGACAACGTTCTCGTCGACCTTGTAGCCGTGCTGGCTGGCAGCCTGGCAAGCGATGCGGATACCACCGTTGACGTGCAGCGCGCGCTTGAGCGGCTTGTCGGTCTGGAGGCCAACAATGGTCTCCTTGTCGCGATGGGCATTATCGATGTAGCCAGCGGGGTGGCTCACGATACCCGTGACGGTCTTGGTGTCCATATCGAGGACACCACCCTGCTCGCGCTCCTTAAGCAGCAGGTCGAGAACCTCGCCCCACAGCTCCTTGGTACGCTCGGTCGGACCTACGAGGAACGACTCATCGCCCTCGTAGGGGGTGTAGTTCTTCTGGATGAAGTCTCGGACGTCAACCTCTCCCGTCCAGATACCTTCCTTGAAGCCTTCCCATGCCTCCTGCATTGTGTAACCACGCTCCTAGTTACGTGTAATGCGGCGCTCTCTCACACCGCTGCTTATTGAATTCTTGAATGTTCGGCTTGCACTACCGGCTTCTTCCGTTCTTCACCACACGTTGGTGCAGGAAAAACGTTTGTCCACCTTGGAACTACAACCCAAAACCCAAGATTTCACCCGTCTGAGAAGGATAACATAGCCACCCTCTCCATCTGGGCTGTTATATGTTTCTTTTTTTATATCATAAGAGCGTTTTTTACAAACTCGCAGGAAATGCGAGCGCAAACAACTACCGTTCACCGATTTGTTTAGTTTTTTTCCTTGCCTTTGTACGACGTTCACTCTAGCTGTTATGCCAGCTTTAGCAGGGTAAAGTACCTCTGAGTAGGCTTTAGGACATGCCTAACGATCTGCCCCTAACTTTGCTGGCACCGACGATGTACGGAGGTCGCCTAAAGGTAGTTTTCTAGGCATGTCCCAAAATCTACCGCATAGGGTGCGCGTGCAAGGGTATCATCTTTCACCGAAAATAGTTTCTAGTGTTAGGGGTTTTCGGTGGAAGATACCGATTTCCGTGAACTTGGGCGTCAGCTCCTTACCGAGTTCGGCAGCATGCATCAGCGCATTTCGCGTTTTGCGGACAAAGCCCTCGGCGGCGAGATGGCCGTCATGCGCGCCCTCATACTCGCCGGCGGTTCGCTCACGCCGAGCGAACTCGCTGATCGCGCCTGGGTCTCGAGCGCCCGCATCGCCAATATCTTACGCGCCCTCGAGGCCAAGGGCTGGGTCGAGCGCGAGCACTCAAAGACTGACCGTCGTCGCGTACACGTCATAGTGACCGACAAGGGATTCCAGGATCTCGAAATCAAACGCCGGGAATTCGAGGACCGCACTGCGGCTTTCCTCGAGCAGCTCGGCGAAACAGATACCCAAGAGATGGTGCGCCTTCTTAGACGTGCCAACGAAATTATCGACCGCAATCAAGAAAGGAGAGATGCCGAGTGAGGATTCTCAAGCTCTTTAAAAAGCATGTCCTGGCACTGTTCGCAGCTATCGTGCTTATCGTAATCAGCTGCAACGCCGATCTGGCGCTGCCTACCTATATGAGCGACATCGTCGACGTGGGCGTACAGCAAGGCGGTATCGCCTCGCCCGTACCCGACACCATCCGCGCCGAATCGCTCGACGACCTCGAACTCTTTATGAGCGCCAAGGACGCCAAGGCTGTGGAGGCCGTGTTTAGTAAGGCGGACAATAACGGCATTCGAACGTACAAGGGCACCGAGGAGGAGCGCGCCGACGGCGGCAAGATTGCCGACATCATGAGCCTGCCCGAGACCGTCGTCCTTTCGTTCAACCAGGGCATCGACGCCGACTCCATGGGCGACATGACCGGCGCATCCACCGAGGCAAGCGATGGCGGCGCCGCTCAGGCCATGCCCACCCCCGAGCAGATGGCGGCGATGACGCCCGAGCAGCTCGCCGAGATGCAGCAGAAGGCCGCAGCCGCGCAGAGCATGCAAAAGCAGATCGACGCCGACGGCGGCAAGATCACCATGAAGAGCCTGCGCCTAGGCGTTGAAGGCGGTCTTATCGATCAGGGCAAGCTCGTCGAGGGCGCCAACCAAATGGCGGACAAAATGGGCTCCATGTCGGGCTCCATCGTCACCCAGCGCGCCGTGAGCTATGTACAGGACGAGTACAAGGCACAGGGCATCGACCCCGCCGACGTGCAGAACGCCTACCTGAGCCACATGGCGACCACGATGTTTGGGCTGTGCCTGGTGTCGCTCGTCGCCACCATTCTGACCGGTGCCGTGGCGTCGCGCACCGCCTGCTCCATCGCCCGCGACCTGCGCCGCGAGACCTTCAACAAGGTTATGCACTTCTCGCCGGCCGAGGTGGGCAAGTTTAGCCAGGCCTCGCTCATCACCCGCTGCACCAACGATATTCAGCAGATCCAGATGGCCGCAACCCTGTTTATCCGCATGTGCCTGATGGCTCCCGTCATGGGCATCGTCGCCGTCATGCGCGTCCTGGCCAACCACACCGGCCTGGAGTGGACCATCGCCGTGGCCATCATCGCGGTCTCGGCCGTCGTCGGCGTGCTCATGGGCCTCACCATGCCCAAGTTCAAGAAGATGCAGAGCTTCGTGGACCGCGTGAACCTTACCGCCCGCGAGCTACTCGACGGCCTTATGCCCATCCGCTCGTTCAACCGCGAGGAGCATGAGCTCGAGCGTTTTGACAAGGCGTCGCTCGACCTGATGACCACGCAGCTCTACACCAACCGCGCCATGAGCTTTATGATGCCGCTCATGATGCTCGTCATGAACTGCATCACCGTGCTTATCGTCTGGTTTGGCGCGCAGGGCGTGTCCGACGGCGTGATGCAGGTCGGCAACATGATGGCGTTTATCTCCTACACCATGCAGATCGTTATGGCGTTTATGATCCTCACCATGGTTTCGGTCATCCTGCCCCGTGCCGAGGTCGCGGCCGAGCGCGTGGAAGAGGTCATCACCTGCCCCACCAGCATCAACGACCCCGCCTCGCCCAAACTGCCTGCCGCCAGCGCGCCGCGCGGTGAGCTCACTTTCCGCGACGTAAGCTTCCAGTATCCCGATGCCCGCGCCGACGTCATCAGCGGCGTGAACTTCACCACGCATGCCGGTCAGATGCTCGGCATCATTGGCTCCACGGGCTCGGGCAAGTCCACGCTCGTGCAGCTGATTCCGCGCCTGTACGACGTCACGGGCGGCAGCATTTCGCTCGACGGCATCGATGTGCGCGACATGACCCTTTCCGAGCTGCGCCGCCGCATTGGTTACATCCCGCAGCAGGGGCGCCTATTCTCGGGTACCGTCGAGAGCAACCTCAAGTTTGCCGGCGACATGGTAAGCGATGATGACATGCGCCAGGCCGCGCGCATCGCCCAAGCCGAGGACTTTATCGCCGAGCGCGAGGGCGGTTACGACTCCCCCATCAGCCAGGGTGGCTCCAATGTTTCGGGCGGTCAGCGCCAGCGTCTGGCCATCGCCCGCGCCCTGGCCAAGAAGCCCGAGGTCGTGGTGTTCGATGACTCGTTTAGCGCGCTTGACTACAAGACCGACGCGCGCCTGCGCGAGGAGCTCGCCAAAAATGTCACCGACGCCGCGCTCGTGGTCGTGGCCCAGCGCATCGCGACCATCATGCACGCCGACCAAATCATCGTGCTCGACGACGGCCACGTGGTGGGCACCGGTACGCACGAGGAGCTGCTGCGCAGCTGCCCGGCGTACCTGGAAATCGCACAGTCGCAGCTTTCCGCCAAGGAGCTGGGACTTACCCAAGAAGAGATTGCAGCCGTCATGGAAGGAGGCGAGCGCTAATGGCAGACGAGACCAAGACCCAAATTCCCAAGCCCACCCGTCAGCGTGGACCCATGGGCCGCATGGGCGGCATGCGTCGCGGCGAAAAGGCCAAGGACTTTAAGGGCACCATGAGGCAGCTGCTCGGCTATATCGGCCAGCACAAGGTTGCCGTGTTTGTCGCCGTCGCCTTTGCCGTATGCTCGGTCATCTTTAACATTGTGGGACCCAAGGTACTCGGCCAGGTTACGACCAAGCTGTTCGAGGGCCTGGTTGCCAAGGTCAACGGCACCGGCGATGTCGACTTTAACTGGATCGCCAAGACGCTCGGCTTTTTGCTCTGCCTGTATCTGGCGAGCTCTGCCTGCAGCCTGATCCAGGGCTGGCTCATGACCGGTGTCACGCAAAAGATCTGCTACCGCATGCGCAAGGAGATTGCCGCCAAGATTGCCGTCGTGCCGATGAGCTACTTCAACGGCCACAGCAAGGGCGACGTGCTCAGCCGCATCACCAACGACGTCGATACGCTGGGTCAGTCGCTCAACCAGAGCGTGACGCAGCTCATCACGTCGGTGACGCAGATTATCGGCGTGCTCGTCATGATGCTGTCGATCAGCCTGCCGCTCACCGGCGTCACCGTGCTCACGCTGCCGGCAGCCGCAATTATCTTGATGGTGATGATTCACTTCTCGCAGCCGTACTTCCGCGAGCAGCAGCAGGTCCTGGGCGCCGTCAACGGCATTATCGAGGAGGACTTTGCCGGTCAAAACGTCATTCAGGTGTTCGACCGCGCCGAGGCCTCAATCGAGGAGTTCGACCGTCAAAACGACCGCCTGTTTATTAGTGGCTGGCGTTCGCAGTTCCTGTCGGGCCTGATGATGCCGCTTATGAGCTTGGTGGGCAACATGGGCTACGTGGGCGTCGTCGTGGTGGGCGCGCAGCTCGCGCTGACCGGCAATGCCACGCCCGGCGACATTCAAAGCTTTATCCAGTACGTTCGCAACTTTACGCAACCCGTGCAGCAGCTGGGCAACGTGAGCAACACGATGCAGTCGATGGCAGCTGCCACCGAGCGTGTGTTTGAGTTCCTGGCCGCGCCCGAGGAGGAGCAGAAGGCCGACGCGCAGATTCCCGAGAAGCGCCCCGGCCACGTGGAGTTTGACCATGTCAAGTTTGGCTACACGCCCGACAAGACCATCATCCACGACTTTAGCTGCGAGGCGCAGCCCGGCCAGACCATCGCCATCGTCGGCCCCACCGGCGCCGGCAAGACCACGCTCATTAAGCTGCTGCAGCGCTTCTACGATGTGGACGACGGTTCGCTGCGTGTCGAGGGCGTCGACGTGCGCGACTGGGACCGCGCGGCGCTGCGCGGCGAGTTTGCCATGGTGCTGCAGGATACCTGGCTGTTTAACGGCACCATCCGCGAAAACATCCGCTACGGACGCCCCGATGCGAGCGATGCCGAGGTCGAAGCCGCTGCACGTGCCGCACGCTGCGACCACTTTATCCATACGCTCGCCGGCGGCTACGACTTTATGATCAACGAGGAGGGCACTAACCTGTCGCAGGGTCAGCGCCAGCTCGTGACCATCGCCCGTGCCATTTTGGCCGACCGCCCGGCGCTGATTCTGGACGAGGCGACCTCCAACGTCGATACCCGTACCGAGGAGCTTATTCAGCGTGCCATGGATGCGCTGATGCAGGGCCGTACCAGCTTTGTTATCGCGCACCGCCTGTCCACGATCCGCAACGCCGACGTGATCTTGGTAATTCGCGACGGCGACATCGTCGAGAAGGGCACGCACGACGAGTTGCTCGCCCAGGGCGGCTTCTACGCCGACCTGTACAACTCGCAGTTCGACGAAGCGGCGTAAATTCTGCCGCAGGGAACGAATAACGCCCGAGAACGGGGGCGCAGGACAACCTGCGCCCCCGTTTTTGTTCTGCGGCCCTTGAGCCGCCTCCCCTGGGACCTGATTGACAGCCCCTTCGAGGCCCCGTGGGCAAAAAAGGGCAAATATGAGTACTGTTACTTTTTTAGTATCAGCCAAAACAGCCTCAAACGACCTCCTTGCGGCCTCTATACGCCTTCAAATTAATCAAAACGCCCGTTAGCGGGCTTCTGCGTGCCAACGTTAATGAACATATTTTTCACTTTGTCTATTATCTTGCTAGACCGATATGATACTAGGTTAGCAACCGTACTCATATTTGGCATTTTTTGCCCACAGGGTGTTTCCTGGGGAACCGACAACAGCCTTAGGGTCGCGCGCGGTGCCACTCCCTCCCGACATCCGCCGACGTTTACCCAGATAAAACCTGCCAAAATAAACCTGTCCCTTTTTGGCAGGTTTCGGGGTAACAAGGGCTTGCACTTTAGCGTGCGACAGCGGATAATGCCGAACACTCGACAATACGCTTATTGCTCTTTCTTTAGATTGAGGAGGCCCCTATGGCCATGGAATTCAAACGCAGGCTGCCGATCCCCATGGAGATCCGCGAGGAAATGCCGCTTTCTGCCGAGCTTACCGCCAAAAAGCAGGCATTTGACGCCGAGGTCGCCAAAGTCTTTACCGGCGAGGACGCACGCAAGGTGCTCATCATCGGCCCGTGCTCTGCCGACCGCGAGGATTCGGTCCTCGAGTACATGAACCGACTGGCCAAGACCGCCGAGGAGGTCAAGGACAAGCTCATCATCATTCCGCGCGTCTACACCAATAAGCCGCGCACCAAGGGCACCGGCTACAAGGGCCTGCTGCACAACCCCAACCCCGAGGCTCCCGACGACCTGCTCGAGGGCGTCAAGGCCATCCGCCATATGCACCTGCGCGTTATTGAGGAAACGGGCTTCTTCACCGCCGACGAGATGCTCTATCCGTCCAACTACCAATACCTCGTTGATCTGCTGAGCTATGTTGCCGTGGGTGCGCGCTCGGTCGAGAACCAGGAGCATCGCCTGGTGTCGAGCGGCATTTCGGTACCCGTCGGCATGAAGAATCCCACTGCCGGCTCTACCACCGTTATGCTCAACTCCATTTACGCCGCGCAGGCGCACCAGAGCTTCATCTTCCGCAACTGGGAGGTCGAGTGCGACGGCAATCCGCTCGCGCACGCCGTTATGCGTGGCTACATCGGTCTCGACGGTCGCACCTACCCCAACTACCACTACGAGCACCTGGAGCGCCTGGCCGAACGCTACACCGAGCACGCCGGCTATGCCAATCCGGCAGCGGTCATCGACTGCAACCACGACAACTCGGGTAAGCGCCCGCTTGAGCAGTATCGCATTTGCAAGGAGGTGCTCGACAGCTGCCGCCGCAACGAGTCCATCTCCAAGCTGGTCAAGGGCTTTATGATCGAGTCCTACCTGGAGGACGGCAACCAGCCGGTCGACGGCGGCGTCTTTGGCAAGTCGATCACCGATCCGTGCCTGGGCTGGGAAAAGACCGACTACCTCATCCACGAGATCGCGGAGCGGATTTAGAGTTACGGCGTTTTACCAAACGCCGTAACGGCTCGACGCTGCAAGCCCGCCAGAGCGGCAATCTGCCTTTCAGCTTCGGCGGCATGACCAGAAGGTCAATGCCGCCTCGCTTCAAGGCACCTTGCTCGCTCTGGCGGGTTTTCGCTGATGTTTTTCTACCTGCGTCGTTGCCAGAGCTGGCACTTGAAGTTATGCAGAAAAACCACCACAAAGGGGACAGGCACCTTTGTGGTGGTTCTGGGTTGGACAAGTTACTCGCTGTAGCGGGTGGCTATGGCGGCTCGCACCATGCCGGTGCTCATGAGGTAGGTCACCAGGAAGTAGCCGCCGTAGGCCGCCAGGAAGATTGCACAGGTGAGGCCCACGGTGCCGCCGATGCTCATATTTCCGAAAATGCTCACCAGCTCGATGATCACCTTAAGTGCCACAAAGGAGTGCGCCAGGCCCACTGCCAGCGGGAACAGGAAGAATACCGCTTGCTGCGCCATCACCGAATGACGAATCTGGCGGTCCTCACAGCCGATCTGTGCCAGCACACGATAGCTGCGGCTGCCGTCGGCCACGTTGGAGAGTTGCTGGATCGACAGAATCGCCGCGCATGCAACGACCAATACAAAGCCGATGTAGATGGCTAGGTAGCTAATAAGACCGTTCATTTGCGCTGCTTGCGCGTACATCTCGGAGCGTGTGATGAAGGTTCCCCACGACCCCGGCTCCTTGCCGTCAACGAGCAGATTGTCGAGCACAGTGTATTTAATACTCTCGTCTGCCTCGGTCGTATCCATCCCCTGTTTGTAGTTAACGAGCAGGCTACTGGAATACGGCTGCAGATTAAGTTGGGACAACAGCTCGTCGGCAACGACGACGGTACCCGGATTACTGCCCATCGCCGAGTTGGCGATGGCCGCCGCATCTTCGTCCGACTTATCGGTTGCGGGCTTGAGCGTATGCCCGCCCAAGGTAAGGGCATGGCCGCCAGCCATATACTTGGTGTACAGGTCGACCAGCTCGCCGCCCATATCACACGTGAGCAGATACTGGTCGTGACCGATGTGCACCGGCTCCTCGCCCATCATCTGACGCAGTTTGTTGTACTGGCTCGCCGGCGTCACAAACAGACCCATCGTATCGGCATTGCTACCCCCGAACGCCTTGGGAAGCTTTTCGCCCATGATCTTGCACATCTCACTTGGGGTCACCGAAGGATCCGAGCCGCCAAGCGGGTAACTCAGATACGAATCGATCTGCACATGCTCACCGGCAACATCGGCGATATTGACCTTCTTGCCGGTCTCGTCGTTGTTGTCCGCCGACTTGCCCTTAATACCGTCTGCAACGTTATCGTGATCGATACGATCGCCGTGCCATGCGGAGTACAAATCGACCGTACTATCGGCCAGCACCATTCGATCGGCCTCAGACGGATTGAAAGACTCTTTGTAGAAGTCGAGCGTATCGGGCGTGTAATAGACATACGTCTGCGACATGTCGGCCGGATTATAGCGCTCCAGATTCTCGTTCATCACATTGGCAATCGACATACCGCACGTCACCGAGGTGATGGCCAAAAACAGGAGCATCGCGATGACACCCATCGAAAAGCACACCGTGTTGACCTTGGCCGCAAGCTGGCGCACGGTAAACATGTTGAGGCCGCGCCAATACACGCCGCGCAGGCTCTGCAGCAGCTTAATGAGCATGCCCGAGAGTCCCCAGAACAGGGCAAAAGTGCCCACGGTAACCATAGCGGTCGTAATACCAAACTGGTTCATGGCCTCTTGCAGCTTGCTGTCCGTCGCGGTTAGCGGGAACCCATCACGTAGCAGACGGTAATAGGCCACGCCCACAAGCACCACGCCCACGGCAAAAATGGCAATCGCGATCCAGGGGTTGCGTGTCTTGATGCTCTCGTTGCGACGCTCGGCACCCATAAGCTCGATGAGTTTGGTACGACGCACGGCGCGAAGGTTCAGCAGTAGCGTGAGCACAAACATCACGAGCATGCAGGCAAGGGTCAGGCTGAACGCATGCACCGAGAATAAGAAGTGGAAATTGGCGATCTGTGTCTTAAAGAGCGAGGCCGTAAAGAACGTCATGAGCTGGGAGAGTCCCACGCCCAGCACAATGCCGGCGACAAAGGCCACGACCGAGACAATCACCGTCTCGAGCGCCATGATCGTGGCGACGCGCCCGCGCCCCATGCCGAGCACCTGGTACAGGCCAAACTCCTTCTTGCGGCGTTTCATGATGAAGTTATTGGCATACACCATCAAAAAGGCCATGACACCGGCCAAAAAGTACGTCAGGTCGCCGAGCATGCTGCCCATAACCTGTGCCAAGCCCTTTTCATCGATGCCGGCGATGTCGACCTGCATCGAGATGGTGTTAAAGGCATAGAAGACCGTGACGCCCAGGGTGAGCGTCAAAAGGTAGACGAGGTAGTCGCGGCCGGCGCGGCGGACGTTGCCCCAAGCGAGTTTACAGAGCATCGGAGCCCTCACCGCCCATCATGGCAACGACCTCCATAATGCGGTCGAAGAACTCTCGGCGGTCGATGTCGCCGCGGCGCAGCTCGGTGAAGATCTTGCCGTCGCGAATAAACAGCACACGGCTCGTGTAGCTGGCGGCAAAGCTGTCGTGCGTGACCATGAGCACGGTGGCGCGCAGGCGGCGATTGAGGGACTCCAGGCTCTCGAGCAGCAGGCGGGCGCTCTTGGAATCGAGGGCGCCGGTGGGCTCGTCGGCCATGATCATGGTGGGGTCGGTGACGAGCGCGCGAGCCGCGGCAACGCGCTGCTGCTGACCGCCGGACATCTGGTAGGGATACTTGTCGAGCACCTGGCTGATGGACAGGCGCGCTGCCACATCCTGCACGCGGGTCGAGATCTCTGCCGAGTTTGTGCGGGCGATGGTGAGCGGCAGGGCGATGTTCTCGCGTGCCGTGAGCGTATCGAGCAGGTTGGAGTCCTGGAAGATAAAGCCGAGCTCCTCGCGGCGGAACTGCGAAAGCTTGGCCTGCTTCATGCGCGTCACGTCCTGACCGTTAATGCGGATCGTGCCGCTCGTGGCGCTATCGATGGTCGAGACGCAGTTGAGCAACGTCGACTTGCCCGAGCCCGAAGCGCCCATGATGCCCACGAATTCCCCGCGGTTGACGGTAAAGCTGACGTCGTTGAGCGCGCGGGTCACGTTGCCCAGCGCTCCATATACCTTTTCGAGATGTGCGACCTCCAGTACCGGGGTCGCCATGTGCGTGGTTTGCATACCGAGTCCTTTCTTGCGATTAGTCTACGGCATCCATAGTCGCAAGAAGACGAGTCGGCTACCATCGATATGGCTTACGCTTGCCTTACCGTTGTGTAAGGTACGGGTAGCTAGCCTGTCACGTGTTGATGTTGAGAGAGGACTCCTGTTGAAGACTATTCATGTTGCCGCTGGGATCATTCGCAAGGATGGATCTGACGAGCTGCTTGCCGTGCAGCGCGGCTACGGCGACATGCGAGGACTTTGGGAGTTCCCGGGCGGCAAGCTCATGCGCGGCGAGTCGCCCGAGGACGCCGTACGCCGCGAGCTCATGGAAGAGTTGCAGGTAAAAGTCACCAATCTGCGCGATTTCTATACCGTTGAGTACGACTACCCCGATTTTCATCTCTCCATGGAGTGCTACTACTGCTCGCTGGCTAAAGAGTCTGGCGAGCCCCAGAAGCACGACCGCCAGCTCGATATCCGCTGGATTCCGCGCACCTCGCTTGCCACCGTTGAGTGGATGCCCGCCGACAAGGGACTCATTGATGCCCTAATTGAGTTGAAGGAAGACCGGCTTGAGGCCAACGGCGTTGCCAACGACGCCGAGGCCACCGCGACCGACGAGCCCGCCACCAAGCCCAAGCGCGCACCTAAGCGCCGCAGCAAAAAGCGTCCAAAGCCCGGTCTGTTGGACGGCATCGACACCTCGGACCTTTCCGCCGACGAGCGTGAACTCGTGCGCCGTCGCGCCGCTATAAAAAAGTCCATGAAGGGCAACAAGCGTGCAAACACCAAGCCCGAGCTGCTCGTACGACAGCGCCTGCGCGCCGCGGGCCTTACGGGCTATCGCTTGGAATGGAAGGTTCCCGGCAAACCCGACATCGCCTTCCCCGGGCGCAAGATCGCCATCTTCGTCAACGGCTGCTTTTGGCACCGCTGCCCCAAGTGCAACCCTAGCCAGCCCAAGCGCAACGTTGAGTTTTGGGAGGCAAAGTTCCGTCGCAACGTCGAGCGCGACCGCGCTGCCGTGGCAGCACTCACTCAAATGGGCTGGACGCCTATAACCATCTGGGAATGCGAACTCAAAAAAGACCGCATCGACGGCACGATGGAAAAGGTCATCGAGCAGGTGCGGGCCGCAGAGCCGCAGCGCTAGGAACGAGCCGTCCACACGCCCCGCACAGGCGAGCCACATCCACGCCACAAACCTTAGAAAGCCCTTAAGCCCAAAACCTTTCAAGAGTGTTACTCGATAGCTTTGACCTGCGGTTTCATCGTAACACCAAACCAGGTTAAGCCTTTCTTTAGCGCTTCTTTGCAGCAGCCGCGGCATAATACTGCCAACGCACGGGATCTAGCAGCATACCCCGTGCGCAACCTTTTGGTGGACATCGAGGAGGCCGCATAAGCATGCATTCTTCCAATGACGCAGCACAGCAGCCATCCCTAAAACATGCAGACCTTTTCTCCTTCCCCCCGACACAGAGAAACGGCCTCCTCGACTCCCCCACCACAAAAACCAAACGCTCAACCGACCAGGAACTCAACCTGCGAGCATCCTTCGAAAAGCTCCAAGCATCCCTAGACAAAACCTTCCCCAACCAAGCCCGGGCATACCAATCCCCCATCAGCAAAGAAGCCCTAACGCCCCACCCATTTCTGCCCTAACGCCACAAGGGCAATCGAGCAGGACGGCTTGGGCGGGTCCCCGTACTTAGTTTCCAAAATCATTCCGCAGCGCGAAGGCCCCCGTCGCCAACGCTTCGTAGAAGCGAGGCAACGGGGGCCTTCATGCGCGAGGACGTTTTGGAAACTAAGTACGGGGACCCGCCCAAGCCGTCCGGTGGGATCGGAGTACCCTTGCTGTTACTCTGCCTTGCCCACAGAGTTAAGGTTGGTCATGCGGATCTTAACCAGCTCGGTGATCTCACGCATACCCTCCTTGGCCGGCTTCTTGGGATCGAAGCAGGCAGGGTTCTCGGCCATGTAGGCCATGAAGCCCTTGGTGTAGGCCTGACGCAGCTCGGTGGCGTAGTTAACCTTGCAGATGCCGTTCTTCACAGCCTCGGCAACCTGCTCATCGGGCACACCGGAGGTGCCGTGCAGAACCAGCGGCACGTCGACGGCGTCGCGAATGGCCTTGACCACGGACTGCTCGATGTGCGGATCGCTCGTGTACACACCGTGGCTGGTGCCAACGCCAATAGCGAGGGAGGTGCAGCCGGTACGCTCGACGAACTCCTTGGCCTCGGCCGGATCGGTGTAGGGGCTCTCGCCCTCAACCGCGGGACCGTCGTCCTCCTTGCCGCCAACCTTACCGAGCTCAGCCTCGACGGGCACGCCCATGGCGCGGCCAGCGGCGGCGACGGACTTGGTCAGGGCGATGTTGTCCTCGAAGGACTCGTGCGAACCGTCGATCATGACAGAGGTGTAGCCCGTGCGGAAAGCCTGCATGCAGCGGTCATAGCCATCGCCGTGATCGAGGTGCAGAGCGACGGGCACGGAAGCGCGCTCGGCGGCAGCCTTGACCATGCCGTAGAAGTAGTCCAGACCAGCGGTCTTGATGGTGCCCGGGGTGGTCTGCATGATGACGGGGGACTTGGTCTCCTCGGCAGCGGCCAGAACGGCCATAACAAACTCGAGGTTCTCGACGTTGAACGCGCCGACGGCGTAGTGGCCGGCCTGAGCGTCCTTGAGCATCTTTTCGGTGGTAACAAGTGCCATGAGCGTTTGCTCCTCTCCCTCGCCCGCATCTGGACATCGGGCGTACGTGTCCGCAAGGCGTTTTACCTTGCGTTTTGCTGCGCTCATTGTATGAAATTCAGCGGCTTTGCACGTGCGAGATATTGAGCCCATGCAGGTCAATACCGTCGTTTTTGAAAAGTAAACGGAAGGAATTGGAGCCGAGTGGGCGTGTTCGATATTGAATTTTGTGCGTTCAGCGTCTTTCTTTTATAGAAAAGATAAGTAATCGAAAGGTGTTTTCTTACTCAAAAAGAAAATGAACGAAAATAGAGTCAACACAATTCCTGCAAATTTAGCCGAGAATGGAGCAGACATGGCCCAAGCTACCAACCGTGCTTTTGCCGACGAACGCCGTACCGCCATTATGGAAATGCTCGAGCATAATGCCTCGGTGCAGGTAGCAGAAATCGCCCAAACCTTTGGCGTGTCCTCCGTCACCGCCCGCGCCGACCTGGACGCGCTCGCCGAAGCAGGCAAGCTGCGCCGCACACATGGTGGTGCCGTATCGCTTCACAAGCGCCTGACCGTCTCCACGCAGGATCGCCGCATCAATGTCAACGTCGCCGCCAAGCAGGCCATCGCGCAAAGCGCCATCGAGCTCGTCAATGACGGCGATACGCTGCTCGTCGACTCGGGCACCACGGCGCTCGAGTTCGTCCGGCTCCTCGATCAGCGCGACGGCATCACCGTTATCACGGCCGACATTACCATCGCCGATTATATCGACGAGAGCATGCCCTCGGTCGATGTCGTCATGCTGGGCGGGGCACTGCGCAAAGGTCATCGCTATCTGTACGGCCCACTTACCATGCAGGCGCTCCAAATGGTCCACGCCGACCTTGCCGTCATGTGCCCTGGCGCTTTTGTTCCCGGCTGCGGCTTTACGACCGACTTTCCGCAGATGGCCGAGACCAAAGCGGCTATGGTCGGTGCCGCCCGTCAAAGCGTCGCTCTCATGGACGCCAGCAAGGTCAACGGACGCGGCATGTACCGTTTTGCCGAGCTGACCGATGTCGACACCATCGTGATGGACCGTGACCCCGATCATGCTGTCGCCACCTCAATCGCCGAGGCCACCGACAGCGACCACCCAAATCTCGTCATCGCCGGCGCTTAAACAAAAACCACCACAAAGGTGCCTGTCCCCTTTGTGGTGGCTGTGATGGTTGAGCGTCAAAAGTGAAAAATATCGCTACTTGGAAAGCTCGTCGGCGAGAACCTCGATCTGAGCGCGCGATGCGTCGTTGAGCGAACCCAGGACAGTCACCTTGTTCTGCGTCAGCGTGATGTCCTTCATGCCCTCGAGCTCCTTGGTCATAACTTTGGCAGCAGCGGGCGCCCAGGAGCCGGCCTCGACGAGTGCCACCGTTCGGTTCTGATAGGCGTGCCCGGCAAGCGTATGGATAAAGGTGCTCATGAACGGGAAGATCTCGCCCTGATAGGTAATGGAAGCGAGCACCAGACGGTCATAGCGGAACGCGTCCTCAACGGCCTCGGCCATATCGTCGCGAGCCAGGTCAAAGACGGAGACCTTCTGGCCGCGGGCCTCGAGCGCAGATGCGAGCTCCTCAACGGCAGCCTTCAGATGGCCATACACACTCGCATAGGCGATCGTGATGCCCTCGTCCTCGGGCTGGTAGCTCGACCAGGTGTTGTAAGTGTCGAGGTAGTAGCCCAGGTTCTCGGTCAGCACAGGACCATGGAGCGGGCAGATGATCTGGATATCCAGATCGGCGGCCTTCTTGAGCACGGCCTGCACGAACTTGCCGAACTTACCGACGATGCCAAAGTAGTAGCGGCGCGCTTCGCAAGCCCAGCCCTCGGGATCCTCGATGTCGTTAGCACCGAACTTGCCAAAACCGTCGGCACTAAAGAGCACCTTGTCGGTGGCCTCATAGGAGAAGAGCACCTCGGGCCAGTGCACGTTGGGGGCGCCGACAAACGTCAAGCTGTGGCCGCCCAGGTCGAGCACGTCGCCATCTTTGACGACCATCTTGCGCTCGGGGAAGTCGGTGCCAAAGTAGTTGACCATCATGCGGAAAGCGCCCATGCTGGCCACAATCTGCGCCTGGGGGTAGCGCTCCATAAAGGCGGCGATACCGGCGGAGTGATCGGGCTCCATATGATGGACAACCAGGTAGTCGGGCGTACGGCCATCAAGCACGGCCTCGAGGTTGCCGAGCCACTCGTCGACAAAGCCGGCGTCGACCGAATCGGCGACAGCGATCTTGTCGCCCAAGATAACGTAGCTGTTATATGCCATACCGTTCTCGGACACGTCGTACTGGCCCTCGAACAGGTCAATGTCGTGATCGTCGACGCCAATGTAGCGGATATCCTTGGTGATCTCCATCAGGCAAAGCCTCCTAGATAGACAAAAGAGCCCGTCTATCATAGCACTCGGCTACATCCCAACAGCTATCTACCGACATCCTTACCGATTGTTATTGATGTTCAACATATCACCGTTGACCTGCGAAAACTATGCGCGCGGTGCCGCCGTACTATGTCGAACGATGAGCTGGCCGGGAATACGGATGGCAACGGTTTTGCCCGCCGTACCCGCCTCGGGAACCGCATGCTCAAACACCTCGCGTCCGCGCTGATGTAGATCGAATCGCACGGTCGTGAGCTCGTTGTGTGCCACAAAATCATCGAGCGAATCGTCGACGCCCACCACGCTCACGTCCTCGGGCACGCGCAGACCGCTATCGCGCAGCGCTGCAATCGCGCCATTTGCCATCTGGTCGTTTGCCGCGTAAATCGCCGTCATGGTGCGATCGTGCTCGGCCAGGTACCTGCCGGCCTCGTAGCCGCTGTTGGCAGACCAGTCGCCCTCGAGCGGCTCTGCCGGCTCGATGTGTTTACGCTCGAGTGCATCCTGCCAACCGGCGCGACGAAATTGCTCGTCGACCGAGAATGACGGGCCGCCAATATAGCGAATCTGCTCGTGCCCTAGCTCAAACAGGTGATCCATAAGCAATAGCGAGCAGCCGTAATGGTCGGAATCGACCGTGGTCACCCGCGGGTGCGCGTACATGGTAACGATGACCGTGCCAATGCCCGGCAGTGGATCAAACGTCTCAAAATCGGGCGCCATGCGACTCATACCGATGATGATGCCGTCCACCGGCAATGCGGCCATACGACGCGTGGCCTCGGCAAGCGAAAACTCCTCGGTCTTGGACATCTCGACCAGCGTGATGGCACAATTATGCTCACGAGCAGCGCTGGCGATGCCGTCGATCATTGAGAGGTTGCCGAACTTGGTCACATCGTTGACGCACAGGCCGACCGAATGGTAACGGCCGTCGCGCAGCGAGCGACCGGCATAACTCGGACGAAAGCCGAGCTCTTGCATCGCGGCCTGTACGCGCTGGCGCGTCTGCTCGTTCACATTGGGCAAGCCGTTGGCAACGCGCGAGACCGTCTGCTGCGAAACGCCGGCAGCGCGGGCGACGTCGGCCATGGAGACCGGACGCGAACTGGTATCGTTGGACGGGCGCCTTGCCACAGGATCACCTTCACCCTTGCGAGATCTGAATAGCGTGAATGCCGGCCCGGGCAGAAATACATCCCGCGCCGAGGCCCGCTATCGTCGGACGCATGTTAACGTACTCTACTTTTTCTATCTGCATCTCTTCTGCTTTATAAGTCCATACGGCAGTACCGTTCACGGCTGAATTTCTACCGATTACCAGATTCTCAAAAAGTGACAAGCGATGTGTTATGAGTACGTTAACATAGCCCGTAGCGTGCGGTATTGTGAACACTTGGTTCATGCCGCTTCAAGTTGTTAACGTACTCATAACGACGCAAAACCCACCCGTGCGCGCCAAGGAAAGGACTCCCATGACCACCCCCGACGAAAAGACATTCGCCACGCTCACCAAGCTGTTCGAGGAGGAGTTTGGCCCCATCGGCGACCGCCAGGTGCTCTACGTGCACGCGCCCGGCCGTTCCGAGATCAGCGGCAACCACACCGACCACGAGGGTGGCCACGTTATCGCCGGCTCGCTCGATGTCGCCGTCGACGGCATCGCCGTGGCAACCGATTCCAACAAGGTTCGCGTAGCCGACGAGGGCTATCCCACGTTTGAAATCGCGCTCGACACGCTAGACGTTCAGGAGTCCGAGAAGGGCACGTCCGCAAGCCTCGTGCGCGGTATGGCCCACGAGGTCGCAGCCCTTGGCGTTGAGCCCAAAGGCTTCGACTTTGCCTTTACCTGCTCCGTCCCCTCGGGCGGCGGCCTTTCCAGCTCTGCCGCCGTCGAAGCCGCGTACGGTCGTGCCATGGAAACCCTCTGGGGCGCGCCCGCCATTGAGCCCGTCACGCTCGCCCAGATGAGCCAGCGCACCGAGAACAACTACTACGGCAAGCCCTGCGGTCTGATGGACCAGGCCGCCGTTTGCTTGGGCGGACTCGCCTACATGGACTTTGAGGATCAGGCCCAGCCCAAGACCCAGAAGCTCAAACTCAACTTTGAGGATCACGGCTATGCGCTCGTGCTCGTTAAGGTCGGTGCCGACCATGTGGCAGCTACCGACGACTACGCCGCCGTTCCGCGCGAGATGCAGGACGTCGCCGCCGAGTTTGGCAAGGCGCGTCTGTGCGAGGTAAACGTGGCGGACTTTGACGCCAAACTCCCCGAGCTGCGCGCCAAGCTGGGCGACCGTGCCTGCCTGCGCGCCGTTCACTACTGGTACGAAAACGGCCTAGTCGACAAGCGCTGGGCTGCCCTGAACGCCGGCGACATCGACCAGTTCCTGGTCCTGACGCGCGAGTCCGGCGCCAGCTCTGCCATGTACCTGCAGAATGTCGTTGCCAAGCTGGGCTCCGAGCAGCCCTCGATGTATGCCCTGGCACTGGCCGAGCATGTGCTCGACGGCCGCGGCGCCGTCCGTATCCACGGCGGCGGCTTCGGCGGTACCATCCAGGCCTTCGTGCCGCTCGATCTGGTCGACACCTTCATTGCCAAGATGAACGGCTGGCTGGGCGAGGGCTCTGCCCGCCACTACGCAATTTCTGACAAGGGGGCTTACGCGGCATGGCTGTAATGACTGACGTGCGCGAGGCCGCGCAGAACCTGATCGAGTACGCTATCCACCGATCGATGATCGGCCAGGACGATCGCATCTGGGCATACAACACCATTTTGGAGTGCATCGGCGCCACGGGCCCCGCACTCGACATGGCCTGGGCGCTCCAGGTCGAAAAACTCTCGCTCTTGCACCCCGATACCCTGCCCGACTTTGACCTTGAAGGCACGCTTGCCGCGCTTGCCGAGGCTGCCGTTGCCAACGGTGCCGCCGAGGACACGGTGTCGGGCCGCGACCGCATCGCCATGCGCATCATGGGCGCGCTCATGCCGAGGCCTTCGGTTGTAAACGAGGAGTTCAACGGACGTATGGGCGTCAACGAGCCCCGCGCCGCGACCGACTGGTTCTACGGCCTGTGCTGCGACGCCGGCTACGTGCGCCGTGCCGCCATCGCGCGCAACATCAAATGGAGCACCCCCACCAACTGGGGCGATCTTGAAATCACCATCAACCTGTCCAAACCCGAGAAGGACCCGCGCGATATCGCCGCGGCAGGTGCAGCCAAGAACTTGGGCGAGAAGTATCCCGCCTGCCAGCTCTGCATCGAGAACGAGGGCTACCCCGGACGCTCCGCCGCAGCCGACGGCGGCGCTCACCCCGCCCGCCAGAATCTGCGCGTTATCCCCATTGAGCTCGACGGCGAGCGCTGGGGCTTCCAATACAGCCCGTATGCGTATTTTAACGAGCACTGCATTGCCATGAGCTCCGAGCATCGCCCGATGCACGTCGACCGCAAGGGGCTGACCTGCCTGCTCGACTTTGTCGACCTGTTCCCGCACTACTTTATTGGCTCCAACGCCGACCTGCCCATCGTGGGCGGCTCGATTCTGTCGCACGACCACTTCCAGGGCGGCGCGCACGAGTTCCCCATGATGCATGCCACCGAGGTCTCGCAGTTTAGCGTGCCCGGCTTTGACCAAGTCAGCGGTACCGTGTTGCAGTGGCCGCTTTCGGTGCTGCGCCTGCGCTCGCACGACCGCGCCCAGCTGCTCGACGCTGCCGAGAAGATTATCCTCGCCTGGCGCGAGTGGACCGATGAGTCGGTGGGCATCATCGCGCACACAGCCGACGGCGTAGCGCACAACACCGTGACGCCCGTCATCCGCCGCGTCGACTCCCGCGGCAATGCCGGCGGCGAGATCTACGAGGCCTACCTGGCGCTTCGCTGCAATATCACGACCGACGAGCATCCGCTGGGCGTATTCCACCCGCATGCCGAGTACCACCACATTAAGAAGGAGAACATCGGCCTGATCGAGGTCATGGGCCTGGCCATTTTGCCGCCGCGCTTGGTTCCCGAGCTCGGCGCTGTCCGCGAGCACTTGCTGGCGGCCAAGGCCGATGCCAGCTACGACCTTGCTGGCGCGCTCGAGGGCGACGACCTTTGCCGCAGCCATGCCGCGTGGGCCGAGGACGTCTTTGCTCGCCGCGCCGACGAGCTTACGGCCGACAACGCCATCGATATCCTGCACGAGGAGGTCGGCGTGGTGTTTGGCCACGTGCTCGACAACGCCGGCGTCTTTAAGTGGGACGAAGCCGGCCGCGCCGCCCAGCAGCGCTTTATCGACTCGCTGTAGCACGCGAGCTCGAACGCACGCACTTAACAAATAGCGCCTACACGACCGCGGCGCCCGCCGGCAACATCGCCGGCGGGCGCCGTTTTCTGATGCAAGGGTAGCTAATTTGCATCAAAACAAGGAGTGTTCCAAACTGCCGGCAGAGAAGGAGCGCCCCAAGTGCCGACCTAAACCCCACATTATTCGATGGAAAAACGTGGTTACCTCCCACATTATTCGATGGAACAACGTGGTTTACTCCCACATTTTTCGATGGAAAGACCAAAACGGTCTTATACTAACCATGATCGTTAGGAGGCAGTATGCAGCGACAGCTAATGGACGAACTCATCGCTTGGAAATCTAGGGCAAACCGCAAGCCCCTCCTGCTTAAGGGGGCCCGCCAGACGGGAAAAACCTGGCTTCTTAACGAATTCGCAGGCCAGCAGTATCAAAACGTCATCCGCTTTGACTTTATGCTCGAACCGGGCGCACGTTCGCTGTTCGACGGAAGCCTTGACCCCAAACGCATCATCTCCCAGATAGAGCTCCTGCGCGGCCAGACCATAACGCCGACAGACACACTCATCATCTTCGACGAAATCCAAGAGGCACCGCGTGGCATCACCTCGCTCAAATACTTCAACGAGCTGGCGCCGGAATACCATATCGTGGCAGCCGGCTCCTATATGGGGCTCGCGCTCCGACGCGAAAACGAGTCGTTCCCCGTCGGCAAGATTGACCAGCTTACCATGCGCCCCATGGGGTTTGTCGAGTTCGTTCGTGCCGTCGATGGCGATCCGCTCGCAGATGCCATCCTTGCCGCAGACATGGACCTGCTGGCAAACGTTTCCGAAAAGCTCGAGCGCCTGCTCAAGGAATACCTCGTTGTCGGTGGCATGCCAGAAGTTGTCTCCGCTTTCGCCGCCTCCCACGATTTCATCGAGGCCCGCAGGCTTCAGCAGCAAATCATCGAAGCTTACGAATCCGATTTTGGCAAGCATGCGCCAGCCCGCATCGTCGAGCGCATGAGGCTGGTTTGGAAATCCCTTCCCGGCCAGCTCGCAAAGGAAAACAAGAAGTTCGTCTACGGTGCGCTCCGTCCCGGGGCGCGCGCACGCGATTTTGAGGAAAGCCTCCAGTGGCTCATGGACTATGGAATCGTTCATAAGGTACCACGTGTTTCCGCCCTAAGAGCACCGCTCACAAGCTACGAGGATCTCTCGGGCTTCAAGCTGTTCTGCAACGACACCGGCATCCTCGGAGCACTCTCCGGCCTCTCGCCAGCCATTGTTCTGAACGGGCCCGCTGTTTTTACGGAGTTCAAAGGCTCGCTGACCGAGCAATACGTCGCACAGGAGCTTTTGCTCCAAGGCAAAACTCCCGCGTATTGGTCATCCTCCTCCGGCAATGCAGAGACTGACTTTGCCATCGACCATGCGGGGACCGTGCTTCCGCTCGAGGTCAAGGCGGCAGAGAACCTCAAAGCAAAGAGCCTGAGGATTGCCTGCGAGAAGTTCAAGCTCGAGCGCTGCGTGAGAACATCGTTAGCGGCATATAGAGACGAGGGCACGCTCGTCAACATTCCGCTCTGGGAGATTGGGCAAATCGACAAGCTGGCATAGGCGCTGTGGAGGGGGTGTCCCGTAAGGAGTGTCCCAAACTGCCGGCAGAAAAGGAACGTCCCTATCTGCCACATTCCCGAAGCAAGGCAACGCCGATGTCTTGGCAACGGCAGCGAGCGGGCCGCATTTGAGACAAGGTGACGTGAAACGAAAGGGCGCTGACCTTCTGGTCGCGCCCTTGAAGTTGAACGTCAGATTGTCCAAATGCGGCCCGCGCAGCGTCGGTTGGTTACGGCGTTTGGTAAAACCGCGTAACCCTAAAGCTCCGTTACTTCAACGCTGTTGTAGACCTCGTCCCAGCGATCCATGACCAGGTGGCCGGTCTTGGGATCCATGGCGTTAAGCTTGCCGCAGGTATTGGCGGTCTTGAGCACCGTGACATCGTCGGCACCAGCAGCAATCGCATGCGCAAAGCCGGCGATGGTCGAGTCACCGGAACCCGTCGCGTTCACGGCCGCAATCGCGGGCGTCTTGGCGCGGAACGCACGACCCTCATGGAAGCCCACCGAACCGGCAGCGCCCATCGAAACGACAACCCAGGGAATACCGGCAAAGCGGCCATCAGCGGCGAGCGCCTCGCGCAGGGCATCGACATCATCGGTCGTAAAGGACGTACCCAGCAGGCCGTTAATCTCGGTCAGGTTGGGCTTTACGAGCTCAGGCTTAGCGTCGGACTCCAGCGCGGCCTCCAGCGATGCACCCGAGGTGTCGAGCAGCACCTTGGCGCCCGCCTCTTCGGCGATCTTAACGAGCTCGGCATAGTAGCCGGCATCGACACCACGCGGCAGCGAGCCCGAAAGCGTCACAACGTCCGCTTTCGCTGCAAGCTCGGCAAACTTGGCCGTAAAGGCCTCGAGCTCGGCCGGGGCGATCTGCGGGCCGCTCTCCAGCAGCTCGGTCTGATTGCCCTCGTGCAGAATATTCAGGCAAATGCGCGTCTCACCGGCAATGGGCACAAAGTCGTTCTTGACGCCATCGGCATCCATGAGCTCGGCCATATAGGCACCCATATGGCCGCCGAGCAGACCGGTCGCGAGCACATCGTCGCCCAACTGCAGCAGCACGCGGCTCACGTTGAGGCCCTTGCCGCCAGCGGTCTTTTCGGGCGTCACACGGTTAACATCGTCGATGATCAACTTGTCGAGCTGATAGCGCGTATCAATCGACGGGTTCATGGTAACGGTCAGAATCATATTGAACTCCTGTTTCCGGGGCACGACACGCGCGGCCCCAAACATACGATAGCTCGTTAAAGGATCTCGATCTCAAAGCCGCGGGTAACGGTCTCCCCCGGCTTGACCACCAGGCAGCCGCGCTTGTGCTCCAGAATATCGTCCTCGTCGGAACAGGTGGAGAGGCCGCCCCACGGTTCCACGGCCACAAAGTCGCCCTCGGGCTTGCTCCACACAATCAGGTACGGCATATCGGGGAACGTCAGGCGCACGCCCTTGTCCTCGGTCTTCTTGGTCAGCGTAACCACGCGGCTCTCGAGCACGTCAAAGATGGTCTCCGCGAAGTCAAAGAGTTCGTGGGTCAGCGGCAGGTCATGGCCAACCATCGGGTTCTTGCTGCGATGCTCAACATCAATCAGGCCCGTTGAGGGAACGGCAGTACAGAGCTCGGCGGCCTCGCGCTGCTCAAAACGGAGCTCGTAGTCGTCATAGGACTCGCCCTCGTCAAGCGGGCACTTAAAGCCAGGGTGACCGCCCACAAAGAACGGCATGTCCTCGGTGCCCTCATTGGTCACCTCGTACGACACGGCCACCTTTTCCGAATCGATCATGTAACGAGCAACGATCTTAAACGGATACGGGTACTGCTCGAGCAACTCGGCATGGTCGGCAGAGCTTAGGCTCAGCGCAACCATGTTGTCGCTCTGCTCCTCGAGCTTCCACTCCTGTTTGCGCGCAAAGCCGTGGCGGGCGAGCTTAACCTCGCGGCCGCCCATGGTCATTGCGTGACCGTCGCGAAGGCCGCCGCAGATCGGGAAACAAATGGGTGCCTGGCCCGACCACACCGCCGGGTCGCCCTGCCACAGGTACTCACGGCCGTTGGCCGCAATAGAAGTGAACGATCCGCCAGCCGTGCTCAACGCAATGCGGACAGAGCCGTTATCAAGAACAAACTCCATAGGAGCCTTCCCTTTCTTACGACAGCCCGCCAAGTCAGTGGGGCTGATAGCAAACCGGCCCGCGCCCCATCACAGAAACGCGAGCCGTCAACGGACTAGTTAATTACGCCGGATACCCGCTAATCGTGGTATTCGCCGCGGTCCCACTTCTCGAGGAACTCGTCAAAGAAGTGCGGGTCAGCCTGAGCCTCGGCGTCGGCCTTATTGCAGGCATCGATCTTGGCGATCAGGGCATCGTGCTCGGGGGTCTTCTCGTAGGGCTCCCCCAGGAAGGCAAGCATGATATCGGCCATCAGGAACTCGCCGGTAATCTTGCCGCCAAAGCCCACGATGTTGGCGTTGAGCTCGCGACGGGCATACAGGGCAGAGGTCATGTCGCGGACCAGGGCGCAGCGGGCGCCGGGAACCTTGTTGACGGCGTTGGTGATGCCGATGCCGGTGCCGCACAGGGCCACGCCAAAGTCGGCCTTGCCGCTGGCAACAGCCTCGCCCACGGCCTTACCGTAGATGGGATAGTGCGTACGGGTGTGGCTGTAGGTGCCGCAGTCGAGCACCTTGTAACCAGCCTGCTCCAGGCGGTCGGCCAGATAGATCTTCTCGTCCGTAACGATATGGTCGCAACCGATTGCGATGGTCTTCTTCATCAGAACGTCCTTTCGTCTGAATTCACAAGTTGAGGTAGAAGTTCGAGTTCTCGGTGGCTCTCGTTAGGCCATCTTGTTGAGCATGTCGACACGGATCTGGTGACGGCCGCCGGCGTACTGTGCACGCAGGAACTCGCGGGCGATCTTCTTGGCGACCTCGGTGCCCACAACGCCCGGGCCCATGGTGACCATGCGCGAGCCGTTGTGCTCGCGGGTCATGTAAGCGGAACGCTCGTCGGAAATGTTGGCGACGACCATGCCCTTGATCTTGACGGCGGCCATATAGGAGCCGACGCCGTACTTATCGAATGCGAAGCCCTGGGAATCCTTGTGCTCCAGCAGGTCCTTGGCAACGGCGGTCGCGGAATCGACAAAGTCCGCGGCAGGGGTCTCGGAATAGTCGACGACCTCGTGACCGTCGGCGATGAGCATCTCCTTGATAGACTCCTTCATCGACATACCGTCGGCATCGGAAGCGATTACAACCCTCATGACATCCTCCTTGAGAGATACGCAGGTGCGTAGTTTCTGTTTGGAAGTGTTGAATCGCGTTCAGGTCCGGGCATCTGAATGTGCGGTTCTTCACTGTTCATGTTTATTTGAACACATTCGAACAGTAACTGCAACAACTATTTGTTTATCTTTGTTCTTTTTTGAACAAATATCGTTCACGGATGATTGCTGACCGTTTGAGCCGGGCGCGGACGTAGCGACCACGTGTTCAACAAACAAAAGGGCGGCCAAGAACGTGTCTCGGCCGCCCTTCGGCGGTATTCCCCGGTATATACAGCTGTTTTAGCTACTCGGACTGCCCACCCTATTTGGCGTGCTTGGACGGAGCACTCAGAAAGCGGCCCGTCAAATAGTTCGCCGGGCCGGAAATATCGATCCCTAGCAGTACGTGTCCCAGCCACAGGAACGCCACGAGCACCAGCAGCGGGATAACGCACGAAGTCACGATCATCACGATGACGCCTTCGATGAGGTCGGTCACCTGCTGCACGATCTCGTCGGTCATCTGCTTGGCACCGCTGGTCACCGACGTAACAAGGCTCGAGGCCCCATCAGTCAACTGCTCGAGCACGTTTTTGGACTCTGTGGCCTCGGATTTTTTCTTATTCGATTTTGAGCTGGTCTCGGCTGACTTGTCCGTGGTGTCGGCCGCGTCCGCAGCGTCCGCAGCCTTTTGCTCAGCTTGCTCAATACTTACGCGATACGTTTCATCGACCTTCTGCGACACCCAAACGCTTGCAGGCACCAACGCCATGCCGATCACGGCAACTACCAGCACGCGTGTCGCCACACGGCGCAGGACAGCGCTCGTGCTCCAGCGCCCGTGAATGCCGAGCGACACCGCAAAGAGCACCAACGCAAACGGGATTAAGATGCCCAAGCCAACCGACCACAAAATCGTGAGCAAATATTTCTCCAGGTATAGCACGGCAAGCACGATACCAAGGTTGCCTGAAAGCTGCGCGAGCTGTTCGGCAACCGGCGTTCCCGTATCACCAGGTAGCGCGGTAATGCCCGCAGATAGCGCCACGCACGAGGTCGTGAGCGCCAGTACGTTACCCTTCTTTTGGTCGATGACCTCGATGGTGGAGTCCCAAGTTTTGGTATCGGCGAAATGCGGACGAGCTACAAAGCCCGACAGCAGCGCCAGGACCACGAGCGCAACGATAAAGCCAATCTGCAGCTTTTTGTTTGCGCACACGACATCGGACAGACTGGGCTGCAGCTCGGTTACCGCCGTGTGCTCGGTTATCTGGACAGGACGCCCATGAGCCATCTCGTGCGCATCTTTCTTTTGAATCAATCCGTTGTCCGGCATTTGGATACCTCCTCATTCCGGCCTGTATTGCGGATGGAAGTATACCCACCGAGCAAAAATCGAACGGGAGGACGAACGGAGCGCACCAAGACTGTCCCCAATGACCAGTCGTTTAAGAACGTCCAACGACTATCTCGGGATGAGTTGCGGTGGAATAGGGATTGTTTTGCGCCCGCCGGCCCCTATTCAGTCCCTATTTCACCGCAACTTGGAGGAGGACAGAAAAAGCCCTGTCGCGGGTGCGGCAGGGCTTTTGGAAGGGAACTTGGTTGTGAGGGCTCGTTAGGCGAGCTTGGCCTCGAGCTCAGCGATGCGCTTGTAGGCATCGATGGTAAAGCGGGCCTGCTTCTCCAGGATCATAGTGGTCATGAGAGTGTCCTGAGCGTGAGCCATGATGAAGGTCATCTCCATCTCGCCACCGCCGGCCTCCTGCGAAAGCAGCTTGGTCTGCGTGTCGTGGGCACCGATGAGCGCATCGCTGGCATCCTTGTGCAGCTGCTCGGCCTTCTCAAAGTCACCCTCGCGAGCAGCATCGAGCGCTGCAAGCAGATCGGTCTGGGCGTCACCTGCGTATGCGACAATCTCGAATCCAACCATCGAGATTTCTTCTTTGGTTGCCATGTTGCGTTCCTTTCACATATGAACCAATGGAGAGCATCGCGTCCGGGCATACGCGCTGCGTTGTATATGACAGAAACAATAACATTCAAACAAAATAGAACAGCTCAAAACGTAATTTCGAGCTATGAACGGTCACTTTTCGCCCGTGAACGGTTTTTAAACAAATTTAAACAATATCGAACACAGTTAGCGGCAACCCAAACAGGACCGCACCCTAACGCAAATCGCGCACCGTATCGCCCTCTACGAGCACACCGGGAATCAGCATGTGCTCCACGCCAGACGCACCCCCATCGGCGCCGGCAATCTTGTCGACCGCCCACATGCCGACGCGCTTGTTGTCAAAGCGCACCGTGGTCAGGCGACGGTCGGGCACGATATCGCCCAGGCTGTCGTCAACACCCACCACGCTCACGTCCTGGGGCACGCGCTTCCCGCGCGACTCGAGCCCACGGATGCAGCCATATGCCATGGCATCGTTGGAGGCATAAATGGCCGTACAGGTCGGATCGTCCGCCAGAGCCTGACCGGCAGCATACCCGCTCTGTGCCGTCCAATCGCCGCGCACGAGCTGCGGGGGCTCAATGCCATGCGCACGCAATGTCTCGCGCCAGCCTTCCTCGCGCCGCATGCCCGAAAGCGAGCGCTCGGGACACGAGATAAAGTGCACGGTTTTGTGCCCCCGCCCCAGCAAGTACTCGACCACCTGGCGCGAACAATCGAACTGGTCGTTATCGACCGTTGAACAGAGCGGGTGCTCCAACATCGTAACGAGCACCGTCTGCATGCCGGGCAGCGGCTCAAAAGTGCCAAAGTCCGCCGGCATGCGGTTCATAATCACGACAATACCGTCCACCGGCAGTGCGCTCATACGCGACGATGCGCTCTCGAGGGTATAGGGGTGTCCATCTACTTTAGTGAGGGTGATGGCGTAGCCGTGTTTGTCGGCGGCGGCGGCAAAGCCCTCCATACGGTCGAGGTTGCCGGTGCCGGTAATGTTGAACATGGCGACGCCGACGGTCTTAAACTTACCGCGGCGCAACGATCGACCGGCAAAATTGGGGCGATACCCCAGCTCGCGCATGGCGGCACGCACGCGCTCCTTGGTCTCGGGGCGCACACTGGGCGAATCGTGCACCGTACGCGAGACTGTCTGCTCCGAGACGCCCGCGAGACGCGCCACATCCTTAACGGAAACCGATTTTTTAACAGCGGCCATAGGTCGATCTTTCTATGTAGACGATGCCATTGGTGGCACCCTACGCAGTCATTTTTAACGCCTTCAAGTATATCCAACGCCTCCCCCACCATACGCTCACCACCCAAAACCTACCGTTCACCGACATTTTTGCTTCCCCAAACGGCTTTTGACGCCCAAATGTTAACGTTGCCATTGCGCAAACACAGAGCCACCGGGCGGCTCAAACGTTTACGCATAGGGAATCGACGGTTCGCAGGCACAGGAACCACCGGTTCGCGTCTTTTTTTGTGTCGCAAAATGGCAACGTCAACATTTTGGCAACTGAACGCCAAAAGCTACCATCGTTGCTAACCCACCGACTCTTAGGAGCATTGCATGGAGCAACTCATCGCCATCATCGAAAAGGGCCAGCCCTTTTTCAACGCGATCGCCCGCAACAAGTACCTCAAGGCGATCCGCGACGGTTTTATCTCCGTCATCCCCATCATCATCTTCTCGTCCATCTTCTGCCTGGTAGCCTCGGTTCCCAATATCTGGGGTTTCTACTGGCCCGATGACATCAACAACGCCCTATGGAAGTGCTACAACTACTCCATGGGCATCCTGGCCATCGCCTGTGCCGCCACCACGGCCAAGCACTTCGCCGACGCTCAGAACCGCGATCTGCCCAAGAACAACCAGATCAACTTCATCTCGTGCATGTGCGCGGCCATCATCGGCTTCTTGCTCCTTTCGAGCGACACGATCGCCACGGACGCTGCCAGCGGCTTCAACACCACCTACCTTGGTTCCAAAGGCCTGCTGACCGCCTTTATCGCTGCGTTTGTGACCGGCATCATCTACAAGTTCTTCATTAAGCGCAACATCACCGTCAAGATGCCCGAGCAGGTTCCGCCCAACATCTCGCAGACCTTTAAGGACATCATCCCCTTCTCCGTCTGCATCACCGTCTTTTGGGTCTTTGACATAGCCTTCCGCGCTGCTTTTGGCTTCTGCTTTGCCCAGGGCGTCATCCAGGTGTTCCAGCCCCTGTTCACCGCTGCCGACGGCTACATCGGCCTCGCTGTGATCTACGGCGCTATGAGCCTGTTCTGGTTCGTGGGCGTCCACGGCCCCTCGATCGTCGAGCCCGCCATCGCCGCCGCCCTCGTTGCCAACATGACCGACAACCTGGCTGCGTTCCAGGCCGGCCAGCACGCTTCCGCTGTCCTAACCCAGGGTGCCCAGTACTTCGTCGTCTGCATGGGCGGCACCGGCGCCACGCTCGTCCTGGTCTTTATGTTCTGCTTCCTGGCCAAGTCTCAGGAGATGCGCGCCGTCGGTAAGGCCGCCATCGTCCCCGTCTGCTTTGCCGTCAACGAGCCGCTGCTGTTCGCCGCGCCCATCGTGCTCAACCCCGTCTTCTTTGTCCCGTTTGTCTTTGCCCCGATCGCCAACATCTGGATCCTCAAGATCTTTATCGACTTCTTGGGCATGAACGGCTTTATGTACACCCTGCCTTGGACCGTCCCCGGCCCCATCGGCACCATCATGGGCCTGGGCTTCCAGCCGCTCGCTTTTGTGATGCTCGCCCTTATCCTGGTCGTCGACTTCGTTCTGTACTACCCGTTCTTCCGTGCCTATGACGCCCAGAAGTGCGCCGAGGAGGCCGAGATCTCCCAGGAGGAGCTCGCCGCCAAGAACACCGAGAAGGCCGCCAAGCTCAACGATGCCTTCCAGGGCAAGGCTGACGCCAAGAGCGTTGCCGCCGGCGCTGCTGCCGAGGCCGTGAAGGCCGACTCCCCCGCCGCTTCCGCAGCACCCGCTGCCGAGACAACGACCGCCAGCGACCTCAACGGCAAGCGCGTGCTCGTGCTCTGCCAGGGCGGCGGAACCTCGGGCCTGCTCGCCAACGCGCTGGCCAAGGCCGCCAAGGAGCGCGGCATTAACCTCGAGACCGCTGCCGAGGCCTATGGCAACCACGTGGACATGCTCCCCGACTTTGACCTGGTCGTCCTGGCCCCGCAGGCCGCAAGCTACCTGGCCGACCTGCAGAAGGACTGTGAGCGCGTGGGCAACAAGTGCGTCGCCTGCCGTGGCAAGCAGTACATCGAGCTCTCCCAGAACGGCGACAAGTCTCTCGCCTTCGTGAGTGAGCAACTTTCGAAGTAAGTAACGCCCAGGGCCAGCCGACCATCCAAGACCGGCTGGCCCTTCGATTTAGACGATTGGATCATCATGTCCGTTAATCCTGCTAGCGTCACCAACCCGCCCGCGCAGTTTCCCGAGGACTTTGTCTTTGGCGGCGCCACCGCTGCCTACCAGGTAGAGGGCGAGACCCGCACTCACGGTAAGGGCAAGGTTGCCTGGGACGACTTTCTGGAGGCCCAGGGGCGCTTCTCCCCCGATCCCGCTTCGGACTTCTACAACCAGTACCCCGTCGACCTGGAGCTGTGCGAGGAGTTCGGCATCAACGGCATTCGCCTCTCCATCGCCTGGAGCCGCATCTTCCCCAACGGCACCGGCGAAATCAACCCCGAGGGCGTCCAGTTCTACCACGATCTCTTCGCCGAGTGCCACAAGCACCACGTTGAGCCGTTCGTCACGCTGCATCACTTTGACACGCCGCTTCCCCTCTTTGAGAAGGGCGACTTCCTCAACCGCGAGACCATCGACGCCTTTGTGGACTTTGCCACTTTCTGCTTTAAGGAGTACGCCGACCAGGTGACCTACTGGTTCACCTTTAACGAGATCTGGGCCGACGCCTCCAACACCTACATCGAGGGCACCTTCCCCGGTGGCGTCAAGGCGCATCTGGCCGAGGCCTTCCAGTGCGAGCACAACATGATGCTCGCCCACGCCAAGGCCGTGCTGGCCTTCCACAACGGCGGCTTTAAGGGCAAAATCGGCGTCATCCAGTCGCTGGAGTTTAAGTACCCGCTCAACGAGAACGACCCCGCCGACATCAAAGCCGCCAACAACGAGCACGTGCTGCAAAACCAGTTTTTGCTCGACGCGACGTTCCGCGGCGAGTATGCCCCCGACACCCTCGAGTGCGCCAACCGCCTGGCTGCCGTCTCGGGCGGCACCATCGAGATCTTGGACGAGGACCTCGAGATTATGCGCGAGGCAGCGCTCTACAACGACTACCTGGGCGTTAACAACTACCAGTGCCGTTTTTTGAAGGCTTACGATGGCGAGAACGACCTGCACCACAACGGTACGGGCGAGAAGGGCACCGGCCGCTGGCGCGTTAAGGGTATTGGCGAGCATGTGAACAAGCCTGGTATCCCCACCACCGACTGGGACTGGATCATCTATCCCGAGGGCCTGTTCGATCTGCTCGTCTACATTAAGCAGCGCTACCCCAACTACAAGCAGATTTTCATCACCGAGAACGGCATGGGCTACAAGGACCCCTGCAAGGACGGTTTTGTGGACGACCAGCCGCGCATCGACTACATCGAGCAGCACCTGCGCTGGTTGCTCAAGGCCATGGAGGTGGGCGTCAACGTGGGCGGCTACTTCCTGTGGAGCCTGCAGGATCAGTTCTCCTGGACCAATGGCTACAACAAGCGTTACGGCTTCTTCTACGTTGACTTTGAAACCCAGAAGCGCACGCCCAAGGCAAGCGCATACTGGTATAAGCACGTGGCGCAGACCCGTCGTCTGGACTAGCGGCTGGCGGGGTCGCCTGCCCACATAACCTGTCCCCATTTCTCAGCCGGGGGCGGCACGTCACACGGCGCGCCGCCCCCGGTCTTTTTTGGGCGGACCGTGTCGCACGTTTGTCTCGATCTGTAACATCTAGCCGAGTTTTTTGGTCCTAGCTGTTACAGATTGAGACGAACAGAATTGCTCTTTCCGAAGAATCTAAATCTGTAACACGTAGCCCGCTTTTGACCGTCTACCTGTTACAAATCGAGACAAACGGAGTAGGACCTAACCCCGTATGTCCCTAACAGTCGAGCGTTCGACCAGCGTACTCGGCACATGAATCGCCTCGATAGACGAGCTCTCTCCAATCGCCGCCTCAAACGCAAGCTTACCGACACCGCGCAAATCAAATCGCAGCGTCGTCAGTCGATTGTGAGGAACAAGTCCCTCGAGTGCGTCGTCGATACCAACCACGCTCACGTCGTCGGGCACGGACAGGCCCGCGTTCTCGAGCGCGGCGATAACGCCCAGCGCCATCTGGTCATTTGCCGCAAGCACGGCAGTCGGCGCCTGCGACCCGCCGGCAAGCACCTCGGCCGCAATCCGCTCGCCCATGGCGTACCCACTGTCCGCACTCCAATCGCCACGCAGCATCGGAGCGGCATCGACATGAGCACGACCCAGCGTATCGCGCCAACCGGCCTCACGAAAACGCGAGGAAATCGAGTTTTCCGGACCCGCCACAAACCGCATATTCGAGTGACCATGTTCCAGCAGATAATTGGTCAACAGCTCGCACGAACCATACTGGTCGGAGTCGATCGTCGTGCAGCGCGGATGCGCATACATGGACAGGATGACCGTTCGCACTCCCGGCTGGGGAACAAACTCCTCAAAATCGGGAGCCATGCGGTTCATGTTGAGAATCATGCCGTCGACGGGTCGCTCGACCATGCGGCGCGAGGCATCGGCAAGTGTATAGGGCTTGTCGCCGCCCATCTCGATCATAGTGACGGCAAAATCGTGCTCGCGCGCCGCTTGCATGATACCCTCGAGCGTCGCCAGGTTACCGACACGTGTGATGTTGTACATGCACAGGCCAATAGAACGATACGACCCGCCGCGCAACGCCGCTCCAGCAAAATTGGGACGAAAGCCCAGCTCTTCCATGGCGGCCAGCACACGCTTGCGCGTCTTTTCCGTCACGTTGGGCATACCGTTGACCACGCGAGACACAGTCTGGCGGCTCACGCCAGCGAGCGCCGCAACCTCTGCCGCGCTCGCCGAATGACCATTCCTTGTCTGCTGAGCCATGCCTTCCACGCTAACCTGCTTCCCAACTATTCCCCGCGCCCATGGCGCATCGTACATACATCGATAACGTGCTCATGATACCCGAGCCATATACCACAACATGAAAACTTCTGTCAATCAAAACCGCTTACCGAACAAATACAACCGTTCGCGGCTGTTTGAAGTTGTTTTGTTTCTATACATCCCAGCCGGATGTTAACGTGCTCATTGTCAAATGTTCACGTGCTCATTTTGGTTCTAATCATTTTAAGATAGTGTTTATCGGGCTTTTTCACCGCTGAACGCTAACCAGGGAGCCTCCTGAGCGCAAACGCACAATATCGAACAGCGAGACGAGAGGGTGTATGCATATGTCTTTGCTAAACCGCGTACAGCAGCTGCCGAAGGGCTTTGTTTGGGGCGCCGCAACCGCCGCGTACCAAACGGAAGGTTCCACGAAGGTGGCAGGCAAGGGTAAGACCATGTGGGACGATTACCTTGTCGCCCAGGGTCGCTTTTTGCCCGACCCGGCCAGTGATTTCTACAACCGCTACGAGGAGGATATCCGCCTTTCTGCCGAGCATGGACTCAACGCCATCCGTGTGTCCATCGCCTGGACCCGCATCTTCCCCAACGGCGACGATGCCGAGCCCCTCGCCGAGGGCGTTAAGCACTACCACGAGCTGTTCGCCTGCTGCAAAAAGTATGGCGTCGAGCCCTATGTGTCCCTGCATCACTTTGACTCCCCCGCCGCCCTGTTCAACCAGGGCGACTGGCTCAACCGCAAGACCGTCGACGCCTATGTGCGCTATGCCGAGTTCTGCTTCCGCGAGTTCCGCGAGGTCAAGAATTGGTTCACCATCAACGAGCTCATCAGTCTCTCGCACTCCCAATACATCCAAGGCAACTTCCCGCCCAACCATCACTTTGATGTGACGAGCGGCATCCAGAGCCAGCACAACGAGCTCGTTGCCCACGCCCGCGCCGTCAACCTGTATAAGGATCTTGACGAGACCGAGCACCTGGGCGGACGCATTGGCATGGTCAACGTCCTGACGCCGGCATATCCTGCCACAGACTCGCCCGCCGACCAGCACGCCGCCGACCTGTACAACGCCTTCTACACCGACTTCATCATGGACGGCGCCTTCCTGGGTCACTACTCCGCGCGCACCCTCTCACTCATCAACGAGATTCTGCGTGCCAACAACGCCACGCTTACGGTTGAGGACAGCGACATGGAGGAGCTCGCCAAGGCGGCGCCCCGCAACGATATGTTCGGCCTCAACTACTATCAGTCGGCGTTTATCGCCGCCTACGATGGCGAGTCCACCAACAGCTTTAACGGCACCGGAGACAAGGGCACCTCGTGCTTTAAGTTTAAGGGCGTCGGGCAGCAGGTCGATATGCCGGGTATCCCCACCACCGACTGGGATTGGCTCATCTACCCGCAAGGCCTCTACGACACGCTCAAGCACATCAGCGCCACCTATCCCAACCTCCCCGTCATCTATATCACCGAAAACGGCCTGGGCCACAAGGACCCCGAGCCCGACGCAAACGGCATCGTCGCCGATCCCGAGCGCATCGACTTTGTCGACCAGCACATGGAGAAGGTGCTCCGGGCGCGCGCCGAGGGCGTCGACGTCCAGGGCTACTTTATCTGGAGCCTGCAGGACCAGTTCTCGTGGGCCAACGGCTATAACAAGCGCTACGGCCTGTTCTACATCGACTTCGACACGCAAAAACGCTACATCAAGCAGTCGGCACTCTGGTACAAGGAGCTCGCCGACACTATGGCGGACGCGCAGTAGCGCATCGCCTCGCTTTCCCCCGAGAAGGGAGCGGCCCTATGCGATACAAACCCAGCCGCTCCCCTCTCTCCCCCTGGGACCGACCCCGCCTGCACCCGGGCTTTTAGCAAGCGGGAGACCATATAGGTTTTCAACGTCCATGCCATTAAGATTTCATGCAAAGAGGAGCGTGAACTATGGAATCGATCGTTAAGTTCTTGGAGAAAGGTCAGCCGTACTTCGACAAGGTCTCTAAGAACATCTACCTTCAGGCCATTAAAGACGGCTTTTTGGCAGCAATGCCCATCATCCTGTCTTCTTCTGTCTTCCTGCTTATTTCGACCCTGCCGGGCGTTGTCGCCACGGTCGGCGGCTTTACGCTGCCCGACTGGTGGAACGTCGACGTCGTGAACTTCTGCAACAAGGTTTACAACTTCACGATGGGCGTCGTGGGCATCATGGTCGCCGGCACCACCGCAAGCGCGCTGACCGGCTCCAAGAACCGCCGCATGCCTGCCGGCAAGGCCATCAACGCCACGAGCACCATGGTCGCCGCCATGTGCGCTATGCTCATCTTGGCCGTTACCCAGACGAGTGCCAAGATCGACGGCGCCGATGTCTCGGTGTTCTTTACCGACAACATGGGCACCAAGGGCCTACTGAGCTCCTTTGTCGCCGCATTTGCCACGGTCAACATCTATGCCTTCTGCATTAAGCGAGACATCACCATCAAGCTGCCCAAAGAAGTCCCCGGCGCCATCGCCCAGAACTTCCGCGACATCTTCGCCTTCAGCTTCTCCATCCTGTTTGTCGCCGTCATCGACGTTATCTGCCGCACCTGCTTGGCCGTCCCGTTTGCCAACGTCATCTCCACGCTGGTGAGCCCGCTGTTCGCCGCTGCCGATTCCTACGCCGGCCTCGCCCTCATCTGGTTCATGATCCCGCTGTTCTGGTTCATGGGCATCCACGGCCCCTCGGTCGTTAAGCCTGCCCTCAACGCCGCGCTGTTTGGCAACATCACCACCAACCTCGCCACGCTGCAGGCCGGCGGTCACCCCGCCCTCGCCCTGACCGAGAACTTCGGTAACTACATCGGCGAACTCGGCGGCACCGGCGCCACGTTCATTGTCCCGATCATCTTCCTGCTCTTTATGCGCTCCAAGCAGCTCAAGGCCGTCGGCAAAGCCTCTGTCGTACCCGTGATGTTCGCCGTCAACGAACCGCTGCTGTTCGCCGCGCCCATCATCCTCAACCCGTACTTCCTGATCCCGTTCCTGTTTGCCCCCGTGGCCAACGTCCTCATTGGTAAGTTCTTCATCGACTTTTTGGGCATGAACGGCTTTATCTATGCCATGCCGTGGGCACTCCCCGGACCGATCGGCACCTTCATCGACACCAACTTCCAGCCGATCTCTCTGGTCCTGGTTGTCGTCCTGCTGGTCGTTGACTTCTTAATCTACTACCCGTTCTGCAAGGCCTACGACAACGTCCTGTGCAAGCAGGAGGCCGAGACCCTGGCCGAAGAAGAGGCCGAGGAGACCAAGGCCGTCAAGACCGCTGCCGCCCCCGCCGTTGAGGCTCCTGTTGTCGAGACCGCTTCTGCCACCGAGGCCTCCGCAGCTCCGTCCGCCCTTAAGGGCAAGGATCTGAGGGTTCTGGTTCTGTGCGCTGGCGCCGGCACCTCTGCACTGCTCGCCAACGCGCTTAAGGAAGGCGCCGACGAGCTGGGCATCGACATTACCGCCAACGCCGGTGCCTACGGCAGCCACTACGCCATCATGGACCAGTACAACGTCATCGTCCTGGCTCCGCAGGTTCGCACCTATTACAACGAGATGAAGGCCGACACCGACCGCCTGGGCATCACGCTGCTGTCGCCCAAGGGCAAACAGTACATCGACCTCACTAAGGATCCCAAGGGTGCCGTCGCCTGGATCGAGGAAAACCTCAAGGCATAAGACGCTGACGCCACCTGCCGCTCGCAGACAAAAAATGGCCCATGCATCGATGCGTGATGCGCGGGCCATTTTGTTTAGACCGCACCCGCCCTCCTGTTCATCTCAATCTGTAACATCTAGCCGAGTTTTTGGATCCTAGCTGTTACAGATCGAGGTGAACGCACAGGCCAAGCCAAAAATCTCAATCTGTAACATGTAGACCGCTTTTGACCGCTTAGATGTTACAGATCGAGACAAACAGATGGGTCAATCCAATCAATCTAGATCTGTAACACCTGGCTGGTCATTTCACTCCTAACTGTTACAGATCGAGACAAACGGAATAAGCCGGGCCGAATTGTCTAAATCTGTAACATCTAGCCGAGTTTTCGGGTCCCACCTGTTACAGATTTAGACGAGCAGGCCGAGCACGTCTACGCCCGCAGATCCCTTACGCTGGAACGCTCGACCAACACGCCCGAGACGAGCGTACGGCTTCTGGAGCTCGGGGCTTCCAGACCTGCGACGACCTCGTTAAGCGCACGGATGCCCAGTTCGCGGTGGCGAAACTTCACCGACGTCAGAATCGAGTTGGGAATCGTCTTGTAGAGCTCATCGTCGAAGCCGATCACGGACACGTCGTCGGGCACATTGAGCCCTTTGTCACGTAGAGCCATCATCACGCCGTTTGCCATGCAGTCGTTAGCAGCGAGGACCGCCGTGCAATCGGGCTTATCGGCAAGCACAAGGCCCGCGGCATAGCCACTATCCGCATTCCAATCGCCTTGCAGAGGCTCGGGCGGCTCAATGCCACGTGCCTCGAGTGCCGCTCGCCAACCTTTCATACGGCACTGGCTCGACAGTGACTCTTTCTTACCAGAGACGAAGTACACGTTCTTGTGCCCGTGGTTCAAGAAGTACTCGCACGCCATGCGCGCGCCGCCCTCTTGGTCGTCACTGACGGTAGAGCAGGTAGGATGTTCCATCGGTGTGATAATCACCGTCTTGAGGTCTTTCGGCGCCTCAAAGGTATCAAAGTCATCGACCATCTGGCGCAGGTTGAAAATCATGCCGTCGACGGGGAGCTGCGACATCCTACGCGCCGCTTCGGCAAGGGTCATCTTCTCCCCCGCCCGCTTTTTGATCATCGTAAGAGCAAAGCCTCGCTCTTCGGCGGCATCGGCGATACCGTCGATCATGTCCACGGCACCGCCCGACAAGTGGAACAGCACGACGCCGATGCACCCGTAACGGCCCAACTTGAGCGAACGCGCGGCAAAGTTGGCTCGAAACCCGAGCGCCTCCATGGCCGAATGAACCTTATCGCGTGTCGACTCTCGCACGCTATCGGGCTCGTTGATCACACGCGAAACCGTCTTGAGAGAAACACCCGCGGCAACTGCCACATCGTTCATCGAGACATTTTTCTTGTCCATCGTTGCCACTGCTTCTCCGCTCGGTTCTCTATCGCTTGTTTTTTGTGTTCTAGCATATACTACCTGCCTGACTGATAAATCAACCGTTTACCGGACAATATCGACCACTCACCCGTATATCCTTGTTGCTCTTCCAAAAATGTCTTACGTTGTCATTAACGAAATGACAACGTTGTCATTTCGCAATGCCTTCCTTGAGCAGGAAGGTTTCCGGGCAGTCCTGACCATCCATCGACGACCAGTTCCATCCACATGCATCGCGCATCAAGTAGCAAAGGAGCTCTATGGACGCCATCGTAAAGATGCTCGAAAAGCATCAGCCGTTCTTTGAGAAGATCTCGAGGAACATCTACCTCCAGGCTATTAAGGACGGATTCCTTGGGTGCATGCCCATCGTCCTCACCTCTTCGATCTTTCTGCTCATTGCCACCCTTCCCGGCGTAGTCGGTATCACGCTGCCCCAGCCGCTCATCGACTGGTGCAACAAGCTGTACAACTTCACCATGGGCGTCATGGGCATCATGGTTGCCGGCACCACTGCCAAGAACTTTACGGCTTCCATGAACCGTCGCATGCCCGCCGGCAAGGTGCTCAACGACGGCTCCACCATGGTGGCCGCCCAGTGCAGTATGCTTTTGCTCGCCGTTACGCAGTTCACCACCAAGTTCAACGGCTCCGAGCTTTCGGTCTTCGACTGCACCAGCATGGGTACGCGCGGTCTGTTCTCGGCCTATATCGCCGCGTTCATCACCGTGTGGGTCTACAAATTCTGCGTCTCGCGCGATCTGACCATTAAGCTGCCCAAGGAGGTCCCGGGCGCCATCGCTCAGAACTTCCGCGACATTATCCCCTTTGGCGGCGCTGTCATTATCTGCGGCATCATCGATGTGGTTGTGCGCAACCTCATGGGCGTTCCGTTCTCCGAGCTGCTCATCAAGCTGCTCTCCCCGCTCTTCACTGCGGCAGAAACCTATCCTGGCCTCATCCTTATCCAGGCAGCCACCGCGTTCTTCTGGTTCATCGGCGTCCACGGCCCTTCGATTGTCCAGCCGGGCATCGACCCCATCCGTCTTGCCAACCAGGCCGAGAACCTGCAGGTTCTGCTGGCCGGTGGCCACCCCGCCCACTCCCTCACCTTTAACATGTCGCTCGTGGGTGAGTTCGGCGGCACTGGCGCTACGTTCATCGTGCCGCTTCTGCTGATTCTCTTTATGAAGTCCAAGCAGCTCAAAGCCGTCGGTAAGGCCTCGATTGTTCCTGTTGCCTTTGCTGTCAACGAGCCGCTGCTCTTTGGCGCGCCGATGATCCTTAACCCCTACATGCTCATCCCCTTTGTTGCCGCCGGCTGCGTCAACGTGAGTGTTGCCAAGTTCTTTATCGACAATGTGGGCATGAACGGCTTCTCCTTCGTGGTGCCTTGGGCTACCCCTGCCCCCATCGGCATCTTCATCACCACAAACTTCCAGCTTATCGCCCTGGTGTTTGTTGCAATCATCATCTTGCTGGACGCTATCATCTACCTGCCGTTCTTGAAGGCATACGATAAGCTGCTCTGCGACCAGGAGGCCGAGCGCGCCGCCGAGCTGGGTCTCGAATCCGATGGTGCTGCCACCATCGCTGCCAACGCCCCTGCGCCCGCTGTCGAGCAGACCGCCGCTGTCACCGCTTCCGTCGAGCCGACCGCCGCTGTCACCGCTTCCGTCGAGCCGACCGCCGCTGCCGCCGACAGCAAGCCTGTCGCCGATCAGCCCGAGCCCGCCGCCGACGCATCCGCTAAGAAGGACGTCGACGGTCTGAAGGTCCTCGTCCTGTGCGCCGGCGCCGGCACCTCTGCCATGCTTGCCAATGCCATCAAGGAAGGTGCTGCGCAGACCGGAGAGAACATCGCTTCCTCCGCAGGCGCCTATGGTCAGCACACTGCCATCATGGATCAGTACGACGTCATCGTGCTCGCCCCGCAGGTTCGTAGCTACTACAACGACATGAAGGCCGACACCGATCGTCTGGGCATTAAGCTGCTCGCTCCCCGCGGCAAGGAATATATCGACCTTACCCGCGACCCCGCTGGCGCCATTAAATGGCTCCGCGAGAACCTCGACTAGGTTCCTCCCTCTGTTGGTGCCCGGATCCCCAGTTCGGGCACCGCTCCCTATTCGTATCCCACAGAAAGGATGACTCATGACCAACCCCATGCAGTTCCCCGACGGCTTTGTGTTTGGCGGCGCCACCGCTGCTTACCAGGTTGAGGGCGAGACCCGTACGCACGGCAAGGGCAAAGTGCCCTGGGACGATTTCCTGGCTGCTCAGGGTCGCTTCTCCCCCGATCCCGCGAGCGACTTCTACAACAAGTACCCGGTCGATATCGACCTGTGCCAGCGTTTCGGCATCAACGGTATCCGCGTCTCCATCGCTTGGAGCCGCATCTTCCCCAGCGGCACTGGTGAGATTAACCCCGAGGGCGTCGCCTTCTATCACGAGCTTTTCGCCACCTGCAACAAAGCTGGCGTTATCCCCTATGTCACGCTCGATCACTTCGATACGCCCGAGGCCTTTTACCAGAACGGCGGCGAGGGCTTCCTGACGCGCACGACGATCGACGCCTTTGTCGAGTACGCCAAGTTCTGCTTTGCCGAGTTCACCGAGGTCAAGCACTGGTTTACCTTTAACGAGATTCCCGCGACCGCCGAGGGCAGCTTTATCGTCGGCAACTGGCCGCACGGCGAGAAGTATCGCCTGGACAAGGCCTTCCAGCTCATGCACAACATGATGGTGGCCCACGCCAAGGCTGTCGTCGCCTTCCATGAGGGCGGCTTTGAGGGCGAGATCGGCATTGTCCAGAACCTGGAGCCCAAGTATCCCCTCGATCCCAACAGTGCTGCCGACTGCGAGGCAGCTCGCATGGCCGATGTCATCAACAACCGCTGGGTGCTCGACGCCACTTTCCGCGGCCACTATGCAGCCGACACCATGGAAGCCGCAACCAAGCTGGCCCATATCGCCGGCGGCGAGCTCGACGTCCGCGACGAGGACATCGCCGCGCTGACCGCCGCGCTCCCCTACAACGATTGTCTGGGCGTCAATACCTACAAGTGCCAGTTCCTGCGTGCCGCCGAGGGCGAAAACGACATCAACCACAATGGCACCGGCGACAAGGGCTCCTCGCGCTGGTTCCTCAAGGGCGTGGGCGAGTCATGCGTGCGCGAAGGCGTACCCACCACCGATTGGGACTGGATCATCTATCCCGAGGGTCTCTACGACCTACTGCTCCGCATTAAAAACGATTACCCCAACTACAAGAAGATCTACATCACCGAGAACGGCATGGGCTATAAGGACGACTTCGAGGATGGCTTTATCGACGACGCCCCTCGTATCGACTACATGCGTCAGCATCTCGCGTGGATCCTCAAGGCAATCGACGGCGGCGTGAACGTCGACGGTTACTTTGTGTGGTCGCTGCAGGACCAGTTCTCCTGGACCAACGGCTACAACAAGCGCTATGGCCTGTTCTACATCGACTTTGAGACCCAGAAGCGCTATCCCAAGGCGAGCGCGTACTGGTACAAGAACGTCGCGGAGACCGGCCTGCTCATGGCCTAACTTCAGCCGCGTATCCCCTGTCGGCCGCATACGAATCCCTCCACGGGTTCGCATGCGGCCTTTTTGTTTTTGGTGAGCCCGAGCAGGCCGTTTATCTCGATCTGTAACATCTAGCAGGGATTTTCAATCCTAACTGTTATAGATTTAGACGAACGGGCGACCAGGGCTGAAAGATCTCAATCTGTAACACGTAGCCCACTTTTAACCGTCTAACTGTTACAGATCGAGACAATAAGATAGTCAAATCCAAACTTTCCAAGCAGTTATGAAGCATGGTTTCTAGTTTTCGGTATCACGAACATACTTTCGGTATCATTTAATGGTATTATGATATCGAAAGTGTGTTCGTGATACCGAAAGGAGCCGCATGCGCCAGTTCGATTACACCACAGTCCCAGCGGAACTCGAAGCAACTCCAATCACCAACCTCCTCCTCTCGATACGCGAGCATAAAGGCCGTCAGCTTGCTCTGAGTCAAGTCAAACCCGAGCTTCTATCGTCCCTAATGGAGGAGGCTAAGATCCAAAGCACCCGATCCTCCAACGGACTTGAAGGAATTGTTACCACCCAAAAAAGACTCAAAGCGATCATGGCGTATTCCGCCAAGCCAAGCTCCCGCGCAGAGGAAGAAATCGCTGGATACCGAGATGTGCTGTCGCTTATTCACGAGCAACACGATTCCATTCCCGTATCGCCATCGGTCATTCTGCAGTTGCATCGTGACCTCATGGCGCACACGGCAATCTCGTATGGAGGCCATTGGAAAGATGGCGATAACGAAATCGTCTCCATTGACGATCAAGGTAATCGATTTGTGCGCTTTAGGCCCCCTTCGGCTCTAGCAACCCCGGGACTTATTAAAGAAGCCTGCCAGTCCCTCAACGATGCTTTATCTCGCCAAGTTTGCGATCCCCTCCTTATATCGCTCCGCTTTATCTTCGATTTTGTTAGCATTCATCCCTTCAACGATGGCAATGGCAGGATGAGTCGGCTCCTTACAACGCTGCTGCTCGAAAAGACTGGATACGACGTTGCGCGTTACATCAGCATCGAGCGACTTATTGAAGACAACAAAGCGCTTTACTACAACGCCCTCGCTGCAAGCTCCACTGGATGGAATGAAAATCAAAACACCGAAGTACCCTTTATCCGTTTCATGCTCGGAACAACCCTGGCCGCCTACCGACAGCTCGAGCAGCGTACCTTAATTGAATCAAGCACTCGTCCCATGTCGAAGCAAGCGCGCATCGCTGTTCTATTTCAACAGAGACCCGGCGTCATTAAGAAATCCGACATCCGGTCCAACTGCCCCGATATCAGCGAGGTAACCGTTAAACGAACCCTCGGTCAGCTTGTTAGTTGCAGCGCAATCGAAAAAACAGGAGCTGGTCGTTCGACGGGCTACATACTCAAAGACGCCCATGCTCTAGAACTATTCTTACAAGCCACAATACCCGATGGCGAGGCCGCAATAACAAAAGAGGCTCCAAAGGATAAACTCCTTGAACGTGTAAACCACGCCGAGGATGAAAGCAGAGAAGGGCTCTATGAAGACTACGATTCATTCTCAATGGACATAAAGACGAAATACGGAGTCTAGTCATATCTCAGAATAGCCTCATCCTTGTTGCCCAAAGTCATTTACGCGTCATTTTAAAGCGGTACCCCTGCGCCGGCAGGGGGGGCAGAAGTATCGCCTGCCGATCTTGCTGGAATCGGCGATCAGATAGCGCGAGTCGGCCTTGCTAAAGGCGAGCTGCTGGATGCGGCCCTCGTCCATGTTGGACGTAGACACGTCGCCGTCCAAAATGCCGTTTGCGCCGATAAAGGCTGCGTCGATCCCCAGTGCGCGCAGGGTATCCTCGGCCATGGGGCCCACAAAGGCGGCGGTGCGGCGACGGTACATGCCGCCCACCGGGCACAGCTCGCAATCCTCGCGCGCCTCGAGCAGGCTAAAGGCCGAAAGCGAATTGGTCACATAGATGGAAGACAGTTTGTCGGTGACTCGGAGAGCGCCAATGCGATCTCACGACGGTTGCGCGCATTGTCTCAATTAGATACTCAACGAAATACGGCCCCGCAGCTCAATAAGCTGCGGGGCCGTACCATACACCGACGAATCAACGACGAAGTGCATCCACTATTTGGCCAGCTCCTGAACGATCCAGTCAATTGCACCTTCGGGATCGTTGGTAAGGTCGATATACTCCTTGCCCCTTGTGGTGAGCAGTTTAATTCCAAGGCGATCGGTATCGGCCTTCATAGCGTCATAGTACATGCGTGCCTGGGGCGCCAGAACAATCACGTTGTACTGATCCATCGTCTCATAGTGGCTTCCGTACGCACCGGACTGAGAAACCAGATCGATACCCTTAGCAGCGGCACCTTCGCGAAGAGCATTTGCCAAGAGAGTCGAAGTGCCGGCACCCTGGCAAAGCACAAGCACGCGGATCTGCTCCGCCTTGTCCTTTACCGCCTCGAGAGCTTTTGCGACATTTTCCTGTGCGGCAATAGCATCTGCATCCGAGGTTCCTGCAGTCTCCTTTGCAGACTCTTCCAAACAAAGCTGATGGTCATACGCCTTGCAGAACGGATAGTAAATGGTTGATTTCCGATCTCAACCGAACATATTGAGCGAATAGGCCGTTCCCGCAGTTAGCCGAACGCCCCCGCGGCCCC
>NZ_JBDGAY010000012.1:0-67417 GCF_040910245.1 Collinsella aerofaciens
ACAGTCCTGACTCACGACGGAGGCGTCACTGGCGCCTCCTGTTCGTGCGGAACTCATTGAGAGGCAAGGCCCTGCGCCCGGCCCCTCGGTTCCCGCTTACGAGAGCGACGTTCTCAGCAACTCGTTGAAGAGCTTCGGGTTGCCCTTGCCGCGGCTCGCCTTCATGCACTGGCCCACCAAAAAGCCGATGACCTTCTGGTTGCCGTCACGATACTGCTGCGCCTGCTCGGCACAGTTTGCCAGCACCTCGTCCACAATCGGCTGCAGCGCACCGGCATCGCTCACCTGACGCATACCACGCTCGTCGACGATCTTGTTGGGGTCGTCGCCGGTCTGGGCCATGGCCTCAAAGACCTCGTGCGCCTGGTTGGAGCTGATAGCATCGGTCGCCAGCAGCTTAGCCAGCGCCGCAACCTGAGCCGGCGCGATACCGGACTCGGTCAGCGACACGCCCGCGCCCTTAAGATAGGCGATCATCTCGTTCACCAGCAAGTTTGCAACCGTCTGGGCCTCCTTGCCAGCCATACCGGCAGCGGCGGCCTCAAAAAACTCGGCAAACTCGGGGTCGCCGGCAATCTGCTCGGCGTCGGCCGCCTTAATGCCAAAGTCGGCCTCAAAACGGACGCGCTTGGCATCGGGCAGCTCGGGGATCTCGCCACGGCAGCGGTCGATGAACTCGTCGTCCAGATCGAACGGCGCCAGATCGGGGTCGGGGAACAGACGATAGTCGTCTGCCGTTTCCTTCACACGCATGACCACGGTGCGCTTGCGACTGGGCTCCCAGTGGCGGGTCTCCTGATAGATGATGCCGCCCTCCTCGAGCACCTCGGCCTGGCGGCAGATCTCGTAGGCAAGGCCATCGTGCAGGCTCTTAAACGAGTTGAGGTTCTTGAGCTCGGTCTTGGTGCCCAACTTGGTCTCGCCGCGGCGGCGCAGCGACACGTTGCCGTCGCAGCGCATGGAACCCTTCTCCATGGAGCAGTCCGAAATGCCCAGCGTCACAAAGATGCGACGGAGCTTCTCCATAAACAGACGCGCTTCCTCGGGCGTGCGCAAGTCGGGCTCGGTGACGAGCTCGATCAGCGGCGTGCCGCAGCGGTTGTAGTCGACGAGCGACTCGGCCGCGGCGGTAATGCGGCCCTCGGCACCGCCCACGTGCACCATCTTGGCGGCGTCCTCCTCCATGTGGATGCGCAGGATGCGGATGGGCACCGTGTAGGAACCGTCCTCGCGACGCTCGGGCATCTGCAGGTTGGACGCGTCATAGCTGGCCAGGTGGCCGGCGCGCTGGTTGCCTTCGCGCATGGTCGACGTCATGGACGTGGACAGGCCCTCGGCGTTGGCCGAGGCGCTCGCCAGGCTCTGGGCCTCGGCCTCGCCAAACGCGCAGTCGGGGCGCTCGGCGGCACCGCGACCGGTCACGTCCAGGTCCAGGTGACCGTACATGGCAAAGGCGACCGGACCCTGCGTGGTCTGGAAGTTCTTGGCCATATCGGGATAGAAGTAGTGCTTGCGGTAGAACATCGAGTGGCGCTGGATCTCGCAGTTGGTGGCAAGGCCGGCCTTGACGATGCTCTCGATGGCGCGCTTGTTAGGCACCGGCAGGGCGCCGGGCAAGCCCAGGCACACCGGACACACGTTGGCGTTGGGCTCGTCATCGTGGCTGAGCTTACAGTTGCAGAACATCTTGGTGTCGAGTGCGGTGAGCTCGGTATGGATCTCCAGGCCGATCACGGCCTCCCAATCCTGCAGGACCTCGGAAAGCTCCTTCATTACAGCTCGCCTCCCTTCCCGGCAAAATCGGGCGCGACGGAAAGCGCGGGCGCGCCCGTGGCGGCATCGGCAAAGCCGCGCTCCAGGGCGCGGGCAAACGTGAGCAGCTGACGGTCCTTAAAGGCAGGCCCCACCAGCTGGGCAGAAACGGGCAGCTGAGTATCCTCGCCCAGACCCAGCGGCACCGAGATACCACCGTTGCCGCAAATGTTGAGCGAGATGGTGTACAGGTCGGAGAGGTACATCTGCGTGGGGTCGCTGATCTCGCCAAACTTAAAGGCCGTGCGCGGCGAGGCGGGCATGAGGATGGTGTCCACCTTGGCATACGCGGCGTCGTAGTCCTGCGTGATGAGCGTGCGGGCCTTTTGCGCAGCGTAGTAGTACTTGTCGTACACGCCCGAGCTCAGCAGGTAGGCGCCGAGCATCTGACGGCGCTTGGCCTCGGCGCCAAAGCCGTGGGCGCGCGACAGCGAGCTCTGGTCGGACAGGTTGGCGCAGCCCTCCTCCTGGTAGCCGTAGCGAATGCCGTCGAAGCGCGCCAGGTTGGAGAACGCCTCGGCCGGACCGATGACGTAGTAGGCGGCGATAGCGGCGTCTAGGTGCGGCAGGTCGACCTCGACCAGCTCGGCACCCTGGTTCTGCAGCTCCTGGGCGGCGCGCTGGACAGCAGTCTTGACCTCGGGCGTCAGGCCCTCGGCCTCCATAAACGCAGGGATAATGCCCACGCGCTTGCCCTCGATGCTGTCGTTGAGATGCTCAGTAAAGTCGACGGCGCAATCCTGGCTGGTGCAGTCGTACGGATCGCGGCCCGCGCCGGTAAGCGCGTTCATGGCCAGCGCGACATCCTCGACCGTGCGGCCAAAGGGTCCCACCTGGTCGAGCGACGAGCCAAAGGCAACCACGCCGTAACGGCTCACGGCGCCGTACGTGGGCTTAAAGCCCACCACGCCGCACAGCGACGCCGGCTGGCGAATGGAGCCGCCGGTGTCCGAGCCCAGCGAGAGCACGACCTCGCCCGCGGCGACGGCGGCGGCGGAGCCGCCCGAGGAGCCGCCGGGCACGCGCTCGGTATCCCAGGGGTTGTTGGTGCGGTGGAACGCCGAGCTCTCGGTGGAGCTGCCAAAGGCAAACTCGTCCATGTTGGCCTTGCCCATGGGCAGGCAGCCGGCATCGAGCATGCGCTGGACGCAGGTGGCGGTGTAGACGCTCTGGTAGTTCTCGAGCATGCGGGAAGCGCAGGTGGTGCGCGTGCCCACAAGGTTCATGTTGTCCTTGATGGCCAGCGGCACGCCCGCGAGCGGAGGCAGCGGCTTGCCTGCGGCACGGTCGGCATCCACGCGCGCAGCGGCCTCGAGCGCAAGCTCGGGCGCCACCTGCAGGAATGCCTGGACCCCGCCTTCGCACGCCTCGATGGCGACAAGGGAGGCCTGGGCCACCTCGGTAGCGGTAAAGTCGCCGGCGGCAACGCCCGCGGCGATCCGGGCGGCGGTAAGGGAATCGAAGCTCTGCGCCATTACTCGCTCTCCCCCTCTCCCAAAATGGACGGCACGCGGAAGTAGCGGTCGCGCGCGCTGCCGGCGTTTTCAAGCGCGACGTCGAGCGGCAGATCGCGCTCGGGCTCGCGCAGGTCATCGCCCATCACGTTGGACAGGCTTCCGATAGGATGGAACGTGGGCTCCACGTCGGGCAAGTCATATTGCAAGACGGGCTCGAGCATCTGGACGGCGTCGTTCATGTAGGACGTCATCTGGGTGAGCTCGTCATCGGTCAGTGCGATCTTTGCGTACTCGGCGATGCCGCGCACGTCTTTCTCGCTGAGTGCCATAGGCGCTCCCTTCCGCATAACAGATAAACCGCTCTAGTATACAAGGCAACGCCGCTTGGAGCAGGTGCTTTACCCAAATGCAGCGAAAACGTAACGAGGACGGCGAACGCGGTCCGGCAGCTCTGCAGCGAAAACCGCATAGCTCACAACACAAACCATCACAACATTCGACGCTTATCGCCAAAATCGAAATTTTCATCGAATGTTGTGATGGTTTGGAACCCCCGACCACCACAAAGGTGCCTGTCCCCATTGTGGTGGTTCTGGAGAATGTCTTATGCCGAGGCCTTGGCCTTGCGGCGCTTGCGGACCGCGTGGACCACGATGTCCAGCAGCAACAGCACAATGGCTACGACCACGATGAGCACGGCAAACTCGCGCTTGCCCCAGTGGCGACCGGCCAGCGACTTTTGCTTGTCGACGTCCTTCTTGTTGTACTTGGTGCGCACGCAGTGCACCAGCAGGCGATGGTCGTTTACGCCGTAGGGCGTGCAGGTGACAAGCGTCACCTTGTCGGCGCCGGGCTCGATGGTCAGCGACTCCATCTCCTCGGGCAGCACCACCTCGGAGTCCACCATCTTGTAGGCGAGCGTCTTGTTCATGGTGTGAAGCAGCACCAGGTCGCCGGGCTCCAGCGAGTGGATGTCGTCGAACATGCTCAGGTTGCGCATGCCCGAGTGCGCGGTGAGCACGCAATGCGTCGAGGTGCCGCCCACCGGCAGGCTCGTGCCCTCCAGGTGGCCGACGCCCGCCATGAGGACTTCTTCGCTCGTGCCGTGGTAGATGGGCATGCTCACGTCGATGGAGGGGATCTCGACCCAGCTCATCATGGGGTCGCGGTCAAAGATGAGCTGCTGGGCGTAGGGCTCGATCTGGTCGGCGGGGAGCTCGGTGGCCTCGCCCGCCAGCTGCTCGTTAAAGGAGCGCGCCTGGAGCAGGATGCGCTCGCGCTCCTCGGCAGACAGCGCGTCCACGGTGCTGGACACCGTGCTGATCTGGTTGAACACGCCCGAGGCCTCGAGCCGGTCCAAGATCCACGGCCAGGTCATAAGGCCCACGCCAATAAGGATGATGACGATGGTGATGAGCCGGTCGGCCCAGCGCGGCAGCCGCTTGCGGCGGCGCTTGGGCTTTGGTTGAGGTTTGGGCTGAGGGCTTGAGCCACCGTTGGCCGCGGCGTTATCGCTCTTCATGTGTTTGGCACCCTGCGCCATCGCCGATCACTCCTTTACAGCTCAAGTTGTCTAAACAAATAATAGCCGATTCGCGAGCCCCTACCCCGGACAACGCAGCCAGACTGCATTATCCGGACTACCTAACCTCGCTCAACCAATCAGGCCATATGTTGCTTTCATCGTCTCGACTAGCTGTGTCGTCGTTACGCCCGCAACCCCGATCTGCTTCAGATTGATGTCACTCGCCTCACAGTCTTTAACAAACGCAAGCATATCGTCCTTCAGCTCTTCGACTAGGTTGACACCCGCCGACTCACCAAGCAGCTGAGCAAGCCTCAGCGCATCGCGTTTATGCTTTTTGACCTTCCTCGAGTCAACGTTCTCCCCGGCTTCCCTTCTAGCTTTTAGGTCGAGATACGCCTTCGCTTTGAACGGGACAATGTATTCCGTATCCAGGACCGAAACACCGTCTACTGTCCGAATTCCCTGAAGAAACAAGCTGTAGTAGGCATCGTCCAACAAAATAGCCGAAAGACTGCTTATGTTTTCATCAACGTGAATTGGCGTCACATCAACTCCCTCACGACCCTTTAGAAAGTCGGGGCACTTCGCGAAGAGCTCGATCATATGGGGATAACCCGGCCTCTTTGGTTCCGTAAACCGATAAAAACACGAGGCTTCGCTTTCACCCCAGCCGCAGCGGTAGCCGCCATCACGCACCAAGGTCCATATGGCTTCGGCCGTCTGAGGCAACCGGTCATCGGCGACAATGACCACATCAAAATCGTGGGTCGCCCTAAACGAAAGTCCCGCCTCCGCGAGCAAAATGTCGCATGCTGTGCCGCCGATAAGGGCATACGACCCTTCAGCTTCCTGCATATGCTGCCGAAATACCTGGAGACCTTCTACAGCGCTTCCTGCCATGGATATTCCTTTCCAAACATGTGATCGAGTTCGAGCTGAATTCGTTCATCGTCGATTGCCGCCAAAGATAGCGCAAGTGAGATGTCGTCGATACGGGAGGAGTCGGCAAACACGGGCGCATAGCGCCACACTTGGATCATCGCCGTTTCGTTATCCGGCAGCTCCCCGTCTGCGACTTCAAGGTCGCTCAGTTCACGCCATGTACTTCTTAAGACGGCCTTTTGCTCCATGCCCGGCGCAGCGAGCATCGAACGCACAGCGAGCGCCGTCTCCCCAGCGTCAGCAAGACCGTCAACCCGCGGCGTCTTCCTAGCAAAAAAGACCTTCGAGACAGGCGAAGAGAGCTCCGCCATGTGCTCACTGAGCAGAAGATCAACGGCCACGGGGAACACAATGACACGCCGTTCGCGCCGCTCGCGCCTTGCGAGCCCCCTGTCTACAAGCTCGGTTACGGCCTCACTCGCGCGGCTTGCCGAAATCCCAAGCGCACGACAAAGGTCATCGGAATGATATGACTCCTGCCCTGCTCCCCAGATTGCGGCAGCCTGCGCGTTGGATGACATCTTGGTCGCGCGATTATGAAATCTAGTGCCGCCCCTCTCCGTGCAGGCCGCGCCCATAAATGGAAGAAAGGCCTGTCTACCAGGGCAAACAAAGGGGATTCCTTGTGCGACCAATGCCTTGCGCTGGCGCGCATCGGCATCAGGAAACGAAACGACGACAGGAGCCTCCGCACGCAAGGCTAGCTGGCTATAGACTCTCTTAGCCTCGGGAAGCCCAACGCCAGTAGGCAAACTTGCAAGCAAAAAAGAAAAACCGTTTGCGTCAACGGCGCGGATCTCAATCGACCGCAGATGCAGCGGCAAGCGTGCGGATCCAGGCCAAGTTTTAGCCTTGGCGGAGAGGCCTAGTGCTTCTTGTAAGTAGGTAAGCGCTTCGTTCATTTCCATCTTTTTCGCTTAGTTCCAGTTTATATTGGAATTATACATAATTTTCGGAAATAACAAGATTTCTATCAGGCATAGGCCCGTATTTGAGTTTTCAAAAAGTCGCGAATCGACAGAGTGATTCGGGATACAATAGCTACAGGAAACGACGCATCCCGCGTAAGTGATCGAAAGCGCGGGCGGCCTAGTTTTCTGGTTTTGTTAAATGCCCGGGCCTCTAACCCCGGGCATTCTTATTTGCGCTTGTTGCGGCGCAAATGCCTTCTACCGTCCGCACCGCGCGAGCGCCTACGGACCTTAAACCGAACCTCATACGAGTCAAGAAACGCGATGACGGATGAGTCCGCACCGGACGGTAAAGGCTGCCTGTGTTGTCCAAAAAGAACGGGGCAAACTCCAGCGCGGAGTCTGCCCCGAAAAGAGAGTGGCAAAGCAAGAACGTCGATGGACGAGAAAAGTGTCCGCAAGTCTCATGACCATCACATCCCACCTGCCAAAGGGATGGGCGAGTGAGTGTTACTCCTGCTCGGACTCCTCAGCCTGCTTACGGCTGCGGATGAGGTGCGCCACGCCAATGCACAGCACCGCGCCACCAGCGATCCAAGTGAAGGTCACGCCGTTGAGGCCGGTCAGCGGGAGGCCAGAACCCTTCTTGTTCTTGATGGTGAGGGGAATCATGGTCGTGGGCGCGTTATCTTCAATCGTGGCAGTGACCATATCGGAACCAGGAGTCACGCTGAGCTTTTTAAGCGTGCCGTCTGTATTGAATTCAGGCGTCACCGTGATTTCGAAGTCGGCGATGGTGTTGTAGCCCGCAGGCGTCTTGCTCTCGGAAATCAGGTATGTGCCCGCAACAAGCCCGGGAATAGAGACCTTGTTGCCCGCCCCCTCGGTTTCAAACGTATAGGCGTCGTTTACGTTGTCGCTGAAGCTGCCGTCTTGCTTCAACCATTTTTCAACTTTTTTATTGGACCCTTCCGTGATCATTTTGACCTTAAACCCCGCAACGAGTTTGGCGTTAGCGTTGTTCGGGTCAGTCTTAGTTACATCGAGACCAAAGACGTAGTCAGTGACCTTGTCCGACTTAGAAGTGCCCTTATCATTAGTCACGGGATTGTTGGAATAGACAAGCTTGACCTCATTGGTGTTACCGGTGGTCGTGTATTCGGCATCGCTGGTGAGCTGAGCTTTGTAGGTCACGACGACCGTGGAGTCTTTGTCGACAGTGATTGCAGCGCCGTTCTCGCCCTTGACGGCCTTGAGGTCATCGAACTTGACTGTAAGGAGCTCGCTGTTCTTGACGGTATCCTGCGCCGCAGCGACGTTCGCGCTGAACCCGGACTTGACCTCGGTCTTGGCCTTGGTTTTGCCGTCGACGATGTAGACGTGGAGGCCCTCGGGGGCGTTGTTCTCGCCCTTGATAACGATGAGGCCCTTGCTCAGCGTATCTTGGAATTCATAGTAATACGTACCGTACGAGGCAATATTATCTGCAACGCTACCGGTCAGCCTGTAGTCAATTTCCTGTCCGATCCAAGCATCGCCGCTGTTCTTCCAGTAGCTCTCTTCAGCATCGGCAGCATCCTTACCTGCAGTGTCGTCGAGAATCTTTTTGTCGACCCTGGGGATACTGGTCTTCTCGGTAACGACCACGGGATCACCGCCAACAATCGCGAAGATCGGAGAGGTGCCAGTGTTCGGCTTGGCCTGATTCGTAAGACCATCAGACACGAAGAGATAATAGCCATCACCGTAAAGGCCAGCTTCATTAGTGTTCGGGCGCGTCCACGGAGTACCTGCGTTAAGGGGATCTCCCGCAGCGGTCTCCGCCTTAACACCTTGCTTCATGCCTGAAACCGCAGCCGCAATTTCATAAAGCACATCGCCGGGGGCAACACGCGTACCGTCGCTGCTGGATGCAGTGCTGGCAGTGCCATTCACATTTTGAGAAAGCCACTCAGCCACAACAGAAGCTGAAGCATTCTTATCGAGCTTCTGGGTGGGGTCTTTCTTCACGAGTTCCTGATACTCAGCAGATCCCTTAATGGCGACAATCACCTTGGAGCCGATAGCATCATTTGCCCATTCAATATCAGAAGCAACCTTGCCATTGTCTTTCTCGTCAACGACTTTTGCCTTGAAGATCTGATAGGCCTTGAACGTATTGCCTTGGTTATCCTCGGCAACCTTATTGATGGTGATGCTGTTATTCGGAGCCGCCACATCCTCAGCAAACGCCATCGTGACGGGCGCCATAACTCCGCCGAAGCTCAGCGCTGCTGTGAGGCCGGCGGTTACTGCCAGGCGGGCGATGTTCTTGCTCATGCTCATCTTCTTTTCCTCTGCTTTCTGCTTGAATTCCATTTGATCTAAATCTGTCTGTCTGTGTCTTAGCATCTGCTTCGCTACGTCTCGCCCCGCTCTCTGCGGGGCTGCCAGCTACTCTTTATGGCTGCCACCTCCCCGCTTGACCAGGAGCGCGACCACGATGAGCGCGGCTCCGGTGACCGCTGCGGCGGCCGCGGCGTACATTGCCATATCGCCAGTCGAGGGCATAAAGCCTCCGGTGGTAATGCTAGGGGGTGTGCCGGTGGGCGTGTTAATGAGCGACGCCTCCAGGCTGCCCGTCGACCCGTCCGCGCTGTCGGCGCGCAGGGGCGACTCGGCCGTGATGGTGAGCTTGGGCTTGGCGGCGGCCACCTGGTCGACGTCCAGGCCCTCGGCCTTGACCGTCACGGAGCGCGTACCCTCAAAGGCGGTGTAGCCCTTGGGCGCCTTGAGCTCGCGGACCTCCAGCTTGCCCGAGTCCACGCCCGAGACGGTCACGCGGCCGTCCTCGCCCGTGGTGACGGTGGCCTTGCCCTCCGCATCCCACGTACCGTCGGCCGCCAGTGTGCGACCGCGATCGTCGGCGATGCTCAGGACCGCCCCGGCAAGCGGCTTGTCGCCGTCGCTGCCGCGCTTGGTAAGCGCGAGATCCCAGGTGTAGGCCGTCGCGTCATCGCTCGGCGTGCGGGTGAAGCCGGCGTCGCCGGACTGGTCGGACAAGGGAGAGCGCGGGTAGCGCAGGTAGACCTCGTTGGGGTTGCCCTTGGCGATGCCGTGGTTGCAGCCGCTGGCGAGCGGCGCGTTGTACACAGCGACCACGCGGGCGCCCGCGGTAAAGGCTTCGGTCCCGCCGAGCGCGGCGATGAGGTCGCCGGTGCGCACGGTGAAGGTCTTGCCGTCGGCCGCTACCTTGGTGGCGCACTGGGCCGTGATGTCGGTCCAGCCCTTCGCGGGCTCGGTGCCGGCGCGGCCGTCCCTGCCGGCCGAGACGGCGTCGAAGCCGCCGTCCGCACCCGCCGCCACGTACACGCGCATGCTCGCGGCCACCTTGGAGGGGTCGAGCCCCGCGCTCATGGTGTCGACGAACCGCACCGCGTAGGTGTCGTAGGCCGTGAGCCCCGCCGGGACCGTGGCCGAGAGGCGCCAGTACAGGTCGTCGGCGACCGTGGCGTCGGCGGCCTTCTGCCAGGCGGCGGTGCCGTCCTCCAGCACGTGCTTGGACACCTTGGGCGTCGCCGCCTTGGGCTTGACGGTGACGGCGCTGCCGCCCACCAGGGCCATGATCGGCGCGGTGCCGACCTCGCCTTGGGCGATGGCGTCGTCGTCGGCGACGATGAGCCAGTAGCCGCAGTGCAGCTCGGCCGCCGTACCCGCGTTAAGGGCCACGAACACGGCGCCAGAGCTCTGGAGGGAACGAGCGAGCTGTGCGCTCAGCGCGCTCGTAAGGTGGGAATCGGTGTTGAGCCACTCGGCAGCTTCCTGCGCGGTGGTCTGGGAATTGGGCATGCCGGCGCTGTGCAGCACAGGCAGTGCGGCGTCGCGCGCGGCGTCGCTTGCCCAGGTGAGGTCGGTGGCGATCTTGGCGTCGCTGTCGCCGTCGACGACGTTGGCGCTAAAGATCTGGTAGGCGTCGTAGCTGCTCGCCACGGTGCCGCTCACCGTGATGGAACCGGTCGAGGTCGGCGCGGCCTGCGCGGAAGCGGGGAACACAACCGCGCAGGTGCCGACCACGAGGGCAAGCAGCGCAAACAAGATCGGGAAGGAGCAAACTTTCTTATTCACGACGCTCACCTCCCTTCGCATTCGCCTTGCGACGAATGTGCATCCAGGCTGCAGCAGCGCAAAGCACCGCCGTGCCGGCAAGGTACGTCAGAGTGACGCCCGACATACCAGAAAGGGGCAAAGAGGTGAAGTAGGTGTTGGTGAAGGTGGAGGCGGGAATGGCGTCGGGCGCGGCGGCGGAGGGTTCAACCACGACGCCCTGCCCGTTCTCGCCAAGGGTGTTGCCCATGTCGTCCTTCATCTGCGTAACGGTGGTAGAGGTGGTAAGACCGGTGTACTTGCCAGTGGTCTCATTCATGACGGCCTTCACCGTGACGGCAACCTGGTACTCGGCCTTGGAGTAGCGGAGCTTATCGATGGCACCGGTGGTAGGCGCGACCTCCTTCACCGTGTAGGTGTAGGTCCTGGCGTAGTCATCCGCCGTACCGGGGGTATCGGACAGGTGCGACTTGTTGAACGTCATGGCGCCAAAGGTCGCCGTGATGTTGTTGGGCTTGGCGGCGTCGGTCTCCCCTGCTGCGGGTGCAATGGAGAGGTCTGCCGGGTTAGGAATGGGCACGTTGGTTGCGTAATCCCCCGTAGCCTCGATGTTGAAGTCGAACGCAACGTATTTCCCGCTGGAATCCTTCGGCCAGTCCGTATTACGGACGGACTTAGTCACCGGGATTTCCACGGACGTGGTGGTGAGAGAATCGGAGATGTACGTAGTGCCCTCAACAATGCTCGGTTTCTTTCCCTCGGTCCACGCAATGGAACCGTCCGCCTTGGACACCGTGAACTCGTAGGTTGTCTGGTTCAGCTCGTAGCCAAACGGCGCCTGGGTCTCCGTGAGCGTGTACGTGCCCGGCAGCAGACCCTCGAGCTTGAACTTGCCATCGGCGGGATCAGAATCTGCCCACTTGTTGCTGACAGCTTCCGCATTCGTATCGTTATCAATCACAGTCAGGGATGCAGCGTCCGGAATTTCGGCACCATCGGCATCCTTTACCTTGGTAAGCGCCCACTCGGAACCAGCCAAAGGAGTGTGTCCCGTGTCGCTCTCCTCAACCTTGGTCCAAGACACCGTACCGGTGATCTTGGTGTTGGAGATGGCGCCCGTGGTGTTGGAATCATCGAATGAAACGAGCTTATTTCCGTTCACCGTGTCCACATGACCCTGAACATAGTTCACCTGCTCGCCGGTGTTGTTCATGGTTGCGTAGTAGATGGTGTCCGACTTCTGATAACCAGCCGGCGCCTTGACCTCGCGAATGTAGTACGTGAAGTAGTCTTTATCGTTGGGATCGCCAATTTTGGCCTTCTGATTCAAATAGTTGAACTGAAGCTCGCCATCATCCGAAGAGTAATCATTGGCACCGCCATCCGTTACCGTAACGATGGGATACGTTTCATTCTTGGCATCATCGACAGTGCCGTATATCGTCCACGAGGAACCAGAAAGCGGCGTCATGCCGTCCGCAGCGTCGACCTTGCTCCACGCAATGGCAGAGCCGTCCGGTGTATACGACCCAGACCACGGGAAGTTGTGACGCTCCTGATCCATATCGATGACGGAAGCCGAGTTACCCTCGAGATTTGTGAAGTTGTACGCGATCTTAGGGTTGTTCATCATGAAATCTTCGCCCACGTACACACGACCGTTGGTGGTCACATGGTCGTCGAAGCTTCCGTTGGGAACGAGAATCGATCCGAGCATAGCAGCGGCGGGGTCATCGTCGGTCCACTTGCCGTCCCCGCCGCCATTGCCCCAGTCGCTTCTACCCTCGCCCGCAATGCCACCACGGATGGTGAGGCTCGTGGTATCGACAAAATTCCACATGATGGACTGGGAGGCCAGCGAGTATTTCGCGCGAAGGTCTTTATCGGCGTTACTCTCATAACCGCGAGATATTTCTGTATCGCCCCACCAGAAGCGCCAGCCATTGTGGAACTCGACAGGACCAGCACCTGTAACGTTCACGACAATGGATGCGCCTTCGGGGACATTGGTGAACTTAAAGTCGACGCCGCGGTAGTAGACGCCATCCTTCAAGTTGGAGAGCTCGGAACCGGCAATGGTGAAGACCTGTTGCATAGAAGTTCCATCGCCGGTAAAGGTGATAAGTCGCTCGGTGTTGCAAATCTTATAGTTCGGGATTCTGGTATCAAGCGCACCGGAAACAGACTTCTCACTACCATCGAAAGTGAGTGTATAGCTTGTTCCCTTGTTATCGTACTTGTTGATTGCGTAGCTGTTGTCGCTAATTGCGGAACCATCCGTAACTGTGCCGGTATTTGCAAACGAGGCGAGCTGTTTCGATAGCTTCGAGAGGTATCCATCTGCACCGTTGTAGCTCGAATAATCGTTACCGTTAACATTAGTCAAATCAACATTTTGATTGAACAGGTCGCTCTTCAGAGCATCCGAGCCCTCGAACCAATTACCTTGCTTTTTCACGACAGACTGGCGCCCGTTGTTAGCATTCGAATCCCAATAGGAATAGGTAATGGGACCGGCGATCTGCGCGGTATAGTCATAGCCAGGGTGGGAGTCAGTCTTTGTCGCCTTGCCGACCCAAGCACCCTTGGTCCAAGCACCAACCGTCGCAGCATCTGAGGTCGTTCCCTGACCGGTATTCATGTTCTCAATCAAGCTGTTTATGCCGGCGACCGCAAGCACCGTGCTTCCCTCCCTGGGACGAAACTGCGATCCAAAACCAACGGTGCCGAAACGGAAGCCCTGGCCGCCCCAACTCTCCTTGATAGGATTCATGGCCAGTTTGCCGTGGACCACGGTAAGGCCCTCCGCCTCAGCGGCATATGAGCCGGTGGGGGCGTTATTCGCATCAAGAGTGCTAATTTTGTTCGGCTTACCACCGATGTACATGTCGCGGCCGACGTAGGTGGCCACGCCGGGATCGGGGGTGGAGATATCGATATTCGTACCGATACCGATAGACGTGGGAACATAAATTCCCTTCTCCACGGTGGCCGTCGCTCTCGCTGAAGCCGCATTCGCACTCTGAGCCTGCTCAACACTATTTGAAGAGCCAGCCTCGCCGCCATCGGTCTCGTTGCTATTCTGGTTTTCGGCATCCTCGCTGGTGTTATCTACAGCAGCGGACTCACTTGAGGAACCCCCCCCCGTTACAGTTTCCTCGGTAGAAACTGTCTGGGTGTCGTTGGCGATGGCCTGCGAGATCGGGGGCATAACGAGCGACAGTACCAGGCTCAAAACGGAAGCTCCGCACAAAACACCTGCTAGTACACGATGTGCCGTTTTATTGTTCTGCTTAGATTTATCTGAATTTGCTGTCATCGATGTCTCCTCCCCAAGAGACCGCGATCTTGCTCTTTCACGAATTAACCTTGAGCGCGCAACCTATAATTGCTCGCTCTCGTTATGCATATTATTACTTATTGTTTAAACAATGAAAAGCCAGATTCTATCAATTTCTTTTCTCAGAGTCTTTGTTCTTGACATTTATTCAAATTATGCAGTATTATTTGATTTTTCAGTTTTAGAAACCAGCAGGTAGAATCGTTGGCAAATATAGATACATGACACTCTGTTGTTATTTGTACAACATTTTGTTTTAACCCACTCAATCTGTGAACGGTCGACATTTGGCTGTGAGTGGTCGTTTGTTCTCCGCGTCGATTCGCCTCGGGACAAAAAAGCGTCCCGGCAATCGGTTGCCGGGACGCCTGATCGAACCACCACAAAGGTGCCTGTCCCCTTCGTGGTGGTTTTTGTCCAGCGCGCAGTGCTACAGCAGGTGCTCCTGGATAAAGATCGCGATACCGTCTTCGTCGTTGCTCGCGGTTACAAAGTCGGCCGCGGCACGGGTGGCGTCGCTGCCGTTTGCCATGGCCACGCCCACGCCGGCGTCGGCCACCATGCCGGCATCGTTGTCCGCATCGCCGAACACGCAAATGTTCTGGAGCCCCATGTCATTGAGCTCCGCGACGCGCAGCAGGCCGCGCGTCTTGGACACGCGCGGATCCATGAACTCGTAGAGCCGCTGCGTGGTCTGCAGGGCTGCCGCCTTAACAGTGTTATCGGCAAACGTCGACGCCCGCTCAATCACCCGCGGCATTACCTCGGGCGCCATGGTAAACATCACCTTGGGCTGCGGCTCGCGTAAGAACTCGGCAAAGTCGACCACCTGGTAGGGCACGCCATCGACGCGCGACAGGTGCTCGACGCACGCGTTGCTCTCGGGCACGTAGAACACGCCGTCTCGGGGGCAGACGGGCGTTGCCGGAAGGTCCGCCATGTGCTTGCAGATGCGCGCGATGGTCTCGCCCGGCAGCGGATAGCTCAGCTCGTTGATGTCGTGCGCGCGGTCGATGACCTCGGCGCCACCGCAGCCCACGAGCACGTCCACCAGGCCTTCGATGCCCCAGAGCTCGTACATGGCCTCGGTCGCGTGGGCGTCACGCCCGGTGCACAGGCCAAACAGCACGCCGCGCTCGCGCAGGGCGCGAATCGTCGCCACGGTGCGCGGGGACACCGTGTGCCGGCTCGTGAGCAGCGTACCGTCGATATCGCAAAACACGGCTTTGGTGTGGCTGAAGGTTGTGTCCATGGGGGCCTTTCTGGGTTGTGCGGCGGTGTGGGGTGTATTTGCAAACGGCGTACATGGTATACCAAGGCACAGGCGCGGCCCGTCAAAGCAAAAACCACCACAAAGGTGCCTGGCCCCTTTGCGGTGATCGCGGCGTCTACGGGCCAAACCATCACAACATTCGACGTTTTTCGGCAAAATCGCGATTTTCATCGAATGTTGTGGTAGCGCGCAGAGATGTGGTGTAAGAGGCGGGGCATGCCCCGCCTCTTCTCTTTCTTGAAAGGGAGGGGACACCGCCTAGAATTCGTCGTTGGAGTAATGAAGGTGACGAATGGAAGGAAAGGCGATGCCCCAAGAAGAGAGTGTACTGCGCCTCGGCCGCGACGAGGCCCTCGAGGCGGCGAGGCTTTGGCAGGAGTGCGGCGACGCGCGCGAGTTCGCGTGCAGGGTGCTGGGCGGCGTGATGAACGCGCTGATGGACTCCGAGGCCCAGCAGATGTGCGGCGCGAGCCGCAACGAGCGCAGCGACGGCAGGGAGAACAGCCGCAACGGCTACCGCCCCAGGTCGCTCAAGACCGCCGTGGGCGACGTGGAGCTCGAGATACCCAAGCTCAGGCACGGCACCTACTACCCCGAGGGCATGCTCGCGCGATGGTCGCGCGTCGACACCTCGGTGGCCGCCATCGTGCAGGAGATGTACGTGTGCGGCGTGTCCACCCGCAAGGTCGAGCGCGTGGCGTCCAAGCTGGGCATATCCTCGCTGTCGAGCTCGGAGGTCTCGAGCCCCTGCTCCGACCTCGACGCCGAGGTGGCGGAGTTCCGCAGCCGCGACCTTTCGGGCACGCCGTGCTGCTACCTGTGGCTCGACGCCACCTACATGAGCTGCAGGGTCGGCTCGTCGGTCGTCTCGCAGGGCGTCGTGACCGCGATCGGGCTGGGCGCCGACGGGCGCAAGCACTTCCTGGGCTGCGACGTGGTCGACACCGAGAGCGAGGACTCCTGGGCGGCATTCCTCGGCGGGCTGCGCGAGCGCGGGCTGGCCGGCGTTCGCCTCGTGGTCTCCGACAGCCACGCCGGGCTCGTGGCCGCCGTCTCGCGCCTGTTCCAGGGCTGCGCCTGGCAGCGCTGCGTGACGCACCTGCAGCGCAACCTCCAGAGCGCCTGCTCGGGCAGGCCCGAGGACTCCAAGGCGGCCGTCAGGGACCTCGTGCACGCCGCGGTCTACCAGGACGACCCCGACCTCGCGCGCTGCGTGTGGGCCGAGGCGGCGCCCTGGGTGGCGTCGGTGTCCGCCAGGGCCGGCGAGGTCTTCGAGCGGGCCGAGGACTCCGCGCTGGCGTTCACGGCCTTCCCCAGGGCGCACTGGGCCAAGCTCCGCACCAACAACGTCCAGGAGCGCGCCAACCGCGAGATCAAGCGCCGCTACAGGGTCGTGCAGTCCTTCCCCTCGAGGGAGTCGATGCTGCGCCTGACGTGCGCGAGCCTCATGGAGACCGAGGGGCAGTGGTCCCAGCAGCGCGTGTTCTCCGAGGCCTCGGCCGCCGAGGGCTTCGCCGAGCCCGCGGACAGGCCGGCCCCGACGGAGGGGAGGCGCCGCGCGCTCGGGCGGCGCGCCAGGGAGATAGTGGACGAGATAGTCGAGAAGCGCGGTCTCAAGAAGGAGTAACATCGGGACTTGCAGCGACGGACCTCAGGACACTCTTACACCACGTCTGCGCGCGCGACCAATGTTGTGATGGTTTTTTACCGCTTTACGGCACGATCCAAGTGATTGCGTCCAAACAGCAGCAATGCAGCGGGAACCGCCGTCACGGCCATGCCCGCCCCCACGAGTGTCTGTTGTACGCCAAATTTTGCCGCCAGCCACGGTGCAACCGCCAGAGGGGCCACGCCGGCGAACATATTGCCAAAGCCCATGACCGAATTGACGCGGCCAAGCTGCTCGAGCGGAGCCGTCGTTTGCACGATGGTGTTGTGGAGCGGGTTGACGACACCCCAAGCTATGCCCAGGGCGATCTGGCCGACGAGGGCCACGCCCACGTACGGCGTCCCCACATAGAGCAGGCTTCCCAGGCCCACGGACATAAGCGCCACGAGCAGCGTTTTAAGGTTGACCAGGTGCGGCGGCAAGCGGAGCGCGAGCACGGCACCCAGCACCGCGCCCACGCCCGAAGCCGACGAGAGCCAGCCCATCCACTCAACGCCGACGCGTAGGACATCGCGATAGAAAAACGACTCGAGCGGATCGAAGGCTCCGTAGCCAAAGTTCGAGAGAAAAATAATGCAGAAAAGTAGCGCGAGGACGCTGTTGGTGAAGACTGTCTTGATGCTGGCTGCGAAGGTGGCGCGGGCGGACGTGCTGGGGTTGGAGCTTTGTCCCGCACGCTCCCCTTCCTCTGTCGAATCGGCATCCGCATGCCCGGCGACATGGCTGGTCTGCGGCCTAAAGCCCCAACCGACGACGAACGCCAGCACGGTAAAGAGCATCATAAGCACGAACACCGCACGCGACGACGCAGCCGCCGCGACAAAGCCGCCCAGCGTGGGACCAACGATGATACTCACGTTTGAAAACATGGCGATGGCGGAGTTGATGTCTTTGAGCTCGACAGGATCGTCGGTGAGGTAAGCCGGATAGGATGTGGCGATGGGCTGGGCGAATCCCATCGTAAAGCCCAGAAACACCGCGCCGAGCAGGACGACGCCGGTCGCGCTACCAAAGGCGATGATTGCCGTGCCAGTTGCGAGCGTGCCGACGATGCTCAGCAAGAAATGGCGGCGCGGACCCCATGCGTCGAGCGCAGCGCCGCCCGCAAAGGATCCCAGGATCACGAAAACGTTCATGAACAGGACGGCCAGCGATGTCGCGACGACCGAGGCATCGTCCGCATAGGTAAGCGTTCCGATGACGCCGATAAAGTAGCTGGTCTGAAACCCGGTGTAGATGAGAAAGCGCATCGCTACCAGGCGCTTGGCCTGCATGGACAGCGAAGGTTGAGGTTTTGAGAGAAGAGATGCGAGCATGGAGACTCCTTGTTTCATACGAATACGGGCGGTGGGTATTCGCCACCGTCTGTCAAATCAATCTATCCGCATGAAACATTAAGGACGCATCAGGACCCTTCTCTCCGTTTTTCGCTCAGTATGAACTACTTGGTAGATTGTAAGGCATGTCCCAACCATCTACCAAAGCAAAACCACCACAAAGGTGCCTGGCCCCCTTTGTGGTGGAAATGACGTTTGCCCAGATAAAACCTGCCAAAACAAACCTGTCCCTTTTTGGCAGGTTATGGCAGCGCAGCGAGCCGGCCCTTAAAGGTGATCTTGGATAAGATCACAGATGGCTCGGGCGTCGTTGATGTTGATGGCTCGGGTCGCAAAGCCGGCGTCGAAGGCCTGACGTGCCAGGGCTTCGTTGCAGGCAAGGGCCAGCGTGTGACCGTCGACCAGGTCGAGCGAGCTCTTGCCGCGCAGACGGTCGACACCGGAGCGCGCGACCACGATGTTGTCGAAGCCCTCGGTCTTGTAGCCCTCGATGATCACCACGTCGACATCGTTGTAGCGCGACAGCAGCTCGCGCGCGGGCATCTCGTCCTCCTCGCGCGTATCGGCGTACTCCGCCCAGCGCGTGGCGCAGATGAGTCCCACGTGCTTGGATCCGGCCTGGTGATGGCGCCACGTATCCTTAGCGGGCACATCGATATCAAAGCCATGATGCCCATGATGCTTGAGCGAACCCACGCGCAGGCCGCGGCGAGTGAGCTCGGCAATGACCTTCTCGACAAGTGTGGTCTTGCCCGAGTTTTGATAGCCGATAAACGCGATCGCAGGGACGGCCGGTGCCGGAGCTGCGGGCGCGACGGCGACGGATGCGCTCGCGGGTGCGGCACCGTCAGCGGCCACGGCCTCAACAGCAGCGGCCTGACGCTCTGCACGATTCCACACGCCCGAGCGGCCACCCTCCTTGTGCAACAGGCGCACGTCGACGATCTCCATGCCGCGATCGATGGCTTTGCACATGTCGTAGATCGTAAGGCATGCAGCGCTCGCTCCGGTCAGGGCCTCCATCTCGATACCCGTCTTGCCCGTCACGCCCGCCGTAACCAGTACGTGAAAGCCAACCTGCCCGTCCGTGCGCGCCGGTGCCCAGCCCTCGGGCACGTCCTCAGCCGGCGTCCCCGCCGGAGCGATGGGCGCAATGTCGCACTTGCTCTTGGTAATGAGCAACGGATGGCACATGGGGATGATGTCACTCGTGCGCTTGATGGCCATGATGCCCGCCACACGCGCGCAGGCAAGCACGTCGCCCTTTTTGGCGCGGTCCTGCAGCACCATGGCCTGCGTCTCGGGGTGCATGAGGATGGTGCCCTCGGCGATAGCAATGCGATGGGTCTCGGCCTTGTCTGACACGTCGACCATGCGCACCTCACCCCTGGCGTCCACGTGCGTCAGCTCGTCGCGACGGGCGTCGCGGGCGGGCTCGGTGGCAGCACTGGCAGTCGGCTGTGCGGACGCGTCGGCGTTACCAGCATTCGCCGCAGCCGTGCCTTTGTGGGCAGACATCGCGGCCCTGCGAGCGGCCTTGGTGGCATCGGCGTACCTGCTCTTGGCCATATGATCATCCTCCGATTTGGGACATAAATCGTTGCGTGCCCTCAATTATCGCGTGTTCCTGCGGTTTGTGGGCCACGGCATCGCGCCAAATCGAAAGTACCTGCATATCATCACCACGGCGCAGGGCGTCGCGCACCGAATACTCGGCATCACTGAACAGGCACGGACGCACGTTGCCATCGGCCGTCAGGCGCAGACGGTTGCAATTCGCACAAAAATGGTTGGACATGGCGCTAATGAAACCGACCGTTCCCGTCGCGCCAGGAAAGTGCCAATAGCGCGCAGGGCCCGCGCCGGCAGGAGCGTCGTTGATGCCGAGCGGCTCGAGCTCGCCCAGCCCCGCCGCGGCTGCCCCGGCATTGATGCGCGCCCGCAACTCGTCACTCGGCACGGTGTCGCTCGCGTCCCACAGCTCGGGATTGAGCGCGGGCGCGTGAGGGTCTACAGCACAATGTGAGCTCGTACGTTCGTCGCCAATGGGCATGTATTCGATAAAGCGCAGGTGGATGGGGCGGTCGACGGTCAGCCGTGCAAGGGCCGCCACATCCTGGTTGAGTCGGCGCACCACAACGCAGTTGACCTTAACGGGTTCAAAGCCCCAAGCCAGCGCCGCGTCGATGCCAGCCATGGTCTGCTCGAGCCGACCCAGGCGCGTGATTTTTCCAAACAGCGTAGGGTCGAGTGTATCGAGCGAAATGTTGACGCGGTTAAGACCGGCGTCTTTGAGCTGCGGCGCCAACTTGGGCAGCAGGGCACCGTTGGTGGTGAGCGAGATGTCCTCGATCTGCGGAATCGCGCGGATGTCACGAATGAGCGGAATGATACGGCGGCTGACCAGCGGCTCGCCGCCCGTCAGGCGCACGCGGCGAATGCCCTCCCCCGCCACCAAGCGCACAAAGCGGGCGATTTCCTCGGCACTGAGCAGCTCGTCGTGTGCACGGGGCGCCACGCCATCGGCCGGCATGCAATAGATGCAGCGGAAATTGCACTTGTCGGTAACGGCAATGCGCAGGTAGTTGATGTCGCGGCCAAAGCCGTCATGTTGCACGTGCCCGTCCACGCGGCCCTCCCCTCACGCGGCGTTTTATTCTTCGGAAAACATAATACCCCACGAGAGAATTATGCCGACACCCGTACGACAGGACAGGTCGCTTCGAGCAAGACCGGCTTCCCAAGCCCATCCTCAGCATACAAACCATCACAACATTCGATGCTTTTCCCGTTTTTGGCGATAAACGTCGAATGTTGTGATGGCTTGCCTGCCCACGGCACCCCGTAGAAGGACCAAAACGCCCCTAAAGGCCGCCGTCCCAGTGTCGAATCACGAATTCTCGCAGGTCGTTTTGACGTTTCTGGAACGCTTCGCTTCGGTCGCACTTAAGGCCCATAGCGAGCGCGATAGCGTTCATCGCCCGGTGCAATTGCAGCTGGTGGGCAAACTGAGTCCCGGTGAGGACGATCATCCTAAAGCCCAGCGCGCTCAGCACGGCCATACGCTCCGCATCCGACGCGCTGCGCTGTTTATCAAGATGGTCCGAGCCGTTGTATTCAATCCCTGTACCGCTCGCAGGCGCATATACGTCGATCTCGAAATACCCGGCCTTTGCGAGATACTTGAACTCGTTGGGAACATCGACCCGATGGTTGAGCTCGATCTTGGCATATCCCAGCCCTCCCTGGGAACGTTTCGCGACGACCATGATTGCGGTGGCCGTCTCCATGGGCGATCGCGCGCCATCGTGCACGCGCTTGAGCACGGCGGCCGCGCGTTTCACGCCTCGACGCGAAGGATTCTGCTCGCAAAAAGCACGCAGGTCGGCGACGGCATATCGCTGCGAGGCCTCGACATAATCATCGCTCGACAGATGGTTAAGGTGATACCGAGCACACACTTCAAATCCGTACTCAAGCTGCTCGAGCTCGCTCATCCACGAGCCCGCCTGGACAAGGCATATGGCCTCATCAACCACCAGAAGACCCTCTGCCACCTCGATAAGATGATCCGAAGGTATGGGCGCCCCAAACACATGGCGTCGGAGACCCGCCGGCCGAGAGCGTTCAAAATCGAAGCTAACCAGCGTATCAATACGGCCGAGTTCCTCTTGAGGAATACCAAGTGAGACCAGATAGTCGGCGACAATCTCGACCGCTGCAGATATCCTCAATCCCTTGGCATCGAGCCCCAATTTGGGGAGGCTCGCAGTCGGCTCCACCTCGCCAGCAAATGAGCCTTCGTCGTATAGGCTGCTTGCCCGTGAGAGCGGCTCTAACGGGCGCGCCGCGTTGTGGTACAGCCAGGCAGTCTTATGGGACAGGACGATCGGCAAGTCCATGAGCTCTCCAATGGGTCGGATAACCAACCTTATTCCCCTGCTCACGGATTCGCACACTTCCACGTACAAGAAAGCATTCCACCCGTACGAGCGACAGAAAAACCGTCCCAAAAATCGATGCTTTTCTTCAATATCGAGAAAAACATCGATAATTGGGACGGTTTAGGGCGAGGTGAGAGGTCGGAGGGCCAGAGCAAGCCGCACTCCGACGGGTTAATCCAGCTCTTTTAAGCCATGCGCTAGCTGCCAGTACTCGCCGCGCTGGGCGAGCAATTCCTCGTGGGTGCCGCGCTCGATGATGCGGCCATGTTCGAGGACCATGATGGCGTCGGCGTCGCGGACGGTGGACAGGCGGTGCGCAATCATAAATGTGGTGCGGCCGCGCATGATGCGGTCCATGCCGCGCTCGATGAGCTTTTCGGTGCGCGTGTCGATGGAGCTTGTTGCCTCGTCCAGGATAAGCACCGGCGGGTCGGCCACGGCCACGCGCGCGATGGCGAGCAGCTGGCGCTGGCCCTGAGACAAGTTGGCGCCATCGGCCGTGACCGGTGTGTCGTAGCCTTGCGGCAGGCGACGGATAAACGAGTCGGCGCAGGCGGCCTCGGCGGCGGCACGCACCTCCTCGTCGGTCGCGTCGAGCTTGCCAAAGCGGATGTTCTGCGCAATGGTGCCGCTAAACAGGTGCGTATCCTGCAGCACAATGCCGAGCGACCCGCGCAAGCTGGCCTTGGCGATATGCTTGACGTCGATGCCGTCGTACGTAATCTCGCCGTCATCGACCTCATAGAAGCGGTTGATGAGGTTAGTGATGGTCGTCTTTCCGGCGCCCGTCGAGCCAACAAAGGCGATCTTTTGCCCCGGCTTGGCGAACAGGTTGAGATCCGTGAGCACGCGGGTGCCCGGCACGTAAGAAAAGTCCACGGCATGGAAGCGCACGTCGCCGGCGAGCGGGACCAGACCGGTAACAAGCTCGGTACCGTCGGCTGCCACCGCACGACCCGATTCACCAACGGCGGCCACATCGTGCAGATGTCCATACGTGCCCACACCCTGGCCCTCGGGAATCTTCCACGCCCACGCGGCGTCGCCCGTCTGCACCAGCTCCACGCAGCCCTCGTCCACCTCGGGCTTAAGGTCCATGGCGGCAAACAGGCGCTCGGCACCGGCCAGCGCGTTGAGTAAGAAGTTGCCCAGCTGCGTAAACTGGTTGATGGGCATGGCCGCCTGGCGCACAAAGACCAGGTAGCTCGCGAGTGCACCCACGTCGGCAAGTCCCTTGATGCAGAGCATGCCGCCCGCCACGGCGACGATGGCGTAGTTGACGTAGCCGATCACCACGGTCATGGGCACCATCGAGTTGGCGTAGGCCTGCGCGGCGCCACCGGTGCGGCGCAGCTCCTGGTTGCGCGCGTCAAAACCTGCCACGTTGGCCTGCTCGTGGTTGAAGACCTTGATGACCTTTTGGCCCGAGACCATCTCCTCGACATATCCATCCAAGTCGCCGAGCGATGCCTGCTGGGCGGCAAAAAAGCGCTTGGAGCGGATACCCGAGTAGCGCGCGTACAGCACGATGGCCGCGTCGCACACGAGCGTGATAATCGTGAGCTGCCAGTTGAGGATGATGAGCATGGCCGTGGTGCCGATCACCTGAATGCTCGCCTGAATCACGTTGGCAAAGCTGTTGTTGAGCGCCTCGGAGACGGTGTCGACGTCGTTGGTGAAAAAGCTCATGATGTCGCCCAAGCGCGTACTGTCGAAATAGCTGAGCGGCAGCGTCTGAATGTGCGCGAACAGGTCGCGACGGATGTCGGACACCACGCGTTGGGCCGCGCGCACCATGATCTGCGAGTAGCCTAGGGCCGAGAGCACGCCCGCGGCGTAGATGATCGCCGTTACGATGACCTGCTTGGTGAGCAGCTCCTCACCGCCCGTGGCCAGGCCGTTGACGATGGGGCGCACCATGTAGGTGCCGGCGAGGCTCGCGATGGCCGCGACGGAGGCAAGCATACCCACCGCCAGCAGCGAGAACTTGGCATGGCCCATGTAAGAGAGCAAACGGCGCACAGTGCGCTTGAGGTCGGCCGGGCGCGCTTGGGCTGCGGTCTTAGGCATGGCGCTCGCCCCCTTCCAAGGGTAATCTGCTGGGGACGGAGGAAAACGGATTATTCGCGCAGCCATCGTCGCTGCCGTCGCCGGCGTCTACGTTCCCCGCAAACTCCATCTGCGAGGCGTAAATCTCCTGGTAGATGTTGTCGCCCGCTAGCAGTTCCTCGTGCGTGCCCACGCCGTGGACACGACCGTCGTCCAGCACCACAATGCGATCGGCATCCATAACGCTCGCGATGCGCTGGGCGATGATGAGCACGGTCGTATCGGGGATCCGAGCGATGTGCTCGCGAATCTTAGCGTCGGTCGCCATATCGACCGCGCTGGTGGAGTCATCAAAAATGAGCACGCGCGGATGCTTGAGCAGCGTGCGCGCGATGCACAGACGTTGCTTCTGACCACCCGAGACACCGGCGCCGCCTTGGCCCAACTCGCCGTCCAGCCCGCCGATGCGATCAAGGAACTCGTCCACGCACGCTGCGCGGCAAGCCGCGAGGAGCTCATCGTCCGACGCCTGCGGATTGCCCCACTGCAGGTTCTCGCGCACGGTGCCCGTGAACAACACGTTCTTTTGCAGCACAATGCCCACGGCGTCGCGCAAGGCGACCAGGTCGTAGTCGCGCACGTCGTGTCCGCCCACAAGTACGACGCCCTCGGTGGCGTCGTACAGACGCGCAATCAGCTGCACAATCGAGCTCTTACCCGAGCCCGTGCCGCCGAGGATGCCCACCGTCGAGCCGCTCTCGACGCGAAGGTCGATATGCTCGAGCACATCCTCGGCTGCATCCGCGCGGTATTTAAAGGAAACGTCGCGAAACTCGACACTGCCGTCCGCTGGCGCCGCAGTCGCGAGGTCTCCCGCAGGGTTGGCGATAAAGGGCTCCTCATCGAGCACCCCTGCGATACGGCCCACACTCGTGAGAGCGCGCGTGAGCAGCAAAAACACGTTGGAAATCATCATGAGCGAGTTCATGATCAGCAGCACGTAGCTCATAAAGCCCGTGAGAGAGCCCACGCCCAGCTTGCCGGCGAGAATCATGCGGCCGCCAATCCACAGGATGGAGAGCGCAGCCACGTACATCGACAGCTGAAACACCGGCAGGTTGAGCACGGCGGTGCCGAAGGTCTTGGTCGCCGTGCCGGCGAGCTCGGTATTGACGGTGTCAAACTTGTCGCACTCGTGCTCGGCGCGCACGTAAGCCTTCACGGCGCGCACGGCGGTAAGGTCCTCTTGCACCACGCCGTTAAGGTGGTCCATCGAGGTCTGGAGTTGGCGGTAGAGCGGACTGACGCGATAGGTGATGACACCCAGCACGATTGCCAGCACGGGCAAGATGATCGCAAAGACGGTGGCGAGCGGGCGCGACAGCATCAGCGCGTAGATAAGGCCGACGATAAGCGTCACCGGGCCGCGCACCATAGGGCGAAAGCCGTTGCTCACAGCATTTTGGATAACGGTGATGTCCGTGGTCATGCGAGTGACGAGCGAGCTGGCGTCGTAGTTGTCCAGGTTACCAAAAGCGAGCGTCTGAATCTTTTTGTACTCGGCCTCGCGCAGGTTAGCGCCTAGGCCCGAGGCAACGCGGGCGGACGTGTGTGCATAACCCAAGCCCAGTACCAGCGAAAGCGCAGCGCACACCAACATGTACGCGCCCTGCAGCAGCATGTAGTTGATATCACCCGCAGGCACGCCCACATCGATGATGTTGGCCATGATGACCGGGATAAACAGCTCGAGCACCGTCTCGACCGACACAAAGAACACGCCGAGAATGGCATCGCGACGGTATGCCCCTAGATAAGAAAACAGTATTTTGAGATTGCGCACGCAGGTTCAACCCCCATCAAACGTTGTTCGCAAACGCACGTATTATTGCGCGCCGAATAATGGTGTCAAGTATTCCGAAATCGTTTTCTGCAAGGTTAACGCCGGCGGCGAGTTCTCGTGACGTGTGTCCATATTCACTCGGAATAATGGTGCGCGTGACTTTTTTCGCCCGGCACCCAACACAAACCTTGACTCTACAATCGTTGTAGGGTTTTCACTACACTGGTACATAAACAAACCCAGTCAGAAAGTGCCCCCGCTCATGGAACACGACCTCACACGCGGCAATGTCCTTAAGACCATCGCGGTCTTTGCCCTGCCCTATATGCTCTCGTACTTTTTGCAGATGCTCTACGGCATGGCCGACCTGTATATGATGGGGCAGTTTAGCGGCGCCGCCGGCATCACCGCTGTGGGCAATGGCGCGCAGACGCTCTATATCATTACCGTGACGCTCGTGGGCCTGGCCATGGGAACGACGGTCATCGTCGGCCACGCCGTGGGCTCGCGCCGCTTCGACCGCGCCGAGACCGCCATCGGCAATACCATCACGCTGTTTATGGGCGTCTCGGTAGTACTGGCCGTCATCTTGTTTGCACTTTGCCCGCAGGTTGTGGCGCTCATTGGCACGCCGCCCGAGGCGGTCGAAGGCACCGCCGCCTACCTGCGTATCTGCTTTGTCGGCATTCCGTTTATCGCCGCATACAACATTCTCTCGGCCATCTTTCGCGGGCTGGGCGATTCGCGCTCGCCTATGTACGTGATTGGCGTGGCATGCATCATCAACATCGCGCTCGACTTTCTATTTATCGGCCACATGGGGCTCGGCCCCGTGGGCGCGGCGCTCGGCACAGTGACCGCCCAGACGGCCAGCGTTGCCCTCGCGCTCGTGTGGCTCAAGAGCCGCCGCACGAACATCCACGTTAAGCGCAGCGACCTGCGCCCCCAGCCCGAGGTGCTCGGCAGCATTCTTAAGATCGGCGTGCCTGTGGCTGTACAGGACGGCTGCATCCAGGTGGCGTTTATGTTTATCACCGTCATCGCCAACCACCGAGGGCTCGTCGACGCCGCCGCCGTAGGCCTGGTCGAGAAGATGATCAGCTTTTTGTTCATTGTTCCGAGTTCCATGGGCGCCACCGTCAGCGCGCTCACGGCGCAAAACGCCGGTGCAGGAAAGGGCGGTCGTGCGCGTCAGGTACTCAAGGATGCCATGACGATCTCGGTGGTGTACGGCTGTCTGATCACGATGCTGATGTGGCTGGTGGCGCCGGCGTTTATCGGCTTTTTTGCCAAGGACCCCGCGGTGGTCGCGGCCGGTACCGGCTATATGCACAGTTATATTTTCGACGCAATCTTTGCCGGCATCCACATTTGCTTTAGCGGCTTTTTCGCTGCATACGGCAAGAGCTACATCGGCTTTGCGCACAACGTGCTGGCCGTGGCGCTCATTCGCGTACCCGGCGCGTGGCTGCTGTCGAACGCCTATTCCGACACGCTGTTTCCCATGGGCATCGCTTCGCCGTGCGGATCGATTTTGTCGGCAGTCATCTGTGTTGTCGCGTTTACCGTGCTTAACCGGCGCGGAGCTTTTGACAAGTTGGTAGCGTAGCGGATCGTTTGTGTCATACGACGGCCGCGCCGCACGACCTCGGCGCCCCTTCCCCGCCCATTGAAAGGAGCAGTCCCATGACCGACTCGCCAACCGAACATACCGAAGGCCTGCTCCGTATTGGCGAGGTGGCGCGCCTGTTTAACCTGAGCGTGGGCACGCTGCGCCATTACGAGCAGATGGGCTTGCTGGACCCGGCGCACATCGATCCGGCGAGTGGATACCGCTACTACGGATCGCGGCAGCTCTCCACCCTCAACACCATCAGTCACCTGCGTGTTCTCGACCTGCCGCTAGCGCAGATCCGTGAGTTTGTGACCACGCGCGATGTAGACCTCATGCAGCGGCAGCTGGCTCAGCAGCAGGAGCTCATCGAGCGCAAGCGCCGCGAGTTGGAGCGCGTGTCGCGCAAGATCGATAACCGGCTTGCTCTACTGCATGATGCCTTGAACACCGAGCTCGATACCATTTGCACAATCGATGCGCCCGAGCTTCGCTGCGCCGTGTTGCGCGAACGCGTCAACCCTACCGACGCCTATGCGTTGGAGTGGCAAATTCGTCAACTGCAGAAGGGCCAGCATGAGACCTTTGTCTTCCTGGGCAACTTGGGCATTGGGATTAGCGCCGAGCGCCTTGACGCCGGTGACTTTGACGGCTACGACGAGGTCTTCCTGCTGCTCGATGACACCGATGAGTACTTGGGCGACGTCGAGGTACGCCCCGCCGCACGCTGTTTGACCATTAGCTTCCGCGGCACGCACGGGCAGGCGGGCTCGCGCTATGAGCAGCTACTCGGCTATATGCACGAACACAACCTGGCACCCGCCGGGCCCTCGCGCGAGATCGCCCTCATCGACGACATCATCAGCGACGACCCCACAACCTACGTGACACAGATCACGGTGCCCGTTACTGTGCTCGATTAAGAACCTCCCGGACAGGCATGCAGTGCAGCTCAACTAACGAGCGTCAGCTACAGGAGAACCGCCATGTCGAGGACAATCCCCGATATGGCGGTTTTACTCCTCCGGAATCGGAAACGCACGGATGAACTCTGCAGGCGAGAAGGTCTTGATGGTCGAGCGCACAAAAGCGGCGCGGTCACGCGTGATGATAAAGTCCACGCCGGCACGCTCGGCCATCGCACGGATACAGCCGTCCTCAAAGTCCGGCTCATCGGAATAGGCGGAGGTAAAACAAGCTTCTTGGTCGAGAGGCTCTACCGAGTAGCTCTTAAGACAGTCGCGCACTACCTCGCGGGCGCGCGCCTCGCCTGCCTGTTTAGTGAGAATGTAGTACGCGTCCTTGAGAGAGCAGGCCGAAACAACACCCTCGATAAGTCCCACGTCAACGAGCCCCTTGGTCGTTTGCGCCGCCCCATGCTCCGGCCGGCCCGGCAGCACGCAATCGAGCAGAAAATTGGTATCGAGAAATGCCCTCATAGGTAGCGCTCCCTCGCGACGCGCTTTTCATCTTCAACCGTCATCGTATCGAGCGGCGTTCCCTTTGGCATGTTAGCCACGATATCGAGATACTCCTGGTAGTCCTCATTCTCCGCGAGCATCTCACGGATCTCCTTCCAGGTGATCTTGGGATGCCACATCGTACCCACGTCGCGCTTGGGCTTGCCCGTGCCGCACGTCGGTTTTGCGCCCCCACGCTCCTGGGCAGCGTCATATTCCACCGTAACTGGACCTTCATAGTCGAGCGGCACGATCTTGAACAACGGCTTGCTCCGCTTGAAGACCACAACCTCCTCGCCCTCATTGGCAACCTTTTCGGCCACCTGCGTAAGGTTTTGGCGCAGTTCCGAAAACGCGACGGTAACCATAACTGCTCCTCTCAACATATATCTTCACTGCTAAGTATACACGTTAATATTAATGTTAAAGTGTATAAAACTCATCACAATGGGGCAGCCCCGTTGTGAGACCTCACTGCGGGGCCCCTTTGCTTTGAATGAATCTTCTATCGCTCCGGAACGACACCGCTCCGCAGGGTCACCCTCAGCAACCTACATGACGCAGATCATGCTGCCCGCCACCACGCCCAAATAAAAACCTCCCGGAAAGTATCAACCTTTCCGGGAGGTTTTCTAATTTGGTTATCGATGTACTAAGCCTGGGGCACCTCACCAGTCGCCAAGATCTGCTCGAGTGCATCCTCGTCCAGTACGGGTACGCCCAGCTGCTCAGCCTTGGTGAGCTTGGAGCCCGCTTTGGGGCCGGCGACCAGATAGCTCGTCTTCTTTGACACGCTGCCCGAAACCTTGGCGCCGAGCACCTTGAGCGCCGCGCCCGCCTCGTCGCGCGTGCGGTTGACGAGCGTGCCGGTGAGCACGAAGGTCAGACCCGCAAGCGGCTGTGCGTCGGCGAGCTCGCCCGCCACGCCAGCGTCGGCTGCGGCTTGCGCGTGCGCAGCGCCCAAGTCGACCTCGAGCGAAAGGCCCGCCTGACGCAGACGTTCCAGCACGGCAAGGTTCTCGGGCACGGCCAGGAACTGCTTAACGCTCGCCGCAATCTTGGGGCCGATGCCCTCGCACTCGGCAATATCCTCTTCGCTCGCCAAGATGAGCTTGTCAATCGACAGGAATCGCTCGGCGATGACCTCACCCACACTCTTGCCCACGTGGCGGATACCCAGGGCAAACAGCACGCGACCGAGCGGCTGGCTCTTGGACTTGTTGAGCTCGGCGATGATTTTCTCAGCCGTCTTGAGGCCTACCGGGATGGGGTCGCCCTTCTTGACGCCCTTTTTGCTGTTGGAGCTGGCATAGGTACGCCCCGTGTCCAGGCCGGCGATATCGTCGACCGTGAGCTGGTAGAAGTCCGCGACGTCGTGAATCAGGCCAGCAGCGATCATCTTGTCGACGATCTCGTCGCCCAGGCCGTCGACGTCCATGCAGCCGCGGCTCACCCAGTGGAGCAGGCGCTCCTTGAGCTGCGCAGGGCAATCGATGGAGACGCAGCGGTAAGCGACCTCGCCATCCTCGTGGACCACGGGGCTGCCGCACACGGGGCAGACCTCGGGCATGTGCCAGTCGACCGAATCGGCCGGGCGCTTGTCGAGCACCGGACCCACGACCTCGGGAATCACGTCGCCCGCCTTGTGCACGATAATCGTGTCGCCCTCGCGCACGTTTTTGCGACGAATCTCGTCGATGTTGTGCAGCGTGGCGCGCGCGATGGTGGAGCCGGCAACCGTCACCGGGTCGAACTCGGCGACCGGCGTGAGCACACCGGTGCGACCCACCTGGATGCGAATCTCGCGCAGGACGGTCTGCTTTTCCTCGGGCGGAAACTTAAAGGCAATGGCCCAGCGCGGTGCGCGGGCGGTAAAGCCCAGGTCGAGCTGCTGCTGAAAGCTGTCGACCTTTACGACCACGCCGTCGATGTCGTAGTCCAGGTCGCCGCGATGCTCGAGCGCCTGGGCGCAGAACTCGTGGACCTCGGCCGGCGTGGCACAGCGAGCCACGTTGGGGTTGACGCTAAAGCCGGCGCTACGCAGCCAATCGAGGAACTCGCGCTGGCTGTGGACGTGCAGTGGATCGGTATCGGCGATGGCATAGATAAAGGTGGCCAGGTCGCGCCGCGCCGTAACCTTGGGATCCTTCTGACGCAGGCTGCCAGCAGCGGCGTTGCGCGGGTTGGCGAAGGGGTCGCGGCCCTCGGCATCGGCCTCTTCATTCAGACGTACAAAGCTGCCTTTGGGCATATAGACCTCGCCGCGCACCTCGATGGTGCGCTCGCGGTCGGCACCCATGTGAGCGAGCGCCGGCTCGGACAGGTGCATAGGCACGTCCTTGATGGTACGGACGTTGAGCGACACGTCCTCGCCCGTGGTACCATCGCCGCGCGTGGCGGCGCGCACAAAGGTGCCGTTTTGGTAGGTAAGTGCCACGCCCAGACCGTCGATCTTAAGCTCGCAGGTATAGGTGACGCTGCCGGCACCGAGCGCATCCTCGGTGCGCTGGAGCCATGCGTCGAGCTCGTCCAGGTCCATGGCATCGTCCATGGAATACATGCGCGCCATGTGCGTGACTGGCGTAAACTGCTCGCTCACGTAGCCGCCAACGCGCTGGGTATAGCTGTCGGGCGTCACCAGGTCGGGGTAGGTCGCCTCGATTTCTTGCAGCTCAACGAGCATTTTGTCAAAGGCGGCGTCCGTGATCTCGGGCGCGTCGAGCATGTAGTAGCGATAGGCGTGGTAATCGAGCTCGTGGCGCAGCTCGGCCGCACGCGCTGCCGCCTGGGCACGGGCATCGGTCGGCGCAACGGTATCCGTGCTCGTGGGCGTTTCGGTATCGATGTCCACGCCGTCACCAAACAGGCTCGATTGCTCCATAGCGGCACTCCTTCGCTCGATTTCAAACGGATACTAGAGTACCACCGGTCACCATGGCGCCGAATAACCCTTTCGAACCGCATCGAATCGGCAGTCGACGCACCGGGATGGATTGCGCGATCAACTCATGCCCTTGCCATTTCCAAATGATCCGGTTTCCTCCATCCCCAACGGATCGATGAGAAAAGAGGGGGCTGTCCCGCATTGACGGGACAGCCCCCTCTGGCATCGGTATGTGCGGCTCGTTAGTAACCCTGGCCGTAGCCCTGGCCCTGGCCCTGCTGGCCTAGCAGCTCCTCCAGATACTGGCGCAGCTGCTCGTCGGTAATACCGCCGTTGCCGGTGTCGGTCGCGCTGTCGTCCTGCTGCTGGTTCTGTAGCTCCTCGTCGGAGCCCAGCTCGACGGTGACCTTCTTCTCGTCCTTGCCGCGCATGAGCGTGATCTCGACCTTCTCGCCCACCTCGTGGCTGCGCAGCGCGATGATTAGGCCATCGGCGCTCGTAATCTCGTCGTCGCCCAGCTTGGTAATGACATCGCCTTCTTGGATGCCAGCCTTGGCGGCGGGACCATCCTCGACGACGCTCGCCACATACGCGCCGCTGTCGGTGCTCAGCTTGTTGGTGCGGGCGTTGAGCGCGTTGACGCTCGAAAGCGTGGCGCCCAGGTACGGGTGCACCGGCGTCTTACCGTCGATGATCTGGTCGGCAATATTCTTGGCATAGTTGACCGGAATGGCAAAGCCCACGCCCGAGCTGGAGCCCGAATAGCTCTCGATAAGCGAGTTAATGCCCACGAGCTCGCCGTTGTCGTTGACGAGCGCGCCGCCGGAGTTGCCCGGGTTGATGGCGGCATCGGTCTGGATCATGTTGGCGTAGATGGTGTTGCCGCTGGTAGAGCTCATGGCCGTGGAGCGATAGAGCGCCGAGACGATGCCCGTGGAGACAGACTGTTCGTTGCCAAACGGCGAACCGATGGCCATGACCCACTCGCCCACGTTGAGCTTGGAGGAATCACCGATCTCGATCGGCGTGAGCTTAGAGGCGTCTGCATCCTTGAGCTTGATGACGGCCAGGTCGCTCGAAGCATCGTTGCCCACGAACTCGGCCTCGTAGGTGGTGCCGTCGTCCATGGTCACCACGTACTGGTCATAGCCATCGACCACATGGTTGTTGGTGAGGATATGGCCCTCGGTATCGAGCACAACGCCCGAGCCGACGCTGCCCGAGCCATCCGACTCGTCGGCAGACTGCGAAAGCGAGCCATTCTGGCTGCCGCTCGAAGTGGCGGTGATGGAAACGACGGAGGGCAAGGCCTTGGCAGAAACGGCCTCGGCCAGCGTGGTGTCCTCGGAGTCGATCGTAATCTTTTGCGTCGACGAACCCGAAGCACCCGCCGTCACGGCATTCTTTCCGCCGCCAATGTTGAGCGTGCCACTCATAATGAGCGCGATGACCAGCAGGGCGCCGCAGGCGCAGCCGGCGAGCGCCGTAATAAAGATCGGCAGCTTTTTGGTCTTGGTCTTGACCACTGTGTGCTTGTTTACAACCTGCTGGCCGCCCAGCGGCTTGCCGGTCTGTGTGTCGTAAGCCTGCACGTAGGGAATGTTGCTGCCGGCAGGCGTCGACTCCACCTGCACGCGCGGCTGCTGCTGAGTCTCGCCGGCATTGCCAACATCCTGGGGACGCTGGGAATCGTTCTCGCTCATAGCTGCGATCCTTTCGTCAAATAACCAAAGGCCCGCCAAACACGTGGCGGGCCATCATTGTTCACGTTGAGTTGTACCCCAATATGCGGGTGCACGTGTATGAGAACGCAATCTTTTAGGAAGGCTTAAGTTCTTCTGCAAACCCGAAAGGAGCCCGCATATGCGGCAAAACCACCACAAAGGTGCCTGTCCCCTTTGTGGTGGAAATCTAGTCCTTAAACAGGTAGCCTACGCCGCGGACGGTAGTGATGTGGGCCGCGATCTGCGGGCCCACCTTGGAGCGGATGCGTCGGATGTGCACGTCGACGGTACGCGTGCCGCCGCAGTACTCAAAGCCCCACACGCGGTGCAGCAGCACTTCGCGGCTGTAGGCACGGTTGGGGTGCGTCGCCAAAAAGCTCAGCAGCGAATACTCCATCAGCGTCAGGTCGATGGGCTCGTTATCGAGCGTCACCTGGTAGGTAGCCAGGTTAATCTCGAGGTTATCGATGTTGAGCACATCGTCGGCGGTGACGGTCTCTTCCTCGCCCATCAGGCGCTGCGCGCGAGCCTTAAGCTCGTTGGGCGTCGCCGTGGGGCATACAAAGTCGGCATGCGCGTGATTCGGCAGGCGCAGGGTGCCGAGCGCCTCGTCGTCGACAATCACCAGCATGGGGACACCGCCGCGATCGTCAAGCCACTTGGCAATCTGATCGATGCGGTCGCTGCGGATGCCATCGGAATCGAGGATCAGCAGGTCAAAGTCGTGCGCTGCAGTCGGCGAATCGGGGGTTGCCAGGCTCACCTCGACCCCCAGGGTGGTCGTCAAGCTGCGGGCAAACTCGTGGAAGCGCGTCGTGCGCGCCATGAACAGGGCACTCTTTTCGGACATATCGGCCTCCAAGGAAATGAGCTCAATCGTACTGGAACAAGCCAACGCGATTAGGAGTTCGCCAGGTAGTGCTTGATCTCCCACTCGGTGATCGTAGACTCAAACTTATGCCACTCGTCGCGCTTCTTTTTGAGGAAGAAGCTGTGGATGTGCTCGCCGAGGGCATCCTTCATAAACTGCGAGTCCTCAAACACGTCGAGCGCCTCTTTGAGCGAACGCGGCAGCGGCGTGTAGCCGGCCTCGACCATCTGACGGTCGGAGAGCTTGAGCGTCTCGGCCGTGGCCTCGGGCGGGAGCTCCAGCTTGCGCTCGATGCCGTCGAGACCAGCCGCCAGCGTGACGGCGTTGACCAGGTACGGGTTGGCCATGGGGTCGGGGCTACGAAGCTCGATGCGCGTGGACAGCTGCTTGCCGGGTTTGTAGACCGGGATGCGGACCATACTCGCGCGGTTGCGCAGGCCCCACGTGGCGTACTGCGGCACGGAGTCGCCGCCCGTGGTGATGCGCTTGTACGAGTTGACCGTGGGGTTGGTGATGGCGCTAATCTCGCGGGCATGCGCCAGGATGCCGGCCATGTAGTGCTTGGCGACGTCGGAGAGGTGGTACTTCTCGTCGTCCTCGCCCCAAAAGACGTTGTTGCCGTCGTGGTCGAATAGCGACTGGCACAGGAACATAGCGCTGCCGTCCTCGCCTGCCAACGGCTTGGGCATAAAGGAGGCGTGGCAGCCGCTCTCGTAGGCCTGCTGCTTAATGATGAGTTTAGCCGTGGTGATGGCGTCGGACATGCTCAGGGCCTCGGCGTGGCGCAGGCTCATGCCGTGCTGCGAGCGACCGGCGGCGTGGAAGGTGTACTCCACGGGCACGGACATCTTCTCGAGCGTGAGGACCGTGTTGCGGCGCAGGTCGCGAGCGGCATCGCTCACCGAAAGATCGAAGTAGCCCACGTTGTCGAGCGGCTCGGGGGTGTGCTCGTCGGGGAAGTAGTAATACTCCAGCTCGGCGCCCACGTTGAGCAGATAGCCAGCCTTCTCGGCCTTGCGGAACATGCGGCGCAGGGCATCGCGCGGGTCGCCGGCAAAGGGCTTGCAATCGGGAGTGCACACATCGCAGAACACACGGGCAACGCCGTTGTGGCTCGGGCGCCACGGCAGAATCTGGAAGGTCGAAGCATCAGGGAATGCGAGCATGTCGGCTTCCTCGGGCGTGGCAAAGCCCTCGATGGCCGAGCCGTCAAAGCCGATACCCTCCTCAAAAGCGACCTCGAGGTCCTCGGGGCTAATGGCAAAGTTCTTGAGGCGGCCGAGAATGTCGACAAACCACAGACGCACAAAGCGGATGTCACGCTGCTCTACGGAGCGGAGTACGTAATCGATGTTCTGCTGGTTCATGTCGCTCCCCTTTCTTTCGGGCGGGTTTCGACTGGTCTATATCGCAGATACTATCGCAGAAAAATGTTTCCGCAGGGTTAAAGCGTATCAAGCGCTCAAAAAACGTGCGCGAACAGGCAGTTGCGAACGAGTGACTAGCGCGAGGTCGATGCGCGGTGCTCGATGTGGCCGGGGATCTCGATGCGTTTGGGCGCCAGCTTTGCGGCCTCGCCCACGGTGGTGGTAACGACGTCGATGCGCTCGGAGAGGCGCTCGACTACGCACTCGGCAATGGTAAGGGTGTCTTGCGCGGCCGTGGTGACGCCGCCAAAGAGCACGCGGTTCCAGGGGCAATCGTCAAACGTCGCGATTTTGAGACCCGCCGGCAACGAAGGTCCCAACTGCGCCAGGGCCTCGGTCAGACGCAGGAAGACCAAGCCGTTGACAGCGATAAGGCCGAGCTTTTTGCCTGCATAGCCGCGGATAGTCTCGTCCAAGCGACCGACGCCCGTGGCACCGCCATCGGCCAAGGTGACAACCTCACCCGCAAGGCCGCGTCGCGAAAGCTCATCGGTAAAGGCTTCAGCGCGCTCTCGACGCACGGGGCTATCGTCGCTTGCCTCGGTGAGCAGGCACAGACGCTCGCTGCCCGCAACGGCCAAGGCGTCTACCAAGCCGGCGACTAGCTCACGGTTGTTAGATGTCACCAGATCGACACCGCCGTCGGCAACATCGCGGTCAAGCAGCACAACCGGCAGACGTCCCGCTGCCGCGGCGATCGCCTCGTCATTACCTCCGCAGGTGTTGACGACCAGGCCGTCCACGCCGGCATCGATAAGTCTGGTGAGCGACTCCGCTTCCTTAGCGGAGTCGTTGCCACTAATGGCCGTCATGAGCGAGCAGCCGCGCGCGGCGGCGCTGGCGGAAAGTCCTTCGAGCATGGCGCTGGAGAACGGGTTGGCGATGTCGGCCAGGATCACACCGATGAGGTTGGTCCGCGAGCTGCGCAGATTGCGCGCGGCGGCACGCGGGCGATAGCCGGTGCGCTCGATAACCGCCGCGATGCGAGCACGGGTTTCCTCGGTCATTTGCCCGGGGCGGTTGTTGAGATAGCGCGAGACCGTGGCCGGACTCACGCCCGCCTCGGCGGCAATGTCCTTGATTCTCATCTGCGCCATAGCGCACCCCGTTTCCCAATGTCGGAAGTCTGAGCCATTTTAGGCATTTTTTAAAAATCTCGGTTGCAAAGCGCTGTAGGTGAGCAGCATCGTTTTTGCGTCTCGAGCAGATGCAATGATGGGCTAGTTATTCGAGTCTTTAGGCAGCTCAAAATAGTCGGGATGTAAGGCGATAACCGGGCCCTGCTCCTCGGGCATCAGGTGCAAGTGCGTCTCTGCCAGATAACTCGCCGCATCGGTATCACCCCTCTTAATGGCCTCGAGAATCCGGCGATGCTGCCGACGAATCGGCTCCCAATCCAGGTCCTGCGACACCATACGCAACCAGTTGTATCGCTCAAAATGCGTGTTGACGCTCTTCATCCAATCCCACAACATGTGACGACCGGCAATCTCAAAACACGTCTCATGAAACAGGTTGTCCAGATCGAAAAAGCGACGCGTTTCGCCATGGTCGAGTGACTCAGACTCGGCAAGAATCTGCTCGAGCCGATGCTTTTGCTCAGGCGAGGCGGCCGAACAGCATTTAATAAGCACGCTTCTCTCGAGTTTCTCGCGCAAGAAACAGGCGTTCTCGGCGCGCTCCATGCTGATTTTTGAGACATAGGTGCCGCTTTTGGGACGCGTTTCCACCAGCTCCTGCTCACGCAGGCGCACAAAGGACTCGCGAATGGGCGTGCGCCCGATTCCTGTCTCCTTTTCCAGACCAATCGCCGAAAGACGCGTGCCGGGCTTGAGCTCGGCATAGATGATCTTGGAGCGCAATGCGTTGTATGCCTGATCTTGCAAGCTCTGATAATGCTGGTGTTGTTCCATAAAGCCCTCGGATGAAGCTCACGGTTTGTCGAATATCACCCGTAATACTATCGCATCCCCTATCTCATCAGTTGCGGTGAAATAGGGCGCGCTCGCGTCGCCAGGATCACAAGAGCAAGCGGCGGCATCCCGAAACCCGGGACCCCGCCGCTGTTTTGCTATCGGATGGCGCAGGGATGCCCCTCCCAATGCACCAGGGGTTGACTAGAGCTCGCAGGCAACCTTGTAGCCATCGCCGATGGCGTCGCGGATGTTGCCGCACTTGTTGGCGTCACCCAGCACGTGGGTGGCAACGCCGGCAGCGGCAAGGTCGTCGGCCAGCTTGGTATTGGGACGATAGCCCATGGCAAGCACCAGCGTATCGGCACCGGCGATGGTGTGGACCTCGCCGTCCTTCTCGTAGCTGATGGTGTCCTCTGTGATTTCGGTCACCTTGGCCTCAGTCAGCACGTGGACACCCTTGGAGAGCATGCGCGTGATGAGCACCGCGCGACCGGCACCGCCCTCGTTGGCGGCGAGCGTCTTGGTCATCTCGATGACGGTGACATCGCGGTTGGCCGGCGACAGGTCGTTGACCAACGGGGCCAGGTAATCGGCCGTCTCGCAGCCAACGGTGCCGCCGCCCACAATGACGATCTTCTTGCCCGGGAAAGCCTTGCCACCCAGCAGGTCATCGGCCGTCATAACCTGCTTAAAGCCCTGCATGAAGGCCGGAGCGATGGGCTCGGCGCCATAAGCCAGGACGACCTCGTAGCCCGCGTAGTCACGCTGAATGTCCTCGGCCGAAAGCTCGGTACCAAATACGCACTTCACACCGACCTCGGCCAGGCGACGGTACTGATACTTGATCACGCGGGTGAGTTCCTGCTTTGCCGGCGGAACGGCCGCGATGCGCATCTCGCCGCCCGGCTCATCCTGCTTATCCACGAGCACCACGTTGTGTCCGCGCTTGGCGGCAATGTAGGCTGCCTCCATGCCCGCAGGACCAGCGCCCACAACCAGCACGTTCTTAGCCTCGGCGGCAGGCTCGTAACCAGCCTCGTCGCGCTCCACGTCCGGGTTGACGGTGCAGGAGATGCGCTTGCCGAACATAATGCCGTTCAGGCAGCGCAGGCAACCGATGCAGGGGCGGATGTCGTCGGCGTTGCCGGCAGCGGCCTTATTGCAGAACTCGGCATCGCACAGATTGGCGCGGCCCATCATGCAGATGTCGGCAGCGCCGTCCTCGATCAGCTCCTCGGCGATCCAGGCCTCGTTGATGCGGCCGACGGTGGCGACAGGAATGTTGACGTGCTTTTTGATCTCGCGCGAGCAGGCAGCGTGCGAGGCCTGCTGGGTACCGGCGGCAGGAATCGCGGAACCGCGCTTGATGGTGGTGCCGCCCGACACATGAATCATGTCGACGCCGGCCTTCTCCAGGCGACGCGAGACGTAGATCATATCGTTGAGGGTCAGACCGCCATCGGTGTACTCATCGCCCGAGATGCGGACGTCGATGATAAAGTCCTTGCCGCAGCGCTCGCGAATCTCGGCGATGACCTCGAGCAGGAAGCGCATGCGGGCATCGAGCGAGCCGCCGTACTCGTCGGTACGCTTGTTGTAGAGCGGAGTCAAAAAGCCGCCGAGCATACCGTGGGCGTGCGCTGCGTGGACCTCAACGCCATCGACACCGGCCTTCTGCATACGCACGGCAGCGTCGCCAAACTGATGCGTGAGCTCGTGAATCTCATCGACCGTGATAGGACGCGGCGCCTCGCGGGCATAGGACGGGCCCACAAAGGATGGAGCGATCAGGCGCGGCGTGCCCGGAATGTTAAAGGCCATGTAGGCGGGGTGGAAGAGCTGCGGCATGATCTTGCAGCCATACTCGTGGACGGCCGCGGCGAGCTTTTCCCAGCCAGGGATAAACGTGTCGTCGTAGCAGCACATGTCACCCGGCAGATAGGTATAGGTAGGCTCGACCGTCACGACCTCGGTGATGATGAGGCCCACGCCGCCCTTGGCACGGGCACGGTAATGATCGACCAAGTCGTCGGTCACATAGCCGTGATCGGCCAGGTTCGTGGACACCGGCGGCATAAAGACGCGGTTCTTAACCTCGGTCGTACCGACCTTGATCGGGCTAAAGAGCATCGGATAGGCGGAGGACTCCATACAGGGTTCCTTTCGTTTGAGCCGCTGGGCGGCAGTTGCTAACGTACTTATCGTATCAGTAACCGCCGCATCCGCGCTCGCTCGCACTCCCGCCCTCAATCCCGACCCTCACAAAAAAATTGCGGTGGAATACGGAGTAGATGAGGCTTTTGACAGGCAAAACAGTCCGTATTTCACCGCAACTGATGGGCGGGGTGGAATTGAGGGCTCAGATAGTCAGTCACGCCCTCATCCGCCACTCCCTCACCTACAGCGCGCCGTCCAGCATAAGGTTCACCTTGAGCACATTGACCGTAGGCTCGCCGAAGACGCCCAGGAATCGGCCCTTGGTGCACTGGGCGATGATCTCGCGAACCTCGCCTTCGCTCTTGCCCGTGGCCTTCGCCAGGCGCGGTACCTGGTACTCGGCGGCATCGGGGGAGATCTCGGGGTCGAGCCCTGAGCCAGAACACGTCACCAGGTCGACGGGCACAGCGTCCATATCGGCATCGGGGTTGGCGGCGCGGATCTTCTTCACGCGCGTATCCATCAGCTGCCGATACTCCTCACTCGCCGGGGACAGGTTGGACGGGGCACCATACGCCATGAGCTCGCCGTCTTCGCCTTCGACAATTGACACGTTCTGAATACGACCCCACATATGGTCCTCATCCTCGAAGTTCTGGCCGATCAGCTCGGAGCCCACGATCTTGTCGTCGACCGTAATGAGTGAACCGTTCGCCTGATACGGGAACGCAACCTGGGCGATGCCGGTCACGACGAGCGTATAGCCCAGGCCGCAGACAACGGTAAACAGCGCGAACACGCCCAGTGCGCGCGATGCAACACCTTTGAACATACAAACCTCCACTTACATAATGCCGCAGAACGCGAGCAGCATGTCGATGAGCTTGATGAATACGAACGGGGCAACGATGCCGCCCAGACCCCACACGAGCAGGTTGTGGATCAGCAGCTGTCCGGACGGCACCTCGCGGTACTTAACGCCCTTCAGCGCGGCCGGGATCAGCGCGACGATAACGAGCGCGTTATAGATGATGGCCGAAAGAACCGCGGACAGCGGGCTTGCCAGACCGAGGATGTTGAGCGCGCCAAGGCCCGGGTAGATCGGCGAGAAAAGGGCCGGGATGATAGCGAAGTACTTCGCCATGTCGTTGGCCACCGAGAAGGTCGTGAGCGAACCGCGGGTCATGAGCAGCTGCTTGCCGATACGCACGACCTCGATGAGCTTGGTGGGGCTGGAGTCGAGGTCAACCATGTTGCCGGCCTCCTTGGCAGCCTGGGTGCCCGTGTTCATGGCCACGGCGACATCGGCCTGGGCCAGAGCGGGCGCGTCGTTGGTGCCGTCGCCGGTCATGGCGACCAGGTGCCCCTCACGCTGGAACTCGCGAATCTTCTCGAGCTTGCCTTCAGGGGTGGCCTCGGCCAGGAAGTCGTCAACGCCGGCCTCGGCGGCGATTGCCGCGGCGGTGAGCGGGTTGTCGCCCGTCACCATGATGGTCTTGATGCCCATCTTGCGCAGGTCGGCGAACTTCTCCTTAACGCCGGACTTGATGATGTCCTTGAGGTACACAACGCCCAGCACGCGGCAGTTCTTGGTCACGACCAGCGGGGTGCCGCCGGCCTTGGCGATGCGCTCGACGGCCTCGTCGCACTCCTGGGAGAACACGCCGCCGGCTGCCTCCACATAGGTGCGCATGGAATCGGCAGCGCCCTTGCGGATCTCATTGCCCTCGTAGTTCACACCGGACATGCGGGTCGCCGCGGTAAAGGGGATGAACTCCATACCCTTATCCTCGAGCGTGCGGCCGCGCAGAGCGAACTGCTCCTTGGCGAGCACGACGATGGAACGGCCTTCGGGGGTCTCGTCGGCCAGCGAGGAAAGCTGGGCGGCATCGGCCAGCTCCGCGGGATCGATGCCGTCGACCGGGATGAACTCGGCGGCTTGGCGGTTACCCAGGGTGATGGTGCCGGTCTTGTCGAGCATGAGGATGTCGACGTCGCCGGCGGCCTCGATGGCGCGGCCGGACATGGCCAGCACGTTGGCCTCGTTCAGACGGCTCATGCCGGCGATGCCGATGGCGGACAGAAGGGCGCCGATGGTAGTGGGAGCCAGGCACACGAGCAGCGCCACGAGCGTAGTCACGGCCGTGGGGTTGTCCATGTCGTGAAGACCGACCGAGAAGCAGGAGTAACAATACAGGGCCAGCGTGACCAGGATAAAGACGATGGAGAGGGCCACCAGGAAGATCTCCAGAGCGATCTCGTTAGGGGTCTTCTTGCGCGCGGCACCCTCGACCATCGCGATCATCTTGTCCAGGAAGCTCTGGCCGGGCTCACTGGAGATCTTGACGATGATCCAATCGGACAGCACCGCGGTACCGCCGGTAACGGCAGAGCGGTCGCCGCCGGCCTCGCGGACCACGGGGGCGGACTCACCGGTGATGGCGGACTCGTCAACGGAGGCAGCGCCCTCGATGACGTCGCCATCGCCGGGAATCTGCTCGCCGGCGCGTACGATCACCAGGTCGCCGCGCGTAAGCTCGGTGCCGGGAACGACGGTGAAGTGTTCCTTGTCCTTAACGGACTCGATGCGATGGGCCTCGACATCCTTCTTGGCCGCACGCAGGGAATCGGCCTGAGCCTTACCGCGGCCCTCGGCAAGCGCCTCGGCGAAGTTCGAGAACAGGTCGGTGAGCCACAGGATGACCGCGATGGCGACCACATAGTAGGTGGGCACACCCGCGTCCTGCACACCGAAGATGGAAGCGACGGCCAGGACGGAGGTCATGACGGCGGAAAGCCACACCAGGAACATGACCGGGTTTTGAATCTGGACGCGAGGATCCAGTTTGGCAAACGAGTCGCGGACCGCGCGGCCCATCATGTCTTTTTGCATAGCCATAAATCTGCGCCCTCCTTTACGCAATCATCTGGAAGAACTCGGCAACGGGGCCAAGCGCCAGAGCCGGGAAGAAACTCAGGGCACCGATCAGCAGAACGATGAACACGAGCAGGAATACGAACATGCCGTTGGTGGTAGACAGGGTACCGGCGCTCTCGGCGACCTTACCCTTCTTGGCCAGCGAGCCGGCGATAGCCAGCGTACCGATGATGGGCATGAAGCGGGCGAACAGCATCTCGAGGCCGAGCATGACGTTGATCCAGGGAATGTTGCAGTTCATGCCTGCAAACGCCGATCCGTTGTTGCCGCCGCATGAGGTGAAGGCATACAGCGCCTCGGAGAAGCCGTGCGCGCCACCATTGTTGAGCTGGTCGGCAAGACCGGGCACCATGCAGGCGATGGCCGAGCACACCAGAATGGCAAACGGAGTTGCCAAGCACAGGACAACTGCCCAGCGCATCTCGCCCGGCTCGATCTTCTTGCCCAGGAACTCAGGCGTGCGTCCGACCATGAGGCCGGCGATGAACACTGTGAGGATGGCGAAGCCGATCATGCCGTACAGGCCGCAGCCCACGCCGCCGAAGACGACCTCGCCCAGAGCAATCTGGAGCATCTGGATAAAACCGCCCAGCGGAGTGTAGGAGTCGTGCATGGAGTTAACCGAGCCGTTGGAAGCAGCCGTCGTGAAAGCGGACCAGGTAGAAGAGGAGGCGATACCGAAACGGCTCTCCTTGCCCTCCATGTTGCCGCCGGCCTGGCCGTCGGTCATCTCGATATTGACCGCTCCGCCATCGGCCAGCTGCGGGGTGCCCGCATGCTCGTTGACGGCAATGATGCCGGTGAAGATCACCAGCAGGATGAACATGGCGGCAAAGATGGCCTTGCCCTGCTTGGTGTTCTTGACGCCGATACCGAAGGTGAAGCAGCAGGCGGCCGGGATCAGCAGCAGGCTGGTCATCTCGATGATGTTGGTGAAGGCACTGGGGTTCTCATACGGATGAGCGGAGTTCACGCCGAAGAAGCCGCCGCCGTTGGTGCCGGACTGCTTGATGGCGACCTGAGGAGCCGCGGGACCCTGGGGCAGGAACTGCTCGGTGACCACGCGCGCGCCCTCGACAACCTTGCCGTCGACCTTGACCGTGTCGCCCTCGATCTGGGCGCCGTCGATGACGCTCCAGCCGCCGTCTGCATTAGGCTGGACAGCGACGGGCTCTACGAGCTCGGCCTTCTGAGCCGGCTGGAAGTTGGAGATGACGCCACCGGCAGCCAGGCAGATGCCGAACACGAGGTTCAGCGGGATGAGCACATACAGGACGGTGCGGGTGAGGTCGACCCAGAAGGAACCCAGACCCTGCTCCTTGACCTGACGGAAACCGCGGATGAGCGCGAACATGACCGCGATACCGGTGCCAGCGGACAAGAAGTTTTGCACGGTGAGGCCCATGAACTGCACAAGATAGGACAGGGTGGTCTCACCGGAATAGGACTGCCAGTTGGTGTTGGTTATGAAGGAAACAGCCGTATTGAACGACAGGTCCCATGACACACCCGGCAGGTGCTGGGGATTGCCTGGCAAGAAGGACTGAAGCGCTTGGAGTGCCACTAGAGCCACGAGGCCGATCCCCGAAAAGACCAGCACGCTCGCCAGATAGCGCCTACACCCCATCTGCTCTGCCGCGTCGATGCGAAGCAGACGATAGACGCCGCGCTCCACAGGAGCAATCACAGGCGACAGGAACGTATGCTCACCATCCATGATATGGGCCATGAACCGACCGAGCGGAACGGCCAGGACGACGAGCACGGCAAAGTACAAGATGTACTGAATCGCAGCGTCCATAGTTTACGAATCACTCCTCATCAGAATGTAGATGTAATAGATAAGAAGTCCAATGCAGACGACTCCGATGATGGGAATGAGGATGTTCATTTACCGCCCCTTTCACGCACGGCCCGATGTCTCGGACGCCTGCTCTCGCAAGCGTCTGGGGACAGTAAACGCTTCTAGGGATTAAAGAGGCGTGAGGGCCGGGGCTCACGACCTTAAGATGCCGTAAAGATGCAGGTAGAAAGCACTATTGCTGCTGCAGTGCGCCTATACTCGACCTCGCGAGCATACAGCGGCGTCCTCACCGCGTATGCACGCATGGACAACGCTTCAGAAAGGCTACGCTATGCAGCGCGACGCATCGGACACTCGCGTCAATCCAGACCTCATCCTCAAGGCAATTGAGAAAGACGAGGTCGCCGATGACGCTCGAACCAGCCGGGGACACCTCAAGATTTTCTTTGGCTACGCTGCTGGCACAGGCAAAACCTATGCGATGCTTCAAGCCGCCCACGCCGCCAAGCGGCGAGGTGTCGACGTCGTCGCGGGATACATCGAGCCGCACGAACGTCCGGCAACTGCCCATCTTGCACAAGGGCTTGAGAACGTGCCCTATAAACTCATCGAGTACAACGGCATTACGCTCAACGAGTTCGATCTAGATGCGGCTATCGAACGCGCCCCTCAGCTCATCCTCGTCGACGAGCTCGCCCATACGAATGCACCGGGGTCTCGCCACGACAAACGCTATCAAGACGTCGAGGAACTTCTACATGCGGGCATCGACGTCTATACGACCGTGAACGTTCAGCATATCGAGAGCCTAAACGACATGGTTGCATCCATCACCGGCGTTGTCGTGAGCGAACGAATCCCCGACCGTATCTTCGATGATGCCGACCAGGTCGAGCTCGTCGACATAGAGCCCGAAGACCTACTTGAGCGCCTTCGCGCCGGCCTCGTCTACCGTCCCGCACAAGCCGACCGAGCGCAACAGCATTTTTTTACCGTCGAGAACCTCACCGCACTCCGAGAAATCGCGCTGCGCCGCTGCGCCGATCGCACCGGCCGCCTCACAGACGCCGCACGCGTGCTGGGAAACCGTGACTACTACACCAGGGAGCGTATCTTAGTCTGCGTCTCCCCGGCGCCGACCAATCCCCGCATCGTCCGTGCCGCCGCACGCATGGCGAAAGCGTTTCGCAGCGAGCTCGTCGCCCTGTTCGTAGAGAGCCCGCGCACGCAAGCCATGAGCGATGATGAGCGCGCCAAGCTTGCAGCCAATATCGCCCTAGCCGAGCAGCTCGGAGCGCATATGGAAACCGTCTATGGCGACGACGTCGCGTTTCAGATCTCCGAGTTCGCGCGCCTGTCGGGTATTTCGAAGATCGTCATGGGGCGCACGGGCGAGCACAGCAGCGTCCGTCAGGCTCTCTTCGGCCGCAAATCTCTCGTAGAACAGCTCATAACATTCGCCCCGAACCTCGACATTTACATCATTCCAGACCAGTCGACTCCGCCCTCCCGGCCCAAAGGACGCCGCCGTGCGCTCGCCCCGCAGCCGCCCAGCAGCCGAGACGTGCTTCGCACGCTGGCCCTCTCTCTTGTCGCCACGGCGATCGGCACGGCTTTCCGCCATCTGGGATTTGCCGATTCCAGCATCATATCCCTCTATATCCTCACGGCCCTGCTGACCGCCGTCACCACGACGGGGCGTATCTGCACGATTGTATCGAGCGTGCTCTCTGTAGTGCTTTACAACTTCTGCTTCGTCACGCCTCTGTTTTCGCTCGCCAGCTACGACCGAAGCTATCTGGTCACGTTCGGCATCATGTTCGCTACCGCTATGGTCGCCGGCGAGTTAACTGCGCGCATCGCCGACAACGCCCGCACCTCCGCCGAGAACGCATTCAAAACGCGTGTACTCCTCGAAACGAACCAGCTCTTGCAGCAAGCCCATAGCGCGGAGGAGTGCGCCCGCGTCGCCATGAACCAACTCATCAAACTGCTAAAACTCGACGTGGTCTTCTACCCTGCCGAACACGGCACGCTCGGCAAGGCGCTCTATGAGTCCGCTGGCACCGAAAACCGATCCGCGTCGCTGTTCACCGACTATGAGCGCGCCGTTGCAACCTGGACCTACACCAACAACAAGCGCGCGGGCGCAAGCACGCGGACCCTGCCTGAGGCGCGCTGTCTCTACCTCGCGGTTCGCACCGGCGACAAGGTATTCGGTGTCATCGGCATCGACCTGGAGGGGCGCGAGATCGAAGCCTTCGAGCATTCGATCGTCCTATCTATCGTAGGTGAATGCGCCTTGGCGCTCGAAAGCGACCGGGCGGCGCAAGAGCGCGAAGAGGCTGCGGTCTTGGCGAAAAACGAGCAGCTGCGCGCCAACCTTTTGCGCTCCATCGGCCACGATTTGAGGACACCCCTCACGGCTATATCCGGATCTGCGGCAATCCTTCGGAAGAGCGACGAGAAGCTCAGCCTCGAACAACGCTGCGATCTTGCCGATGCCATCTACGACGACTCCCTCTGGCTTATCGATACCGTGGAGAACCTCCTCGCCATCACACGCGTCGAGGACGGCACCATTCGCCTCAACCTCACATCCGAGCTCATCGACGAGGTCATCGAGGCCGCCCTCAGCCATGTCGCCCAAGCATCGCATGGACGTACCGTCACCATCGAACACACTGACGACATCCTGCTGGTACGCATCGACGTCCATCTCATCATGCAGGTGCTTACGAACCTCATCATGAACGCCTTCAAATACACTCCCGAGGACTCGACTGTCACCATCAGCGCACGTCGCGAGGGTGCGTTTGTCGTGGTGGACGTCGCAGACGATGGGCCGGGTGTGGCAGACTGCGACAAGCCTCATATCTTTGAGCGCTTCTTCACCTCAAGCAATACGCGGCCCGTGGATTCGCGTCGAAGCATCGGCCTTGGGCTGTCGCTCTGCCGCTCCATCGTGGAGGCGCATGGCGGCGTCATCGAAGTTCGCGACAACCACCCCCATGGGGCCGTCTTCCGTTTTACCCTGCCCGCCGAGGAGATCGAGATTCATGAATAATGCCGCTAAGCCACGCATCCTCCTGGTCGAAGATGACCTGACCGTTCAAAACCTCGTTTCGACCGCGCTTGACCTCCACGGCTATGTCGTCAGCAAGGTATGCAACGGCCAGGCCGCCATCATGGATGCGGTGTCGCACGGCCCCAGCCTCATCATGCTCGACCTCGGCCTTCCCGACATTGACGGTATCGAGGTCATCACGAAGATCCGAAGCTGGTCGGCAGTCCCCATTATCGTCATTTCGGCGCGCACCGAAGATTCCGACAAGATTGCAGCACTTGACGCAGGGGCAGACGACTACCTCACCAAGCCCTTTTCTGTGGATGAGTTGCTCGCGCGCGTCCGTGCGAATTTGAGGCGCTCCTCGATGGCGTCGAGCGAGTCGACAGAAGCGAGCACGTTTGACAACGGTCCGCTGCATATCGACTACGCCGCGGGATACGCGACGAAAGACGGACGCGAGCTCTCGCTCACCCCAACCGAGTACAAATTGCTCGTCCTTCTGGCGAAAAACGTCGACAAGGTGCTCACCCACACCTTCATCACCCGCGAGATATGGGGCACGAGCTGGGACAGCGATCTGGCGAGCCTGCGCGTGTTCATGCGCACCCTGCGCAAGAAGATCGAGGCAGACCCCTCTCACCCCAAGATGATTCAGACGCACATGGGCGTCGGGTACCGCATGCAGCGTCTCTAGCCCACCCCACAAAAGTGAAAAGCGCCCCGCGAACGGATGCTCGCGAGGCGCTTAGATGTCTGGGCCTTACTTGATACCGCGGCCCAAGTCTTCGGCGATTTTGTCGACGCCTTTCAGCGCGGCACAGGTCTTTTTGTTGGAGCAATGCCCCGTGCAAACACCACCCTGAGCGCAGTCAGCGCAGGTGCCCTTGCGGTAGACGCGCACGCATACCGCGACAAACGCAACGCCGATAACAGCCAGTACAACAATATCGATAGGTGCCATAGCAAGCCTCCTCTAGTTAACCATCACTTACTTTACCCCATTCTCCACCTACCAAAAAGGGACAGGTTTATTTTGGTCGGTTTTATCTGCGGAAACGCCACATCTTAACTTCTGGGGCAAAGTAATCTGTCTCCCATGCACAAAAAGCCCGGGGTCGCTGGGACACCCGGGCTCGTGAAAAGGGGCTAATCCTTATTCGGAATTAAGCGGAAAGTGCGGCGGAAGCAGTGTTGGTCTCATCCTCGTCGGTCCATGCATGCTTGGGCATGGGACGGAAGATCTGGAAGAGCATCGCAACTAGCAGCACGATGGCCACAATCGTCCAGATACCAAACTGTCCAAGAACAAGCAGGTTGTAGAACTGGTTGATGAACAGGCCGATCACCCAAGCGAAGGCGCACTCGTAGCCGAGGGCAATCGCGGTCCACTTGCCGGAATCCATCTGGTTGCGGATGGTACCCATGGCGGCAAAGCACGGAGCGCACAGCAGGTTGAACGCGCCAAAGGCAACGCAAGCGCCCATAGTCGGGAACATGCCGGCAAACGCGGTCCACAGGCTCGGGTCGGTCTCTGCGGCGTCAGCCACGGACAGCAGCGAGCCGGCGGTGGCGACAACGTTCTCCTTGGCGACAAGACCAGAGACGGACAGTGCTGTTGCCTGCCAGGTGCTAAAGCCGAGCGGGGCGAAGATCCAGGCGATCAGGTTGCCGAGCATGGCAAGCACGGAGTAGTCCATGAACTCCTCGGGGATGCCGTCCATCGCAGGCAGGAAGCCAAAGGAACCGTTGTAGCTACCAAAGTTGGACAGGAACCAAACCACGACAGTGGAGGCAAAGATGACCGTGCCGGCCTTCTTGATAAAGGCCCAGCAGCGCTCCCACACGTGCAGCGCCCAAGAGCGGATCGCCGGGAAGTGGTAGGCAGGAAGCTCCATAACAAACGGCGTCGGGCGGCCGGCGAAGAGCTTGGTCTTCTTGAGCATGAGGCCCGAGGCGATGACGGCAAAGACGCCCAGGAAGTAGAAGAGCGGGCTGATCCACGCGGCGGTGGTAGAAGAATCGCCGATGATGGAACCCATGAGCAGGGCGATGATCGGCAGCTTGGCGCCACAGGGAATAAACGTGGTGGTCATGACCGTCATACGGCGGTCCTTCTCGTTCTCGATGGTCTTGGTGGCCATGACGCCGGGGACGCCGCAGCCCGAGGACACGAGCATGGGGATAAAGGACTTACCGGACAGGCCAAAGCGGCGGAACACGCGGTCCATGATGAAGGCGACGCGGGCCATATAGCCGCAGTCCTCCAGGAAAGACAGCATCACAAAGAGCAGGAACATCTGCGGGACGAAGCCGAAGATGGCGCCCAGGCCGCCGACGATGCCGTCGCAGACCAGCGAATCGACCAGGCCACCGTCCTCGGTGCCACCCGCCACAAGGGCGTCGTGCACCACGGTGGTGATACCCGGGACATAGGGGCCGTACTGCGCCGGGTCAACCGAGTCGGCGTTGTCGCCCGCGGCCTCGACGGCTGCATCGTAGGCGTCGCGACCCTGGCCGAGCACGTACCAACCGTCGGTACCGAAGAGCTGGTCGTTGGTGAAGTCGGTCACCGTGCCGCCCAAGGTAGAAACGGCGATGTAGTACACGCAGAACATGATGACCACAAAGATCGGCAGGCCCAGGATACGGTTGGTAACCACGCGGTCGATCTTCTCGGAGGTGCTCATCTTTGCCGGAGCCTTGGTCATGCACTCATCGATGATGTGGGCAATAACGCCGTAGCGCTCGCCGGTGATGATGGACTCGGCATCGTCGTCGCAGTCCTGCTCGCACTGGGCGACCAGCTCCTCCACGCGAGCGGCCTTCTCCTTGGTGAGGTTGATGAGTTTGCAGGCGTCTGCATCACGCTCGAACAGCTTGACGGCGTAGTAGCGACGCTTGTTGGCGGGAACGCTCGCCGGAAGGTTGTTCTCGATGTGGTCCAGAACGTCCTCGATGGAGGAATCGAACTTGTGCTCCGGCACCTGACCCTTAGAAGCAGCGGACTTTTTGACCTGCTCGAAGAGCTCCTTGATGCCCTTGTTCTTAAGAGCCGAGATCATCATGACCGGACAACCAAGCTTCTTGGAGAGCTTGTCGGTGTCGATCTTGTCGCCATTCTTCTCGACCAGATCGGCCATGTTGAGGGCAACGACCACAGGCAGGCCGGTCTCGATGACCTGAAGCGCCAGGTATAGATTGCGCTCCAGGTTGGTGGCATCGACCACCTGAACGACGACATCGGGCTCGCCGCTCATGAGATAATCGCGCGAGCATTGCTCCTCGGGGCTGTAGGGGGAAAGCGAGTAGATGCCGGGGAGGTCCGTGATGGTAACGTTCTTGTCGCTTAGGAGCTTGGCCTCCTTTTTCTCAACCGTGACGCCGGGCCAGTTGCCAACGTAGCCGTTGGCGCCGGTGATCAGGTTGAAAAGCGTGGTCTTGCCGCAGTTGGGGTTACCCGCCAGCGCGACATGGATCTGAGAATCCGCCATTCAATCCTTCTTCCTTGTGTGCCTGCGCTGCTTTCTCCGCACAGGCTGGATAATGTGCTTCAAAGTTGCTGCATTAAGTTAGAAATACCTAACTTTATCTGCAGAAATATACGCCGCGAGCCCTTACTGGACCTCGACGACAGCCGCCTCCTCCTTGCGGATGGAAAGCTCGTAGCCGCGCACGTTGATCTCGACCGGATCACCGAGCGGTGCAACCTTCACGACCTTGAACGAAGTGCCCTTGATGAGCCCCAGGTCCATAAGGTGGCGGCGAAGCGCACCCTCACCGTGAAGCTTGACGATGGTAGAGCTCTCGCCCACCTTAACGTCACCCAACGTCTTCATCCTCTTGTCCCCCTTTCGGTTTTTATGAAATGCTGCGGACTAACCGACGGTCATGATGTGCATGGCAACCTTGGAATCGATGCCAAAGCGTGCGCCCAGCACCGTGACGATGATATTGGCGCCACTCGAGCTCACCACGTGGATTTCGTTGCCCTCGACAAAGCCGAGGTCTTTGAGGTGGTGTTTCATGTCCTCATTGCCCTTTACACGCGACACGCGCACGGTTTCGCCCGCTTTTACCATCGAAAGCGGCATGGCCGGCATCTGCGGTCCGCAAGACATGAGTGGCTCCTAACGTCAGTTCGTCCTCAACATCGACGCGTTAAAAGTTAGCCACGTCTATGTTCGCTATAGTAAACTAGCACGTGGTTAACTTTTTGGAAAGGGTCCTGTTCAGTTTTTCGAAAAAGTTTCCTATACGAAACAAAAGGGCGCGGCAAAGGACCATCCTTTACCACGCCCTATCATGCCTAGAGCGAGAGATTTCTGATCGATGTGACGCAGGAGGCCTCATCCACGCCCGAAACACGAAAGACGACGTTTTCGCCGCACTCACCATAGAGGGCCATGAGCCCCATGACATCGCGGCCATCCGTGTGGCGGTCGCCGATACTGACTGACACGTCACTACGGTGCTTGGCAATGATGTCATAGAGCAGCGCAACCGGGCGGGCATGTAATCCCAACGGATCTTTAATCGTCTTTGTAAACTCGACCATGTCCCCTCCCGCGGCATCGCACATTCGGCCGGCAAACCCAGCCACGTGGTAGTTATTGTAGCGTTAGATGCTTGTCGAGAGCCCCTCTGGATACCCCGTGGTCAAAAAGTGGCAAATATGAGTACTGTCACCAATTTAGTAGCAGCAAAATCGAGAGCAAATTGCCTACTTTGAGCGATTCGAAGAGGTTGAAAGCCGTCAAACGCCCTTTAAAGGGGGTTAGATAAATTGATTTTGAGTCCATTTTTGCTCAAAACCGGCCGATAGATATGGCACTTATTTTGCAACAGTACTCATATTTGGCATTTTTGTCCACAGGGCCCAAAATCCATGCTCCAAAACACAAAAGGAGGGGCCTCGTAAGGCCCCTCCTTAGGAAGGGGAATCGATTTATTCCACAGCCGTAGATTAATCCCAGCTTCTACTCCATCATGTCAAGGACAGACGGACGCAGCTCGCTCTCGGCAGCCTCGGGATCGGTCTCGCGCAGGCGGTTGATGTAGCGGTTGTACCACATCACGGCAAGGCCCAGGAAGACAACCACACCGCCAACGTTGTAGACCAGCGTCAGCCACAGCGGCTGATCGAGCGGAATGGTGCCGCAGATAAGCACGAAGCAGAAGACCACAAGCAGGAATGCAGCAATGACCAGGCCAAAGGTGCGCGAACCCATGCGAAAGCCACGGGGAGCAGCGTCGAAGTTCTTGCGTAACATAAAGTAGGCAAGCAGGATCAGCAGCGGCGGGAGCAGAGCGGTGGCAGCCGTCATGTTGGTGACGATCATGAGCAGGTCGTCGAGATTACCGGAGCCCAGGGCCGGGATGATCAGGATGGGGACGACGATAGCGAACTGCAGCCAAGCGGCGCGGGCGGGAATGCCATGCTCGTTAAGCTCGACGATCTTGCTACCAAAGACGCCCTTGGGGATCTCGGTGAAGAACACCTTGATGGGAGCGGAGGTCCACATCATGAGGGAGCCCAGCGTGGCAGCGAGAAGGATCAGGCCGATGACGCGCGTGGACACTTCCATGGGAATGCCAAAGTGGGCAAAGACAGCGCCGAATACGTCGAAGATGCCGGTGGAGATGGCAACGCTGCCCTCGGGGATGAACAGGTTAACCAGCAGCGAAGCGCCTGCATACAGAAGGCCGATGGTCAGGCCGGCGATAACGACAGTGCGCACGAAGGCCTTGACGCCGCCCTTGAGGTCGTTGAGGAACACGCCGACAGACTCAGCGCCGCCAACGCCCTGGATGATCCAGGCAAGCGTACCGAAGAAGCCCCACGCAGTTGCGAAGTTGCTCATGTCGGGAGCCATGTTAGCGGGAGTAGGAGCCGTAGCGAACTCAACGCCGCCAAAGGCAGCAGCCAGGGACAGCAGGATGAACACGGCGGTCAGGCCGAGAGCCGCGGTCGAACCGAAGGAGGAAATGGAGCCGATCCACTTAGCGCCCTTGGTCGAAACCCACGTGGCGATAGCAAAGACGACGATCTCGATAATGGTGATCCACAGCTGCGAAAGCTCGGCGTTGGCACCAAAGAACACGTAGCTCGCGTAGATGATGACGTTGGGCAGGACGGACGCAAAGAAGAACAGGTTAACGAACCAGTAGCTAAATGCCGTCAGGAACGCCCAGCGACCACCCATCGAGGTCTTAACCCATGCGTACACGCCAGACTCGGAGTCCTTGTTGAGGCCGACGAACTCGGCGGTAACCAGGGTATAGGGGACAAAGTACAAAAGCGTGGCGAAGAAGAACGACGGCGCGGCTGCCAAGCCGATAGCCGCGTTGTTGTTGATGATGTTCTTGATACCGAACACGGCGGCGACCGTCATGCCCAGCAGAGCGAACGAACCAATCGTTCCTCGTTTTTCAGAGCTCATAAGCCCTCCCAATCATCTATTAAATGTCATCTAAACCCGTCCGAGCTGCAAGTGCAAACACGGACGGTGCACCTGCTAAGGGGAATGGGGAAAAGGGAGTCAACAAAGCCATCCCCCTTAACGGCGCGAAGCAAACGTCCAGGCGGACGAATACTACTTGTTGGGGAAGGAATATCCTTCAACCGTCACGTGCAGCACCACGACGCGGGGATCCGAAGCCTCGGCGATAACACGGTAAGCCTCGTCAATTTCGATGACGGCAACGCCGCCGGCGGGAATCGTCACGGTCTCCCCCGTGCCCTCAAAGCGTTCGCGATCGTCGATATCGCTGTAGGCGCGCGTGCAGGTAAGATCGGCCTTGGAAGCCACCTCGACGGTCAGATCGCCATCGAGCGGGGCGAGCACGGCATGGTAGCGACGGTGACCGACCAAATCGGCAGTAGCCGCCTCGTGGGCGTTCACCCACCAATACACCAGCGAGTCGCCGATAGAGTACGCCACATCGTGCTGCAGGTCGGCAACACCATCGAGCGCCTGGCCGGTGCGCATCCACTTCTTGACGGACTTCATCTGAGCGTCGAAATCGGCGCGCGAGTTAAAGACATGCATGGCTTATGCCTCCTTAATGGGTGCCAGCGCCTGAGCCAGATCGGCAGACGTCAGCGGTCGCAGGGACACCTCAAAGCTGAAGCTCTCAAAACGGGTGCGATAGGAATCGAGCACCTCGGAACCCCAAGAGTTCGAGCCAAGGCCGAGCAGCTGGTCGTTGATGTTGACCGTAACCGTGTCGCCTGGGACGAGATCGTAGACATGCTTGGCGTTATCGATGGCCTCGCAGCTATAGGGCCATGCCGAGAACGAGAACGGGTTGGAAGCGGCGTCGGTCGGACGAGTCACCAACACGCCGTCACCGTGGCTGGAGCGCAGGGCGACCCAACGGGTGCCCTCGCGGTTAGCGCAATCCTGGGGCATGACATACGGCGTGAACATGTCGTCGACCGTAGTGCGGTAATGGCCGACCGGGTTGGCGCGCAGCGAGTCCGGATAGTTCTCGCCCGGGCCGTGGCCATACCACTCGACGGCACGATCGCAACCGGGGACCTCGAAGGAGATGCCGATGCGCGGGATAATGTCCGAATAGTCGCCGTAAGGCTCGCCGGAAACCTTGAGGTCGACGCGACCGCTCGGAAGCACGGTGTAGACAAGCTCGACGCGCATGCCGAACGCACGGACGGGAGGAGCAATGCGCTGGCTCACGGTAACGACGACCGCATTGCCGTCCTGCTTCCAAGAAACCTTGCGGGTGGACGTCTGCATTACATCGATGAAGTTGTCCTTCCACAGGGAGTCGTACTCCTGGGCGTGGTTGTCGACGAGCGGATGCCAAAAACCAACCTGGGGACCGGAGGCCATGACGTCGCGGCCGGATGCCTTCCACTCGCTCACGGTGCCGCTTACCTTGCTGAAGGTCAGCTCGCCGTTGAGGGAGTGAATGCGAATCTCCTGCTCGGTCTCCTCGACCGTAAGCTCAGGACGAGTGGGGGGCGCGATGGCCGGCGCCGGATGGTTTGCGATGGAAAACTGGCTTGCGCCCAGCTGGAACATCGGCTCGCACCAGGCGTGAGCCGCCATGGTGTAGGCGTGCACGGTCAGCAGGGTCTCGCCTACCGCGGCCTCGTGAATCACCAGCGGAAGCTGGACGGACTCACCGGGGGCAACCGCACCGGGCATGAGCGTCTTGCGGCAGACCACGTCGCCGTCCACCAGGGTCTCCGCCGACAGGCAAACATCCTCGAGGGTGGTAAACCAGCGCTTGTTGGTGACAGTCAGCTCGCCCGCCTCGGCGTCATAAGCCATGCGAACCGGGCAGATGACCTGGCCGTACTCGGTAAGGCCCGGGCTCGGCTGCTGCCAGGGGAACACCATGCCATCGATGCAGAAGTTGCTGTTGTTGGGGTAATCGCCGTTGTCGCCACCATACATATCGTAGGCAACGCCGTCCTCGGTCACAGCAGCCAGACCGTGGTCGCACCATTCCCAGATAAACTGGCCTTGGATGCAATCCCAGCGATCGAAGACCTCCTGATACTCGGACAGGCCTCCGGGGCCGTTGCCCATGGAGTGACCGTACTCGCAGTTGATGCGCGGCTTGGGGAATGGATGCTCACCAAAGTCGTTCATCTGCGACACGCGGGAGTACATGGTGGAGATAACGTCGACGGTATCGGCGTTGCGATCCTCCTCGTAATGGACCGGACGACCATCGAGCTCGTGAGCCTTGGCGTACATCGCGCGGATGTTGCAGCCATAGCCGCTCTCGTTGCCCATCGACCACATAATGATGCAGGCGTGATTGCGCTCCTGCATCACCAGGCGCTCAATGCGGTCGACGTAGGCCGGCTCCCATGCCGGGTCGTCGGTGACCAGGGCGATATTGCCGATATTCTCGAAGCCGTGGCTCTCCATATCGGTCTCGGCGACCAGCATGATGCCATACTCGTCGCACAGCTCGTAAAAGCGCGGGTCGTTGGCGTAGTGGGACGTGCGCACCGCGTTGATGTTGTGCTGCTTCATGAGCTCCAGGTCGCGGCGCATGCGATCGAGGCCCACGGCGCGGCCCTTGTGATCGTCGTGATCGTGGCGGTTGACGCCATGCATCTTAAAGTAAGTGCCGTTGAGGTAGATATGATTGCCCTCGACCGTCACCTCGGCAAGACCCTGGCGATGCGGAACGTACTCGCTGACCTCGTCACCGTCGTAGACCTCAAACGTAAGGTCATAGAGGAAGGGGTCCTCGGGGTTCCAGAAGTGGGCATCGGTCACGTTGCATTCGGCATGGCCGTCGACGCAGTCACCCGTAGCCACCACGTTCTCGCCATCGCTGAGCGTAAACACGACGCGGGAAGCGCCCTCGGCCACCGTATCGAGCGTAATCAGAGCGGCATCGCCCTCGCGGTGCGTGCGGAACCTAAAGTCGACCAGGTGTGCGGCGGGACGCTGCATAAGGTACACATCGCGGAAGATGCCCGATGCCCACCACATGTCTTGGTCCTCGATATAGCTACCATCGCTGTACTGCAGAACCTTGACCGCAAACAGGTTGTCGCCCTCGACAAGCGCGTCGGTCACGTCGAACTCGGCAGACAGGCGCGAGCCCTTGGTCATGCCGATAAACTTGCCGTTGACGTACAGCTCGCCATAGCTCTCGATGCCGTCAAAGCGAATGATCTCGCGAGCGCCGGCAGGCACGGCGGGAAGATTGACGATGCGCTGGTACACGCCCGTGGGGTCGTCGGAGGGAACGAACGGCTGATCCACCGGGAACGGGAAACCCTCGTCGGTGTAGGCAAGGTTGCCATAACCATCCACCTGCCACAGGTGCGGAACCTCCACGTGATCCCACTCGGGCTCGTACGTGGAAAGATCCTCGTTAGAGACGGCAGCAGGCCCCTCAAAGAGGCGGAACTGCCACGAGCCGGACAGCTGGACAAACCCGCGCGACAGCTCGCGGCTGTACGTAGCGGCGAGATCGGCGGTCTCGTAACCCATGAAGTACGCATGGGGTGCCAGGCGGTTCCTGTGGGTGAGCGCTTGGTTTTCCCAATCGTTAATGGCGTCCATGGTGATGCTCCTTCGTCATCGTAGTGATTCTTGTGCAACCGGTTGTCCTTATCTTACGGGCGATGCAAAAAACTGTGCAACCGGTTGTCCGCTGAACGGTCGATTTGGTCGGGTTAACGGTGCAACCGGTTGTACAACCGCGACACTTATGTCACCCTGAGTATCGAAACTCAGCGCAAGACATCGTTCTCAAGCTCGTAGGCAACCGCCACGCCCGCTGATATCTCACCCATACGAGACGTATTCGATTGCGGCTTGGTTGCAAAACGACACCGGTCACCGGATATCATGAACGCTGTTCAGGCGCACTATAGTAAGCTGTATCCGCACCAGCCCGTATCAGCGACAACATCGACCGCATTCTCCAGGAGACGCCATGACCCAACCAGTTCGCACCGCACCTACGCTTGCCGAGGTTGCCGCAGCTGCCGGCGTGTCGCGCTCCACGGCATCGCGCGCTCTCAACGATTCGCCCCGCATTAGCGAGGAAACCAAAAGGCGCGTCCGCGCGGCGGCCAAGGAAGTCAATTTTGTCCCCAACGCTCGTGGCCGAGCGCTCGCTGTCGGGCGCACGGAAATCATCGCCGTGCTCGTGACCGAGCCCCTAAGTGAACTCTTCAGCGACCCCACCTATAGCGAGTTTTTGAGCGGCATTACCGAGGAGCTGTCGGAGTCGTCCTACCTGCCCGTTATCTTGCAGGCGTCTTCTACGCATGAGCGCAACCGCGCACGCGAGCACTTTGAGCGCCGCTCGTTCGACGCCGTGATCGACGTCTCCCCCTACAAGGGCAGCGAGCTGCTCGAGGTGCTGCGCGAGCTGCGCGTACCTACCGTGTTGTGCGGCCAGCTCGAGGGCCACCCCTATCGCGATGTGTTCTCGACGGTCTACTCTGACGACGAAGAGGGCGGACGCTTTGCAGCGCTCGCTATGAAGGAGCGAGGGCGCAAAGATATCGTCGCCGTGTTGGGACCGCAAGACAACCCCGCCGTTGTCGACCGCCTGCGCGGCTACCGCGCCGTCTTGGGCGAAGACCTCCCAGACGCAAACGTTATCTATACCGGCTGGAACAACGGAGACGGCTATCAGGCCATGCACCAGATCCTCGCGCGCGAGATTGCTTTCGATGGCGTGCTCTGCGGATCGGACCGTATCGCGGCTGGCGTCATCACCGCACTCAACGAGGCAGGCCTATCCGTTCCGGCGGACATTTCTGTCGTCGGCTTCGACGATCACGAGATTGCGACGCGCTGCGTCCCCGCGCTCACGACCGTCCGCCAGCCCCTGCGCGAAGAAGGCCACATGGCCGCCAACATTGCGCTCGACATGATCAAGGGTGCCGAGCCCACCACCTCCGTGATGCACATGCAGCTGATCCAGAGAGACTCGCTATAAGAAATTGGGGCAGGCTTTCCGCCAGACAGTTGCTGCGGAAAGCCCGGCCCGTTTTGAGCGCTCATTCTGGGGCACAGTTTCCGTTAGACAGCTCAACCGGAAACTGTGCCCCATTATTTTGCCGAATTCTGGGCCGCGCTTTCCCAGAGGACCCCCTTTGGGAAAGCCTGCCCCGTTCTGGACGCAGATTCCGGGACGCACTTTCCGCGACGCCCGGTCATCCCATGCCCTCACAATCTCGGCGTATAAAAAACGAGGGAAGGCACACGTCCTTCCCTCGTTGCAAGCAATATGTAGCCGCTCGCCTACATCAGGCGCAGGCTGACGTCCTTGAGCTGGGCGCCGCTAACGGCACTCGGGGCGCCCGACATGAGGTCGGAGCCGCTAGCCGTCTTGGGGAACGCCATGACGTCGCGGATGGAGTCGGAACCGGTGAGCAGCATGCACACGCGGTCCAGGCCCAGAGCAAAACCGCCCATCGGGGGCGCACCAAACTTGAGCGCCTCCATGAGGAAGCCAAACTGAGACTCGGCGCGCTCCTCGGTAAAGCCCAGGAGCTTGAGCATGGACATCTGCATCTCGGCGTTGTGGATACGCATACCGCCACCGCCGGCCTCAAAGCCGTCCATGACAAAGTCGTAGGTGCACGAACCGGCCGCCAGAGGATCGGCCTCGATCTTGGCGATGTCGGTCTCGGTCGGCAGGGTAAAGGGCTGATGCTCGGCAGCATAGGCCTTGCGGTCCTCGTCCCAGTGGAACAGCGGGAAGTTGACGACCCACAGGAAATCGTGACCCTCGCGCTTGATCTCGAGCGCGTTGGCCATGTGGGAGCGCATGCCGCCCAGGATCTCGTCGGAGAGCAGGCGCGGGCCGGCGGCGAACATCACAAGGTCGCCGGGCTCGACGTCCATGCGCTCGCGCAGAGCGGCCATCTCCTCGTCCGAGAAGAACTTGACGATGGGGCTGTTGATGGAGCCGTCCTCGCGGAAGGCGATCCATGCCAGGCCCTTGGCGCCAAACGTGGAAGCCACGCCGGCGAGCTTATCGATCTTGGCACGTGCCCAGGCACCGGCGCCCTTGGCGTTGATGGCCTTGACGACAGAGCCCTCTTCGTTTGCAGCGGTCGCAAAGACCTTGAACTTGGAGTTGGCAAAGATGTCGGTCAGGTCGACCAGGTGCATGCCATAGCGGGTATCGGGCTTGTCGGAGCCATAGGTATCCATGGCTTCCCAGTAGTCCATGCGACGCAGCGGCGTGGGCATCTCGACACCCATGCGACCGAAGGCGTCGGACAGGACTTCTTCGAGCGCGCTCATGACATCGTTCTGGTCCACGAAGGACATCTCGATATCGACCTGGGTGAACTCGGGCTGACGGTCGGCACGCAGGTCCTCGTCGCGGAAGCACTTGGCAACCTGGTAGTAGCGCTCAACGCCACCGACCATGAGCAGCTGCTTCAGAAGCTGCGGGGACTGCGGCAGGGCGTAGAAGTTGCCCGGCTGGATGCGGCTGGGGACGATGAAGTCACGGGCGCCCTCGGGCGTAGACTTGAACAGGGAGGGCGTCTCGACCTCCATGAACTCACGGTTGTGCAGCGCCTCGCGAATGGCAAAGGTAAAGTCGGAGCGCAGCTTGAGGTTGGCCATCATCTCGGGACGGCGGAGGTCCAGATAGCGATAGCGCAGACGGGTGTCCTCGCTGGTCTCGATGCCGTCCTCGATCTGGAACGGCGGGGTGACGGAAGTGTTGAGCACCTCGGCGTGGTCGGTCAGGACCTCGATCTCGCCGGTCGCGAGCTTGGTGTTGGTGGTCTCCTCGCCACGGGAGCGCACGACGCCGTGGATCTTGATGGGCCACTCGGGACGCATGGTCTCGGCGATCTTAAAGGCGTCGCCGTCGGAGTGCTCGGGGTCGAAGGTGAGCTGCGTGATGCCCTCGCGGTCGCGAAGATCGCAGAAGATAAGGCCGCCGTGGTCGCGGCGACGGCTCACCCAACCGGTGAGGGTGACCTCTTCGCCCACGTTCTCGCGGCGAAGCTCGCCGCAGGTACGGGTGTGCATGGAATGCTCGTCGATGGGACGGGTCTGGCTCATACCAGTGATCCTCCTTTATGGATCTGTGCCGCCCCGTGTCGTTCCGGGCGGCGTCGTACAGATTTGCCCAGCCTGCGTAAACCGCGCAGCCAGACATGGCGTTCTATCTTATCGCACCTGCGTCGATGTGCCGCGGAAAAGTAGCTCCTGCCCAAAGACTTGACGGAGACGAAACAATTGACGCACCGCGGCACCCGCCCGCGCTATTCACGTGCGACAATATGCCCCAATAAAACAGCACTTGGAAAGGCCCGTCATGACTGCACGCCTCATTGTTATGGATATCGACTCCACGCTCATCAACCAGGAGGTCATCGACCTGTTGGGCGAGGAGGCCGGCGTGGGCGAGCAAGTTGCGCAAATCACCGAGCGCGCTATGCGCGGCGAGCTGGACTTTAAGCAGGCGCTCGAGGAGCGCGTGGGGCTGCTTGCCGGCTTGGACGAGAGTGTGTTCGAGCGCACCTTTGAGCGCGTGACGTTTACCCCCGGCGCGCTGGAGCTTGTGCGCTCGGCGCACAGCAAAGGCTGGAAGGTCGGCGTGGTAAGCGGCGGCTTCCACGAGGTCGCCGACAAGATCGTGGCCGCCGCGGGCATCGATTTTTGCCTGGCCAACCGTCTGGAAGTCGTGGACGGCAAGCTCGCCGGCAAGCTGGCGGCAGACATTGTGACCAAGGAGTCCAAGCTCATCCAGCTGCTGGATTGGGCGGTTGAGTGCGGTGTCGACATGGCCCACACCGTCGCGATCGGTGACGGCGCCAACGACATCCCCATGATTCAGGCCGCGGGCACGGGCATCGCGTTTTGCGCCAAGCCCAAGACGCGCGAAGCCGCCCCGTTTGCCATCGATGAGCGCAACCTGATGCTCGCCATGGACATCATCCTGCGCGACTAGTCGATCCTTCTAACAAGAGAATCAGTCTGTCCTATAGTTTCCGAACAATTTTGTCTTAGTGTTCGGAAACATACCCTTTGAGTGCTAGACTTTGCGCCGTCGAAGGGAACATATATGGATAAGCGAGATCTTGAGCAATTGCTGAGCGATGTTGCCGACGGAGTAGTCACCCCGGCAGTCGCCCTCACGCGCCTCCAGACGGCGCCAACCGCCGATCTGGGTTTTGCGCAGCTCGATCTTTCGCGCGGGGTGCGCCAGGGAGCCGGCGAGGTTGTCTACGGCGCCGGTAAAACCGCCGAGCAAATTGCCGCCATTATCGAAGCGCTGCGCGATGCCGGTCAGGAGCGCATCCTGGTCACGCGCCTGGACAGCAAAAAAGCAGCCCGTACCTCGGAGCTTCTCGGCAACGACATCGACCTGGGATATGTCCCAGACGCACAGCTCGCCCTCGTGGGCGGCAAGCCCTCCCCTACCGGCAACGGACGCATCGTTGTCGCCTGCGCCGGTACGAGCGACCTGCCCGTCGCCGAGGAAGCCGCGTTGACGGCCGAATTCTATGGCAACGAGGTCGACCGCCTCTACGACGTAGGTGTCGCAGGCCTGCACCGCCTGCTCGCGCATGCCGAGGAACTTGCCCAGGCGCAGGTGGTCATCGCCATCGCCGGCATGGAGGGCGCCCTGGCGAGCGTTATCGGCGGTCTGGTGAGCTGTCCGGTCATCGCCGCTCCCACCAGCGTGGGCTACGGCGCAAATTTTGGAGGCGTAGCCGCGCTGCTCGCCATGCTCAACTCCTGCGCCAGCGGCGTATCGGTCGTCAATATCGATAACGGCTTTGGTGCCGCCTACCAGGCAAGTCTTATCAATCATCTGAGCGCCGGCACATCCTGCGCCCGTTAAGGAGCATTCCATGTCCAACCATCAGCACACGCTTATCATCGACGGCACTTCGGGCATCAGCGGCGATATGACCGTCGCGGCCCTGCTCGACCTGGGCGCCAGCGAGGAGCACCTGCGCGAACAGCTCGCCACGCTGCCGGTCGACGGCTTTTCGATCGCTGTAACGCGCGTAAACAAGCATGGCATCGACGCCTGCGACTTTGACGTTCAGCTGGCAGAGGAGCTCGAGAACCACGACCACGACATGGCCTGGCTCTACGGCAACGAAGCAGCTGCCGAGCACACGCACGAGCATGAGCACCACCATCATGATCATGGCGAACACGAACACGAGCACTGCCACGAGCATGACCATGAGGGCCACGCCCATGAGCACGAGGATCATCACCACACCCACCACCATCATCACCGCTCGCTAGCCGACGTCACCGCCATCATCGATGGCTCGCAGCTATGCGATGGCGCCAAGCGTCGTGCCCTCGCCATTTTTTCCGCACTCGCCGCTGCCGAGGCAAAGGCTCACGGCAAAACGCCCGACACCGTCCTGTTTCATGAAGTGGGCGCCGTCGACTCCATCGTCGACGTCTGCTCTGTCGCCATCTGCCTCAATGACCTGGGTATTGAGGACATCGTGGTCGAGTCGCTCTCCGAGGGTCACGGCACCATCCACTGTGCCCACGGCCTCATGCCCATTCCCGTCCCCGCTGTTGTCAACCTGTGCCAGGCAGGCAATATCGCCCTCACGCCTGCACCTGTCGCCGGCGAGCTCGTGACGCCCACGGGCGCCGCCATCGTCACCGCGCTGCGCACGTCCGACCAACTGCCCCCACGCTACCGCATCGAAGCCGTCGGCTACGGCGCCGGCAAACGCCCCTACGAGGGTTGCTCCGGCACGCTCCGCTGTCTGCTCGTTCACGCGGACGCATAGCCATGGATGCCCGCAAGGAAAAAAGCCGCGCCGCCATCGTCGCAGCATTCTCCGAGCTCCTGCGCGAGGAAGACTACAGCAAGATCACCGTCGGCGACATCATTGCTCGCGCCCACGTAGGTCGCGCGACGTTCTACGGCCTCTTCAAGAGCAAAGATGACCTGCTCGCCAAGCTCGTGAGCGACATCTGCACCCACGCTCTCGACGACGATGGCACACCACTCGACGACCCACTCGTGCAGGTCGAGCATATCCTCAACAACCTCTGGGAGCGCCGCCAGGGCGTCCGAGCCCTCGTAGCCGGCGCCGGCTCACGCATCTTCGCCGACAGCCTCCGCAAGACCATCATGGCCCGAGCAGCCGAAACCGTCCCTACCGACCCAAACGGCCCCGCCGGCACCATGGACCGCACCTTCTTACTACACCACATAGCCTCAAGCTTCGTAGGAATGGTCCAATGGTGGGCCTGGCACAACTTCGAAGCCCCAAAAGAGGACGTAGCCAAAGACTACCTATCAGCCATAAAACCCCTCTTCAACTAAGCAAGGAGCTCATCCCAAAGCATCGCCCCAACCCAGGCCGCCACGCATCCCAAAGTGTCACTTACGCTTCAACGCCCCCAACAGCAACAAGCCCCTCCCATCCAAATTCAGATATATATGTTGGGTTGCTTGTTCGAACACAGCCAAGAATGCCCAGGGCTCGGTAGGGGTTAACTTTCCAACGCACTCCGCAGGACGCAAAAAGGCTCGCCGCACATAGTGCGCAGCGAGCCTTTTTGCATGTCCGAGGACGCGTTGGAAAGTTAACCCCTACCGAGCCCGGACCTTATAGAGCCGTCCTTTGACTAGAACATGCCCAAGAAACCATGCACAAACAGCGCGGCCAGAGCGGCACCGACAAACGGGGCGATGCCAGGAACGAGCAGGCCGTACTTCCAGTTGTTGTCAGCCTTGTTCTTGATCGGCAGCACCTGATAGGCCATGCGAGGACCAAGGTCACGGGCCTGGTTCATGGCGAAGCCGGTGATGCCGCCCATGCCCATGCCAACGGCCCAAACGATCAGGCCGACGCAGATGGCGAGCATCAGGACATTCTCGCCAGCACGGTTAGCAGCAGCAAGGATGGCGCTGATGAACACAAAGGTGCAGATAGCCTCGCAGAAGAAATTACGGGCATAGTTGGTGCCCTCGGTGGTGGGGTTGGTCGAGAAGATGTTGCGCTGGGCAATGGGGTCGACGACACCATCGGAAGCCTTGAACTCATCGGCATACATCAACCACGCGATCACGGCACCCGCAAAGCCGCCGAGCATATCGGCAATCATGAAGGGAATGCAGCTGCTCCACGGCACCAGGCCTACGATGCACTGGGCAAGCACCATGGCGGGGTTCATGCACACGGCGCCGCCAAAGATAAACAGAGCGACCGAGATGCCAAAAGACCAGGTGGTGATGGCAAACATGTGGCCGGAGCCCTGATACTTGGTGCCCTTGAGCACCGTATCGCAGTGCACGCCCACGCCAAAGATGATCATGAGGGCAGTTGCGCCGAATTCGCAGAGGAGTTTGGTAAGCATAAAACCTTATCTTTCTTGTCGGTTATAAACGATTCGTTTAGGCCGCATACTAGTGCTGAGCGACGACAACGCCCAGGCCATCGGGAATGACGGCCACCTTGGCATCGGCACCCTTCATCTCAAAGGCGAGCTTGAGCGCCTCCTCGATAGTGTTGACCGGCGTCATGTGCATATCCTTGAGCATCTGGTGATCGCACAGGTCGGTGACCATGATCACGGGGTGATGCGCCAGGATGCGGGCAAAAATCTGGCTCGTCCACTGGTCGGGCAGGGTCTCGTCCTTAGGACGGTCGATGCAGGCGCGCTCAAACTCTGCCGGATCGTTGTCGGCGATGTTGTGATAGAAGCCCTCGCCACCGTGACCGTCGGCGCAACCGGCAACGTCGATGATCACACCGCCCTCGGGAAGCGTGGCCTCGGCAGAGCACATGCCCTTCACGGCCTGGTAGATGTTCTGGTCGAGCGGGTAGCCGCCGTTGGTGGTGATGGCGATCTCGCATTCGACGGGCTCAACGCCGGCAAGGCTCTTCACGAACTCGCAGCCGGCCTCGTGCGCCTTGTGGATATCGCCGGCAAAGGAGCCGATGACCTCGTGCTTGCCGTTGAGCACCACGTTCAGCACAAAGGCAAGGTGAGCCATCTCGGCAGCGGCAAACATGTCCTCGCTCACGTGGTTGTGGCACAGGTTGCCGGCACGCGAGTGGGAATCGTTCACAAACTGACCGTTGTGGTTGTACATGATGGTCTTGTAGCTGGCAATGCCGGGCAGGACGGACTTGCGGCTACCGGAGAAACCAGCAAAGAAGTGCGGCTCAATAAAGCCCTCGGCAAGCAGCAGATCGCAATCGGCAGCAATCTTGTTGATGATGCACTCGCCACCAGAAGGCAGGGTGCCGATCTTTTTCATCATGCTGTCGTCAGTCGCGACATGCATAACGATTTCCTCGTTGGCAACGATCTCCTCGCCATACTTGTTGACGAGCTCCTCGTGCGTCGACGGACGATGCATACCCGTAGCAACCAGAATGCGCACGCGAGCCTCGGGCGCAGCGGAATGGATGTGATGTAGCAGAATAGGCATCGTCACACGCGAGGGGACGGGACGCGTATGATCGGAGCTAATGATAACAATATCCTTCTTGCCAGCACAAAGCTCCTCGAGCGAAGGCGAGCCATAAGGGTTGGCAAGCGACTCCTCTACCAGCTCTTCCTGCGATTTCGTAGTCTTAAACTCGTTTTGGTGACCTTCCATCACACCCGCGAAGTTCTTATCCTCGAGCTCCAGATGCAACGTCTTGTGGTCAAACGGCAGTTCACATTCAAACAATGACGAGCGCCCTCTTCCTTTCAACTGACACACTAGATAAACCGTTGGAAGGATACGCCGCTCACCGAAAAACACCACCGTCCACCGATTCATTAACACAACGTTCATATTTGACCCACAATCAGAACCACCCTTAAAAAGGGTGGTTTGCTCTTAGGGTATAACCCACGGGCCCCGGGCTCGCGTCTAAAGGCGC
>NZ_JBDGAY010000013.1:0-60073 GCF_040910245.1 Collinsella aerofaciens
AGGTGCCTTGAAACAAGGCGGCATTGACCTTCTGGTCATGCCGCCGAAGTTGAAAGGCAGATTGCCGCTCTGGCGGGTTTGCAGCGTCGAGCGGTTACGGCGTTTGGCAAAACGCCGTAACTTAATAAGTTTGGTACCTTGACATTGATTTCTCACGCTCCTAAATTGGTTAGGCACAAAACAATTCCACTACCTAACTAAAGAAAGGAGCAACACTAATTCATGTGCGATGAACCTCTTAACCTTTGTTCGCACGAGCCCGGCGGTGACCCGTCGCAACCGGTAGACATACCCGAAGCGGTCAGCGCCGAAGACAAACTCGCCAAGCGCATCCTGAGCGGCCTGGGTTTTTGCGGCCATTACATGCATTTTCATGGCGGAGGCGTGTCCGGCAAGGCGCCCATCATCTGCCTGCTGGCCAAGCAGCCCGGCGGCGAGATGTCGCAGCAGGAACTCGGCATGCACTTTGACCTCAAGCCGGGGTCGCTTTCCGAGATCCTGTCCAAGCTCGAGGTCAACGGCCTCATCGAGCGCAGCCGTAACCCCAAGGATCGACGGCAACTCACCATTCGCCTGACCGAAACCGGCCGGGAAAACGCCCGCATCGACCAGGCGGCCCGCATCCGCTTTAGAGAACGGGCCTTTAGTGCCCTCACTCACGACGAGCGCGAGCAGCTCGCCGAAATGCTCGAGAAAATCCGTGTAACCTGGGAGGAACTGGATGATTAAAACCCTCATGGGCAGCATCCGCGACTATATGAAAGTCGCTGTTGCCACGCCATTGCTCGTGCTTGGCGAGGTGCTCTGCGAGATGCTGATTCCATTTATCACCGCCAACCTGATCGACGCCATCAAAGACGGCACCACCGTAGCCGAGATGCTTCCCACCGCAGGCTTTTTGGTGCTCATCGCGCTGACGTCGCTTGCTTTTGGCGCCGCTGCCGGCGTCACCTGCAGCCATGCGAGCTGCGGCTTCGCCAAGAACCTGCGTCACGACCTGTTCTACAAGATCCAGACGTTCAGCTTTGCCAACATCGATGAGTTCTCGAGCTCCTCGCTCGTCACGCGCCTGACCACCGACATCAACAACGTGCAGCAGGCCTTTATGATGATTATCCGTATCGCCGTGCGCGCGCCGCTGGTATTGATCTTCGCCTTTACCATGGCGTTTATCATGGGCGGCAGCGTCGCCATGGTCTACCTGGTCATCATTCCGCTACTGGGCTTTGGACTGTTCTTTATCATCTTTAAGGTGCGCCCCATCTTCTCGCGCGTGTTCCACAAGTACGACGCACTTAACGAGTCTGTCGAGGAAAACGTCACCGGCATGCGCGTGGTCAAGAGCTATGTGCGCGAAGACTTTGAGAAGGAGAAGTTCGCGACCGCCGCGCGCGACGTCCAGATGGACTTCACCCGCGCCGAGAAACTGCTGGCCTTTAACAACCCCATGATGAACATCTGCGTCAACGGCGCGTTTGTCGTCATCATCTACCTGGGCTCCAAGCTCATCATCACGAGCCAGGGCACGCTGTTCGATGTGGGCCAGCTCTCCTCGATCTTTACCTATGGTTTCCAGATCCTTATGAGCCTGATGCAGCTGTCGATGATCTTTGTCATGGTGACCATGGCCGACGAATCGGCGCACCGCATTACCGAGGTGTTGGCCGCCGAGCCCACGATCGCCAATCCCGCCGAGCCCGTGCTCGAGGTTGTCGACGGTTCCATCGACTTTGACCACGTGAGCTTTAAGTATTCCGCGCATGCGAAGCGCCAGGCGCTCGACGATATCGACCTGCACATTAAGAGCGGCGAGACCATCGGCATCATCGGCGGCACTGGCTCGGCCAAGTCCACGCTTGTAAACCTCATCGCCCGCCTGTACGACGCCACCGAAGGCACCGTGCGCGTGGGCGGCATGGACGTGCGCGACTACGACCTGGACGCCCTGCGCCACCAGGTCGCCATGGTGCTACAGAAAAACGTGCTGTTTAGCGGCACCATCGCCGAAAATCTGCGCTGGGGCGACCCGAATGCCACCGACGAGGAGGTCCGCGAGGCGGCACATCTGGCCTGCGCCGATGAGTTTGTCGACGGTTTCCCCAAGGGCTACGACACCTGGATCGAGCAGGGCGGCTCCAATGTTTCCGGCGGTCAGAAGCAGCGCCTGTGCATTGCGCGTGCCCTGCTGCGTCGCCCCAAGATCTTGATCCTGGACGACTCCACCAGCGCCGTCGACACCAAGACCGACGCCAAGATTCGCGCAGGGCTGGCAAGCTATCTGCCTAACACGACCAAGCTCATCATCGCCCAGCGCATTAGCTCCGTGCAGGACGCAGACCGCATCATCGTCATGGAAGGTGGCCGCATCGCGCAAATCGGCAACCATGACGAGCTGCTTAAGACAAGCGAGATCTACCGCGAGACCTTTACCTCGCAAAACAAGATGTCTGCCGAGGGCGAAGGGGCCGTCGAGGCCGACACCGAGGCATCCGCAACGCAAGCTCAGACCCAGGAAGGAGGCGAGGCACATGAGTAAGGCAACGACCGCCGAGCGCGCGCTCAACCGCAAGGGCGGCACCATGTCGCGCCTCATCAAGACGCTCTTTGGCTTCTACCCCGTGCTTTTGCCCCTCGTCGTCGTCGGCGTGGTGCTCTGCGCCATCATCAACTCCATCGGCGCGACCTTCCTTCAGAGCGCCCTGCAGATTATTAGCGAATCGTGGCAGTCGGGCGATTGGGAAGCCGCACAGCCCAAGATCGCACAGCTCGTGACTACCCTCGCCTGCATCTACGGCGTCGGCATCCTGTCTTCGCTCTTCTGGAACCGCGCCATGGCCATCGTCACGCAGGGCTCGCTCGAGAAGCTGCGCGAGAAGATGTTCAACCGCATGCAGGACCTGCCGATTCGCTACTTCGACACGCACCAGCGCGGCGACATCATGAGCCACTACACCAACGACATCGACACGCTGCGCCAGATGATCAGCCAGTCGCTGCCCAACCTGCTCATGACGACCATCGTCATCGTCACGGTATTCTTTATCATGCTGTACTACAGCGTGTGGATGTGCCTGGTCATTGTGGCCGGCGTCGTCTTTATGACCTTTATGACCAAGCTGCTCGGCTCCAACTCCGCGCGTTTCTTTATTGCGCAGCAGTCCGAGCTCGGCGTGGTCGAGGGCCATATCGAGGAAGTCATGAACGGCCAGAAGGTTGTCAAGGCATTCTGCCACGAGTCTGCCGCCGAGGCTGATTTTGACGAGCGCAACGAAAAGCTCTTCGAGGTCTCGCAGAAGGCCAACATGTACGCCAACATCCTCATGCCTATCCTTATGAACCTGGGCAACCTGCTCTACGTGCTGGTCGCACTGGCAGGCGGCATTTTCCTGGCGCTGGGCGTGCCCAACCTGAGCATCTCGGGCATGACGCTGTCCATCGCCGTCGTGGTGCCGTTCCTCAACATGACCAAGCAGTTCTGCGGACAGATCGGTCAGATCTCGCAGCAGATCAACGCCGTGGTCATGGGCCTCGCCGGCGCCGACCGCATCTTTGAGCTCATCGACGAGGAGCCCGAGGCCGACGAAGGCTACGTGACGCTCGTCAACGCGCAGGTGAACCCCGATACCTGGCAGCTCGAGGAGGCCGACCACCACACCGGCATGTGGGCGTGGAAGCATCCGCACCGCGCGACCGGCGAGATCGAGTACGTACCGCTGCGCGGCGACCTGGTCATGGACAACGTCGACTTTGGCTACACGCCCGACCACGAGGTGCTGCACGGCGTGTCCGTGTTTGCTAAGCCGGGCCAGAAGGTCGCGTTTGTCGGTGCCACCGGTGCCGGCAAGACGACCATCACCAACCTCATCAACCGTTTCTATGACATCGCCGATGGCAAGATCCGCTACGACGGCATCAACGTCAACAAGATCCGCAAGGCCGATCTGCGCCGCTCGCTGGGCGTGGTGCTGCAGGACGTGAACCTGTTCACCGGCACCGTGATGGATAACATCCGCTACGGCAACCTGGACGCCACCGACGAGGAGTGCATCGCGGCGGCCAAGCTCGCGGGCGCGGACGACTTTATCACCCGCCTGCCCGACGGCTACGACACGATGCTCACCGGCAACGGCGCGCAGCTGTCGCAGGGCCAGCGCCAGCTGATTTCGATCGCACGCGCCGCCGTCGCCGATCCGCCGGCGATGATTCTGGACGAGGCCACGAGCTCCATCGACACCCGCACCGAGGCCATCGTGCAAGCGGGCATGGACAAGCTCATGGAGGGTCGCACGACGTTTGTCATCGCGCACCGCCTGTCCACCGTGCGCAACTCCGACGCGATCATCTGTCTGGACCACGGCCGCATCATCGAGCGCGGCAACCACGACGAGCTGATCGCCAAGCGCGGGTATTACTACCAGCTCTACACCGGAGCGTTTGAGCTGGAGTAGCTCAAAACAGCCCCAACGCTCCCAACGGAGTTCCCCGAGGGAGACGGGGTGTTTACTCCGTGCTCAAACATTCTCGCTTCGCTGCGAAACTGCGCGCGGAGCAAACACCCCGTCTCCCTCGGGGAACTCCTACGCGCAGCCTTTTCTCGCAGCCTAAAAAGAAGTGGTGAGGCCCTGGCCGTTTGGCCAGGGCCTCATTTTGTAAGGAGTCAAAAAAGTCCCGTTCCAGGTGAGCTACTTGAGGAGTTGGGCCATGGCGTTCACGAATTTTTGGACTTGGAGGGTGGGCTCGAGCGGGTAGTGCAGAAAGACCGGTACCTCGCGACCGCACAGGAACGGCACGCCCACAAAGGCCGGGTGCACCCCCGACCACGCTCCGCAGGTGAGCACCGCGTCACCCTTTTCCTCCGCCTCGTTAAAGAGCGCAAAGTCGAAGCTATCCACGTCGATCACGTCCACGCCGCCGTCGGCCAACAGGTCGATGCGCAGGCTGTCCATGGCGTCGTTGCCGTGGCGGAGCACGCGCAGGCGCATGCCCTCCAAGTCGGCGACCGTAATGCGTGTCTTGCGCGCCAGCGGGCTCGTGCGCGGCACGTCGATATAAAACGGCACGTTGACGATGCGGAGCTTTTGGCAGGTGTCGCCCCAGCGCGGGGTCGAAAAACTCGACTGCACCACATCGACCTCGCGGCCCAAGCTGCGCATGACGGATTCGCGCTCGTCGTAGAGGTCGCTTACCGGCGCGATCTCAAATCGCAACGATGGCTCCAGCTCGTGGATGCCCGTCCACATCGACAGCGTTTGGCGCCCCGGGCACATCATCGACACGCCCAGGCGCACGGCACCGCCATCGCCCGCCGCGCGTCGGGCACGGCGCAGCGCGTCCTCGGACTGCCGCATGATCGAGCGTGCGTCGTCCACCAGCAGAGCGCCCGCCGGCGTCACCTTGACGCCCGAGTGCGAGCGCTCGAACAACGTGACGCCAAACTCGGCCTCGAAGCCCGACACCTGCTTGACGAGCGCCGGAGTCGACACACGCAATTTTGCCGCCGCACGCGAGAAGCTTCCCAGCTCCGCGGCGGCCGATATGGCCTCGAGTCGTCGATCGTACACGTCAATCTCCCGTTTTCGCGCCCGTGACCGCATGGGGCCACAGGGGGTTGTTTTCGCAGGTCACGCGCTCAATTGAGAATAAACTGCATCGCACAGTGTAAACCTACGGTTAACGCTATTCTAACAAATATGCAATTCACCTGCGCAAATGCAAAGCATACGATAACCAGCGAAAACCACGTGGGTCGGTTAATGGGAGCGACCCACCGGGAGGCACAAGAAGGGAAGTTCCTATGAGCAACTGGCTTAAGCTCGAGGGCGATGTCTGCGCCGTGACTGGCGCACTCGGCGGTATGGGCGTCGAGATCTGCCGCGAGTTCGCCCGCAACGGCGCCAATGTCGTCCTGCTCGACCTGGACGAGGAAAAGGTCAAGGCCGCAGCCGCCGACCTCGCCGCCGAGTTTGGCATCCACGCCGAGGGCTACAAGATGAACGCCACCGACGAGGCCGAGGTTCAGGCCGCCGTCGATGCCACCATCGCCGACTTCGGCCACGTCGACGTTCTCGTCAACACCGCCGGTATCCTGCGCTTCGCAGCCATGGAAGACCTGCCGCTCTCCGACTGGAACGAGGTCATCAACGTCAACCTCACCGGTTACTTCATCACCTCGCAGCGCTTTGGCCGTGAGATGATCAAGGCCGGCCAGGGTCGCCTGGTGCACATCTCGACCGTTGCCAGCCACTCCCCCGAAACGTTCTCGGGCGTGTACAGCTCCACCAAGGCGGGCGTCAACATGATGTCCAAGATGCTGGCTGCCGAATGGGGCCCCTACGGCGTGCGCTCCAACTGCGTCGAGCCCTGCTTCGTCAAGACCCCGATGTCGGCCAACTTCTATGCCGACCCCGAGGTAGAGAAGAGCCGCAGCCGTCTGATCGCCACGCGTCGCATCGGCGAGGTCAGCGATATCGCCAACGCCGTCATGTTTCTGGCGTCCAAGCGCTCGGACTTTACCACCGGCGACGCCATCAAGGTCGACGGCGGCTTCTCCAACATGATGGGCGACCTCACCGCCAAGCCCGGCGGCCGTCGCGCATACGCCGACAACTACCTTAAGAACAAGGGTGTCGAGCTCTGGTCCGATGAGTCCGGCGTCGCCAAGCCGACTGACCAGTAAACCAACCTAACAGGGAGGCCCCGCGGACACGCCCGCCCCTCCCCCGTATCGATGAGAAAGAGTCCAATGGCTTCCACCAACTCCAACAAGGGTCGCGCCGTCGTGCTTTCCGCCGCGTGCGTCACCATGTTCTTCATCAGCTCCATCGCGCTGTATTCCGTCGTGAGCAAGAACCTGCTCGCCGTCTACCCCGAGTGGTCGAGCGCCCTTACCTGGGCGTTCCCGGTCTTCCAGACCATCATGGCCGTGACGGGCATCTTCGCCGGCCGCATCTCCGACAAGATCGGTCCGCGCAACGTCGTGATCGCTGCCGCCGTGTGCTACGGCCTGGGCTGGTTCATGTCCGGCACCGTCACCGAGCCGTGGCAGTTCTACCTGTGGTTCTCGCTCGTCGCCGCCATCGGCAACGGTCTGGGCTACAACCCGGCGCTCACCACCGGCCAAAAGTGGTTCATTGACAAGAAGGGGCTCGCCTCCGGCATCACCCTGGCCGCTTCGACCGCCGGCCCCGCCGTGCTGTCCCCGGTGCTCGCCTCGCTGCTCATCCCGAGCCTGGGCATCTTTGGCGCCCTCAAGGCACTCGGCGTCATCTTCTTTGTGACGATCGCCGCCTCCGCCCTGTTCCTGAAGGCCCCCGAGGCCGGTTGGCTGCCCGAGGGCTTCGAGGCCCCCAAGGGCGGCGCGCATGCCGGCACCTTCGGCGACCTCACCCCGGGCGAGATGGTCAAGGCCCCGCGCTTCTGGGTCCTCATCGTCACCTTCGCCTTTGCCGCCACCGCGGGCACCCTGCTCGTGGGCAAGGTTGCCTCCATCGCCGCCGTCCAGCTTTTCGCCGACCCCACGAGCGCCGCGGCCGTCGCCCTCGGCGGTGTAGTGGTCTCCGTCAACACCTGCGCCAACCTGGTTGGTCGTCTGTCCTTTGGCCAGATCATCGACAAGCTCGGCGCCTATAAGTCGCTGCTCATCAGCCTTGTCGTCACCATCGTCGCACTCGTCATCATGTCGATGAGCTTTACGCAGAGTATGTTCTTTGTGGCGCTCGCCCTGCTCGGCTTTAGCTTTGGCGCCCTGCTCGTCATCTACCCGCCGCTCACCGGTGGCGCCTTCGGCACCAGCAACATCGGCGTCAACTACGGCATCATGTTTTTGGGTTACGCCGCCTCCACCTGGATCAGCCAGCCCATCACCGCCGTGCTGTATCACGCCGAGGCCGGCAGCGCCGCCTACCAGCAGTCCTTCTACGGCGCCATCGTGATCGCCGCCATCGCCGTCGTGCTCACCGTCTACATGATGGTCTCCGACAGCAAGAAGAAGTCCGCTTAGTAATTGCCAATGCGACAAAGGGACTGCCCCTTTGTCGCATTCCACCGCCACCAGTATTAAGGAGTCGAAATGTCTGAGCTCAACCCCGTCCGCATTGCCGTTATCGGCGCCGGCGCCATGGGCCGCAACCACATCCGCTTTGTCACCGAGGAGCCCGAGGCCGAGCTCGTCGCCATCGCCGACGCCTTTGAGGGCGCCCGCGCCACGGCCGAGGCCGCCGGCGTGCCGTTTTATACCGATCCCGCCCAGATGATGGACGAGGTCAAGCCCGAGGCCGTCATCATCGCCACGCCCAACGACCTACACCTGGGCGTTGCCCGCGAGGCTGTGAAGCGCAACATCGTGCCGCTGGTCGAAAAGCCGATCTCCAACGACCTGGAGGATGCCCAGGCCTTCGCCGCCGAGGCCGAGACCGCCGGCGTGCCCGTGCTCGTGGGTCAGCACCGTCGCCACAACCCCTTCGTCAACAAGGCCAAGGAGATCATCGAGTCCGGCGAGCTGGGCAAGCTCACCGTGTCGAGCTTCCACTACATGATCTATAAGAATGACGAGTACTTCGATGTCGAGTGGCGCCGCAAGAAGGGTGCCGGCCCGATCCTGGTCAACCTGGTGCACGACGTCGACCTGCTCCGTTACCTGCTGGGCGAGCCCGTTGCTGTCCAGGGTATGCAGTCCAGCGCCGCCCGCGGTTTTGAGACCGAGGACTCCGCCGTGGTCAACGTCCGTTTTGCCGATGGCGCGCTTGCGAGCATGACCATCTCCGACGCCACCGCCAGCCCCTGGAACTGGGAGGCCACCGCTCGCGAGGATCCGCAGTACCGCCCCTTCGACGCCGACGCCTACTTTATTGGCGGAACCTTGGGTGCCCTTTCGCTGCCCCGCCTGCACCAGTTCTCCTACGACGGAGCCTCCAACTGGCACAAGCCGCTGCAGATGGAGATTCCGGCCGTCGACCCGGCGCTGCCGCACAAGATGCAGCTCAAGCACTTTGTGAAGGTCGTTCGCCGCGAGGTCGAGCCCGTCGTGACCCCCGCCGACAACGTTAAGACGCTCACGCTGCTTAACGCCATCAAGGAGGCCGCCGAGACCGGCCAGCTTGTCGAGCTGTAATGCCTTAAGAGCGGCCGCGGCAGAAACCCCATGCCGAACCCCTCGGTCCGCCACAAATATGCCCCTCTTCTTTGCCCCGCGAGCAGCCTCCTGCCCGCGGGGCTTTTTGCTACCTTAACGACGATTTTTCTGGGGCGGGGGCTATTTTGCACCTCGGCTTGATTCGTTCGCCACCAAATGGGCCTATCTACTACGTTTAACCGATTACCCTCAACCATGCCGAATTTCGCGAAATTAAAACCGCAGGTAGACGGCTTGCGTATTCTCGGAAAACCGGGGGATGGTCGACCCATACGGTTCAAACGTAGTAGATAGGCCGTTTTCGTGACGCAGCCCCAAAACAGTCTTTTGGGACGGGTGGTATCCTTGGTAGCTCTGCGCTGCAAACGTACCTCAAACGCAAGGAGTCCCATGGATCTTATCGCCCAGCTCGCCGGCGAGCTCAACCTCAAGGCCGCCAACGTCGAGGCAGCCGTCAAGCTCATCGACGAGGGCAACACCATCCCCTTTATCTCGCGCTACCGCAAGGAAGCCACGGGCGGCATGGACGACGTCGCCCTGCGCGCACTCGACGAGCGCCTGTCCTACCTGCGCAATCTTGAGCAGCGCAAAGAGGACGTCATTCTGCTCATCGACGCCCAGGGCAAGCTCACGCCCGAACTCGAGCAGCAGATTCGCGAGGCCACGCAGCTGCAGCGTGTCGAGGACCTCTACAAGCCCTACCGCAAAAAGCGCATGACCCGCGCGCAGAAGGCCCGCGAGGCAGGCCTGGAGCCGCTCGCCAACATGATCATCATGCAGGCCTCGACCAAGGGCAGCGCGCTCGACGCCGCCGCGGCATACGTCAACGAGGGGGCCGGCTTCGACACGCCCGAGAAGGCGCTCGCCGGCGCCGCCGACATCGTGGCCGAGACGGTAGCCGAGGACCCCGAGAACGTCGCCGACCTGCGCGCCTTTACGCAAAACACCGCCGACATCGTCGTCGAGGCCACCGACCCCGCCGAGAAGACTCCCTACGAGCCCTACTACAACTTCGACGAGCCGCTGCGCCGTATACCCAACCACCGCGTGCTGGCTATCGACCGCGGTGAGCGCGAGGGCAAGCTCCGCGTGCGCGTGAACGTCGACGGCACTGCTGCCACGGCACGCCTCGGCAGCCGCTGGCCCCGTCGCCAGGGCGTGTTTGCGCCCGTCTTTGACGCCGCTATCGCCGACGGCTACAAGCGCCTCATGGCCCCCTCGCTGGAGCGCGAGGCCCGCGCCAAACTCACTGTCCGTGCACAGACCGAGGCCATCAACGTCTTTGCCAAGAATCTCGAGGGCCTGCTCTCGGCACGCCCCGTCCGTGGCGCCCGCGTGCTCGCGCTCGACCCGGGCTACCGCACCGGCTGCAAGGTCGCCGTCATGGACGAGACCGGCAAGCTACTCGACCACGGCGTGGTCTACCCCACCAAGCCGCGCCACGACGTCGCCGGCACCAAGCGCGAGCTCGCTCGCCTCGTCAAAAAGGACGGTGTCAACACCATCGTCATCGGCAACGGCACCGCTAGCCGCGAGACCGAGGAAGTAGTCTCGGAGTTCATTGCCGAGCAGGCGCCCAGCCTTCGCTACACCATCGTCAACGAAGCCGGCGCGTCGGTGTACTCCGCCTCCGAACTCGCAAGCCAGGAGTATCCCGACCTGGACGTCACCGTGCGCGGCGCCATGAGCCTGGGCCGCCGTCTGCAAGACCCGCTGGCAGAGCTCGTCAAGATTCCGCCCCAGTCCATCGGCGTTGGCCAGTACCAGCACGACCTTGACCAGGCAGAGCTTTCGCGCACCCTGGGCCACGTGGTGGAGGACGTCGTCAACCGCGTGGGCGTCGACGTAAACACCGCGAGCGCGAGCCTGCTGGGATACGTATCGGGCATCACGCCGAGCGTGGCCAAGAGCATCGTGGCCTACCGCGAGGAAAACGGCGCCTTTACCGATCGCCGCCAGCTCAAGAAGGTCCCCAAGCTGGGACCCAAGGCATATCTCAACGCCGCGGGCTTCCTGCGCATCAGCGGCGGCAGGAACCCGCTCGACGCGACAAGCGTCCACCCCGAGAGCTACGAGGTGGCCACGTCCGTCTTGGAGCGCGCAGGCGTTAAAGCCAGCGAGCTCAGCCGTGGCGGCGTGCCCGACATTGAGCGCCGTCTGGGCAGCATCTCGGCGCTGGCAAGCGACCTGGACTGCGGCACCCTCACGCTCATCGACATCGTCAACGAGCTCAAGAAGCCCGGCCGCGACCCGCGCGACGACGCGCCCGAGGTGGTCTTTAGCCGCTCGGCACTTTCTATCGATGACCTGGAGCCCGGCATGGAACTCAAGGGCACGGTGCGCAACGTCGTAGACTTTGGCGCCTTCGTCGACGTCGGCGTGCACCAGGACGGCCTCGTGCACATCTCCAAGCTGGCTAACCGCTTCGTCAAGCACCCGAGCGACGTGGTACGCGTCGGCGACACGGTAAAGGTGTGGGTGGAAAAGGTCGATCGCGACCGCAAGAAGATCTCGCTCACCATGGTGCAGGGGAAGTAAACCACCTAAAGCAAGGGTCCCCCCTCTCGCGACGTGCAAAATCGCGAGTATTCTGCAATTTCCGCCGCCCCGAACGCCCCTCAGAGGCAATAAAGTCAAAAACAGCCCCCGTTTTAGCGTCGTCAGAGCCAAAACGGGGGCTGTTCCGTGCTTCAGCTAGCTGATAAAAACCTTTACCTTGCTGAATACTCTCGATTTTGCACGTCGCAGGCGGGGGTACCTTTGTCCACGGCAGGATATGGAAGCCAAACACCAACCTACTAGCAAGTTCGTGTCGGCAGCCCCGGCCTTTCCTTTGCCTAGCGCGACCCTCGCGAAGCGCGTGAGCGATAGGGAAAGGAAAGGCCGGGGCGAACAACCCTCGGCGCAGCCAGCGTTCGCGTTACGGCAGGATATGGAAGCCGAGCGAGGCGATATCCTTGGCAAAGCCGCGCACGGTGTCGAGCGAGACCTCGTAGTGGTCACGGCCGATGTTCTTGCGCTTGGCCAGGATGCTGTTGGGCACCGTGATGATCTGGCAACCGCAAGCTTCGGCCTGGTAGATGTTGATGAGCTCGCGCGTGGACGCCCACAGGACCTCGCAGTTGGGCTTGACGGCGGCCTTCTTGACCGACTCCGTCACAAACGGAATGGGATCGACGCCGGTATCGGCGATACGGCCGGCAAAGAGCGAGATGATGGACGGCGTCTCGGCGTCAACGGCCTCGACCATCTCGTCGACCTGCTCGGGCGTAAAGATGGTGGTGACGTTGACCTTGATGCCATCGGCCGAAAGCTTGCGGACCAGCTCGGCGGTGGACTCGCCCTTGGTGGTCACGCACGGAATCTTGACGTAGACGTTGTCGGCCCAGGTAGCGATCTCGCGAGCCTCGACCTCCATGGTCTCGACGTCATCGGCAAAGACCTCAAACGAGACGGACACATCGGTGATGTGGGTCAGGACCTCCTTGGCAAACGCGCGGTAGTCCGTCACGCCGCCCTTCTTCATAAGGGACGGGTTGGTCGTGAAACCCTGAACGTTGCCGTTCTCGTACATGTCGAGCATGCCCTCGAGGTTTGCACCGTCAGCGAACACCTTGATTGCCATCTGCCTGATTCCTTTCGTTTGCATGCGGCCGATAAACTGCTAAACACTTTACCTATGTTTATCAAGGCGTGAGCTGCGGGTTTTTATCTTCTCGGCGAACGGTATAAACACCTCAGTGTTTGGATTGATAAATCGATTGAGCATGCAAAAGCAGAAAGTCGCAGTTCGAGCAAACGTCAGAACGCGGGATTCATTAGATGAGGCCGAAATGCTGCATCGCTGTGACGGTACCGTCGTGCGCGACATCGTCGGTCACGTAGTCGGCGACCGCCTTGACCTCGGGCATGGCGTTGCCCATGGCCACGGCTGTCTCGACGGCAGCGAGCATGCCCAGGTCGTTGCCCGAATCGCCAAAGCCAAAGGTGCGCGCATTTCCCTCGCGGCCCAGATACGCCAGTGCTCGCGCCACGCCCACGCCCTTGTCAATGCCCTTGGGGCTCAGCTCGCGATTCTGACCACCGGTATCGCACAGCTCAAACTCGCAATCGATAAAGCCGTCATCGTTGGCTACGCGAGCCAAACTGGGCGCAGTGAGGCCTACCTTGCCCACGCGCAGACTGCCGTCGACGCGCATCTCCTCGGTGCTGTGCGCCACAGAAGTGCCGATCAGAGACGACTGCTCAACACCCGCGGGTTCCAGGGCAAAAGTAGCCACGTTGGTCTCGAAAAAGGCCTCAATCCCTGCCGCGGCCATACGGCGTGCAAGCTCCTCGATAACGTCCTCGCCAAAGCAGTCCTCGTGTACCACGCGTCCCTCGACCTCGAGCGTGGCTCCCGCCATGGCAACGATGCCCGCGGGGTCGAGCGCACGCAGGCTATCGGCGATAAGCCACAGGGGGCGGCCCGTGCAGATAAATGCCTTGTGCCCTGCATCGCGCAGTGCACGGAACGCCTCAACCACCGTCTGCGAGGGGTGAACCGCCGAAAAGTCCTTATCGGTCATATCGTCGGGATCGAACGACGTCAGCGTGCCGTCCACGTCAAAAAAGAGGACGGCGGAATCGGGGCACGCATCAATCATATGGGTTCCTTTCGAGGATAAGGGCAAACGAAGCATCCATCATATAATGGAGCGACGCAACCAGAGAGGTCACCCATGGAATTTTACGCAAGCTGCCCCGAGGGCTTTGAGTCCGCACTCGCCGATGAGCTTAAACGCCTCGGGCTTTCGCATGTCCGCCGCCTGAAGGGCCGCGCTACGTTTGAGGGCGAGCTTGAGCAGGGCTATCGCGCGTGCCTGTGGTCGCGCCTGGCGAGCCGCGTGTTCGTGGTAGTCGGGCGCTTTGAGGCGCAGGATGCCGATGAGCTGTACGATAGCGTTTACGACATCGCCTGGGAGAGCATCGTCCGCCCCGGCGCCACCATCGCCATCACAGCCCGCGGCGTGACCGAGCAGCTGCGCAACACGCGCTTCTCGGCCCTGCGCGCCAAGGACGCGCTGTGCGACCGCCTGGCCGAGACCACGGGACGTCGCGCCGATGTCGACGCCGCCGACCCCGATGTTCACCTACTGCTTTCGCTGCGCCAGCGCCGCGCGAGCATAAGCCTGGACCTTTCGGGCGACCCGCTGTTCAAGCGCCTGCCGCCCGCCGCGACCCGCGCCGGCGAGGGCGCGCACGTGCTGCGCCCCGACTACGCCGCCCTGGTGCTGGCGCAGGTCGGCTGGACTGCACTGTGCGAGCGCGAGCTGACGGCCGATGATTACGAAAACGAAGCGCTGCCTACGCTGATCGACGCCTCGTGCGCCGGCGGCGGTCTGCTGCTGGAGGCCGTGAATATTCTGACCGACCGCGCCCCGGGCGCCGCACGCGAGCGCTGGGGCTTTGAGGGCTGGCAGCTGCACGACGCCGCTCTGTGGGAGCAGTTGCTTACCGAGGCACGCGAGCGCGAGACGGCAGCACGCGAGCGCCAGGCACGCATCGTGGCCGCGGATGTTGACCCCGCCGCCCGCAAGACCGCCGAGCGCATGGTCAAGTGCGCCGGCTACAAGCGCTTTGTCGATTTTTGCGCCGCCAAGTCCGCCGCCGTGCTGGACCATGCGGGCGCCGTCGCCGGCGCCGCCGTGGTCGCAGACACCACCGAGACCCCGCTTTCGCTCATGCACGACGCCATGACGCTGGTCGGTGAGCTGCGCCGCGCGCCCGAGCTTGCCGCGGCGCAGCTCGCCGCGCTCACCCGCGACGGATTGCTGGCCCGCGCGCTCCACGCCGAGCCCGAGTGCGCGATCGCCGTCATGCCCAACAACGAGGAGGCGACCGTCGAAGTCTGGCCCTCGCTCGACCACGCCGCCGCGGCGTTTGAGGCTTCGACCAGTGCGGATGCCGAGGCCGAGGTTGCGGATGCCAACGAAGTCAACGACAACGCCGCCAACACCCCCATGCCCGAACCTGCCGCCACGCTCGACCTGGGCGACGGCAAGCCGCTGCCCGTGCTCATCCCCGAGTCGGAGCAGTTCGCCAACCGTCTGCGCAAGAACGCCCGCCTGCGTCGCAAGTGGGCCAAGCGCGAGGGCGTGAGCTGCTACCGCGTCTACGATGCCGACCTACCCGATTACTCCGCCGCCATCGACCTGTACGAGGGCTGTCCGCAGACGCCGGGCCGCTGGCTCGTCATCGCCGAATACGCCGCGCCCAAGACCATCGACCCCGCACTGGCCCAGGCCCGCATGCTCGACATCTTGGCCATCGCACCGCGCATCCTGGATGTTCCGGCCGAGCACGTGCACGCCAAGGCCCGCATGCGCTCACGCGGCGGCTCGCAGTACGGCAAGCAGGGCGCCGGCAAGGGCGGCTCGAGCGAGCGCGCTAACATCGCACGTCGCCGTCTGCCGCTCATCGAAGAGGGCGGCCTTACCTTTGCCGTCAACTTTGACGACTATCTGGATGTGGGCATCTTCCTGGATCACCGCGTCACCCGCAACCTGGTGCGCGAACATGCCAAGCAGGCGCGCCGCTTCCTCAACCTGTTCGCCTACACCGGCACTGCCACCTGCTACGCAGCCGATGGCGGCGTCGAGGAGACCGTGACGGTCGATCTTTCCAACACCTACCTGGACTGGGCCGAGCGCAATATGCGTCAGAACGGCTTTGTGGGGCCGCAGCATCACTTTGTGCGCGACGACGTGCTCGCCTGGATTCGTGACCAGCGCCAGACGCGCAACCGCTGGGACCTGATCTTTGTCGACCCGCCCACGTTCTCGAACTCGTCCAAGATGGGCCGTCGCACCTGGGATGTCCAGCGCGACCATGTCGAGCTTTTGGCCGGCGTATCGCGCCTGCTCGCACAGGGTGGACATGCCATCTTTAGCTGCAACCTGCGTGGCTTCCGTCCCGAGACGCGCAAGCTCGCGCGCGCGGGCGTGGTGCTGGAGGACATTACGGCGCAGACCATCCCCGAGGATTTCGCGCGCAACCAGAAGGTGCATCATTGCTATATCGTGCGCCGCCTGCCCATCGAGGACGCCATGGCCGAGGTCGGCTTTAGCGCCGAGGAAATTGCCGAGCGAACCGAGGAGCTGCGTAACCCCGAGGCCCGCAAGCCTCGTGCAACGGCGCCCGCGCACGCACAGGCCGGCGACCGAGGGCCGCACGGCAACGGCAAACCCTCCCCCGCCGGCAAGCCCAAAAAGAAGAAGTTCTACGCCAGCAAGCCCAAGGGCAAATAACAAAGTTGCGGTGGAATACGGACTGTTTTGCCTGGAATGAGGCAAATTAAGACCGTATTTCACCGCAACTCATATTGGGATGGTGGCTGGCGATCTAGCCTTGGGTGACCAATCGGTAACCGATACCCACATGCGTTTGAATATAGCGCGGATGCGCGGGGTCGGACTCGATCTTCTTGCGCAGCGTGCCCATAAAGACACGCAGGCTCGCCAGGTCGCTCTTAGTTGCCGTGCCCCAAATCTCGTGCAGGATAAACTGGTGCGTCAGCACTTTGTCGGCGTTATGCGCCAGCAGGCACAGGAGCTTGTACTCGATCGGCGTCAGATGCAGCTCCTCGCCATCCATCGTGGCGATGCCGGCATCAAAATCGATATGCAGCTCACCGGTATCGAACGAGCCCTCGGAGGCAACGCCGCCCGTTTGCGCATACGAGAGACGCCTGAGCGTCGTGCGAATGCGCGCGAGCAGCTCCTCGACCGAAAACGGCTTGGTCAGGTAGTCGTCGGCGCCGGCATCGAGCGCGCGAATCTTGTCCGCGTCCTCGCTGCGCGCCGAGACCACAATGATCGGCATGCCCGACCATGTACGCACCGACTCCACCACCTTGACGCCGTCCATATCGGGCAGGCCCAAATCGAGAAGCACGATGCTCGGCGTCTGCGATGAGGCGGCGGCGATGGCGGCATGGGCGGTCTCCACGGCCATATGACGCAAGCCGTGCGCCTCGAGCGCAGCAACGATAAGGTTGCGAACAGCTGGGTCGTCCTCAACGACCAAGATGAGCGGTTTTACGGCAGAGTTCGGCACGGCGCTACTCCTTATCAAACGAAACGTCAGCGACGGGAAGCTCAATCGTAAAGACCGAGCCGTGCGGGTCCGCCGCGGCAACCTCTATGCTACCGCCATGCGCTAACGCAATGGAGCGGCAGAGCGAAAGTCCCAGGCCCACGCTGCGGTGGCTGTCGGCCAAACCGTGGTTGGCGGTGTAGAACGACTCAAAGATCCGCTCGCGATCCTCGGGCGTGATGCCCGGGCCGTCATCGGCCACTGAGCACGTCACGTGCCCATCGTCAACGCCAATCGAAATCACGATATGCGAGCCTGCGGGCGTATAGGTGATGGCATTGTTCACCAGATTGACCACCAGCTGCACCATCAGGCGCGCATCGACGTTAACGAGCGCCGGCTCGTCGCACGCCACCACCTTAAGGTCGTGCTCGCGCACGGCCGGACTTACGTGGCGCAGCGCCTCCTCGACGATATCATCCATGAGCTCGAGCGTAGTCGACAGATGCATGCCGCCGCCCTCGAGCTTGGTGATGGCGAGCAGGTTCTCGACGGTAGCGTTGAGCCATTGCGCATCCGAGCGAATGGACAGGAGCAGGCCGCGGCGCGTCTGGGCGTCGAGCACGGCGGTGCCGGTCGAGCCCTGGTCGAGCAGCACGTCGGCATTACCCGAAATACTGGTGAGCGGTGTGCGCAGGTCGTGCGAGATGGAGCGCAGCAGGTTGGCGCGCAGCTGCTCGTTTTTGGCGAGCACCGCCGCCTCCTCGCGGGCCTCCATGGCGCGGGCGCGATCGAGTGCCAGCTCGCCTTCGCTCACGATGGCATCGGCAAGTGTCCGTTCCTCGTGCGTCAGCACGTCGGGCTCGGCAACGATAGCCAGCACGCCCACCACCGAGGCGGGGTCGCCCGAGCGCACGAAGCCGTCGCCCGAGCGCACAGTCAGGTATATACCGTAGAACGCCGAGCCGCCAAACGTGGCGTCGAGCGGCATCCCCACATAGGCGGACGCCGAGAGCCGCGGCGGCATCTGCGGCGCCAGCTCGTGCACCGGGGCGGCATCGCCCACGGCCGTGTACGTCGCACGCGGCAGTAGGTCATCGCCCTCGGCATCGGCGCTGTACCACACAACCGGACGGCCCGAAAGACGCGCCAGCTGCGTGGCCATGGCGTGAACGATCTGATGCTGATCGGCGCACCGCTGCAGCATGCGGTTGGTCTCGAGCACCATATGCGTGCGGCGGTCGCTGGCGGCAGCCTGTGCCAAGGCGCGGCGCAGGGCCAACGCAATCGAGCTCGACACAAGCGAGACCACGAACATGATGAAGAACATGCCGGGATAGACGCGGTCGATAAGCGACAGCGAGTAGCGCGGGTCGATAAACAAGAAGTTGTAGAGCGCCACGGCGGCAGCCGAGCTCAGCAAGCAATACAGGCGACTCCAAGTAAAGAATGCGCACAGCTGAACGGCGAACACATAGACGATCATGATGCTCGGCGCGAGACCCGGATGGTCGAGCAGCGCGCCCACAATCGTCGCCGCGACCAGCAGCCCCACCGATACGCAGGCGTCATACAGAGGGCCGCGGCGTGTCAGCGTTGTGCGCCGCCACCAAAAGCTATCGGCAATATCGCCGTCCGTACGGACGTCCATCAGCGCCCCGCCCCTCTCTCAAAAACAAAACCACCACAAAGGGACAGGCACCTTTGTGGTGGTTTTCCCTCGTGGTGGTTCCAAGTGTATAGCCTTTGCAACCTGCGGTCGTTAGACAAACAGCACGTGCGCGAGCAGTGCGCACACGCACACCGCTCCAAATACCAGTGCCACGATCGAAATCACGCGATCGGCCATGTCCATGTTGGCACGATTCGTAAAGAACCGATCTTCGGCGGCATCGGCGCGTGCCTCACGCACCATCTCGGCAGCAAGATCGCAACCGTCAAGCACCTTTGCATCCATGGTTTCCTCCCAGGACTCAATCCCCATCAATACAAGCCCGCCCGTTCGCAGACAAACCTCGAGCGTCGACTACGGGCGCTCGTTGGGGGCCAGGCGCTGCATCTTGTTCACGGCTTTGAACTTGGTGAACAGCGGCACGTACTCAAAGCTCACGTTGGAGTTCTCCAGGCCGTACCAACGCGCAGGCGTGCCGGCGGCGCGACGGATGATGTACTTGAGCGTGATGGCCGTACGCTCGCTGGGCTCCACATCGCTTTCGGGCGCCAGAAGCTTACGGATCAGGACGAACTTGAACGTGCCGATGTTACCCGGATCCTTGTAGACCGAGTAGTCATGCGTCTGCGGCGGCAACTCGCCGGTGGCAGCCAGGTCCTGAACAACCTGACGCAGGTAGGCATTGACGCGCTGGTTGATCTTGTAGCCCAGGTACAGATGCACGCGGAACACGTAGTCGGTGCCGAACGTCTCGACCGAATAGGCAAAGGTGTGCGGTTCGTCCATGGTCTCGACATTCACAAACCACCAGGCGCGGGCGCGCTTGGGATGCTTGTCCAAGATCGAATAGACGATATCGCGGTCGATGTAGTCGGTATGGGTGTCCTTGGTCAGGTACACGACGTTGTCGCTCATGCGCTCGTAACGGTCGTCGTCGCGCAGGCGCTTGAGCTGCGGCAGGTAGCTGCGCAGCGGCAGCAGCGTAAACTGGCGCTGCTCGACCGCCGTGCCGTTGTACCAGCACACCATAATGCCCATGATGAGCATGGCCATCAAAATGGTGAAATAGCCACCGTGGAAGAACTTGGTAAGCGAGCTCACAAAGAAGAAGCCCTCGAGCATGAGGAAGAACGCAACGAAGATATACGGGGCAATCTTAAGGCCGCGATCAACATGCAAGTAGAAGAAGAGCAGCAGCGTCGTGCACATCATGGTCAGGGTAATCGCCAAGCCGTAGGCGGCCTCCATGTGCGCCGAGCTCTGGAACAGCAGCACCACGATGACGCAGCCCACAAGCATGACGTTGTTGACCATGGGAATATAGAGCTGGCCCTTGGTCTCGGCAGGATAGAAGACCTGCATGTGCGGCATGAGGTCCAGGCGACTGGCCTCGGACACCAGCGAGAATGCGCCGGTGATGAGCGCCTGCGAGGCAATGATGGCCGCGACGGTGGAAAGGCCGACGGCAAAGGGACGCAGGCCCGGGGTGAGCATCTGGTAGAACGGGTTGAGGTCGGCAACGCCCATGAGCTCGGGGTTGGCAGCGTTGTTCATAAGCCAAGCGCCCTGGCCCATATAGGAAAGCAGCAGGCAGCACTTAACGAACGGCCAGGTGGCGTAGATATTGCCGCGACCCACATGGCCCATGTCGGAGTAGAGCGCCTCGGCACCGGTGGTGGCAAGGAAGCAGCTGCCCAAGATCATGATGCCCGCATGGTTGTTGGGACTCAACAAAAAGCCGATGCCGCGCAGCGGGTTGAGGCACAGCAGCACCGCGGGGTGCTGGAAGACAAAGAACAGACCCGTACCGCCCAGGAACAGAAACCACAGCGTCATGATGGGGCCAAAGGCACGGCCGATCTTGGCCGTGCCGATGCGCTGCACCAAGAAGAGCACAATGATGATGGCAAGCGTGATGGCCACGACGCGGCCCTGATCGTCGCCCAGCACGGCATGGACTGCCGGGATGGTGCGCAGGCCCTCGATGGCCGTGGTAACGGTAACGGCAGGTGTCAGGATGCCGTCGGCGAGCAGCGCGGCGCCACCCAGCATGGCGGGGATGATGAGCCACTTGCCGCAACGCTTGACCAGGCTGTACAGGGCAAAGATACCGCCCTCGCCGTGGTTGTCGGCGCGCAGCGAGATCAGCACGTACTTGACGGTCGTCAGCAGCGTGACCGTCCACACGACAAGGGAGAGCGCGCCGAGCACGAACTCCTCCGTGACGCTTCCGATGCCGCCGTTGCCGGCAACGAGCGCCTTGGTTACATACATGGGGCTGGTGCCGATATCGCCGTACACCACGCCCAGCGTGACGAGCATCGCCGAGATGCTCACAGGAATCGCAGCGTGCGAGGCTGCCTCCTTGGCCTTTTGTTCCATAAGCCGGTTTCCTCCCAACTTTAATGTTCGAAGGGATTATAGATAATCGGCCCATGTTTGAATGGCACTGTTTTCCCAGCTAGATAAACATTTATACGGCCTTTAGGCCACCGCGGCGATATGGAATGTGACAAAGGGACGGTCCCTTTGTCACATCCGTCATTTTCCGAGCCAATTTTTGAACCACCACTCCATGGAGCGGCTCATCTCGGCCATAAAGGGACTGGTGTGCTTGCGGGTATAGATATCCGCGACGCGCTCCCCCACCTCGCGGGCGTGCGGACGGAACATCGCGTCCATCTCGTCCACCTGCGCGTCCATGGTCGCGGCATCCGCACGGCAGTAGCGCTCCTCGTGCACCAGGTTCACCACGGGGTGTGCGATCGCCGGACGCTCCTTACGGGGCGTGCCGATGATGAGCATCGATAGCGGCATGGTATAGGGCGGCAGATCGAGCAGCTCGGCAACTTCCTCGGCATTCTCGACGATATCACCGATATAGCAGCTCCCCAGGCCCAGGGCCTCGGCGGCAACCACGGCGTTTTGCGCGGCGATCACGGCATCCTGAGCCGCGATGGCAAAGTCGCCCAAACCCGGCGCGCGGCGGGGCGCCTTGCCCGTGCGCTCGACAAACTCGGGCTCAAAGCAGCCCACGTGCTCAAACAGATCGATCCACTTGGCATAATCGACCACAAATATAAGTGCCCAGGGCGCCTTGGCAATCATGGGCTGGTGATCGCACAGGTCGGCGAGGCGGTCCAGCGTAGCCTGCTCGCGAATGCTTACGATGGAATACATCATCATGGCGCCCGCCGACGGCGCGCGACTCGCCGCATGCAAAATTGCCGCCCGCTGCTCGTCGGTCACCGCCACGGGACGGTCGTCGTCATCACGCGCGAAGGCACGCGTGGAGGAACGGTGCTCCAACGTGTCCAGCACCGCATTGCCCGTGGTCTCGACCGGATAGCCACACGTATCCACAGCCTTGGTGCAAACCTGCTCGTTCATCGCCTCATCCTCGCTAATTCTTTAAGAAGCCTTTACGTTTCCGTGTAATTCCCGTCCATTATCGCGCAGGTCGCCACTACATTGCGCCACACCGCCACACGTGCGCGTTAATATGGCTGGTCGTTGTGCGCAGACACCAATTGCAGCGCATATCTTGGTAACAATCGGGTAAACCCCCGCTTTCGTAGGTTTTAAGTTTGTGAGGAGTCTCAGCATGTTCGCTGCCGCCATCTCGCTCGTCGGTCTTGCGGCGACCGTCTACCTTGTCTTGCGCGAGGCCAAGGCCATTCGCGCTCAGTCGGGCACCGTTGCCAAAAGCGCTCTTGGGTGGAGCGTCGCCTTCGGCCTGTTCCAGGTCTTTTTGACCGTTTGGGGCGCCATTGGCCTCGTCGCCCAAAACGAGCCGCTCGCCTTTGTGATGCTCATCCTGACCAACGCCATCCTCACCGGCTGCGCTTGGGCCAGCATCGCACGCGACCGCATCGCCCCGCGCGTCTTTGCGTTCGCCGCGCCCGACGCCCCCGCCCCCACCGGCAAGCTCGCCCGTCTGCGCGGCGCCTTTGTGGGCAAGCCACTCGTCGCCGCCGTCCTGTGTCTGCTGCTCGCCGGCGTCTTTGCGCTGCTGGGCATGGAAGTCTCGTCCAACCACGACTTTACCTGGGTCTACCCCCTGTGCATCCTGCTCGAGTGGGCCATCATCACCGTGCTCATGACCGGCTTGTTCTTCCTGTTCCAGCGCCACGGCGCAGCTCCGGCCGTCCTGGCCTTCGCCCTCTTTATCCTGGGCATTGCCGAGTTCTTCGTCATCACGTTTAAATCCATGCCCATCCAGCCGGGCGACCTTTCGGCCATCTCCACCGCCGCCGCGGTCGCCGGCACCGGCTACACCTTCTCGATCTCACTGTTCTGCGTGCTGTCCATGGGCTTTACCGCCATCGCCATGCTGCTGTGCGAGTACGCCGGCCTGGTGGCACCGCACCGTCAGAAGGGCGCCGCCAACGCCAAGCGCATGCTGCTCACCAACCTGCTCGTGGCGGTGCTGTGCCTGGGCGGCGTGACCGCGCATGTCACGCTCATCGACTACTACAACACCCTCGGCATCACCGTCTACACCTGGCGCCCGCTCGAGAGCTACTGGCGCGAGGGCTACCTGCCCGCTTTCATTAGCGCAGCGCAGTCCATCAAGCCGCCCAAACCCGCCGACTACTCCGTCGACGATGCCAAGGCCACGCTCAAAAAGTACGCCAAGGCCTACGACAAGTCCGACGCCGCCAAGAGTGACGAGCGCACCGTCGCAAAGGAGCAGTTCGACAGCGAGAAGCCCACGGTCATCGCCATCATGAACGAGACCTTCTCGGATCTGTCGATCTACCAGAACATGCGCGCCGGCTACGAGGGTCCGCAGTACTTTAAGAACCTGTCCAACTGCCTCAGCCGCGGCAAGCTCTACGTGAGCGCCTACGGCGGCGGCACCGCCAATACCGAGTTTGAGTTTATGACCGGCAACTCCATGGCCAACCTGGGCTCGGGCGTGTACCCCTACACCATCTACAACATGGAAACGACCGGGAATCTGGCAGAGCAGTTCAAGTCGCTCGGCTATTCCACCACCGCCATGCACCCCAACCACGCGACCAACTGGAACCGCGAGAACGTGTACAAGGACTTTGGCTTTGACCAGTTCCTGTCCATCAACGATTTCCAGGGCGCCGATACCCTGCGCGGTATGGTGACCGACCAGGCGACCTACGACAAGATTCTTGAGCTGCTCGACCAGAACGCCGATCCGCAGTTTATCTTCGACGTGACCATGCAGAACCACTCGGGCTACGACACGGGCCTGCTGCCGGCCGACAAGCAAATGCACCTGAACATCGACACGACCGACCTGGACGCTAAGACCGTCGAGGACGGCACGCTCTCCGATGTCGACGAGTATGTCTCGTGCATCGAGCAGTCCGACCAGGCGCTTCGCTACTTCCTCAACGCCCTGAGCAAGCTCGACCGTAAGGTAGTCGTGGTGTTCTGGGGCGACCACCAGCCGTTCTTCCCGTCCAAGTTCAACGACAAGTGGTTTACCGGCGAGGACGATGCCACGCACCAGGAACGTCTGTGGCAGACCGACTACATCATCTGGGCCAACTACGACGTTGCCGGCTGCGACCAGACGAGCGAGGTCGACGACCTGTCCACCAACTACCTGTCCACCCAGCTGATGCAGCTGATCGGTGCCCCGCTTTCCGACTATCAGAAGGCGCACATGACGCTGCGCGAGTCGCTGCCCGCCATCAACTCGGTGGGCTACGAGGACGCCAGCCTGCGCTGGGCGCTCTCCTCCAACGTCACCGGTGACGACGCCGCCGCGGCAGCCGCCACCAAGGCGCGCGAGGATTACGCCAAGATGCAGTACTACGAGATGTTCCGCGACGGCAAGAACGTGTACACCGAGCACTTCCAGACCGAGGCCAACGAGACCGACCCCAACCTGGCGCCGGGCACGACCAAGATCAAGTAGCTGCTAGCTGCGAGTTCATAACTGAAACGTCTGTCCGGGCGGAGGTATGTAAGGTTCCCTGCTCGGACAGTCCTGCGCAAGACGGAGGCCACATTAAGTGGCCTCCTTTGCGTGCGGAACTCGCGATGAACCTTACATACCTCCGCCCGGACAGACGCCCTGTTGTTGGAGCGTGGCTTGTCTTGGGTGTATCGCCGAACATATATAAGTTGAAGGCCACGTTATGTGGCCTTCTTTGTTTGCGGAAAGTGTGTCCCGGAATTCTTGTCTGGAATGGGATGCAGTTTCCGCTTGGGACCCGATTGGGAAAGTGTGTCCCACTATTCAGCTGGATTCCGGGATGTATTCCGTTCCGGGCGCTAATTGTGGGATGCAGTTTCCGCTTGCGGAGTCTCCACTCAACAGAAAACCCGGGTGGCCTGTTTTTTGGCTACCCGGGTTTTTGGGTTGTCGATATGTTCGACTGGCTACTAGTGGGTCTTGCGGCGCTTGATCAGCATGATGAGGGCTATCACTACGAGCGTTGCTCCCGCTGCTGCTGCGGTGGCGACTAGGGCGAATGTTTGGTCGCCGGTGTTTGCGAGGTTCTTCGCTGTGGTCGTAGTCTTGACCTTGGTGTCGGTCTTAGCTCCGTTGTCGGACTTGGGCTTGTCCGGGTTCGTCGGGGTCTCAGGAGTCTCGGGGTCCTTTGAGCCTTCGGAATCGGTTGGGCCGGCGGTGTTTACCAGCGTATGGTCCAGGAACTTCTTGGCGCCCGCACTTGCCTGTGAGAACAGGCGGCGCGTGCGGATCGGGGTGGCGTTCACCGTTGTGGGCGCCGTCTCCTCGGCCTCGATATTCACGAGCGTCGTGCCGGTGTCGAGGCCCACGTCGTTGTATCCCACGTGGCAGTAATACTGCGCACCGTCATCGTCTGCGGTCAGGTCAATCTCGAGCTTTGAGGCCGTTCCAGCCGCGAGGTTGCCATCGGCACCCACGAGCTTAAACTCTGTCTCGCCGCGGCCCTTGCGGTACCACATATAGGTCGGTGCCAGCCCTGTTTCGCTATCGTCGGCACCGAGTTGCTTCACATGGCCAATCGCCGAGAGCGTCAGGTGGCTTCCCGCCGTGCGCTCAACCGAAGAGTCGTATCCAAGATCCGGCCCCTCCGCAGCATCCGCCGCAGGTCCGCTCACGGTCATCGTCATGCCATCGGGCATGGTCTTGACCGTGATGATTGCCGAGCGAATACCTGTTTCGGTCGTGGATCCATTCTTAACGGCGGCGATGGCGAATCGATACTCCGTATTGGGCTGCAGCCCATCCCACTTGAGCGAGGTCTGCGTGTTGTCGGCAATCTTCCAGCTATTGACGACCGCATCCGCCGCATTGCTCTGCAGCATGCCCACGCCGTAGCTAAAGCCACTCTTGTTTGCGAGTACATCGTCCCAGCTAAACGTAACGCTGGTCGAATCGACGGCGTTTGCCGTAAAGCCCGTCACGGCCGGCGCGTCGGGCATCTCGACGTCCTTAACGTCATAGCCCACGATCCAGAACTGGTCGGTGTCCTTGGTGCCGAGCTTGTCGCCCGAGTCTGCCTCGAACTTGTCGACGTCCACCGCGTTGACGCCCAGACGCCACACAAAACCGTACTTGCCCTGCGCGGCCTCGGGCAGGTTGTCGACGGTGCCGCCGTATTCGGTCGATTCACTCGAGGAGTTACCCGTAGTAAAGCCGGCGTTGGCACCAAAGCACAGGCCGCCAAACAACTCGTGCTTTGCGAGCTTCGCGCCCATGACAACGCTGCCGTTCAGCGTCAAGCCGAGCTCGAGCTCCTGCTCCTTGCCCTCCTCGACTTCGATGGTCTGCTCAATGCTCGCCCCCGACTGCGCGGCGGCGCCGTTAAACCCATCGTGCGTGTAGGCGCGCGTTACGCCAGGCTTGCCCAGGCCAAAGGAATCCCCAACGGGAGTCTCGCCGTTGAGCGTCGTTTGATAGGTTCCGGGTTCTCCCGACCGGTTGGTCAAAAAGTAGCTGAGCGGCGTCATATTGTGCTGTTTGGCAATGCGGTCATAGGCCTCGACATTAACGACCGAGGTCTGCGCGCCGAGCGACACGGGCGCCGCCATCACGCCCTTGCCACCAGTTTCCTCATTTTCGATCTCATACTCGTAATAGACCATCGGAATCGTGTAGAGCACGGCCTTGTCACCCTCGCCGGCATGCGACTCATAGCTTACGCTTGCGCTGACCGTGCGCTCGCTCCGGTAGTCATAGCATCCCTCGGCGGCAAAATCGACTGAAGCATTCATCGCGACCAGGGGCGGACCGGTCTGCACCTCGACGGCAACGCCCAACTCGGCGCCAATGGTATAGCCCTGGGATGTCCCCGTGCCCTTTTCCTCTCCGTATGACGTGCCGCCCAACACCAGATAGCCGTATGCCTGCTCCAGATCCTCAACATAGGGCGCATCCTGCAGCACGGCAAGCACGCGCGGGTTGGTATAGACCTTGTAGCGGTCCTTGTACGTGATCTTGACGCTGTCGTTGTCGACATCGGGCAGCGCGAGCGAGATAAATGTGCCGTAGGTAGTGCCGCGACGGTTGCTCTCGCTAATCACCTGCTCCTCGCCGCGGCGCACCTTTCCGTTCTCGTCGAGCGAAAAATGCGAGGCGGTCATCCAATAGTAGTCATCGTTCTTGCGCAGGTCCTCGTCGCGGTGTTTGCCCACCACAGCGATAAAGCTCTCGTTATAGCGGTCCGAACCCGAGACGCTGCCCGCTTTGACGTCGCTGATCCACACCTGCTCTATACCCTTGTGGTCATGCTTGTTGCTGCTGTTGTATTGCTGACCGCTCATGCTCATGGTTCCGACCATGGACCCCAAGCCCTGAGCCCCGCTCTGTGCCGTGTTGCAGGCAAAGTCGCGGAACACATCGCCGCCCACGAGCACCTCGTCGACCGCCAGCTGCTCGGACAGGCCGTCAAGGTTGGCAGTGGCAAGGGCAATAGGCGCCAAGGTGCACGGATAGCGCTTATCCTGAGCGCTATCCTTCCATGCGCTGTTGGGCACATGCATCAGCCCATAGGAGGCGAGGAGCCCGTCTCTGTATTCCTTGCAATCGGAAATCTTGAACTCACCAGACTCCGAGTCAAAATACGCGTAGCGGTACAGCGCGCCGTACAGCCCCTTGCTGCCGTCAGAAGCGCCGTAATCAAAAGCGCTGCGTTGCCAGTCATAGCCCGCAAGAATAAGGCCCGTGACGGTTTCACCCGTCTTCTTTCCTTCTTCATCGTAGGCGGCAAACGTGCCGAACGTCGCATTCGCAGCGACCATGGTCTTGCCGTTCGCGGAGAGGGAGATTGCGCCCGCGTCGCCCAGAGCATCGACATGGACGAGCGCACCCTTGGATGCATCCCACGAAAACAGCTCGCAATGCGTCGACTTATCAATATTCTTCTTGCCGTAGGGTGCCGAGACCACGATGGCGAGGTCATCGCAAAAATCGCGATCGAGGTCGCCGGCCGCTAGCGAAACGACAGGAGCTGACTGAAGCTGCGTCCAGGAGTCGTTCCCGCCCTTGTTGTGCGTGGTGTAGTCCGCGGCGTTACCGGCATCGATCTTGACGACGCTTTGCTTCCAGTTGCCGCCCTCCAAGTCATACATGTCGACTACAGCCTTGCGCACGCCGTTCTCGTCGACATAGCAGCCCGCGTAGACAAAAAGCTCGTCGACGCCGTCGCCATCGACATCGCCCGCCTCGACATCAAAGACGGCGTCGTGCTCTTGCAGGTAACCGGCATCCAGGTACTTAAAACGGCCTTCGTACATCATATTAGTGTTGACCGTCACCGGCAGGTGTGTGTCGAGAGTGCGCGTACGCCCGTTGCTAAACGAGTAGAGGACCAGCTCAACCTTTCCGGCGTATGACTTGCCGTCAATCGTCGTGGAGGAACTGTCGCCGTAGGCACGGAGCTCGGCAACGCGGCTCTTTTTGCCCGTGCTGGCGTCGCTGCAGAACTCAACACTCGTGGCGTGAATGCCCGAGAAACCGTTGTTGTCGTTGGCGAGTACTGTTGAGGACTCATTGTTGCTTAGGTACGACCAGGTGCCGCCACCGTAGTCGCTATGCTTGTAGAGATCGCTGTTCGTATCGAAGTTGTTGACGTTTTGCCAGAACTTTGCGGCGCCCCACACACTTCCATAGCCATCGGTGAGTTTGCTGCTGCCGCCAATGTCACCGCGCTCGACGTTCTCGAGCTTGTCGCGCAGAGTGTAGCGATTGCCATGGCTACCGTTAGCTGCCATATAGACCTCGCTGCGCGTGGCAAACGTCGTGGGGGTATCAGTGGAATAGGGGCCAACGGTATCGGCCGGAATGTCCTCGCTCGTGCCCAGACCCAGGGCTTGATAATCCTGCTCGGTCATATCGGTGATTGCGGGCGCGTCTGCCGCCTAGGCAACCTGGGGCGTGGCCGTGAAGCAGGCGACGCTCGTGGCGACCAACGCAGCAAGCGCCGCCGTCCCAACAAGCGGGATTTTCGACAGCCTACGGATACGGGGGTGTGGAACGTACATGAGGGACCTCGCTTTATTCGAGTGGAGTGGACTCATTTTTGCAAATGATACATCCGATGCCCGATATCACGTGTCTCATTTTCGCCAACGGCGTGTCTCATTTTTGAGAATCCGAGATGCCACGGAAATCTTATCCCAGCTCAAAGGCCATTTCTGGGATGTATTTTCCGTCGAGTGCCTCATCGGGAAACTGCATCCCATTTCAAGCGTCGATTCTGGGACGCATTTTCCCCTTAGACCCTCAACCGGAAACCGCATCCCACTTTGAGCGCAAATTCCGGGATGCATTTTCCGCTTGAGCCTCATTGGGAAACGGCGTCCCACTTTGAGGGCTGATTGTGGGATGCATTTTCCGGTTTTGCTCTCATTGGGAAAATGCATCCCGTTTCTTGACCGAATAATGGGACGCAATTTCCCGTTGGAGCGCCTTTGGGAAAGTGTGTCCCACTTCGACCGCCCAGAGTGGGATGCACTTTCCGCAAAGCACCTCAACGGGAAACTACGTCCCATTCCAAAGGCAAATTCCGGGACGCATTTTTCGAAAGCCTGCCCATCCGGAAAGCCCGTCCCACTTTGGACGCATCCGGACACGGAACCATCGACCTATCAGGCCTCCCATCAATAAAGAGGCGTCCTCCCGGACGGCGGGGCACGAAGTTCCCTGCTCTACAGTCCTGCGCAAGACGAAGGCCACATTAAGTGGCCTTCTTTGCGTGCGGAACTCGCGATGAACTTCGTGCCCCGCCGTCCGGGAGGACGCCTCTTTATTGATGGGAGGCCTGATAGGTCGATGGTTCCGTGTCCGGATGCGTCCAAAGTGGGACGGGCTTTCCGGATGGGCAGGCTTTCGAAAAATGCGTCCCGGAATTTGCCTTTGGAATGGGACGTAGTTTCCCGTTGAGGTGCTTTGCGGAAAGTGCATCCCACTCTGGGCGGTCGAAGTGGGACACACTTTCCCAAAGGCGCTCCAACGGGAAATTGCGTCCCATTATTCGGTCAAGAAACGGGATGCATTTTCCCAATGAGAGCAAAACCGGAAAATGCATCCCACAATCAGCCCTCAAAGTGGGACGCCGTTTCCCAATGAGGCTCAAGCGGAAAATGCATCCCGGAATTTGCGCTCAAAGTGGGATGCGGTTTCCGGTTGAGGGTCTAAGGGGAAAATGCGTCCCAGAATCGACGCTTGAAATGGGATGCAGTTTCCCGATGAGGCACTCGACGGAAAATACATCCCAGAAATGGCCTTTGAGCTGGGATAAGATTTCCGTGGCATCTCGGATTCTCAAAAATGAGACACGCCGTTGGCGAAAATGAGACACGTGATATCGGGCATCGGATGTATCATTTGCAAAAATGAGTCCACTCCACTCGAATAAAGCGAGGTCCCTCATGTACGTTCCACACCCCCGTATCCGTAGGCTGTCGAAAATCCCGCTTGTTGGGACGGCGGCGCTTGCTGCGTTGGTCGCCACGAGCGTCGCCTGCTTCACGGCCACGCCCCAGGTTGCCTAGGCGGCAGACGCGCCCGCAATCACCGATATGACCGAGCAGGATTATCAAGCCCTGGGTCTGGGCACGAGCGAGGACATTCCGGCCGATACCGTTGGCCCCTATTCCACTGATACCCCCACGACGTTTGCCACGCGCAGCGAGGTCTATATGGCAGCTAACGGTAGCCATGGCAATCGCTACACTCTGCGCGACAAGCTCGAGAACGTCGAGCGCGGTGACATTGGCGGCAGCAGCAAACTCACCGATGGCTATGGAAGTGTGTGGGGCGCCGCAAAGTTCTGGCAAAACGTCAACAACTTCGATACGAACAGCGATCTCTACAAGCATAGCGACTACGGTGGCGGCACCTGGTCGTACCTAAGCAACAATGAGTCCTCAACAGTACTCGCCAACGACAACAACGGTTTCTCGGGCATTCACGCCACGAGTGTTGAGTTCTGCAGCGACGCCAGCACGGGCAAAAAGAGCCGCGTTGCCGAGCTCCGTGCCTACGGCGACAGTTCCTCCACGACGATTGACGGCAAGTCATACGCCGGAAAGGTTGAGCTGGTCCTCTACTCGTTTAGCAACGGGCGTACGCGCACTCTCGACACACACCTGCCGGTGACGGTCAACACTAATATGATGTACGAAGGCCGTTTTAAGTACCTGGATGCCGGTTACCTGCAAGAGCACGACGCCGTCTTTGATGTCGAGGCGGGCGATGTCGATGGCGACGGCGTCGACGAGCTTTTTGTCTACGCGGGCTGCTATGTCGACGAGAACGGCGTGCGCAAGGCTGTAGTCGACATGTATGACTTGGAGGGCGGCAACTGGAAGCAAAGCGTCGTCAAGATCGATGCCGGTAACGCCGCGGACTACACCACGCACAACAAGGGCGGGAACGACTCCTGGACGCAGCTTCAGTCAGCTCCTGTCGTTTCGCTAGCGGCCGGCGACCTCGATCGCGATTTTTGCGATGACCTCGCCATCGTGGTCTCGGCACCCTACGGCAAGAAGAATATTGATAAGTCGACGCATTGCGAGCTGTTTTCGTGGGATGCATCCAAGGGTGCGCTCGTCCATGTCGATGCTCTGGGCGACGCGGGCGCAATCTCCCTCTCCGCGAACGGCAAGACCATGGTCGCTGCGAATGCGACGTTCGGCACGTTTGCCGCCTACGATGAAGAAGGAAAGAAGACGGGTGAAACCGTCACGGGCCTTATTCTTGCGGGCTATGACTGGCAACGCAGCGCTTTTGATTACGGCGCTTCTGACGGCAGCAAGGGGCTGTACGGCGCGCTGTACCGCTACGCGTATTTTGACTCGGAGTCTGGTGAGTTCAAGATTTCCGATTGCAAGGAATACAGAGACGGGCTCCTCGCCTCCTATGGGCTGATGCATGTGCCCAACAGCGCATGGAAGGATAGCGCTCAGGATAAGCGCTATCCGTGCACCTTGGCGCCTATTGCCCTTGCCACTGCCAACCTTGACGGCCTGTCCGAGCAGCTGGCGGTCGACGAGGTGCTCGTGGGCGGCGATGTGTTCCGCGACTTTGCCTGCAACACGGCACAGAGCGGGGCTCAGGGCTTGGGGTCCATGGTCGGAACCATGAGCATGAGCGGTCAGCAATACAACAGCAGCAACAAGCATGACCACAAGGGTATAGAGCAGGTGTGGATCAGCGACGTCAAAGCGGGCAGCGTCTCGGGTTCGGACCGCTATAACGAGAGCTTTATCGCTGTGGTGGGCAAACACCGCGACGAGGACCTGCGCAAGAACGATGACTACTATTGGATGACCGCCTCGCATTTTTCGCTCGACGAGAACGGAAAGGTGCGCCGCGGCGAGGAGCAGGTGATTAGCGAGAGCAACCGTCGCGGCACTACCTACGGCACATTTATCTCGCTCGCGCTGCCCGATGTCGACAACGACAGCGTCAAGATCACGTACAAGGACCGCTACAAGGTCTATACCAACCCGCGCGTGCTTGCCGTGCTGCAGGATGCGCCCTATGTTGAGGATCTGGAGCAGGCATACGGCTATCTGGTGTTGGGCGGCACGTCATACGGAGAGGAAAAGGGCACGGGGACATCCCAGGGCTATACCATTGGCGCCGAGTTGGGCGTTGCCGTCGAGGTGCAGACCGGTCCGCCCCTGGTCGCGATGAATGCTTCAGTCGATTTTGCCGCCGAGGGATGCTATGACTACCGGAGCGAGCGCACGGTCAGCGCAAGCGTAAGCTATGAGTCGCATGCCGGCGAGGGTGACAAGGCCGTGCTCTACACGATTCCGATGGTCTATTACGAGTATGAGATCGAAAATGAGGAAACTGGTGGCAAGGGCGTGATGGCGGCGCCCGTGTCGCTCGGCGCGCAGACCTCGGTCGTTAATGTCGAGGCCTATGACCGCATTGCCAAACAGCACAATATGACGCCGCTCAGCTACTTTTTGACCAACCGGTCGGGAGAACCCGGAACCTATCAAACGACGCTCAACGGCGAGACTCCCGTTGGGGATTCCTTTGGCCTGGGCAAGCCTGGCGTAACGCGCGCCTACACGCACGATGGGTTTAACGGCGCCGCCGCGCAGTCGGGGGCGAGCATTGAGCAGACCATCGAAGTCGAGGAGGGCAAGGAGCAGGAGCTCGAGCTCGGCTTGACGCTGAACGGCAGCGTTGTCATGGGCGCGAAGCTCGCAAAGCACGAGTTGTTTGGCGGCCTGTGCTTTGGTGCCAACGCCGGCTTTACTACGGGTAACTCCTCGAGTGAATCGACCGAATACGGCGGCACCGTCGACAACCTGCCCGAGGCCGCGCAGGGCAAGTACGGTTTTGTGTGGCGTCTGGGCGTCAACGCGGTGGACGTCGACAAGTTCGAGGCAGACTCGGGCGACAAGCTCGGCACCAAGGACACCGACCAGTTCTGGATCGTGGGCTATGACGTTAAGGACGTCGAGATGCCCGACGCGCCGGCCGTGACGGGCTTTACGGCAAACGCCGTCGATTCGACCAGCGTTACGTTTAGCTGGGACGATGTACTCGCAAACAAGAGTGGCTTTAGCTACGGCGTGGGCATGCTGCAGAGCAATGCGGCGGATGCGGTCGTCAATAGCTGGAAGATTGCCGACAACACGCAGACCTCGCTCAAGTGGGATGGGCTGCAGCCCAATACGGAGTATCGATTCGCCATCGCCGCCGTTAAGAATGGATCCACGACCGAAACAGGTATTCGCTCGGCAATCATCACGGTCAAGACCATGCCCGATGGCATGACGATGACCGTGAGCGGACCTGCGGCGGATGCTGCGGAGGGGCCGGATCTTGGATACGACTCTTCGGTTGAGCGCACGGCGGGAAGCCACCTGACGCTCTCGGCGATTGGCCATGTGAAGCAACTCGGTGCCGACGATAGCGAAACAGGGCTGGCACCGACCTATATGTGGTACCGCAAGGGCCGCGGCGAGACAGAGTTTAAGCTCGTGGGTGCCGATGGCAACCTCGCGGCTGGAACGGCCTCAAAGCTCGAGATTGACCTGACCGCAGACGATGACGGTGCGCAGTATTACTGCCACGTGGGATACAACGACGTGGGCCTCGACACCGGCACGACGCTCGTGAATATCGAGGCCGAGGAGACGGCGCCCACAACGGTGAACGCCACCCCGATCCGCACGCGCCGCCTGTTCTCACAGGCAAGTGCGGGCGCCAAGAAGTTCCTGGACCATACGCTGGTAAACACCGCCGGCCCAACCGATTCCGAAGGCTCAAAGGACCCCGAGACTCCTGAGACCCCGACGAACCCGGACAAGCCCAAGTCCGACAACGGAGCTAAGACCGACACCAAGGTCAAGACTACGACCACAGCGAAGAACCTCGCAAACACCGGCGACCAAACATTCGCCCTAGTCGCCACCGCAGCAGCAGCGGGAGCAACGCTCGTAGTGATAGCCCTCATCATGCTGATCAAGCGCCGCAAGACCCACTAGTAGCCAGTCGAACATATCGACAACCCAAAAACCCGGGTAGCCAAAAAACAGGCCACCCGGGTTTTCTGTTGAGTGGAGACTCCGCAAGCGGAAACTGCATCCCACAATTAGCGCCCGGAACGGAATACATCCCGGAATCCAGCTGAATAGTGGGACACACTTTCCCAATCGGGTCCCAAGCGGAAACTGCATCCCATTCCAGACAAGAATTCCGGGACACACTTTCCGCAAACAAAGAAGGCCACATAACGTGGCCTTCAACTTATATATGTTCGGCGATACACCCAAGACAAGCCACGCTCCAACAACAGGGCGTCTGTCCGGGCGGAGGTATGTAAGGTTCATCGCGAGTTCCGCACGCAAAGGAGGCCACTTAATGTGGCCTCCGTCTTGCGCAGGACTGTCCGAGCAGGGAACCTTACATACCTCCGCCCGGACAGACGTTTCAGTTATGAACTCGCAGCTAGCAGCTACTTGATCTTGGTCGTGCCCGGCGCCAGGTTGGGGTCGGTCTCGTTGGCCTCGGTCTGGAAGTGCTCGGTGTACACGTTCTTGCCGTCGCGGAACATCTCGTAGTACTGCATCTTGGCGTAATCCTCGCGCGCCTTGGTGGCGGCTGCCGCGGCGGCGTCGTCACCGGTGACGTTGGAGGAGAGCGCCCAGCGCAGGCTGGCGTCCTCGTAGCCCACCGAGTTGATGGCGGGCAGCGACTCGCGCAGCGTCATGTGCGCCTTCTGATAGTCGGAAAGCGGGGCACCGATCAGCTGCATCAGCTGGGTGGACAGGTAGTTGGTGGACAGGTCGTCGACCTCGCTCGTCTGGTCGCAGCCGGCAACGTCGTAGTTGGCCCAGATGATGTAGTCGGTCTGCCACAGACGTTCCTGGTGCGTGGCATCGTCCTCGCCGGTAAACCACTTGTCGTTGAACTTGGACGGGAAGAACGGCTGGTGGTCGCCCCAGAACACCACGACTACCTTACGGTCGAGCTTGCTCAGGGCGTTGAGGAAGTAGCGAAGCGCCTGGTCGGACTGCTCGATGCACGAGACATACTCGTCGACATCGGAGAGCGTGCCGTCCTCGACGGTCTTAGCGTCCAGGTCGGTCGTGTCGATGTTCAGGTGCATTTGCTTGTCGGCCGGCAGCAGGCCCGTGTCGTAGCCCGAGTGGTTCTGCATGGTCACGTCGAAGATAAACTGCGGATCGGCGTTCTGGTCGAGCAGCTCAAGAATCTTGTCGTAGGTCGCCTGGTCGGTCACCATACCGCGCAGGGTATCGGCGCCCTGGAAATCGTTGATGGACAGGAACTGGTCAAAGCCAAAGTCCTTGTACACGTTCTCGCGGTTCCAGTTGGTCGCGTGGTTGGGGTGCATGGCGGTGGTGGAATAGCCGAGCGACTTGAACTGCTCTGCCAGATTCCCGGTCGTTTCCATGTTGTAGATGGTGTAGGGGTACACGCCCGAGCCCAGGTTGGCCATGGAGTTGCCGGTCATAAACTCAAACTCGGTATTGGCGGTGCCGCCGCCGTAGGCGCTCACGTAGAGCTTGCCGCGGCTGAGGCAGTTGGACAGGTTCTTAAAGTACTGCGGACCCTCGTAGCCGGCGCGCATGTTCTGGTAGATCGACAGATCCGAGAAGGTCTCGTTCATGATGGCGATGACCGTGGGCTTCTCGCTGTCGAACTGCTCCTTTGCGACGGTGCGCTCGTCACTCTTGGCGGCGTCGGACTTGTCGTAGGCCTTGGCGTACTTTTTGAGCGTGGCCTTGGCATCGTCGACGGAGTAGTCGGCGGGTTTGGGCGGCTTGATGGACTGCGCTGCGCTAATGAAAGCGGGCAGGTAGCCCTCGCGCCAGTAGCTCTCGAGCGGGCGCCAGGTGTAGACGGTGATGCCGAGGGTGTTGTAGTAGTCGATGAGCGTGACATGCGCGGTCACGCCGCCCAGGCACAGCACCGCCACGAGCAGGTTGGTGAGCAGCATGCGCTTGGCGTTGGCGGCGCCCTTCTGACGGTGCGGTGCCACCAGGCCGGCGTACTCGCACAGCAGCATGGCGATGGCGGTAAAGCCCATGGACAGCACGCAGAACAGTGAGATCGAGAAGGTGTAGCCGGTGCCGGCGACCGCGGCGGCGGTGGAGATGGCCGAAAGGTCGCCCGGCTGGATGGGCATGGATTTAAACGTGATGACGAAGAACTCGGCAATGCCCAGGATAAAGAGGGCGAAGGCCAGGACGGCCGGAGCTGCGCCGTGGCGCTGGAACAGGAAGAACAAGCCGGTCATGAGCACGGTGATGATGGCCCACTCGAGCAGGATGCACAGGGGGTAGACCCAGGTAAAGTCGTGGTTGGACGAGACTTCCATGCCCAGCAGCGCAAAGACGCCGGCGAGCAGCAGACACAGGACGGCGGCGACGAGTGGCTTGCCCACAAAGGCGCCGCGCAGACGGGCGAGCTTGCCGGTGGGGGCGGGGGCGTCGGGCGCGGCGAACGCAAAGACGCGCGGGGCGATGCGGTCGCGTGCGATGCTGGCCCAAGCGCAGCCGGTGAGGATGGCGTTGGTCAGGATGAGCATCACAAAGGCGAGCGGCTCGTTTTGGGCGACGAGGCCAATGGCGCCCCAAACGGTCAAAAAGACCTGGAACAGGCCGAAGGCGACGCTCCACCCAAGAGCGCTTTTGGCAACGGTGCCCGACTGAGCGCGAATGGCCTTGGCCTCGCGCAAGACAAGGTAGACGGTCGCCGCAAGACCGACGAGCGAGATGGCGGCAGCGAACATGCTGAGACTCCTCACAAACTTAAAACCTACGAAAGCGGGGGTTTACCCGATTGTTACCAAGATATGCGCTGCAATTGGTGTCTGCGCACAACGACCAGCCATATTAACGCGCACGTGTGGCGGTGTGGCGCAATGTAGTGGCGACCTGCGCGATAATGGACGGGAATTACACGGAAACGTAAAGGCTTCTTAAAGAATTAGCGAGGATGAGGCGATGAACGAGCAGGTTTGCACCAAGGCTGTGGATACGTGTGGCTATCCGGTCGAGACCACGGGCAATGCGGTGCTGGACACGTTGGAGCACCGTTCCTCCACGCGTGCCTTCGCGCGTGATGACGACGACCGTCCCGTGGCGGTGACCGACGAGCAGCGGGCGGCAATTTTGCATGCGGCGAGTCGCGCGCCGTCGGCGGGCGCCATGATGATGTATTCCATCGTAAGCATTCGCGAGCAGGCTACGCTGGACCGCCTCGCCGACCTGTGCGATCACCAGCCCATGATTGCCAAGGCGCCCTGGGCACTTATATTTGTGGTCGATTATGCCAAGTGGATCGATCTGTTTGAGCACGTGGGCTGCTTTGAGCCCGAGTTTGTCGAGCGCACGGGCAAGGCGCCCCGCCGCGCGCCGGGTTTGGGCGACTTTGCCATCGCGGCTCAGGATGCCGTGATCGCCGCGCAAAACGCCGTGGTTGCCGCCGAGGCCCTGGGCCTGGGGAGCTGCTATATCGGTGATATCGTCGAGAATGCCGAGGAAGTTGCCGAGCTGCTCGATCTGCCGCCCTATACCATGCCGCTATCGATGCTCATCATCGGCACGCCCCGTAAGGAGCGTCCGGCGATCGCACACCCCGTGGTGAACCTGGTGCACGAGGAGCGCTACTGCCGTGCGGATGCCGCGACCATGGACGCGCAGGTGGACGAGATGGACGCGATGTTCCGTCCGCACGCCCGCGAGGTGGGGGAGCGCGTCGCGGATATCTATACCCGCAAGCACACCAGTCCCTTTATGGCCGAGATGAGCCGCTCCATGGAGTGGTGGTTCAAAAATTGGCTCGGAAAATGACGGATGTGACAAAGGGACCGTCCCTTTGTCACATTCCATATCGCCGCGGTGGCCTAAAGGCCGTATAAATGTTTATCTAGCTGGGAAAACAGTGCCATTCAAACATGGGCCGATTATCTATAATCCCTTCGAACATTAAAGTTGGGAGGAAACCGGCTTATGGAACAAAAGGCCAAGGAGGCAGCCTCGCACGCTGCGATTCCTGTGAGCATCTCGGCGATGCTCGTCACGCTGGGCGTGGTGTACGGCGATATCGGCACCAGCCCCATGTATGTAACCAAGGCGCTCGTTGCCGGCAACGGCGGCATCGGAAGCGTCACGGAGGAGTTCGTGCTCGGCGCGCTCTCCCTTGTCGTGTGGACGGTCACGCTGCTGACGACCGTCAAGTACGTGCTGATCTCGCTGCGCGCCGACAACCACGGCGAGGGCGGTATCTTTGCCCTGTACAGCCTGGTCAAGCGTTGCGGCAAGTGGCTCATCATCCCCGCCATGCTGGGTGGCGCCGCGCTGCTCGCCGACGGCATCCTGACACCTGCCGTTACCGTTACCACGGCCATCGAGGGCCTGCGCACCATCCCGGCAGTCCATGCCGTGCTGGGCGACGATCAGGGCCGCGTCGTGGCCATCACGCTTGCCATCATCATTGTGCTCTTCTTGGTGCAGCGCATCGGCACGGCCAAGATCGGCCGTGCCTTTGGCCCCATCATGACGCTGTGGTTTCTGTTCCTGGGCGGTACGGGTCTGTTCTTTGTCTTCCAGCACCCCGCGGTGCTGCTGTGCCTCAACCCGCTGCGCGGCATCGGCTTTTTGTTGAGTCCCAACAACCATGCGGGCATCATGATCTTGGGCAGCTGCTTCCTTGCCACCACCGGTGCCGAGGCGCTCTACTCCGACATGGGCCATGTGGGTCGCGGCAATATCTACGCCACCTGGCCGTTCGTTAAGTGCTGCCTGCTGCTTTCCTATATGGGCCAGGGCGCTTGGCTTATGAACAACGCTGCCAACCCCGAGCTCATGGGCGTTGCCGACCTCAACCCGTTCTACCAGATGCTCACCCCGGGCCTGCGTCCCTTTGCCGTCGGCCTTTCCACCGTCGCGGCCATCATTGCCTCGCAGGCGCTCATCACCGGCGCATTCTCGCTGGTGTCCGAGGCCAGTCGCCTGGACCTCATGCCGCACATGCAGGTCTTCTATCCTGCCGAGACCAAGGGCCAGCTCTATATTCCCATGGTCAACAACGTCATGCTTGTGGGCTGCGTCATCGTGGTGCTGCTGTTCCAGAGCTCGGCGCACATGGAGGCCGCCTACGGCTTGGCGATTACCCTGACCATGATGTGCACGACGCTGCTGCTCTTCTTCTACTTGCATGTTGATCGCGGCCTTAAGATTGCCCCGTATATCTTCGTTGCGTTCTTCCTCATGCTCGAGGGCTTCTTCTTTGTGAGCTCGCTTACCAAGTTCTTCCACGGTGGCTATTTCACCATTTTGATGGCCATGCTCATCATGGGCATTATGGTGTGCTGGTACAACGGCACGGCGGTCGAGCAGCGCCAGTTTACGCTGCTGCCGCTGCGCAGCTACCTGCCGCAGCTCAAGCGCCTGCGCGACGACGACCGTTACGAGCGCATGAGCGACAACGTCGTGTACCTGACCAAGGACACCCATACCGACTACATCGACCGCGATATCGTCTATTCGATCTTGGACAAGCATCCCAAGCGCGCCCGCGCCTGGTGGTTTGTGAATGTCGAGACCATGGACGAACCGCACACCTTTGCCTATTCGGTCGAGACGTTCGGCACCGACTACGTGTTCCGCGTGCATCTGTACCTGGGCTACAAGATCAACCAGCGCGTCAATGCCTACCTGCGTCAGGTTGTTCAGGACCTGGCTGCCACCGGCGAGTTGCCGCCGCAGACGCATGACTACTCGGTCTACAAGGATCCGGGTAACATCGGCACGTTCAAGTTCGTCCTGATCCGTAAGCTTCTGGCGCCCGAAAGCGATGTGGAGCCCAGCGAGCGTACGGCCATCACGCTCAAGTACATCATCCGTCGCGCCGCCGGCACGCCTGCGCGTTGGTACGGCCTGGAGAACTCCAACGTGAGCTTTGAGTACGTGCCGCTGTTCACCAAGTTCAAAGCCGTGAACAAGATGCAGCGCCTGGCCCCCAACGAGCGCCCGTAGTCGACGCTCGAGGTTTGTCTGCGAACGGGCGGGCTTGTATTGATGGGGATTGAGTCCTGGGAGGAAACCATGGATGCAAAGGTGCTTGACGGTTGCGATCTTGCTGCCGAGATGGTGCGTGAGGCACGCGCCGATGCCGCCGAAGATCGGTTCTTTACGAATCGTGCCAACATGGACATGGCCGATCGCGTGATTTCGATCGTGGCACTGGTATTTGGAGCGGTGTGCGTGTGCGCACTGCTCGCGCACGTGCTGTTTGTCTAACGACCGCAGGTTGCAAAGGCTATACACTTGGAACCACCACGAGGGAAAACCACCACAAAGGTGCCTGTCCCTTTGTGGTGGTTTTGTTTTTGAGAGAGGGGCGGGGCGCTGATGGACGTCCGTACGGACGGCGATATTGCCGATAGCTTTTGGTGGCGGCGCACAACGCTGACACGCCGCGGCCCTCTGTATGACGCCTGCGTATCGGTGGGGCTGCTGGTCGCGGCGACGATTGTGGGCGCGCTGCTCGACCATCCGGGTCTCGCGCCGAGCATCATGATCGTCTATGTGTTCGCCGTTCAGCTGTGCGCATTCTTTACTTGGAGTCGCCTGTATTGCTTGCTGAGCTCGGCTGCCGCCGTGGCGCTCTACAACTTCTTGTTTATCGACCCGCGCTACTCGCTGTCGCTTATCGACCGCGTCTATCCCGGCATGTTCTTCATCATGTTCGTGGTCTCGCTTGTGTCGAGCTCGATTGCGTTGGCCCTGCGCCGCGCCTTGGCACAGGCTGCCGCCAGCGACCGCCGCACGCATATGGTGCTCGAGACCAACCGCATGCTGCAGCGGTGCGCCGATCAGCATCAGATCGTTCACGCCATGGCCACGCAGCTGGCGCGTCTTTCGGGCCGTCCGGTTGTGTGGTACAGCGCCGATGCCGAGGGCGATGACCTACTGCCGCGTGCGACGTACACGGCCGTGGGCGATGCCGCCCCGGTGCACGAGCTGGCGCCGCAGATGCCGCCGCGGCTCTCGGCGTCCGCCTATGTGGGGATGCCGCTCGACGCCACGTTTGGCGGCTCGGCGTTCTACGGTATATACCTGACTGTGCGCTCGGGCGACGGCTTCGTGCGCTCGGGCGACCCCGCCTCGGTGGTGGGCGTGCTGGCTATCGTTGCCGAGCCCGACGTGCTGACGCACGAGGAACGGACACTTGCCGATGCCATCGTGAGCGAAGGCGAGCTGGCACTCGATCGCGCCCGCGCCATGGAGGCCCGCGAGGAGGCGGCGGTGCTCGCCAAAAACGAGCAGCTGCGCGCCAACCTGCTGCGCTCCATCTCGCACGACCTGCGCACACCGCTCACCAGTATTTCGGGTAATGCCGACGTGCTGCTCGACCAGGGCTCGACCGGCACCGCCGTGCTCGACGCCCAGACGCGCCGCGGCCTGCTCCTGTCCATTCGCTCGGATGCGCAATGGCTCAACGCTACCGTCGAGAACCTGCTCGCCATCACCAAGCTCGAGGGCGGCGGCATGCATCTGTCGACTACGCTCGAGCTCATGGATGATATCGTCGAGGAGGCGCTGCGCCACGTAAGTCCGGCCGTGCGCGAGCACGACCTTAAGGTGGTGGCGTGCGACGAGCCGGCGCTCGTTAACGTCGATGCGCGCCTGATGGTGCAGCTGGTGGTCAATCTGGTGAACAATGCCATCACCTATACGCCCGCAGGCTCGCATATCGTGATTTCGATTGGCGTTGACGATGGGCACGTGACGTGCTCAGTGGCCGATGACGGCCCGGGCATCACGCCCGAGGATCGCGAGCGGATCTTTGAGTCGTTCTACACCGCCAACCACGGTTTGGCCGACAGCCACCGCAGCGTGGGCCTGGGACTTTCGCTCTGCCGCTCCATTGCGTTAGCGCATGGCGGTAGCATAGAGGTTGCCGCGGCGGACCCGCACGGCTCGGTCTTTACGATTGAGCTTCCCGTCGCTGACGTTTCGTTTGATAAGGAGTAGCGCCGTGCCGAACTCTGCCGTAAAACCGCTCATCTTGGTCGTTGAGGACGACCCAGCTGTTCGCAACCTTATCGTTGCTGCGCTCGAGGCGCACGGCTTGCGTCATATGGCCGTGGAGACCGCCCATGCCGCCATCGCCGCCGCCTCATCGCAGACGCCGAGCATCGTGCTTCTCGATTTGGGCCTGCCCGATATGGACGGCGTCAAGGTGGTGGAGTCGGTGCGTACATGGTCGGGCATGCCGATCATTGTGGTCTCGGCGCGCAGCGAGGACGCGGACAAGATTCGCGCGCTCGATGCCGGCGCCGACGACTACCTGACCAAGCCGTTTTCGGTCGAGGAGCTGCTCGCGCGCATTCGCACGACGCTCAGGCGTCTCTCGTATGCGCAAACGGGCGGCGTTGCCTCCGAGGGCTCGTTCGATACCGGTGAGCTGCATATCGATTTTGATGCCGGCATCGCCACGATGGATGGCGAGGAGCTGCATCTGACGCCGATCGAGTACAAGCTCCTGTGCCTGCTGGCGCATAACGCCGACAAAGTGCTGACGCACCAGTTTATCCTGCACGAGATTTGGGGCACGGCAACTAAGAGCGACCTGGCGAGCCTGCGTGTCTTTATGGGCACGCTGCGCAAGAAGATCGAGTCCGACCCCGCGCATCCGCGCTATATTCAAACGCATGTGGGTATCGGTTACCGATTGGTCACCCAAGGCTAGATCGCCAGCCACCATCCCAATATGAGTTGCGGTGAAATACGGTCTTAATTTGCCTCATTCCAGGCAAAACAGTCCGTATTCCACCGCAACTTTGTTATTTGCCCTTGGGCTTGCTGGCGTAGAACTTCTTCTTTTTGGGCTTGCCGGCGGGGGAGGGTTTGCCGTTGCCGTGCGGCCCTCGGTCGCCGGCCTGTGCGTGCGCGGGCGCCGTTGCACGAGGCTTGCGGGCCTCGGGGTTACGCAGCTCCTCGGTTCGCTCGGCAATTTCCTCGGCGCTAAAGCCGACCTCGGCCATGGCGTCCTCGATGGGCAGGCGGCGCACGATATAGCAATGATGCACCTTCTGGTTGCGCGCGAAATCCTCGGGGATGGTCTGCGCCGTAATGTCCTCCAGCACCACGCCCGCGCGCGCGAGCTTGCGCGTCTCGGGACGGAAGCCACGCAGGTTGCAGCTAAAGATGGCATGTCCACCCTGTGCGAGCAGGCGCGATACGCCGGCCAAAAGCTCGACATGGTCGCGCTGGACATCCCAGGTGCGACGGCCCATCTTGGACGAGTTCGAGAACGTGGGCGGGTCGACAAAGATCAGGTCCCAGCGGTTGCGCGTCTGGCGCTGGTCACGAATCCAGGCGAGCACGTCGTCGCGCACAAAGTGATGCTGCGGCCCCACAAAGCCGTTCTGACGCATATTGCGCTCGGCCCAGTCCAGGTAGGTGTTGGAAAGATCGACCGTCACGGTCTCCTCGACGCCGCCATCGGCTGCGTAGCAGGTGGCAGTGCCGGTGTAGGCGAACAGGTTGAGGAAGCGGCGCGCCTGCTTGGCATGTTCGCGCACCAGGTTGCGGGTGACGCGGTGATCCAGGAAGATGCCCACATCCAGATAGTCGTCAAAGTTGACGGCAAAGGTAAGGCCGCCCTCTTCGATGAGCGGCAGACGGCGACGTGCGATGTTAGCGCGCTCGCTCGAGCCGCCCTTGCCGGCGCCCTGCTTGCCGTACTGCGAGCCGCCGCGTGAGCGCATGCGGGCCTTGGCGTGCACGTGCTCGGCCGGAACATCCAGGATGCGCGGTGCGATGGCCAAGATGTCGAGCATGCGGGCCTGGGCCAGTGCGGGGTCGATGGTCTTGGGCGCGGCGTATTCGGCGATGACGAGCCAGCGGCCCGGCGTCTGCGGACAGCCCTCGTACAGGTCGATGGCGGCGGAGTAATCGGGTAGGTCGGCATCGTAGACGCGGTAGCAGCTCACGCCCTCGCGCTTGGCCCACTTGCGACGCAGGCGGGCGTTCTTGCGCAGACGGTTGGCGAACTGCTCCGACTCGGGGATGAGCACGGGCAGCGGCTTGCCGTCGCCCAGGTCGAGCGTGGCGGCAGGTTCGGGCATGGGGGTGTTGGCGGCGTTGTCGTTGACTTCGTTGGCATCCGCAACCTCGGCCTCGGCATCCGCACTGGTCGAAGCCTCAAACGCCGCGGCGGCGTGGTCGAGCGAGGGCCAGACTTCGACGGTCGCCTCCTCGTTGTTGGGCATGACGGCGATCGCGCACTCGGGCTCGGCGTGGAGCGCGCGGGCCAGCAATCCGTCGCGGGTGAGCGCGGCGAGCTGCGCCGCGGCAAGCTCGGGCGCGCGGCGCAGCTCACCGACCAGCGTCATGGCGTCGTGCATGAGCGAAAGCGGGGTCTCGGTGGTGTCTGCGACCACGGCGGCGCCGGCGACGGCGCCCGCATGGTCCAGCACGGCGGCGGACTTGGCGGCGCAAAAATCGACAAAGCGCTTGTAGCCGGCGCACTTGACCATGCGCTCGGCGGTCTTGCGGGCGGCGGGGTCAACATCCGCGGCCACGATGCGTGCCTGGCGCTCGCGTGCTGCCGTCTCGCGCTCGCGTGCCTCGGTAAGCAACTGCTCCCACAGAGCGGCGTCGTGCAGCTGCCAGCCCTCAAAGCCCCAGCGCTCGCGTGCGGCGCCCGGGGCGCGGTCGGTCAGAATATTCACGGCCTCCAGCAGCAGACCGCCGCCGGCGCACGAGGCGTCGATCAGCGTAGGCAGCGCTTCGTTTTCGTAATCATCGGCCGTCAGCTCGCGCTCGCACAGTGCAGTCCAGCCGACCTGCGCCAGCACCAGGGCGGCGTAGTCGGGGCGCAGCACGTGCGCGCCCTCGCCGGCGCGGGTCGCGGCGGGCGGCAGGCGCTTGAACAGCGGGTCGCCCGAAAGGTCCAGGCTTATGCTCGCGCGGCGCTGGCGCAGCGAAAGCAGTAGGTGAACATCGGGGTCGGCGGCGTCGACATCGGCGCGACGTCCCGTGGTCTCGGCCAGGCGGTCGCACAGCGCGTCCTTGGCGCGCAGGGCCGAGAAGCGCGTGTTGCGCAGCTGCTCGGTCACGCCGCGGGCTGTGATGGCGATGGTGGCGCCGGGGCGGACGATGCTCTCCCAGGCGATGTCGTAAACGCTATCGTACAGCTCATCGGCATCCTGCGCCTCAAAGCGCCCGACTACCACGAACACGCGGCTCGCCAGGCGCGACCACAGGCACGCGCGATAGCCCTGCTCAAGCTCGCCCTCAAACGTAGCGCGGCCCTTCAGGCGGCGGACATGCGAAAGCCCGAGGCGTTTAAGCTCATCGGCGAGTGCGGACTCAAAGCCCTCGGGGCAGCTTGCGTAAAATTCCATGGGTGACCTCTCTGGTTGCGTCGCTCCATTATATGATGGATGCTTCGTTTGCCCTTATCCTCGAAAGGAACCCATATGATTGATGCGTGCCCCGATTCCGCCGTCCTCTTTTTTGACGTGGACGGCACGCTGACGTCGTTCGATCCCGACGATATGACCGATAAGGACTTTTCGGCGGTTCACCCCTCGCAGACGGTGGTTGAGGCGTTCCGTGCACTGCGCGATGCAGGGCACAAGGCATTTATCTGCACGGGCCGCCCCCTGTGGCTTATCGCCGATAGCCTGCGTGCGCTCGACCCCGCGGGCATCGTTGCCATGGCGGGAGCCACGCTCGAGGTCGAGGGACGCGTGGTACACGAGGACTGCTTTGGCGAGGACGTTATCGAGGAGCTTGCACGCCGTATGGCCGCGGCAGGGATTGAGGCCTTTTTCGAGACCAACGTGGCTACTTTTGCCCTGGAACCCGCGGGTGTTGAGCAGTCGTCTCTGATCGGCACTTCTGTGGCGCACAGCACCGAGGAGATGCGCGTCGACGGCAGTCTGCGCGTGGGCAAGGTAGGCCTCACTGCGCCCAGTTTGGCTCGCGTAGCCAACGATGACGGCTTTATCGATTGCGAGTTTGAGCTGTGCGATACCGGTGGTCAGAATCGCGAGCTGAGCCCCAAGGGCATTGACAAGGGCGTGGGCGTGGCGCGAGCACTGGCGTATCTGGGCCGCGAGGGAAATGCGCGCACCTTTGGCTTTGGCGATTCGGGCAACGACCTGGGCATGCTCGCTGCCGTCGAGACAGCCGTGGCCATGGGCAACGCCATGCCCGAGGTCAAGGCGGTCGCCGACTACGTGACCGACGATGTCGCGCACGACGGTACCGTCACAGCGATGCAGCATTTCGGCCTCATCTAATGAATCCCGCGTTCTGACGTTTGCTCGAACTGCGACTTTCTGCTTTTGCATGCTCAATCGATTTATCAATCCAAACACTGAGGTGTTTATACCGTTCGCCGAGAAGATAAAAACCCGCAGCTCACGCCTTGATAAACATAGGTAAAGTGTTTAGCAGTTTATCGGCCGCATGCAAACGAAAGGAATCAGGCAGATGGCAATCAAGGTGTTCGCTGACGGTGCAAACCTCGAGGGCATGCTCGACATGTACGAGAACGGCAACGTTCAGGGTTTCACGACCAACCCGTCCCTTATGAAGAAGGGCGGCGTGACGGACTACCGCGCGTTTGCCAAGGAGGTCCTGACCCACATCACCGATGTGTCCGTCTCGTTTGAGGTCTTTGCCGATGACGTCGAGACCATGGAGGTCGAGGCTCGCGAGATCGCTACCTGGGCCGACAACGTCTACGTCAAGATTCCGTGCGTGACCACCAAGGGCGAGTCCACCGCCGAGCTGGTCCGCAAGCTTTCGGCCGATGGCATCAAGGTCAACGTCACCACCATCTTTACGCCCGAGCAGGTCGACGAGATGGTCGAGGCCGTTGACGCCGAGACGCCGTCCATCATCTCGCTCTTTGCCGGCCGTATCGCCGATACCGGCGTCGATCCCATTCCGTTTGTGACGGAGTCGGTCAAGAAGGCCGCCGTCAAGCCCAACTGCGAGGTCCTGTGGGCGTCCACGCGCGAGCTCATCAACATCTACCAGGCCGAAGCTTGCGGTTGCCAGATCATCACGGTGCCCAACAGCATCCTGGCCAAGCGCAAGAACATCGGCCGTGACCACTACGAGGTCTCGCTCGACACCGTGCGCGGCTTTGCCAAGGATATCGCCTCGCTCGGCTTCCATATCCTGCCGTAACGCGAACGCTGGCTGCGCCGAGGGTTGTTCGCCCCGGCCTTTCCTTTCCCTATCGCTCACGCGCTTCGCGAGGGTCGCGCTAGGCAAAGGAAAGGCCGGGGCTGCCGACACGAACTTGCTAGTAGGTTGGTGTTTGGCTTCCATATCCTGCCGTGGACAAAGGTACCCCCGCCTGCGACGTGCAAAATCGAGAGTATTCAGCAAGGTAAAGGTTTTTATCAGCTAGCTGAAGCACGGAACAGCCCCCGTTTTGGCTCTGACGACGCTAAAACGGGGGCTGTTTTTGACTTTATTGCCTCTGAGGGGCGTTCGGGGCGGCGGAAATTGCAGAATACTCGCGATTTTGCACGTCGCGAGAGGGGGGACCCTTGCTTTAGGTGGTTTACTTCCCCTGCACCATGGTGAGCGAGATCTTCTTGCGGTCGCGATCGACCTTTTCCACCCACACCTTTACCGTGTCGCCGACGCGTACCACGTCGCTCGGGTGCTTGACGAAGCGGTTAGCCAGCTTGGAGATGTGCACGAGGCCGTCCTGGTGCACGCCGACGTCGACGAAGGCGCCAAAGTCTACGACGTTGCGCACCGTGCCCTTGAGTTCCATGCCGGGCTCCAGGTCATCGATAGAAAGTGCCGAGCGGCTAAAGACCACCTCGGGCGCGTCGTCGCGCGGGTCGCGGCCGGGCTTCTTGAGCTCGTTGACGATGTCGATGAGCGTGAGGGTGCCGCAGTCCAGGTCGCTTGCCAGCGCCGAGATGCTGCCCAGACGGCGCTCAATGTCGGGCACGCCGCCACGGCTGAGCTCGCTGGCTTTAACGCCTGCGCGCTCCAAGACGGACGTGGCCACCTCGTAGCTCTCGGGGTGGACGCTTGTCGCGTCGAGCGGGTTCCTGCCGCCGCTGATGCGCAGGAAGCCCGCGGCGTTGAGATATGCCTTGGGTCCCAGCTTGGGGACCTTCTTGAGCTGGCGGCGATCGGTAAAGGCGCCGTTTTCCTCGCGGTAGGCCACGATGCTCTTGGCCACGCTCGGCGTGATGCCCGATACGTATCCCAGCAGGCTCGCGCTCGCGGTGTTTACGTCGACGCCCACGCGGTTGACGACGTCCTCCACCACGTGGCCCAGGGTGCGCGAAAGCTCTGCCTGGTCAAGGTCGTGCTGGTACTGGCCAACGCCGATGGACTGGGGCGGAATCTTGACGAGCTCTGCCAGCGGGTCTTGCAGACGGCGGCCCAGGCTCATGGCGCCGCGCACGGTGACGTCCAGGTCGGGATACTCCTGGCTTGCGAGTTCGGAGGCGGAGTACACCGACGCGCCGGCTTCGTTGACGATGGTGTAGCGAAGGCTGGGCGCCTGCTCGGCAATGAACTCCGAGACTACTTCCTCGGTCTCGCGGCTAGCGGTGCCGTTGCCGATGACGATGGTGTTGACACCGTCCTTTTTGACGAGGCGAGCGAGCTCGCGCTTGGTGCCGGCGACGTCGTGGCGCGGCTTGGTGGGGTAGACCACGCCGTGGTCGAGTAGCTTGCCGGTCTCGTCCATGACGGCGACCTTGCAGCCGGTGCGGTAGCCCGGGTCGAGCGCGAGCACGCGGGCGCCACGGACGGGGCGTGCCGAGAGCAGGCCCTCGAGATTCTTGGCAAAGACGTTGATGGCCTCGGTCTGTGCACGGACAGTGAGTTTGGCGCGGGCCTCGCGCTCCAGCGAGGGGGCCATGAGGCGCTTGTAGCCGTCGGCGATAGCGGCGTCAAAGACGGGCGCAAACACGCCCTGGCGACGGGGCCAGCGGCTGCCGAGGCGTGCCGTGGCAGCAGTGCCGTCGACGTTCACGCGCACGCGGAGCTTGCCCTCGCGCTCACCGCGGTCGATAGCCAGCACGCGGTGGTTGGGTATACGGCGCAGCGGCTCGTCGAAGTTGTAGTAGGGCTCGTAGGGAGTCTTCTCGGCGGGGTCGGTGGCCTCGACGACGATGTCGGCGGTGTTTTGCGTAAAGGCGCGCAGGTCGGCGACGTTCTCGGGGTCCTCGGCTACCGTCTCGGCCACGATGTCGGCGGCGCCGGCGAGCGCCTTCTCGGGCGTGTCGAAGCCGGCCCCCTCGTTGACGTATGCCGCGGCGGCGTCGAGCGCGCTGCCCTTGGTCGAGGCCTGCATGATGATCATGTTGGCGAGCGGCTCCAGGCCTGCCTCGCGGGCCTTCTGCGCGCGGGTCATGCGCTTTTTGCGGTAGGGCTTGTAGAGGTCCTCGACACGCTGCAGCTGCGTGGCCTCGCGAATCTGCTGCTCGAGTTCGGGCGTGAGCTTGCCCTGGGCGTCGATGAGCAGAATGACGTCCTCTTTGCGCTGCTCAAGATTGCGCAGGTAGGACAGGCGCTCGTCGAGTGCGCGCAGGGCGACGTCGTCCATGCCGCCCGTGGCTTCCTTGCGGTAGCGCGAGATAAAGGGGATGGTGTTGCCCTCGTCGATGAGCTTGACGGCTGCCTCGACGTTGGCGGCCTTGAGGTTGAGCTCGCCGGCGAGCTGGGCGATAAGATCCATGGGACTCCTTGCGTTTGAGGTACGTTTGCAGCGCAGAGCTACCAAGGATACCACCCGTCCCAAAAGACTGTTTTGGGGCTGCGTCACGAAAACGGCCTATCTACTACGTTTGAACCGTATGGGTCGACCATCCCCCGGTTTTCCGAGAATACGCAAGCCGTCTACCTGCGGTTTTAATTTCGCGAAATTCGGCATGGTTGAGGGTAATCGGTTAAACGTAGTAGATAGGCCCATTTGGTGGCGAACGAATCAAGCCGAGGTGCAAAATAGCCCCCGCCCCAGAAAAATCGTCGTTAAGGTAGCAAAAAGCCCCGCGGGCAGGAGGCTGCTCGCGGGGCAAAGAAGAGGGGCATATTTGTGGCGGACCGAGGGGTTCGGCATGGGGTTTCTGCCGCGGCCGCTCTTAAGGCATTACAGCTCGACAAGCTGGCCGGTCTCGGCGGCCTCCTTGATGGCGTTAAGCAGCGTGAGCGTCTTAACGTTGTCGGCGGGGGTCACGACGGGCTCGACCTCGCGGCGAACGACCTTCACAAAGTGCTTGAGCTGCATCTTGTGCGGCAGCGCCGGGTCGACGGCCGGAATCTCCATCTGCAGCGGCTTGTGCCAGTTGGAGGCTCCGTCGTAGGAGAACTGGTGCAGGCGGGGCAGCGAAAGGGCACCCAAGGTTCCGCCAATAAAGTAGGCGTCGGCGTCGAAGGGGCGGTACTGCGGATCCTCGCGAGCGGTGGCCTCCCAGTTCCAGGGGCTGGCGGTGGCGTCGGAGATGGTCATGCTCGCAAGCGCGCCATCGGCAAAACGGACGTTGACCACGGCGGAGTCCTCGGTCTCAAAACCGCGGGCGGCGCTGGACTGCATACCCTGGACAGCAACGGGCTCGCCCAGCAGGTAACGGAGCAGGTCGACGTCGTGCACCAGGTTGACCAGGATCGGGCCGGCACCCTTCTTGCGGCGCCACTCGACATCGAAGTACTCGTCATTCTTATAGATCATGTAGTGGAAGCTCGACACGGTGAGCTTGCCCAGCTCGCCGGACTCGATGATCTCCTTGGCCTTGTTGACGAAGGGGTTGTGGCGACGGTGCTGACCCACGAGCACGGGCACGCCGGCGGTCTCGGCCTCGGCGGCGAAGGCCTGGGCATCCTCCAGGTCGTTGGAGATCGGCTTTTCGACCAGCGGCACGATGTTGCGCTTCACAGCCTCGCGGGCAACGCCCAGGTGTAGGTCGTTGGGCGTGGCGATGATGACGGCCTCGGGCTTGACCTCGTCCATCATCTGGGCGGGATCGGTATAAAACGGCACGCCGGCGGCCTCGGCCGTGGCGCGGGCGCCCTCAAAGGCGTCGGCGATGGCGACGAGCTCGGCCTCGGGCTCCTCGGTGACAAAGCGGATGTGGTTGCGGCCCATGGCGCCGGCGCCGATAACGGCAATGCGGACGGGGTTGAGCTCAGACATTTCGACTCCTTAATACTGGTGGCGGTGGAATGCGACAAAGGGGCAGTCCCTTTGTCGCATTGGCAATTACTAAGCGGACTTCTTCTTGCTGTCGGAGACCATCATGTAGACGGTGAGCACGACGGCGATGGCGGCGATCACGATGGCGCCGTAGAAGGACTGCTGGTAGGCGGCGCTGCCGGCCTCGGCGTGATACAGCACGGCGGTGATGGGCTGGCTGATCCAGGTGGAGGCGGCGTAACCCAAAAACATGATGCCGTAGTTGACGCCGATGTTGCTGGTGCCGAAGGCGCCACCGGTGAGCGGCGGGTAGATGACGAGCAGGGCGCCAAAGCTAAAGCCGAGCAGGGCGAGCGCCACAAAGAACATACTCTGCGTAAAGCTCATCGACATGATGACGAGTGCGACGATGGTGACGACAAGGCTGATGAGCAGCGACTTATAGGCGCCGAGCTTGTCGATGATCTGGCCAAAGGACAGACGACCAACCAGGTTGGCGCAGGTGTTGACGGAGACCACTACACCGCCGAGGGCGACGGCCGCGGCGCTCGTGGGGTCGGCGAAAAGCTGGACGGCGGCGATGGAGGCAACCTTGCCCACGAGCAGGGTGCCCGCGGTGGCGGCAAAGGCGAAGGTGACGATGAGGACCCAGAAGCGCGGGGCCTTGACCATCTCGCCCGGGGTGAGGTCGCCGAAGGTGCCGGCATGCGCGCCGCCCTTGGGGGCCTCGAAGCCCTCGGGCAGCCAACCGGCCTCGGGGGCCTTCAGGAACAGGGCGGAGGCGGCGATCGTCACAAAGAAGATGACGCCGAGTGCCTTGAGGGCGCCAAAGATGCCCAGGCTCGGGATGAGCAGCGAGGCGAGCACCGGGGACAGCACGGCGGGGCCGGCGGTCGAAGCGGCCAGGGTGATGCCGGAGGCGAGCCCCTTCTTGTCAATGAACCACTTTTGGCCGGTGGTGAGCGCCGGGTTGTAGCCCAGACCGTTGCCGATGGCGGCGACGAGCGAGAACCACAGGTAGAACTGCCACGGCTCGGTGACGGTGCCGGACATGAACCAGCCCAGGCCGTAGCACACGGCGGCAGCGATCACGACGTTGCGCGGACCGATCTTGTCGGAGATGCGGCCGGCGAAGATGCCCGTCACGGCCATGATGGTCTGGAAGACCGGGAACGCCCAGGTAAGGGCGCTCGACCACTCGGGGTAGACGGCGAGCAGGTTCTTGCTCACGACGGAATACAGCGCGATGGAGCTGATGAAGAACATGGTGACGCACGCGGCGGAAAGCACGACGGCGCGACCCTTGTTGGAGTTGGTGGAAGCCATTGGACTCTTTCTCATCGATACGGGGGAGGGGCGGGCGTGTCCGCGGGGCCTCCCTGTTAGGTTGGTTTACTGGTCAGTCGGCTTGGCGACGCCGGACTCATCGGACCAGAGCTCGACACCCTTGTTCTTAAGGTAGTTGTCGGCGTATGCGCGACGGCCGCCGGGCTTGGCGGTGAGGTCGCCCATCATGTTGGAGAAGCCGCCGTCGACCTTGATGGCGTCGCCGGTGGTAAAGTCCGAGCGCTTGGACGCCAGAAACATGACGGCGTTGGCGATATCGCTGACCTCGCCGATGCGACGCGTGGCGATCAGACGGCTGCGGCTCTTCTCTACCTCGGGGTCGGCATAGAAGTTGGCCGACATCGGGGTCTTGACGAAGCAGGGCTCGACGCAGTTGGAGCGCACGCCGTAGGGGCCCCATTCGGCAGCCAGCATCTTGGACATCATGTTGACGCCCGCCTTGGTGGAGCTGTACACGCCCGAGAACGTTTCGGGGGAGTGGCTGGCAACGGTCGAGATGTGCACCAGGCGACCCTGGCCGGCCTTGATCATCTCACGGCCAAAGCGCTGCGAGGTGATGAAGTAACCGGTGAGGTTGACGTTGATGACCTCGTTCCAGTCGGAGAGCGGCAGGTCTTCCATGGCTGCGAAGCGCAGGATACCGGCGGTGTTGACGAGAACGTCGACGTGGCCGAAGTCGGCGATGGTGGCATCGACGGCGGCCTGAACCTCGGCCTCGTCGGTGGCGTTCATCTTGTAGCCCTCGGCGTGGATGCCAAACTCGGCGGCGAGGTCGGCGGCTGCGGCCTTGACCTTTTCCTCGTCCAGGTCGAGCAGGACGACATTGGCGCCGTTGCGGGCGAACTCGCGGCAGATCTCGACGCCCATACCGCCGAGTGCGCCAGTCACGGCGCAGACATCGCCCTCGAGCTTAAGCCAGTTGCTCATAGGAACTTCCCTTCTTGTGCCTCCCGGTGGGTCGCTCCCATTAACCGACCCACGTGGTTTTCGCTGGTTATCGTATGCTTTGCATTTGCGCAGGTGAATTGCATATTTGTTAGAATAGCGTTAACCGTAGGTTTACACTGTGCGATGCAGTTTATTCTCAATTGAGCGCGTGACCTGCGAAAACAACCCCCTGTGGCCCCATGCGGTCACGGGCGCGAAAACGGGAGATTGACGTGTACGATCGACGACTCGAGGCCATATCGGCCGCCGCGGAGCTGGGAAGCTTCTCGCGTGCGGCGGCAAAATTGCGTGTGTCGACTCCGGCGCTCGTCAAGCAGGTGTCGGGCTTCGAGGCCGAGTTTGGCGTCACGTTGTTCGAGCGCTCGCACTCGGGCGTCAAGGTGACGCCGGCGGGCGCTCTGCTGGTGGACGACGCACGCTCGATCATGCGGCAGTCCGAGGACGCGCTGCGCCGTGCCCGACGCGCGGCGGGCGATGGCGGTGCCGTGCGCCTGGGCGTGTCGATGATGTGCCCGGGGCGCCAAACGCTGTCGATGTGGACGGGCATCCACGAGCTGGAGCCATCGTTGCGATTTGAGATCGCGCCGGTAAGCGACCTCTACGACGAGCGCGAATCCGTCATGCGCAGCTTGGGCCGCGAGGTCGATGTGGTGCAGTCGAGTTTTTCGACCCCGCGCTGGGGCGACACCTGCCAAAAGCTCCGCATCGTCAACGTGCCGTTTTATATCGACGTGCCGCGCACGAGCCCGCTGGCGCGCAAGACACGCATTACGGTCGCCGACTTGGAGGGCATGCGCCTGCGCGTGCTCCGCCACGGCAACGACGCCATGGACAGCCTGCGCATCGACCTGTTGGCCGACGGCGGCGTGGACGTGATCGACGTGGATAGCTTCGACTTTGCGCTCTTTAACGAGGCGGAGGAAAAGGGTGACGCGGTGCTCACCTGCGGAGCGTGGTCGGGGGTGCACCCGGCCTTTGTGGGCGTGCCGTTCCTGTGCGGTCGCGAGGTACCGGTCTTTCTGCACTACCCGCTCGAGCCCACCCTCCAAGTCCAAAAATTCGTGAACGCCATGGCCCAACTCCTCAAGTAGCTCACCTGGAACGGGACTTTTTTGACTCCTTACAAAATGAGGCCCTGGCCAAACGGCCAGGGCCTCACCACTTCTTTTTAGGCTGCGAGAAAAGGCTGCGCGTAGGAGTTCCCCGAGGGAGACGGGGTGTTTGCTCCGCGCGCAGTTTCGCAGCGAAGCGAGAATGTTTGAGCACGGAGTAAACACCCCGTCTCCCTCGGGGAACTCCGTTGGGAGCGTTGGGGCTGTTTTGAGCTACTCCAGCTCAAACGCTCCGGTGTAGAGCTGGTAGTAATACCCGCGCTTGGCGATCAGCTCGTCGTGGTTGCCGCGCTCGATGATGCGGCCGTGGTCCAGACAGATGATCGCGTCGGAGTTGCGCACGGTGGACAGGCGGTGCGCGATGACAAACGTCGTGCGACCCTCCATGAGCTTGTCCATGCCCGCTTGCACGATGGCCTCGGTGCGGGTGTCGATGGAGCTCGTGGCCTCGTCCAGAATCATCGCCGGCGGATCGGCGACGGCGGCGCGTGCGATCGAAATCAGCTGGCGCTGGCCCTGCGACAGCTGCGCGCCGTTGCCGGTGAGCATCGTGTCGTAGCCGTCGGGCAGGCGGGTGATAAAGTCGTCCGCGCCCGCGAGCTTGGCCGCCGCGATGCACTCCTCGTCGGTGGCGTCCAGGTTGCCGTAGCGGATGTTATCCATCACGGTGCCGGTGAACAGGTTCACGTCCTGCAGCACCACGCCCAGCGAGCGGCGCAGATCGGCCTTGCGGATCTTGTTGACGTTGATGCCGTCGTAGCGGATCTTGCCATCGGCGATGTCATAGAAACGGTTGATGAGGTTGGTGATGGTCGTCTTGCCGGCACCGGTGGCACCGACAAACGCGACCTTCTGGCCCGGCTTAGCAAACACGGACACGCCGTGCAGCACCTCGTGGTCGGGCGTGTAGCCAAAGTCGACGTTGTCCATGACCAGGTCGCCGCGCAGCGGTACGTACTCGATCTCGCCGGTCGCGCGGTGCGGATGCTTCCACGCCCACATGCCGGTGTGGTGGTCGGCCTCCTCGAGCTGCCAGGTATCGGGGTTCACCTGCGCGTTGACGAGCGTCACGTAGCCTTCGTCGGCCTCGGGCTCCTCGTCGATGAGCTCAAAGATGCGGTCGGCGCCGGCGAGGCCCATGACCACGGCGTTGATCTGCTGCGAGATCTGACCGATCTGTCCGCAGAACTGCTTGGTCATGTTGAGGAACGGCACCACGACGGCGATGGACAGCGTCATGCCCGAGATGCTCAGGTTGGGCACGCCCAGCGCCAGGAAAATGCCGCCTGCCAGTGCGACCAGCACGTAGAGCAGGTTGCCCAGGTTCATAAGGATAGGCATGAGGATGTTGGCGTACATGTTGGCCTTCTGCGAGACCTCGAAGAGCTTTTCGTTGCGCTCGTCAAAATCAGCCTCGGCGGCAGACTCGTGGCAGAATGCCTTGACAACCTTCTGGCCGTTCATGACTTCCTCGATATGGCCCTCGACCACGCCGAGCTCGGACTGCTGCGCAATAAAGAAACGCGCGGAGTTGGAGCCGAGCAGCTTGGTCATAAAGGTCATAAAGACGACGCCGGCCACAATGACCAGGCACATCCACACGCTGTAGTACAGCATGATAAAGAATACCGTGACGATGACGATGGTCGTCATGAGCAGGTTGGGCAGCGACTGGCTGATCATCTGGCGCAGCGTGTCGATGTCGTTGGTGTAGTGGCTCATGATGTCGCCGCGCTGGTGCGTGTCGAAGTAGCGAATCGGCAGGTCCTGCATGCGGTTGAACATCTTCTCGCGCAGCTTCTCGAGCGAGCCCTGCGTGACGATGGCCATGGCGCGGTTCCAGAAGAGCGAAGACAGGATGCCGACGCCGTAGATGCAGGCGAGGGTAGTCACGAGCTGTGCGATCTTGGGCTGTGCGGCTTCCCAATCGCCCGACTGCCACGATTCGCTAATAATCTGCAGGGCGCTCTGAAGGAAGGTCGCGCCGATGGAGTTGATGATGGCGCAGAGCACCACGCCGACGACGACGAGGGGCAAAAGCACGGGGTAGAAGCCAAAGAGCGTCTTGATGAGGCGCGACATGGTGCCGCCCTTGCGGTTGAGCGCGCGCTCGGCGGTCGTTGCCTTACTCATGTGCCTCGCCTCCTTCCTGGGTCTGAGCTTGCGTTGCGGATGCCTCGGTGTCGGCCTCGACGGCCCCTTCGCCCTCGGCAGACATCTTGTTTTGCGAGGTAAAGGTCTCGCGGTAGATCTCGCTTGTCTTAAGCAGCTCGTCATGGTTGCCGATTTGCGCGATGCGGCCACCTTCCATGACGATGATGCGGTCTGCGTCCTGCACGGAGCTAATGCGCTGGGCGATGATGAGCTTGGTCGTGTTAGGCAGATAGCTTGCCAGCCCTGCGCGAATCTTGGCGTCGGTCTTGGTGTCGACGGCGCTGGTGGAGTCGTCCAGGATCAAGATCTTGGGGCGACGCAGCAGGGCACGCGCAATGCACAGGCGCTGCTTCTGACCGCCGGAAACATTGGAGCCGCCCTGCTCGATCCAGGTGTCGTAGCCCTTGGGGAAACCGTCGACAAACTCATCGGCGCAGGCCAGATGTGCCGCCTCGCGGACCTCCTCGTCGGTGGCATTCGGGTCGCCCCAGCGCAGATTTTCGGCGATGGTGCCGCTAAACAGCACGTTTTTCTGTAGCACCATGGCGACCTGGTGGCGCAGGGCGTCCAGGTCGTAGTCGCGCACGTCCATGCCGCCCACGCGCACGGTGCCTTCGGTGGCGTCGTACAGGCGGGCGATGAGGTTTACAAGCGTGGACTTGGCCGAGCCAGTGCCGCCGATGATGCCGATGGTCTCGCCGCTCTTAATGTGCAGGTCGATATCGTCGAGCGCCTGGCGCTTCGCATGCGCGGAATACTTAAAGCTCACGTGGTCAAAGTCGATGGAACCGTCGACAACCTCGAGCACGGGCTCGGCGGGATTGGCGATCGTGGGCTCGGCGGCCAACACCTCGGTAATGCGGTGCGCCGATTCGTCGGCCATGGTCACCATGACAAAGATCATCGACAGCTGCATCAGGCTCATAAGGATCTGGAAACCATAGGTAAAGATCGAGGAGAGCTGGCCCACATCGAACAGCGTGCCCTGGCTCGTGATGATGAGCTTGGAGCCCAGGTAGATGATGACGACAAACGCGCCGTTGACGCAGATGTTCATCATGGGGTTGTTAAAGGCCAGCAGTTTCTCGGCGCGGGTGAAGTCCATCTGGACGTCGCGCGCGGCGGTCGCGAACTTCTCCTTCTCAAAGTCTTCGCGCACATAGCTCTTGACCACGCGCATGCCGGTGACGTTTTCCTCGACAGACTCGTTAAGTGCGTCGTACTTGTGGAACACGCGCGAGAAGATGGGGCGCACCTTAAAGATGATAAAGAACAGTCCAAAGCCCAGTAGCGGAATGATGACCAGGTAGACCATGGCGACGCTGCCGCCCATGATAAACGCCATGGTAAAGGCGAAGATCAATACCAGCGGCGCGCGCACGGCGATACGGATAATCATCATAAAGGCCTGCTGCACGTTGTTGATGTCGGTGGTCAGGCGCGTGACGAGCGAGGAGCTCGAGAACTCATCGATGTTGGCAAAGCTGAACGTCTGGATCTTGTAGAACAGGTCGTGACGCAGGTTCTTGGCGAAGCCGCAGCTCGCATGGCTGCAGGTGACGCCGGCAGCGGCGCCAAAAGCAAGCGACGTCAGCGCGATGAGCACCAAAAAGCCTGCGGTGGGAAGCATCTCGGCTACGGTGGTGCCGTCTTTGATGGCGTCGATCAGGTTGGCGGTGATAAATGGAATCAGCATCTCGCAGAGCACCTCGCCAAGCACGAGCAATGGCGTGGCAACAGCGACTTTCATATAGTCGCGGATGCTGCCCATGAGGGTTTTAATCATCCAGTTCCTCCCAGGTTACACGGATTTTCTCGAGCATTTCGGCGAGCTGCTCGCGCTCGTCGTGAGTGAGGGCACTAAAGGCCCGTTCTCTAAAGCGGATGCGGGCCGCCTGGTCGATGCGGGCGTTTTCCCGGCCGGTTTCGGTCAGGCGAATGGTGAGTTGCCGTCGATCCTTGGGGTTACGGCTGCGCTCGATGAGGCCGTTGACCTCGAGCTTGGACAGGATCTCGGAAAGCGACCCCGGCTTGAGGTCAAAGTGCATGCCGAGTTCCTGCTGCGACATCTCGCCGCCGGGCTGCTTGGCCAGCAGGCAGATGATGGGCGCCTTGCCGGACACGCCTCCGCCATGAAAATGCATGTAATGGCCGCAAAAACCCAGGCCGCTCAGGATGCGCTTGGCGAGTTTGTCTTCGGCGCTGACCGCTTCGGGTATGTCTACCGGTTGCGACGGGTCACCGCCGGGCTCGTGCGAACAAAGGTTAAGAGGTTCATCGCACATGAATTAGTGTTGCTCCTTTCTTTAGTTAGGTAGTGGAATTGTTTTGTGCCTAACCAATTTAGGAGCGTGAGAAATCAATGTCAAGGTACCAAACTTATTAAGTTACGGCGTTTTGCCAAACGCCGTAACCGCTCGACGCTGCAAACCCGCCAGAGCGGCAATCTGCCTTTCAACTTCGGCGGCATGACCAGAAGGTCAATGCCGCCTTGTTTCAAGGCACCT
>NZ_JBDGAY010000014.1:0-58327 GCF_040910245.1 Collinsella aerofaciens
GGGCCGCGGGGGCGTTCGGCTAACTGCGGGAACGGCCTATTCGCTCAATATGTTCGGTTGAGATCGGAAATCAACCAAAGACGCAGGCAGGATGAATTTGCGTCCGCACGAGTTCGTAGACTTCTCTGTAAGGTTAAACGCCGGGTATTCCGGCCGTTAGGGGAGTTGCCATGTACGAGCCTTCGCGTGTTCTTCTGTCGTTTCATATCGCGGGATTTCAGTATGCCGACGGTGCCTTGGTCCTGGGCGATCTTAAGGCGGGCGATAGGCTGACGCTGTGCGCCGAGCGCGATAATCCCCATGACCCTGAGGCGGTTGCGATCTACTACGGCAACACCAAGCTTGGCTATGTCCCGGGAAACGAGGTCGGCCCGCTGTCCTTGATGATGTATTACGGCCACGAGGACGTATTTGAGGCCCGCGTGCGGCAGGTCGCTCCCGAGCGCAGCCCGTGGCATCAGGTGCGCGTTGGCCTCTACGTGGTGGATGCCCGCTAGTCGGCAATGGAGGCGGCCATGTTTGATGACGACGACCAGTTCGATTTGACAGACGATCCGTTTGAGTGGGATCTGCTACTCGACGACGATGAGTTGGAGCAGGATCGTAAGAAGCGGCAGGACAAGAAAGCTCAGAGTGACGCTTCGAAAAAGAAAGACAAGCGCCGCCGCGGACTGTTCGGTGGGCTCTTTGGATGACCGCCGCATCGCTGCGTCTGTATACTTAGCACGAGTTGAACGCGTTGCGAAATGAGGGCATAGACGATGATGTGGTTTACCGCCGACCTGCACCTGGGCGATACGAATATCTTGCACGACATGGACCGGCCGTTTGGCTCGGTCGAGGAGATGAACCGCAAGGTCATCGATGTCATCAATGAGTGCGTGACTGCGGATGACCGTCTCTACATCCTGGGAGACTTTACCTATCGTTTGCCCCTAGCGGATGCCGTGCACCTGCGCGAGCGTATCGAATGCAAGAATGTGACGCTCATCCGCGGTAACCATGACGGCGACTGGGAAGATCCGGACGCGCCGCAGATTTGGGAAGACGTGCGCGATTACCTGGAGATTGCCCCTGGCTATGCCAAGGGCCATCGTCTGGTTATGAGCCACTACCCCATGCTCAGCTGGAACGGCAAGGCGCGTGGCGCCATCATGCTGCACGGGCATATCCACAGCAGGGGAGACCGCACCAACGCGCGCAACCGCGATCGCGAGCGCCCTATCTTTCGCTACGATGTCGGTCTCGATGCCAACGAGTACAAGCCCGTAAGCCGGGATCAAATCCTGGGCTTCTTTGGACTGTAATGCTCGAACCACCACACAAACCACCACAAAGGTGCCTGTCCCCTTTGTGGTGGTTCTGGCGCCGTTGCCATTATGGCGGCGGCGTCTTTTTTGTCCGTGCGGCGCGGTAGAGTGTAGGCGGTTGAAATTTGCGTCCATCGAGGAGCTGCTATGAACGAGATCAAGTGCCCGCATTGCGGCGAAGTCTTTAAGGTCGATGCGTCCGGCTATGCGGATATCGTCAAACAGGTGCGCGATGCCGAGTTCTCGCGCGACCTGGATGAGCGTGTGAAGGCAGTCCAGCGCGAGGGTGAGCAGGCGCTGGAGCTTGAGCGCTCGCGTTTGTCGGCTGCCTTGCAAAAGGTAGAGTCTCAGCGCAACGCTCAGCTTGCCGAGCAGAAGAACACTGCGGAGCAGAAGCTGGCACAAGAGGTTGCCAAGCGCGATGCCGAGCTTGCCGAGTTGCGTGTCAAGCTCGAGGGCGCTGCCGCGGAGCGCGAGAGTGCAAGCCAGCGTGCAGCTGTTGAGGCCCGTGCGGATGCGCAGAAGGAGAATGCCGAGCTTCAGCGCGAGATTGACAATTTGCGTGCGCAGCTGGGACGCAAGGATGACGAAGCCAAGCTTGCCGAGGCTTCGGCGCGCAATGCTGCTCAAAACGATTTAGCTGCACGTGATGCCCAGATTGCCGAGCTGCAGGCCAGGCTTGCCGCGGCGGACAAGACCCAGGAGATGGCGCTTGCCGCTGCTGCGGCCGAGTCACAGCGTGAGCTTGATGCCGCTCGCGGCGAGGCCGAGCGCGCGCTTGCTGACTACCGCGCGAAGGTACAAGAGAAGTTTTCCGCCGCAAAGGCTCAGTCTGAGCAGGAGGCCGAGGGCCTGCGCGCGCAGCTGCGCGAACAGGAGCTGACGGCCAAAATGAACCTATCGGAGGCGGTCGCTGCGGCGGAACGAGAGCGCGATGAGGCACGTGCCAAGCTCGCGAGCGAGCTGGCGGTGCGCGATTCTCGCGAGGAACAGGCCAAGGCGGCGCATGAGCTCGAGCTTGCGCAGGCCAAGCGCGCGAGCGATGACCTGATTCGCTATAAGGATGAAGAGATTGAGCGCCTTAAGGACATGAAGGTCCGCCTGTCCACCAAGATGGTGGGCGAGTCGCTCGAGCAGCACTGCGAGACCGAGTTTAACCGTCTGCGTATGACGGCGTTTCCTAACGCGTACTTCGAGAAAGATAACGATGCGTCCGAGGGCACCAAGGGCGACTTTATCTTCCGCGAGTGCGATGCGAGCGGCAACGAGGTCATTTCGATTATGTTCGAGATGAAAAACGAGAACGACGAGACCGCGACCAAGCATAAAAACGAAGACTTCTTTAAGAAACTCGATCATGATCGTCGCCAGAAAGGCTGTGAGTATGCGGTGCTCTGCACCCTGCTGGAGCCCGAGAGTGAGCTCTATAACGCGGGTATTGTCGACGTGAGTTACCGCTATGAAAAGATGTACGTGATCCGCCCGCAGTTCTTCATTCCCATGATTACGCTTCTTCGCAACGCCGCCATGGGTTCATTGCGCTATAAACAGGAGCTAGCGGAGTACAAGCAGCAGAACATCGATGTCACGAACTTCGAGGCCAAGATGGAGAAGTTCAAGAACGACTTTGGCCGCAACTACGAGATCGCGAGCCGCAAGTTCCAAACGGCGATCGATGAGATTGACAAGACGATTAGCCATCTGCAAAAAACCAAGGAGGCGTTGCTGTCCTCCGAGAACAATCTGCGCCTGGCCAACAAGAAAGCCGACGATCTTACCATTCGCAAGCTCACCTGGGGCAACAAGACCATGAAGGCGGCGTTTGACGAGGCGCGCGGGGCTGCGACGGAGACAAACGATGAGCCAGCCGAGGCGGATTCGTATGAAGTCGAGGATGCCGAGTGAGGCATAGCGTATAGTGCAAAAACGGGGCCGCTGGCTATATTGCCAACGGCCCCGTTCCGTTCCGTTTCAGCATGTTCGGCTAGTCCTCGAGCAGGTCCTCGATAAAGCCGACGCGGTAGTTTTTGAAGATGACCTCGCCGCCGTCTTGCGTGGCGTCCAGATCGACATCGCCCATGATGTCAAAGTCGTGGTCGCCATCCTCGTCGGCAAAGATCTGGTGCACGTGCCATACGTGCGCGGTCTTCTCGTCGGACTCGTCGATGGAAAACATCGCGGCGCTGCGGGCATTTCCGTCGGTGAGGATTTCCTCGTGCTGCTCATGGTAGGCATCGAGCGCCTTTTGCCAGCGGACCTCGCTCATGCCCCAGTCCTCGTCGAGCTCGCCCAGGTCGCGCACGTGTCCGCGGGCGGCAAGGGTTACGCGGCGGAAGAGCGCGTTGCGCACCAACAGTGTGCAGCCGCGACGGTCCGCAACGACCTCGTCGATGCCCTGCGGCGGTGCGGCGTCGAGTGCAGCGGGGTTGCCGGCGTTCTCCCACTCGTCCACCAGGCTCGAGTCGACCGAGCGCACCACAAAGCCGAGCCACGAAATGATGTCACGCAAGCGCTCATCGCGCTTCTCGATGGGTACGGTGCGGTCGAGCGAACGGTAGGCCTCGGCTAGGTAGCGCAGCAGAATGCCCTCGGAGCGGGCGATGCCGAGCTTTTGGATATAGCCCTTAAAGTCGCTCGCGCTCTCCAACATGTCGCGCAGGACGCTCTTGGGCGAGAGCTGATAGTCGTTGGCCCAGGGTACTTCCTGGCAGTACTTGTCAAAAGAGGCATCGAGCAAATCCTCGAGCGGCTTTTCGTAGGTGACATCCTGGATGCGCTCCAGGCGTTCCTCATATTCGACGCCGTCAGCCTTCATTTCGGCCATCGCGCGGTCGCGCGCGGCGCGCTCCTGTGCACGCAGCACCTGCTTGGGGTCCTCGAGCGTAGCCTCGACCATCGAGATCAGATCCATGGTATAGGTCTCACTCTCGGGGTCGAGCAGCTCCAGGGCGGCAAGCAAAAACGGCGAGAGCGGCTGATCGAGCGCAAAGTCCTCGGGCAGGTCGACCGTCAGCGCGTAGTCGATGTCCGGCGCGGCGTCAGCCGGAGCGTCAGGCGCGGGCGGCACCTCGGTGCGCACGACGACGCCGGAGTCGATGAGCGTGGCGAAGATCTCGTCGGCACGAACCTCGAGCTTTGCCTTTTCCTCGGGCGTTTGCAGGCTTGTCTCGATGAGGTCGTGTACGCGGGCTCGGGCATCGCCACCCTGCTCGACCACGCTAATCACCATGGAGTGCGTGATGCGAAGGCGCGGCTTGAGCGTTTCGGGCTGCGTCTCGATCAGACGCTCAAAGGTCTGCTTGTTCCAGGTGACAAAGCCCTCGGGGGCCTTTTTCTTTTTAATCTTACGGAGTTTTTTGGGGTCGTCGCCCGCTTTGGCCATAAGCTTGGCATTCTCGATCTCGTGCTCGGGTGCCTCGGCAATTACCATGCCCTCGGTATCAAAGCCAGAGCGACCGGCGCGACCGGCGATCTGATGGAACTCGCGGGCGCGCAGGCGACGCATCTTGTAGCCGTCGAACTTGGTGAGCGCGGTGAGCACCACAGTATGGATGGGTACGTTGATGCCGACGCCGAGTGTGTCGGTGCCGCAAATGACGGGCAACAGGCCCTGCTGCGCCAGGCGCTCGACCAGTAGGCGATAGCGCGGCAACATGCCAGCATGGTGCACGCCGACGCCGCAGCCGAGCAAGCGCTTGAGAATCTTGCCGAAGGCCGTCGAGAAGCTCGTGCCCTTGGCCGCCTCCTTGATGGCCTCGCGCTGCTCCTTGCTGGCAATGCCAAAGTTGGCGAGCGACTGTGCCGTCGCAAGGGCGGCATCCTGGCTAAAGTGCACGATATAGAGCGGGGCCTCTCCACGGCGCATGGCGAGCTCGACGGTGCCCTCGAGCGAGGTCGTCACGTAGTCGTAGCTCAGCGGCACGGGGCGCGGGGCATCGACGACTAAGTCGCAGGTAGCGCCGGTGTGTTCCTCGAGTGAGGCGGCGATGGCAGTGACATCGCCGAGCGTGGCGCTCATGAGCATGAATTGCGTGTGAGGCAGGGTGAGCAGCGGCACCTGCCAGGCCCAACCGCGATCGGGGTCGGCAAAGTAGTGGAACTCGTCCATGGCCACGCAGCCCACGTCGGCGCCCTCGCCCTCGCGCAGTGCATCGTTGGCAAGGATTTCGGCCGTGCAGCAGATGACGGGCGCCTTGGTATTGATATGCGTGTCGCCGGTGATCATGCCGACGTTATCGCGGCCGAGCACCTGTACCAGGTCGAAAAACTTCTCGCTGACCAGAGCCTTGATAGGTGCTGTGTAATAGCAACGCTTGCCCTGCGCCATGCCCATAAAGAGCATGCCCAGCGCGACGAGCGATTTACCCGATCCGGTCGGTGTGCCCAAAATGACGTGATCGCCGGCAGCCAGATCCATGAGGGCTTCTTCTTGGTGGTCCCACAGCTCAATGCCGCAATCGCTCGTCCATTCAAAGAAGCGCTCGAATGCCTGGTCGGGCGTGAGCCATGGTTCGGGCTCGCTGCCGTCCTCGGGCTCCCACCAGGTGGGGGAGAGCGCGCCGAGCGAGCCGAACTCGGCTTCGGTTCCCGTGCCTCCCGAGAATGAGCTGGCGGCGCCGGCGCCGGAGACGGTGCTGGCGGAAGTGTCTGTCGCGGTCTGTGCCATTTGGTTGCTTTCTCTCGCGTTTGTCCGCCATCCATTATGGCGTAGCGGCGGCGTGGGGCGCCAGCGCGAAAGAAAATGCAGGAAATGGGCGTTCTACTCAGCCGTTTGGTGCAGTTGCCAGCTAAGTGAGTAGACTTTTTGCAATATCGCGAGCACATGGCTTTTGCGCAAGGGTTCTACCTGAGGTTTTATGTTTCGCTATGCGGGCTGTGCTTGGCTATTGCAAAAAAGTCTACTCACTTAGGTTTGAGGGCCGTTCGCTGGCGCCTATTTGCGCTTGTTTGCCGACGCCGCGACCATCAGAAGCCCCTAGGACTCTTGTGGCAGGCGCTTCTTGCCTTTGCGGGCGCGGTTTTTAAAGTTCTCGACGGCCTCTTCCATGCCGAGAGGCACGTAGGTGAGCTCATCGAGGTTATCGGGCAGGTAGCAGGCAAGGCTTTGCTCCTGCGCGCGGCCCGCCGCGAGCTGTTCATCGCTAGGCTGCGCGCCGGGTGTGGCACAAATGCCATAGACGGCAGCGCCCATCTCGCGCGTGCGGCATTCATATTCGGTCTCGGGATGCTCGGGATGGTCTCGGCGGACGTTGTCGCTTACCCAAAGCGTGTCGTAGTCGGCCGCGGCAAACTGTCCCAGGGCGTAATCGCGCAATGGCTTGCTGTCGGTGCGCAGCGTGACGGTGGCGTTGGCTGCAAAGAGCGGGCGGTAGAGCATCAGATGGTCGACATGGACGAGTCGTTTTTTGGCGTACTTGGCCTTGGGCTGTGGCGTGGGAAAGTTAATGGTGATTGCATCGAGCTCGCCTGTGGCAAACAGCTGCGGCAGCGATGCGGCTCCTCGGGGCAGGACGAGCGCGTTGGACAGCTTCTGCTCGCAGATTTTCTGCGCGGCATAGGCGATGCAGATGGGCTCCTGGTCCATGCCGATAAAGAGCGTGTCGGGCTCGCGGTGGGCGCGCTCGACCAGATAGGTTCCTTTGCCACAGCCCAGATCCAGGTGAAGGTGCTCGAAGGGCTTGCCGCCTGCGGGCGCACAGGCCTCGCGCCAATCTCCGGCATAAGCCTCGGGGTTCGTCTCAATCGCATCGGCGTAGCGCTCCAGGCGCTCTTCGAGCACAAAGTTCTTAGGCGTGCGAACGTGGACGGCTCCCATGAGGCTCCTTGGTCATAAGTATGGAACGCATGGCTGCGCGTTCCGTCAATGGGTTGAAAAGAGGGTGGGCATAGTTTGCTCGAAAGATGCGGTGAGGCTCGGCGGCGAGTCGCCGATACCTACAGACGCTTGAGAATCACATAGCGGTTGAGCTCTCCGCTGCGACCGTCGGCATGGAAACGCTCAAGCTCGCGCACGGGGACCTCGCCGCTCTTGTAGAACGTACGCACGCCGCGCACCAGGTCGGTGATCTGCTGATCGTCAAAGTGATGACAATAGCGGTAGGCGTGGCGGTCGTTTTGCCAGCCAATGAGGTGGTCGCCGGCTTCAAACTGCGCGGAATCGTAACCCTCAAACGGTGGGGTGAGCTCGGCGCGGGCTTCGGCGCGAACGGCCTTGCGCGCCATGCGCTCGTCGTTCATAAACTCCCAAAAGCTGATGGCGATGATGCCGCCTGGGCGCGTCTGGCGCACCAGGGCGTCGAGCACGCGTACGCGGTACTCACACGACGGCACGTGGTGCATAAATCCAAAGCAGACCGAGATGTCGGCGAGCGGGGCATCGAAAAGCACGTCGGGTGTCTCAGCGGGGTTGAGCTTCATGAGGGCATCGAGCACATCGAGCTCCTGGAAGTGCAGGTTGGGAATGCGCAGGGCGTGACCGCGCGCATCGATAGCCAAATCCTGGCACGAGTCGACGCCATAGAACTCAAACGGGCAGCTGGCGTCTGCCGAGGGGTTTGCGCCATCGACGCCCTTGGCGGCAAGTGCGCCGCCGGCGGCAAAGTTCTCGAATCGCATGTTGCCGCAGGCAAGATCGAAGACGCGGACGGGATGCTCGATCGTGGCGATGTCGAGCTGCCCGAGCGCAATGTCCATGGTGCGCACCCAGCCGGGCCACGGGGCCTGGCGCGTATCGGAGAAGGAGGCGGAGTGCTCGCGATAGAACGTGTTGTTGAGCTGGATGAGCGATGAGGCGAAATCGCGGTTCACGGCGCGGGACTCCCTCCGTTGGCGGTGCGGAATAAACAGTACAACCATACTACCGTTAACGCCGCAACGGGGACAACCGAGCCGTGGGTCATTGCTTTGTTTGGACACATTTCCGCAGCTCATATGTGCCCGCAACCGCCGGTTGTCAAAAATCTCACTAGAATAGGTGGTATGCTTTTGGCGGTGGCGGATAGATTTTTAACTGTGCAAGGCGCCTTAAGAACAAAAACGGTCCGGCGGCACGGCTGGCATCACATAGGAGGAACCATGAATGTAGAAACTGCGCAGCGGCTCGCCGACCTTCGCCGCAGCAAAGGCTTTAGCCAAGAAGGGCTGGCACGAAAGCTGGGGCTGTCGCGCCAGGCGGTCAGTAAATGGGAGCGTGCGGAGAGCTCGCCCGATACCGAGAACCTGATCTCGCTCGCCAAGCTCTATGGCGTGAGCCTGGACGAGCTGCTCAATCCGAGCGATGAGATCGAGGACGATATCGAGTTTGAGAACGAGGACCGCGCCCGCCAGCGCGAGGCCGAGGCAGCAGAGCGCGCACGCACCCATGAGGCGGCGGCACGGGCTACCGAGGCGGCAACACAGGCGAGTGACGCCGCCGCCAAGGCGGCGCAAGCGGCAAGCTGGAGTGCGCAGGCCGCCAATGCCGCTACGGCGCAAGCGACGAGTGGCGGCGCAGCTGGCTCGACTCCGGTGAAGGGCCCGTTCCAGTCGTTCCCGTATTGGGCCGTGTGTTGGCTGCTGTTCTTTTTGCTGATGTTCCCGTTTGGTGCCAGCCCCTTTGCCGCGCTGATCTTCTTTACGATTCCCATCTATCACTGGGTGGCGCGTGCGCTCGATGGTGATTGGGCACGCGGGGATATTCAGGTTGGTCCGGCACCGGTGACAGCTAGGGCTCAGGATGTTTCCGCTTCGGTTGATGCTGGCGTGGCTACCGCGACTACCGCTGACCCGATCGCCAAAGAGGGTGATGAATGATGAAGCTTTCGCATGAATCCAAGGTACGCTTGGGCGTTGGCATCGGGGCGTTTGTGCTTATTATCGGGCTTGTATTTGGTGCCTCGCGGCTATTGGCTCATTCCAATATGGTGCGAACGACCGCTATTCTATCCGGCGATTTGTCTGATTTTGACGATATGTTTGACGACGATGATCTCTTGGATAGCGGTAACTATTCTGCTCGGCCTCAACAGCTTTCGTGTACGACCTTTGATGCTGATGAGTTTCGCTACCTCGATTTCGATATCAATGCGGCTACGGTGGACGTCAAGGTTGTTGATGGCAACAAGGCTCGCGTTATCGAGCGGGGACGCGTTGCCAATGGTATGGATGCCTCCAAGGCCGCGACGCAGAACATCGCATCCGTCGAGGACTCGACGCTCAAGGTTTCTCAGTTTGGAAGTGATGACGGTAAGGCAATTGACCGCTCGGTTACGGTTGAACTGCCGCGCCGTGTTGCCGAACATCTGAAGGGAATCAACGCGCACGTGGGCTCGGGTGATCTGCAGATTGCCGGTGTCACCTGTGATGGTTTCGACCTTTTCCTGGGTGCGGGAGATGTAGAGTTTGCGGGCAGCGTGACTGATGCGCTTAGTGCAGAGGTCGGGTCGGGCGATGTAACGTTCGAGCTCTACCAGGCCCCCGCGAAGTCGATGGACGTGAGTGTGGGCTCGGGCGATGTGGAGATGACGGTTCCGAACTCTACGGGCTTTAAGGCGAGCCTCACCTTGGGCAGCGGCGACTTCGAGAGCGATTTCCTTCCGCTTGACTACGACGGCGAGACCATTTTGAATCTTGAATTCGATAATGGCGATAAGTCCGCCACGTATCGTTTTGAGGTTGGTTCGGGCGACATGTCATTTGATTCAGAGTGACGGGCGGTTATCGAAGACCTATAAATCATAGCTGCGCTGTTTGATGGAGGTGCCGGAGCCGTGACGGGCTCCGGCGCCTTTGCCTTTACAATGGGGTCATGGAACAGATTATCTTGAACATACTCGATGCCCTGCGTCGCGGCGAGACCGTGGACGACAAGGCACTCGTCAAACTGATACATGCCGAGGCGCGCCGTGAGGGTGCCGACAAACGCGATTTGGCCAAGCGCCGTCTGCTGCCGTTCTACCAGCGGGTAAAACGTGAGGAGCCGGCTCGTTGGGCTGGGTGGAATGTCGATGCCGAGCTGGAACGTCGACTGCTGCAGGTGCTGCGTATGAAGCCTCGTCGCACGGCCTCGGGCGTGGCGACCATTACCGTCATCACCAAGCCCTGGCCGTGCTCGGGCGATTGCCTGTTTTGCCCCAACGATCTGCGCATGCCTAAAAGCTATCTGCATGCCGAGCCGGCGTGCGCCCGTGCGGAGCAAAACTGCTTCGACCCGTATCTGCAGGTGAGCGCTCGTCTGACCGCGCTTTCGCAGATGGGGCATGCGACCGACAAGATAGAGCTCATCGTGCTCGGTGGCACCTGGAGCGACTATCCGCAAGGGTATCAAACGTGGTTTATGTCGGAGCTTTTCCGTGCGCTCAATGACGATGCCGTCGCCGGCGTGGCGGCAAACCCCATGTTGGCGCGTCCGGGCATCAGTCGTGCCGAGGCGGGGCGCCTGCTCGATGACGCTCCCGCCGATGCCCTGCCGCCGGTGGTAACAGAGCGCCGCGAGCGCTATCGGGCTGCCGGCATTGCGACAGACGAGGCTGAGCTTGCTGCCGGCGTTGCCGACGAGCAGGGGCGTGTGGATGCTGTCGTTGGTGGCTATAACCGCGCGGTGCGTCGTCTGTACGGCCCTGGTACGCCATGGGGCGAGGCTGCCGAGTGGCAGACGGCAACGATGGAGGAGCTTGAGCGTCAGCAGCGCATCAACGAGACGGCGAAGCATCGCGTGGTGGGGCTCGTTATCGAGACGCGCCCCGATGCCGTAACGCCGCAGGCCCTCACGCTCATCCGCCGCCTGGGTTGCACCAAGATTCAGATGGGTATTCAGAGTCTCGACCAACATTTGCTCGATATCAACGAGCGTCGCATTTCGGTGGCGCAGATCGAGCGGGCGTTTTCGCTTGCGCGCTTGTTTGGCTTTAAGATCCACGCGCACTTTATGCTCAACTTGTTGGGCGCTACGCCCGAGGGGGACAAGCGCGACTACGAGCGCTTTATGACCGAGGGCGCTTTTATGCCCGACGAGGTCAAGGTCTACCCGTGCGCGCTCATCGAGGGCTCGCGTCTGGTGGGCCGCTATGAGCGCGGCGAGTGGCGCCCCTATACCGAGGAAGAGCTGCTCGATGTGTTGGCCGACGACATCGTGGTGACGCCGGCGTTCTGTCGCATCAGCCGTATGATTCGTGACTTTAGCTCCGACGACATTATGGTGGGCAACAAGAAGCCCAACCTGCGCCAGCTCGTTGAGAACCGCCTGGCTGCTCGGGGTGACGGTGCAACGGTACGTGAGATTCGCTATCGCGAGATCAGCACGGCGGGTGCCGACTTGGATGAGTTGACCCTTGACGAGGAAGTGGCGTACGAGACGCCGGTGACGCGCGAGCGCTTTTTGCAGTGGGTGACGCCGCGGGGCAAGATCGCGGGCTTTTTGCGCCTGTCGCTGCCCGACCATTCGTTTGTTGCCGCGCATGCGGACGAGTTGCCGACGACGCCGGACGAGGCGATGATTCGCGAGGTGCACGTGTATGGCATGGCGGCACGCGTGGGCGACCAGGGCCAGGCGGCGCAGCATCACGGGTTGGGGCGTTTGCTCGTAGAGCGTGCGTGCGAGATCGCCCGGGATGCCGGCTATGCGCGCATCAACGTGATCAGCGCGATTGGTACGCGCGAGTACTATCGCCATTTGGGTTTTTATGACCACGGACTCTACCTGCAAAAGGAGCTCTAGATGAACAAGCCGAGTGTTTCTGCTGGTGTCGTTGCCGGCGTTGCTCTGGGAGCCGCGGCGCTTGGTGCGGCCGCCGTCGCTGTTCGTGCTGCCTGTCTGCAGGTTGCGCGAACCCGCAATGGGTTGGCGCGTGTGAAACGCGTGCACGATGAGGGCGGCGATGAGATTCGCGTGTTGGTGCAAGGCGGCGTCTACCAAAGCGCAAGCTACATTGGCGAGCGTTGGGCAGAGCCCGTCTTTGCGTACTATCGTGCATTTGACGATGTGTTTGAGGCCGAGGACGCAATGCGTGATGCTTACGGGCATGGTATCGACCGTATGCTCATGCTGGGTGGCGGCGGGTTTGCCTATCCCAAGTTCGCTCTGATGTCGCACGAGAGCTTGCGCATGGACGTCATTGAGTACGATGCCGAGATTACGCGTCTGGCACGTCGTTGGTTCTATCTGGACGAACTGGAGCGCACGGTGGGCGACCGCTTGCGGGTGATTACCGCCGAGGCTCGCTCGTATCTGGGCGTGACGAGCGTGGGCCATCGTCGCTACGACGTGGTCGTGAGCGATTGCTTTGGCGGTGCCGAGCCCGTGCGCGAGCTGGCGACGGTTGAGGCGTTGCGTTTAGTGTGGGGCAGCCTAAATGTCGGCGGCGTCTACGTTGCCAATATCGTGAGCGCAAACGAGGGGAGCGACGTGACGTTCCTGCGCGACTGCGCTGCCACGGCACTCGAGGTATTCGCCCACGCCTGGGTGGTCCCATGTGGCGATGCGGAGTTCGGCGGCGAGGAAAACTACCTGCTCATCGCCAGCGACGGCGACTACGCCTTTGCCGAAGCCGTGCCCTTCGACGCCGACTTCCTTGGCACCGTCCTTCACGACAAGTAAATCTCCCCGTCCCAAAAAGACTGGTCTTAGGCGTGGTCGCGCCAGCTGAGGACGCGCTGCTTCATACCCTCGATGTCGAGTACGCCTTCGGCGAAGCCCTTGCGTACGAGCTCTTCGGGAACGTACTCGTCGTAGCGATCGAAATAAGGCACCTCGCCGGGATAGACGAGCTCGATGGGGTCGAAGTCCTTCTCGGCCTCGGCGGCGAGCACCTCAAAGAACGTCTCCTCGTCGGCCTTCATCTTAAACTGCATAAAGTACGGGCGTGATGGGTCGAGTCCGCGAAGGCCAAGCTCCGCGGCGCATTTAATCTTGAGCATACGTTCGAGCGCCAGAAAGGCGTAGCTGCCCAACCAAGGGAAGAGCACCCAGGTATCGCCGCCCAGGTTGATGAGCGGTTTAGTTCCCGCACCCGAAAGCATGGCCGTATGGCGAGCCTGCGCCAGACGGGCCCGCGCGTTACCCATAAGATACGGATATGCCGCATGCTCGTTGAGCGCTTGGCGCATACGCTCGAGCACATGCGTGTTGATGTCGCCGGGGCAGTCGCCAAAGTAGGCCGGCACCCGGCCCTTGACCTGCGTGGCAAAGACAGTGTGGCGCTTCCAGTCCACTTCCTCGACAATCCAGCAGTGTCCGGCGATGGCGATGCGCTCACCGGGCGGGGGCGGATTAACGATCGTGCCCAGCTCAGCCGATTCGCTCCGGACGGTAAACTCCTCGTTTTCCTGGAACACTGCGTAGAACTTAAAGTTGTTGATGATGCGCTCACCCGCGAGGCCCACGATGAGCCCACCGCCCTCGGTGACCTGGATGTGGTCGATCTTGATGAGGTGGCGCAGCAGTATGCGATAGTCATCGGCCGAGATGCGATGGAAATAGCTGAGTGTGAGCACGCGCTGGGCAAGCTCTGCCGGCGTGAGTTCGCCGGTGCTGGCAAGCGTCGACATAGTCTGGTGGTAGAGCAGGCTGTAGGGGAGTCGATCGAGCTCGGGCGGCTCGACCCACTTTTCCTCGCGATAGAGTTGTACGAGCGCGATGCCCTGCAGGAGCTTCCACGGAATGGTCTCGGGCATCATCGTGCGCGGCTCGGGCTCTTCCTCGCGCATGACAAACCACATCTCGGGCGGAAGTTCACGGCGGCCTGTGCGCCCCATGCGCTGCAAAAAGGAGCTGACGGTAAACGGTGCATCGATCTGGAACGCGCGCTCCAGACGACCGATATCAATGCCGAGCTCCAGCGTGGAGGTGGTGACGGTTGTCTGCGCCTGCTCCTCGTCGCGCATGAGCTCCTCGGCGGTCTCGCGTAGCGATGCCGAGAGGTTGCCATGATGGATAAGGAAGCGGTCGGGCTCGTGCCGGCTCTCGCAGTAGCTGCGCAGCATGGAGCATACGGCCTCTGCCTCCTCGCGCGAGTTGGCAAAGACCAGGCACTTGCGGCCGCGCGTGTGCTCAAAGATGTAGCCCATGCCGGGGTCGGCGTTGTCGGGTGCGGTGTCGGTGGGGTTGAGCAGTGCCTGTTCGGTTGCCTGCGGGATGTCGACTTCACCCTCGGGGGCTGAGGATGTGCGACGGTCTTTGGAAGCGGCCTTGCCCCGTGCCTGCTCGCGACGTTGGCGGCGCTCCTCCTGTGTGAGCTGTCCGCTGTGGCGCATGTCTTGGGCGCCGGCGGGCAGCGCCGCAGATGCCGCCGCCTCGATGCGCTCGCACGCGAGTACTTCGGCCTCTTGAGGACCCGAGCTCTCGAATCCTCGCTGCTGCGCCTGGGGGCCCGAGTTGTAGAAGTGCTCCATGGAGATGCGCCACACGCGGCGCGGTTCTTCAAAGCGGGGGATAACGCAGTCGCGCCCCGTTCCCTGTGAGAGAAAAGCACCCGTGCGCTCGGGGTCGCCGATGGTGGCCGAAAGGCCAATGCGTCGAGGCTGCACGCCGGCCATGCGCGAGAGCCGCTCGATAAGGCAGAGCGTTTGCCCGCCGCGGTCGCCGCGCATGAGCGAGTGGACCTCATCGATGACCACGTAGCGCAGGTCGCAAAACATGCGCGGGATTGCCATGTGCTTATGGATTAGGAGCGCTTCGAGTGACTCGGGCGTAATCTGCAAGATGCCGCTCGGTTTTTTGATGAGCTTAGCCTTATGCGACTGCGAGACATCGCCATGCCAGTGCCAGACAGGGATATCGGCCTCTTCGCAGAGGTCGTTGAGGCGGACGAACTGATCATTGATGAGCGCTTTGAGGGGGCCGATGTAGAGGGCGCCCACGCTTGCGGGCGGGTTCTCCCAAAACTCGGTCAGGATGGGAAAGAAGGCTGCCTCGGTTTTGCCGGAAGCTGTGGATGCCGTTAGGAGCACATTGTCTTGTGTGTTAAAGATGGCATCTGCCGCCGCAACCTGGATGGAGCGCAGACTCTCCCAATCGTGGGAGTAAATGAAATCCTGGATAAACGGGGCATATCGGTCAAAGGCTTTCACGGGGCCTCCTCTCAAAAACGAATCTCTCAACGCGGCTGGCAACGGCTTGCTGCATTACTGCTTCAACGCTTGCCCAGATAAAACCTGCCAAAATAAACCTGTTCCTTTTTGGTAGGTTAGATGGTGAATTCGGCGAAGTTGCGGTCGTCGTCTGCGGTGCCGGTGTCGTCTGTTGCAGCTGCCGGCGCCAGCGCGTCGCCACCGACGCTTTGCAGCAGCTCGGCCACATTTGCATCGGGGTTCTGACACAGGATATCGAGCAGCTCGATAAAGTCGCGGATGACCTCGCGGGGCGTCAGATGCGTGTCGGCCCCCACGCGGCCAAACTCAATCTTGAGGAAGTCCACCAAGTCGTTCTCGGTAAGCGTGGGCGTCCAGCCAAAGTAGCCGGCATGGATCTGCATGAGCTTCTCGATGAGCACCAGCAGCTCCTCGTAGGTGAGCGGCTGCAGGCGGATGATGGGCGCGAGCATATCTTTGAGATCATCGCGCGCAAAACGGCCCTGGGCGAGACGGCTCCGAAGGGCCTCGTAGGAAAAGACGCCGCGGCGGCGGTCCTCGATAGAGGTCGGCGTGCCACCCATGATCACGCCCAGGTACTGCGCTTTGCCCTGGAGCGTGTCGTTGTACATGGTCAGGATCTTCTCGTAGTTATATTGGCGCGTGATCGCGTTGGGAATCTTGTACAGATTCACGAGCTCGTCGATGAGCACCAGCATGCCCTTGTAGCCGCTGCAGACCAAAAAACGTGCGATGAGCTTGACGTAGTCGTACCAGTCATCGTCGCTGATGATGGTCGAGGAGCCTAGCTCGGCGCGCGCCTCACTCTTGGTGCAGTATTCGCCGCGAATCCATTTGGTCACCCGGCTCATAGTCTCTTCATCGCCCTCGGATACGGCCGTGCGATAACGGCGGAGCATGCGGACAAAGTCAAAGCCGTGGACCATCTCTTCGAGTGGAGCGAGTTGGGCATTAACGGCAGACTCGTCGGCGTCGGCACACGAGGCGACCCAGCGATCCAGGATAAGGTTGAGCGCGCCGCCCTCGGGGCGCGTCTTGGTCGATATGTTGCGGATGAGCTCGCGATAGGTGGCGAGGCCCTGGCCCTGGCCGCCCTGTAGGCGGCGCTCAGGGGAAAGGTCGGCATCGGCGACCACAAAGCCCTCGCCCATGGCATGCGTTCGGATGGTCTGGAGCAAAAAGCTCTTGCCGGCGCCGTAGCGACCGACTAGGAAACGGAAGCTTGCGCCGCCATCGGCGATGAGGCTCAGGTCGGTGAGCAGAGCACGGATCTCGACCTCTCGTCCCACGGTGATGTAGGGAAGGCCGATGCGCGGGACAACACCGCCCTTGAGCGAGTTGAGAATGACGGCGGCGACGCGCTTGGGCACGCGGGGTGCTGCGGGTGCGGTATCACTCATGGTCTAGGTATCCTCTCACGTCTGCTTCGTAGTCCTCGATAATTTGCGGTCCTTCTGAGCCAAATTCAATAACGGTGTCGCCCACCAGGTCAAAGAGCGCTTCGTTGATGCTGTCGACGAGCATGTCCTCACTCTTGCCCGACTGTGCCACCGCCGATGCCGTCTGCGCTGCGTTTTGCTCGAGTAGTGCTCGAAGATAGGCGTCTGCGGCGGAATCGAGTGCGGACGCGGTGTCGGCGGGCGTGGGCGCTGGTGCGAGGAGCGGGGCTACGACGCCAAACTGCTCGGTGGAGATGGTCGGCTCGCTAGCCTCGTCCTGCTGCATGGTCGTCGCGACTGGTTCGGCGATCGTGTCGGCCACGGGCTCGGCTTCCCGTCGCTCGGCAACTGCCACCTCGGTATCCGCAAGCGTGCCGTCCTCGCGCTCCTCGTCGATCAAAAGCGCCTCGCGCGTTTGTGCGGCGGCGCTCCGAATGTGCCCCAGCTGGCTCAGGTCGATATCGATCTTGACGGGCTGATGCGCGGCATCCCATGAAAGCCATGCCGTGATCTCGTCATCGATAATCTTAGCCAGATATTTGGGAACCTTTTCTTCCTTAAGGGGATGGCCGGGATCCAGTGCCAAGCGCAGGCGCTGATCACAAGCGCGCATCATCTCACCGAGCTTGCTGCTTTTTTGTCTGCTGCCGTGGATGCGCATACATTCCCAAAAGCCATTTTGGCAGCGGTAGATGTGAATGGGGTCTAGGCGATATTCGCAGTCCTCGTGGCGCTCGGGCGCAAAGAACACGGCCGAGGCAAACATGGTGTAGGGCATGGCCGTCTCCTCCCCAAACAAGCTCGCTACGATGCCGGTCTTTCGGTGCGTGTCATAGTAGCGAGCCATGCGGACATACACGGCGCATGCCACGTGGCGCAGGTCGCGATGGTGGGAACGGTCGAGCCGTGAGTTATTCAGGTTGTACGTCGAGAGTGCGTCGATGGCAGCCATGAGCCGCTCCTCATGCGCCTCATCGGGCGGAAGGGGAAGCGTGGGCTCGGAGGTCTTGCGACGCGCGGGCGGCAGGTCCGACGGCGCCGGCGCGGGTACAAGGTCTCGCGCTGCGCGGCGCAGCTCGATGAGGGCGTTGTCGAATACGACGGTTTTAGAGTCGCGAAGCAGCTTGGGATCGAGTTCATGGAACACGGCGTAGTCCTGCAGCCACACGCGTGCGAACCGGTCGATGCCGGGTTCAAAGGCGCGATAGGCATCCCAAAATGCCTTGATCTTGTCATAGCCGTCACGCGGATTATCTACGCCAATGCCGCAAATCAGCTCATAGAGATACAGAAAGGCAAAGGACGTAGACGTTTCCTCGACGGTTCCGCGACGCACTTGGGCGCGCCAGGTAAAGTAACCGCGCAACTGTCGATCGCTCATGGCATTGTAGGTGGGAAAGTACGACTTAAAGGTGCCGTTGTAGGGGCAGTCGTCCTCAAAATCGGCCATCAGCAGGCCCTGGCGGTAGAAAAGCTCGGCTTCCGAAAGCCAGCGACCCGCGCCGCCTTTGGGGTCATCCTGCCAGCGCGATATCTCGCGCATCTTGCGGTACTGGTCGGGGAGGAAATTCTGCATCTGACGACCGGTCTTGAGAATCGGCTCGTCAGCATAGATTTCGTTTGAGAAGCGGGCGGACTGATGGGTCCGGGCCTCGGCCATAATGCGCTCGATAAGCATCTTGACGTCCTGGTCGGCCACCGCCCTCTCCTCTCCCTATATGGTGTCGGTGACCTCATATCATAGCACAGCATCAAACAGGTGTTCGAGATATCACTATGCAGATAGTTTAGAACAGGAGGGCGTAGATGACCGCCACGACGACGGAGGGGAGCATGTTGGCCGTGCGGAAGGTCTGAGGCCGAATAAGGTTAACGCCAACACAGAAGATGAGCATGGAGCCCACAAGCGAAAGGCTGTTGAGGGCTGCGGTGGTCATGATAGGGGAGAGTGCGCCGGCAAAAAGCGTAATCGTGCCCTGGAATACGGCAACGGGCAGGGCTGAGAAGATGCAGCCGCGGCCAAGCGAGGCCGTCATGGTGCAGACGATGATGCAGTCCAGCGCGCCCTTCAGGGCAAGCGTGGACCAGTCGCCGAGCAGACCGTCCTGAATCGATCCTACGATGGCCATGGCACCGATACACACGGTGAGCGATGTCGAGACAAAGGCGTTGGTGAACTCGTTGTCGCCTTCGCTGCCGGTTTTGCGCTTGAGCCATTCGCCGAGGTTCTCGATGGCGGCTTCCAGGTTGATGGCCTCGCCGATGAGCGAACCAAGGGCAAATGAGACGATAAGCATGGTGGTGCCGGTGGTCGCCAACGTCTCTCCATCGATAACGAGCATCTTTTGCATGGTGCCGCCCAGGCCGATAAACAGAACGCACAGCCCCGACGCCTTCATGAGCGTGTCTTGGATGCGGGGCGTAATGAAGCGCCCACCCATGAGGCCCAGCAGACCGCCCGCGATCAAAAGCGCGACGTTGATGATCGTTCCTAAACCCGGCATGAACCCTCCTGTAATTGATGCCAACGCGGCAATCGTAACAGAACGGGGAGGGGAGCGCTCAGTATCCGAGCCAAGCGGCGGTTAGCGGTCTAGGATAGGACGGGGCTAAAGTCGAAGCGCAGCGTCATGAGGTGCTGCGGGGATTCGATGGCTGCGGCAATGATGTCGGCATCTCGTGCACGATCGAACCCTTCAAGTTCCATTTGATAGGGGAAGTCTTCTTGGATACCGATGCGACGAGGAACCAAAAGCTTGGTTCCGTCGAATTCTTCGGTTCGCGTTCCGTCTGCTGCAACGGAATAAAGGTGCAACTTGGCGGTCGTTGTGGCATCAAGTGCCGAGATAGCTTGGATGTCGTTCGATGCGCTCCTTGCTCCCACTGCTGTAAGTGCCGTAGGCGCGACGACTTCACCCGAAGGCAAAAAGACGAGCTCGACGGTATTGGGGAACGCGATGAGGATATTTTTGCGGCGGGGCGCATTGGCAGCGACTGGCTCAATGCTTGCGGCATCGACGGTTTCCGCGTGGTCGAGCGCGACCATCATGCAACAGTTGCCTTCGTCGACATCTGGGGGAGCGGCAAATTCCAGGCCGTCTTTCGGTTGGGGATCGCCTAGTTCGGTGGCGGTGTCGCCTGGCTTCTCGAGAGGGGCTGCGGCGTTGTCTTCTGATGATGCCTCGTCTGCATCGTCAACATGCGTCGGTGCGTCTGCGACCTCGTCTTTGGGGGATTTGTCATTATCGCTCGATATGGGAGCAGCAATCCCGACGGACCCCACTCCGTGCCATGTCATTTGGAGCAGCGCCGGATCGGCGAGAATGCGATGCACGCCTTGCGCCTGGGTGTCGATGTTGATGGGGGCGGGTTCTGATCCGCGCGTGAGGTTAAGCGAGCCCTTCTGTCCATTGCTTTGAGCTTCTTGGTCATCCGCGTCGCCAGCGTAGAACAGCAAAGGCGCATCTCCCGTTGCGATGGCTTCGGTGTCCGCCTTGGTCAGTCGCAGCGATGCCGTAAAGGAGATGATGGGCTGCGCGCCATCGACATTCGAGGGAACGCAGCCCAGGCATACACCCCCTTCTTCTTCATAGGCCGCGCTGTCGAAGACGACCTTCGCCCCGTTCGCCGAGTCATCGACCGAGTCAATATCGATGCGCAGCTCTAGGTCGCATGGGTCGCCATCGGCGTCGACTGCAGCCGATTTCCATGTGCAGATGGCATAACCTGTCTGGGGGCCGTTCTCCTTGTCCGGTCGCTTGATATCCACGACTATCGAGTCGACCGTATTGCGGTGAAGGCATCCCGAGGTTCGGACCGTGGCGCGTGCGAGCGAAAAACGTTGGCAGGCGACGATACCCGACGAATTCGCCACGGGGTTCAGAGCTTGCGGTAAGGAGTTTGCCGTGGCGGGCGTCGCCCAAGCGGCGAGAGGCATACCGCTCGCCAGTGCGCTGCAGAGCGCGGCAACGGGCAAAAGGTTTTTGGGTGCCATGGTTCTCCTATCTAATTCGCGTACTCCGGTCGTGCTTGGCTATTGGTTGCGTTTGATGTGCAGGCCAAGGCACGTCAGTCCTGCTCCCACCGTGGCGGCGCCTGTCGCAATGAGTTGCCGGGTGTCGCTCGTCTGAGCGAGCGGCTCGTGACGGCCGCCGCGATTAAGGCCCGAAAGGTCGACGGTCACTTCTGTGGCCGCCTGCGCTTGCTCTTGTTGAGCAAAGGCCATGGTGGGTGCGGACGCCAAGATGCCGACGATGGCGGCCAGTGCGATCGCCTTAGGACGTGGCGTGCGCACCGGGCTCGACCGTCCAGGTGATGCTTGCCACTTGATCTCCCGTACCGCCGGCGTGGTAGATGTCACGCGTGACGCGGGCGACGTGGCCGCTCACATTGAGCTTGATTTTGTCCGTTCCATCGGCAATGCCCTTGTACTTCATGTCGAAGCTTACGTCTTTGGAAAGATCGAGGCCCGTAGTTTGAGTCGCCGAGCTGGCGTCCTTTTCTGCCTTATCGGGGCCAACCTTAAAATCGATGGAGTTCTGGGCCGAGCCCGTTTTTGCGTCTGCAACGATTGTCCAGTCGTTCTTGGCCGTGACCTTCATGTTAGTGACGTGGATGCCATATGCCGAGAGGTTGTCGATGGTAATCGTCTTGTCGGAGGGTCCTACAAGCGTTCCGTCGGCTTGGGCGGCAAAGGGGATGACCGTCGGCGCCTTAAACGAAACATTGCTAATGTCGGCCTTCACTGTCACATCGGTGGTTCCAACGCGCACCTCTGCCATGGCCGCCGTTGGCGCGGCGCCCATCGCAAGTGCGAGCGTAAGCCCTGCGCCCACGGCGAGTGCCCTGGCTCCGCTCAGGTTCATGGGTGTGTTCATAATCGATCCTTTCTGCTCGTCACGGACTGTTTCCGTGATGGTTGGACGAATGGGGGCAGGGTGCTGCCCCTGCGAGCGCGTCGGCCACTAGCTTTCTGCCTGGGCCACCCGCACTTTGACGCGCGTCGGATTGCCGTGGGTGTCGTAGGTCTTGGCATCGAGTGCCTGAATCTCGATATATGCCTCGCCTTCTTGGATATCGCCGGCGGGGCAGGTCTCAACCGTCTTGCCGGCTTCGACCACACCAGACTCATAGATGGTCTCGTCGTTTTGGATCACGCGGAAGCGCTGGGGAAACTTGTTGTCTTGGACGTTTTGCACGTTGACGCGCAACTTGCCGCCTTTCTGCAACTGTGCGACCGGCGCGACCGAGATCGTCATCATGTTGTCGCGGACGATGGCGTCGAGCTCATTCTGGATTTCTTGGCGCGATTTACCCTCTGCCGTCGTGACCGAGGCGCCCGCTTCGGGCACGGGCTGCGACTGCCAGGCGTATAGCCCTACGGCGATGAGGGCGCAGACGATAGCCAGGCAGACAACGACGAGTTTCTTGCGACACCCCAGTCCTGCAAGGCGGGACGGCTTCTTCGCACTCATGCGGCGTCCTTGGTGGTGTAGACGCGTGCGAATGTGGACGGGTCCGCTCCAAAGAGCATGTGGAGCATCAGGCGGCGCGAGTAGATGAGCTCGTCGAAGTCGTGAGGAAGCTCGATGTTGTGGATACGCGCGATGTGGTGGGCGAGCGCCGAGAACGACTCGGGGTCGCAGATAACATCGGTGGTGACGTGGTAGACCGCCGTATCGGGGAACGCCTCTTCGTCGAAAGGCAGGAGATAGGGATCGTCGTCGACCTCGATGGCGACGCCGTACTGGGGCCAGTAATATGCCATGGGAACCTCCCTGCTTCTGGGGCCAAAACTTCCATTGGTTTTGGCTGTCGATGCCGACCGTATCAGTCACTACTTGACCAATTTCTGACCAAATGCTTGACGGATTGACATCTCCGCAGGTAAAAGATGGTAAAAATTACTTCAACTTTTTTCGAGCGACAATTGCGTGGTCGCTGGCGGTAAAGCGACATGTGTCAAAAGCATCGTCTGCCGAGGAAACCTTGCCGCTCGCCGAATTGCACGAACGTAAAAATCGCCAATTATGGAGACGGTCTCGAACACGTCGACGAAACGATGCGGTAACATCTCCCTGCAAACACTGTAGTTAGCTAAAGGGGGAGTTCGCGTGTCGGCAACCATCAAACCCTTCACCGACGAGTTCGAAGAGTATGGCCGCGATGAGTCTCGCACATCGGGCGAGGCCTCGAGCATCTCGTTTCCGACAACGGAGGACGAGGTACGCGCCATTTTGAAAAAGCTCCATGCCGAGCGTGTCCCGGTGACGGTTCAGGGCGCCCGGACCGGTCTTGCCGCCGGCGCCGTGCCCCATGGCGGTCACATTCTCAATACTTCCCGCATGAATCGCTACCTAGGCATTCGCCGCGATGAGAAGGGCCGCTTTCTTTTGCGTGTGGCGCCCGGCGTCGTGCTGTCTGAGCTGCGCAAGCAACTGGGCAAGAAAGTTCTGCCGACTGCCGGCTGGGACCAGGCATCGCTTGAGGTCTACGAGGAATTCCAGGAAGCTTCCGAGCAATTCTTTCCTACCGATCCCACCGAGGCATCTGCCTGCCTGGGCGGTATGGCGGCATGCAACGCTTCCGGTGCCCGTAGCTACGCTTACGGCCCCATGCGCCCTCACGTCACGGGCCTTCATGTCGCGCTGACCGATGGCGACCTGCTCGAGCTTCACCGTGGCGAGGTTTTTGCACAGGGTCGTCGCCTTTCGCTCGTCACGGTGCAGGGCCGCACGCTCGAGCTCGACCTTCCCGACTACACTATGCCCAAGACCAAAAATGCTTCGGGCTATTTCGTTGCTGACGATATGGATGCCATCGATCTGTTTATCGGTGCGTGTGGCACGCTCGGCGTCATCACCGAGCTCGAGATTGCCCTACAGGCGGCGCCTGCGGTCGTTTGGGGCGTGAGCTGCTTCTTTGACAACGAAGACAAGGCCGTGTCCTTCACCGATTCCGTGCGTCCCGTCCTGTCCCACGCGGCTGCCATCGAATATTTCGATGCGGGCGCCCTGGATATCCTGCGTCGTCAGCGTGAGCAGTCGACTGCGTTCGCCTCGCTGCCGGCGCTCGACAAAGACGCCAAGGTCTGTGTCTACGTGGAGCTCGACTGCGACGACGAAGCCCAGGCGACTGAGGAGCTGTATCACTTGGGGTGGGTGCTAGAGCTTGCGGGCGGCAGCGACGATGCGACATGGGTCGCGCGCACCGAGGTCGATCGCGAGTGCCAGCGATTCTTCCGCCATGCGGTGCCCGAGAGCGTCAACATGCTCATCGATGAGCGTCGCCGCACGGATCCCACCATCACCAAACTGGGTTCGGACATGTCGGTGCCCAACGCGCGCTTGGCCGATGTCATCGACCTTTATCGCAGCACGTTGGCCGAAAGTGGGCTTGAATCTGCCGCCTGGGGGCACATCGGTAACAACCATCTGCATGTGAATATTCTGCCGCGCGATGCGCAGGATCACCGCCGCGGCGGAGAACTCTTTGCCCAGTGGGCTTCCGAGGTCACGGCCATGGGCGGCGCCGTCTCCGCCGAACACGGTGTCGGCAAGATCAAGGCGGGCTTCTTGGAGACGATGTACGGTCACGAGGCCATGGTCGAGTCGGCGCGGCTCAAGCTCCAGCTCGATCCTGCCGGGCAGCTGGGTCGCGGTAACCTGTTTTCGGAGAAGCTCTTGGATGAGCTCGTCCAGAAAGGGGGCGCGTGAAGATGAGCGATTTCCATATGGTGGTGTGCGTCAAGGCGGTGCCGGGAAGCACCGAGGTCAAGATGGACCCCAAGACCAATACGATTGTTCGCGATGGCAAGCAGGCGGTCATTAACCCGTTCGATGCGAGCGCTTTGGAATGCGCGCTGGCGCTGAAGGACGACTTTATCGGCTTTGGCATGGATGTGCGCGTAACGGTGGTGTCGATGGGCATCCCCGCGACCGAATCGCTATTGCGCGACTGCATCGCCCGAGGCGCCGATGACGCACTGCTGCTAACCGATCGCGCCTTTGCAGGTGCCGATACCCTGGCAACCACCTATGCCCTCAAGTGCGGCATCGAGGCACTCGACGAGGACTTCGACCTGCTCATCTGCGGCAAGATGGCGGTGGACGGCGATACGGCCCAGATTGGTCCCGAGCTTGCCGGTGCCTTTGAGATTCCCTGCGTGACCGACGTGAGCTGCGTGCAGAGCGCGGGCTTTACGACCTGTGGTTCACTGGCGCTTGTTCACGGCTGCGATGCCGGCGAGGAGACGGTCTATCTTGAGATGCCGTGCGCGATGACGACCGCCAAGGAGATTGGCCAACTGCGTATGCCGAGCATTGCCGGTATTCGTGCAGCCGAGGAGGCGGACGTGCGCGTGGTCAACGCTGCCGACGTGAACGCCGACCCCGCGCGCTGCGGCCTTGCCGGCTCGCCGACACAGGTCATGCGATCGTTTGTGCCCGACCGCGACCAAACGTGCGAGACCGTTGACGGAACGGCGTCCGAGCAGGCGGCAAAACTTGCCAAGATCATCGAGGGGATGGCATAGATGAGCGGACTGATTATCGATAGCGAAGCCTGTATCGGCTGCGGTCGCTGCGTTCGCGCCTGTGCCTCGGGCGGCATCGTAGTGGAAGGCGAGCGGCCCAACCGTTGCGCCCGCGTAACCGACGGCTGCATCCTATGCGGTGGGTGCGTCGATGCCTGCCCCGTCAACGCCATCTCGATCGAGCGTGACGAGGCCGCTGGCGCGGTGGACCTTGATGCATATCGAGATATCTGGGTATTCGTTCAGACCGACGAGCACGATACGGTGACTCCCGTTGCCTATGAGCTCATGGGCAAGGGCCGCGAGCTTGCCGATGCTCGTGGATGCCGTCTGGTGGCATTGGCCGGCATGAGCCCCGAGAGCTCGCTCAAGGACCTGGAGCATCTGGTTTGCGCCGGCGCGGACGATGTTCTGGTCTGTCGTGACGAGCGCCTGCGTCAGAACGACGTGGAGGTCTACGCGTGTCTCATCTGCGATTTGGTAGCCGAGCGTAAGCCCGAAGCCATTCTGTACGGTGCGACCGCCTTTGGCCGCGAGCTGGCGCCTGGCGTTGCCGTGCGCCTGCAGACGGGCCTTACGGCCGACTGCACCGTGCTTTCGATGGATACGGAGACGGGGCTGCTGCAACAGACGCGTCCGGCGTTTGGCGGCAACTTGATGGCCACCATTATCTGTCCCAATCATCGTCCCCAGATGGCAACGGTGCGTCCCGGCATCTTTAAAGCGTCCGACTTTGACTACGGCCGCTCCGGCACGATCACCCAGATATCACTTGCGGATGATGCTAAGGCTCGTGTCGAGATCTCGATTCCCGCCGAGGAGTGGGGGCAGCAGGCATCAATTGCCGATGCCGAGCGCCTGGTCGTGGTGGGTCGCGGCATTGGTTCTAAGAAAAACCTGCCGCTGATGCGAAGGCTCGCTGAGGCTCTGGGAGCCGAGCTTGGCTGCACGCGACCTGTCGTGGAGGCCGGCTGGTTGGAGTATCGCCATCAGATTGGCCAGACGGGCGTATCGGTTTCGCCCAAGCTTCTCGTGAGTATCGGTGTTTCGGGCGCCATCCAGCATCTTGCCGGCATCGGTGGGGCGGAGTGCATTATCGCCATCAACGAGGACCCGGATGCCCCCATCTTTGGTGCTGCCCAGTACAAGGTTGTCGGTGATGCCGTCGAGGTCGTCGAGGAGCTGCTGGCCCAGCTTGAGCGCTAGGCGCGCGCCAGCCAGTCGCGTATCTCGTTCTTTAGGCGCTCCCAGGTCGCTTGCGTGGCGGGATCGGTAAAGGGGTGCGTAATGCCAAAGGGTGCGTCGAGCAGGCGGTAGATATCGCCCTGCTCGCGCGCTAGCGCGCGGCTCGCTGGATAGACGAGCTCAAACATAAAGCAGATGAGTCCCACCAGGTAGTCTGCGGGCTCGTTGCGTTCATCGCGTGCGACGCAGCGGCGCTCGTCAAAGGCGGCGAGAGCCGGTGTCGAGAACCGGCTGGCGAGAAATGCGTCCTCATCAACCTTGAGGATAGTGTCGACGGTGCTGTCGGCGATGGTGCGCATAATGTCGATCTTGTCGCCATCGCGCACGATATCGCAGAAGCGCCGTGTACGCTCGTCGAGTTGTGCCGGCAGGCGAAAGTCGCTGTGATAGGCGATGCTCGCGCGGATGAGCTCATCTTCTGCCGGATCATCGATAAAGTCGCGGATGCTCGTTACGGCGGGCGCATCGGCGGGGTTCTCGCCAAAGAGGACCCCGACGCCCAACGCTGCGTGGCTCATACTCTCGGCGTCCTTAAAGGTGTCCCAGCGCCGCAACTGTTCAAAGCGTCCCATATCGTGTAACAGGCCGCAAAGCCAGGCCAGGTCAATATCCTCTGTCGACCAGCTCTGCTCGCGCGCCACGGCATCGCATGCCTCGGCAACGTGGTACGTATGCTCGATTTTGAGCGCGATACGTGGATTGGCGGCATCGTAAGCATCGGTATAGCGTTTGAAGGCCGCGGTCGCCCGGCCCCGATCGATAGCTGTCATAATGACTTCCTAAAAAGCTGTGTCTTTCGATCCGGTGGCAATTGTAGGTGAACTCGGTTGCCACCGGGCGATGATTCTGCCGCGTCGTTGAATGCGGCTCGGAAATCTTGTCGGGACGAGGAACGCTATGGTGCTCAAAATCGTTAAAACCGTCTGGCCGGTGATGCTTACCTATGTTGCGATAGGCGCGCCGTGCGGAATGATTATGGCGCAGACGGGGATGGAGCCCTGGATGGTTTTTGCTCTGAGCAGCACGTTCGTGACGGGCAGCGGCCAGTTTATGGTCTGCAACCTGTGGCTGGCAGGTGTGCCTGCGGCATCGATTGTCGCAAGTGTGGCCGCAATCTCCTCGCGCTTTGCACTTTATTCGGCATCAATCGCGCCCCATCTGAGGGGTGCCTCGAAGCGTCAGACGCTGGCTGTTGCCGCGACGCTTACCGAGGAGGCATATGGCATCTCGCTTGCCAAGTTGGTTGAAGGGGAGGATTGGGGCCCGCGCGAGTCCTTTGCGCTCAACGCGATCCTCATCGCGACATGGGGCGTTTCGTGCACGATGGGCGCCGTTGTAGGCGCCGTTGTCGATGTCCCCACCGCTATTGCTGGCTTTGTCTGCACCTCGCTCTTTATCTGCCTGCTCTTTTCGCAGCGACTGTCGCGCGGCAATGTCGTGGCTGCCGTTATGGCTGCGGTGTCTGTCGCCATATGCAAGTTCTTGGGGTGGACGAATATCGCCGTGCCGGCAAGCGTGCTCGTCGGTGTTGCCGCGGCGCTTGCGTGCGATGCTTTCGCCGAAGGAAGGGGCGCTCGCGATGCCCGTTAATGAGTTTTTGGTCCTGTGGCTGTCGTCATGGGCGGCTATCGCGTTTTTCCGCATTGCCCCGGCGTTTGCCTTGCGCGGGAGAACGCTGTCGCCCCGCGTTACCGAGGCCTTGGGTTATATTCCGCCCGCCGCCTTTGCGGCGCTGGTCGCTAACGATTTGATAAGCCCTGGCGCTTTCGACGCCGGCTTGTGGCAGGGCTTGATTCCCTGGATTGCGGCTGCCGGTGTCGTGGCGGTGGCAATCAAGACAAAGTCGATGTTGTGGTGCTGCGTCTCGGGCATCGTGTTCTATATCGTTTTGAGCCTTGTATAAAAGCAAGGGCGCGTTTAGCGTCCCGGCCCAACGAATCGAATTTCTCACCGAGCCGGTCTGCTTCTTCTGGTACCATGGTCAAACTTTACTGTAGCAAAGCGTGACGTGGGCTTTTGTTCTGCGTCAGCGGAAATGGGGGTTTCATGGCACAGGAAGCGACCGCCAACGAGCAAAAGAAATTCAAGGTACCGCGTATCCCGGGCGACATCATGATCTATCCCATGATTGTTGGCCTTTTGCTCAACACTTTCTGTCCGCAGGTCTTTGAGATCGGCGGCTTCTTTACGGCTGCCTGCCGTGGCGGCTCCAATACCATCGTCGCTGCGATCCTGCTCTTCGTGGGTGCCGGCATCAGCTTTAAGTCCACGCCGGGCGCTATCAAGACCGGCATCGTCGTACTGATCCCCAAGCTTGTTGTTGCGGCCGCCCTTGGCTTGGGTGTGGCATATTTCTTTAACGACAACTTCCTGGGCCTGAGCTCCGTGTCTGTCATCGGCGGCATTACGTTTTGCAACATGGCGCTCTATACGGGCATCATGGGCGAGTTTGGCGACGAGTCCGAGCAGGGCGCCGTCGGTATCCTGTTCTTTACGGCCGGCCCCGCCGTCACCATGATCATCCTCGGTGTCTCGGGTCTCGCCAACATCCCCGTCGGCACCATCATCGGATCCATCCTGCCGCTTGTTATCGGCATGGTTCTGGGCAACCTCTTCCCGTTCATCAAGAACCTGCTGGTCCCCGGCGCCAATCCCGCGATCGCTGTCATCGGTTTTCAGCTCGGTGCATCCATGAGCCTTTCGAGCTTTATCGCCGGCGGTATTTCGGGCATCCTGCTGGGCCTCATCACGCTCTTTATCGTCGGTCCCATCACCTTTGCGTTCGAGCGCCTGTGCGGTGGTAACGGTAAGGCGGCCGTTGCCTGCTCCACTATCGCCGGCACGGCCATGACCACGCCGGTCGCCCTCGCCGAGGTCGCACCGCGCTACGCCGAGCTTGCGCCCACCGCGTACGCTCAGATCGCCACCGCCGTTATCATCACGGCAATCATGGCTCCGATTCTGACCGGCTGGGTCGACAAGAAGTTTTGCCACGGCAAAGAGGACCTGTCGGTCGAAGGCGTCGAGGCTATTGAGGAGGCCGTCGCGACCGACATCGACGGCGAGTAATCGTCGACGCGAGTCAATCAAGCCGGCGTGTGCAATTCGCGCCGTTTGAGCGCCCGAACGAAAGCTGTCTTGCAGTGACGTTCGGGCGCTCTGCTATTATTCCCCTTACCCCTGCGGAGTAGGGGGTGTTTATTGTCCAGACACGAATCGGGCGATTCTGACCACTTGGATATTGAAGGGATGGCGTCTAGTGGTTAAGGCACTCAAAATTGAGATATTCCTGCTATGCATGATTGTTCTTATCGGGCTTGCCGCACGAAGCCGCCGCTCCTTGTTCTCGAGCACCCAACAGCTTCTGTTTAGCATGCTGGGCTACACGTCTGCTGCCTACATTTTCTTCGATATGATCTGGACGCTCTCGGACGGCGTGAGCACTCCTGTAGGCATCACGGCCAACTGGATTTCCAACGCGGTCTCGTTTTCGCTGTTCGCCATCGCGTGCCTCATTTGGTTTTTCTATTCCGAGACAGTGCAGGGCTCTCGCCTTTTGACCGCGCGCTATAGGGTGGCGCTCGTGACGTTGCCAACCGTATTGGTGGTCGTGCTGGCATTTACCAGCTACTGGACGCACGCTATGTTCTATATCGATACACAGGGCGTATATCGTCGCGGAGCGCTTTATATGATTCAACCTATCGTTAGCTACTGCTACATCATATATACGTCTTTGCATGCCTTTATTCAGACTCGAAAAGTCGAAAGTCTGCAAAAGAAGGCCATTTATCGCACCCTCGCCTTTTTTGCGGTTCCCGCTCTGGTGGGCGGTACCTTCCAGGTTTTGTTTTCGGTACCGGGCCTTTGCGTCGGTATAACGCTGAGTATCCTGCTGCTCTACATCATCTACCAGGAGCAGCTGATCTCGACCGACCCGTTGACTGGCCTTAACAATCGCAACCGTTTTGAGACCTATATGCTGTCGCTCTTCTCAAATGTGGATCAGGCCGAAGATGTGTATCTGCTTATGATGGACGCCGACGGCTTTAAACAGATTAACGACCGGTATGGACATGTGGAGGGCGACCATGCTCTCCAGGTCATATCTGCTACGCTCAAAGAGGTCTGCTCGGCGTCTGGTGGTTTTATCGCACGTTATGGCGGCGATGAGTTCGTGGTGCTCCAGAAGGCAGCGGCGGAACAGGACATCATAGACCTGTGTTCGGCGATTAACGACGAGCTCGCTCGTGCCGAGGTGCCGTATCTGTTGCGGATGTCCATCGGCTATGCACGGGTCGGTGATGGTGTCGATACCTGGCAAGACTTGCTTCGCGCTGCCGATGCGGAGCTCTACCGCGTCAAGGCCGAGAAAAAGAAAGCCGGCGTCCAGATACGCTAGAAAAAGGGCGCACGACCGTTGCGATGGTCGTGCGCCCTTTTTGCGTTTGCGGGGGCCACCGGCCATAACGCCCAGGCGCGGTACGGCAAGACGAGCGTCTGCCGCCGCGGCTCGGTACGAAATCAACGAGAGCCAGTGCACTCCATTAAGCTGAAGTGTGCGAACGCCCTCTCTAAAAAGGTGAGCTCGCTAGGCTTTTTTGGGTTTGTTGACGATGATGATGCCACCGCAGACCAACAGCAGGGCAACGATGACGGTAACGGGGCTCGTGCCAGCGTCCTCGCCGAGCAGCAGCGCGCTCAGCAGCACACCAAAGACGGGGTTCATAAAACCAAAGACCGAGACGCGGCTGACGGGGTTGACGGCAAGCAGGCGCGACCACAGCGAGTAGGCGACCGCGGAGATAAGCGCCATGTAGATGATGAGCGCGATGGCGGGGGCAATCGCCGTGGGGGAGAGCGCGCCACCCATCAAAAAGCCGATGGCGGTAAGGACCAGGCCGCCGACCAAGAACTGCCACCCGGCAAGCAAGACGCCGTCGTGCTCACGCGAGAAGATGCCGATCAGGCAGGTCGAAAGGGCACCCGCGACGGTGGAGGCCAGGATAAAGCCCTCGCCGTCGAGCGCAAAGCCAAAGGTGCCGTCCGCGCCCGAAAGGTTGACGAGCCGACACCGGCAAAGCCCAGCACGCAGCCAAGCACCTTGGCCGCATCGAGCTTTTCGGTGCGAAACGCCAGGGCGGCAAAGAGGATGGCTAGGAAGTTGGCGCTGGCCTCGATGATGGAGCTCGACATGGCGCTTGCACGGGAGAGACCAAGGTAGAAAAAGAAGTACTGGCCGATGGTCTGGAAGAGCGACAAGATGCAGATGGGCTTGATATCACGCGCTTGCGGAACGAGCGGGCGGCGCTGGGCCACGCTCATGCCAACAATGACCAGCATGCCGGCAAGCGTGAAGCGCAGACCCGCGAAGAGCAGCTGAGAGGCGCTGTCGTGCGCGGGAATGCCAAAGAGGCCGTAGCCGATCTTGATGCAGGGGAAGGCGGAGCCCCAGAGCGCGCAGCAAACGAGACAGCCCAGGATGAGTCCGGGCAGGGTGGCGAGATACGGCTTGCGGCTTTCCATGATGTCCTTCCTACATGCGCGAAGCAAAAAAGAACCCGCCACCTGATGTGTCGGTGGCGGGCGTTGTTACCCGAAGGGATTGTACCCGATGGGAAAGGTTTAGGCGAAGTAGGCTACGCCGCTCTCAAAGATCGGCATGAACTTGTCGCCGGGGACATGCTCGGGCACGTTGCGGTACAGGTTGTCGCCGCGACGCTCGGCATGGCCCATCTTGCCCAGGACGCGGCCGTCGGGGCTCGTGATGCCCTCGATGGCGAGTGCGGAGCCGTTGGGGTTGACGGAAAGATCCATGCTGGGCTTGCCGTCCTCGCCCACGTACTGCGTGGCGACCTGGCCGTTAGCGATAAGCTGGGCGAGTACCTCGTCGTTGGCGACAAAGCGGCCCTCGCCGTGGCTGATGGCGACGGTGTAGGGGTCGTCGAGGCTACACTGCGACAGCCACGGGGACAGGTTGGACGAGATGCGGGTGCGCACCAGGCGGCTCTGATGGCGACCGATGGTGTTGAACGTCAGCGTGGGCGCATCGGGCGTGGCGTCGACGATGTCACCGTAGGGCACCAGGCCGAGCTTGATCAGGGCCTGGAAGCCGTTGCAGATGCCCAGCATCAGGCCATCGCGGGCCTTGAGCAGGTCACGGACTGCCTCGGTGACCTCGGGAGCGCGGAAGAACGCCGTGATGAACTTGGCGGAGCCGTCGGGCTCGTCGCCGCCCGAGAAGCCGCCGGGGATCATGACAATCTGGCTTGCACGGATGCGGCGGGCAAGCTCGTGGGTGCTCTCGGCGACGGCCTCGGGCGTGAGGTTGTTGATCACGAAGGTGTCAGCCTCGGCGCCGGCGGCGCGGAAGGCGCGGGCGCTGTCGTACTCGCAGTTGTTGCCGGGGAACACGGGGATGACCACGCGCGGGCGGGCGATCTTGGCGCCGCCGTACACGTGGATGTCCCTGGCGCGGAAGTCGATGGTCTCGACCTCGGCGGTCTCGCCGGCGCTGCGGTAGGCGAAGACGCTCTCGATGCCGCTCTCCCAGGTCTCCTGAAGCTCGGTGAGCTCGATGACCTCGGAGCCAGTATCGATGACGTAACCCTCAACGGTGGTGCCCAGGGGCTCGACGACAACGCCGTCGGCGACCTTGGGCAGCTCGGCATCCTCGGCGAGCTCGACGATAAAGCTGCCGTAGAGCGGGGTGAAGAGGCTCTCCACGTCCACATCCTCGGCAAGCTCGATACCGATCTGGTTGCCGACGCACATCTTAAAGAGGCTCTCGGCGCCGCAGCCGTAGCCGGGCGTGGAGACGGCCAGGGCGTCGCCGGTAGCGGTGAGCGCCTCGACGGCGTCAAACGCGGCGAGCAGCTGCTGGGCATCGGGGCGGTAGTCCTCGCCATAGGTGGCGGGGGCGATGCGCACGACGCGATGCGTCAGGCCCTTGAACTCGGGCGAGACGGCACGGGCGGCACGGCCCACGGCAACAGCGAAGCTGATTAGGGTCGGCGGAACGTTGAGCTCGCCGGTCTCGTCCTCAAACGAGCCGCTCATGGAGTCCTTGCCACCGATGGCGCCGGCACCCAGGTCGACCTGGGCCATGAGGGCGCCCAGGACGGCTGCCGTGGGCTTGCCCCAGCGCTCGGCCTCGGTGCGCAGACGCTCGAAGTACTCCTGGAAGGAGAGATAGGCGCGCTTGTGCTCAAAGCCGGCAGCCACGAGCTTGGCGATGGACTCGACCACGGACAGGTAGGCGCCGGCAAACTGGTCGGCTTCCATCAGGTAGGGGTTGAAGCCCCATGCCATGGCGCTTGCCGTGGTGGTCTCGCCGTCCACGGGGAACTTGGCGACCATGGCAGAGCTCGGGGTGAGCTGCGTCTTGCCGCCAAAGGGCATGAGCACGGTCGCGGCGCCGATGGTGGAGTCGAAGCGCTCGGAAAGGCCCTTGTTGGAGGCGACGTTGAGGTCGGTGACAAGCGAGGTCATGCGCTCGGCAAGCGTGGTACCGGCCCAGCTGGGCTGCCATACGCTGCGGGCGCACACGTGAGCGACCTGGTGCTTGGGCGCACCGTTGGAGTTGAGGAACTCGCGGGACAGATCGACGATGGCGACGCCGTTCCAGGCCATGCGCATGCGCGGCTCGGCGGTAACCTCGGCGATAACGGTCGCCTCCAGGTTTTCCTCGGCGGCGTAACCCATGAACTCATCGACGTCACCATCGGCGACGGCGCAAGCCATGCGCTCCTGGGACTCGGAGATGGCGAGCTCGGTGCCGTCCAGGCCGTCGTACTTTTTGGTCACGGTGTCCAGGTCCACGTACAGGCCGTCGGCAAGTTCGCCTACGGCGACCGAGACGCCGCCGGCGCCAAAGTCGTTGCAGCGCTTGATCAGGCGGCAGGCGTCGCCGCGGCGGAAGAGGCGCTGCAGCTTGCGCTCGACTGGGGCGTTGCCCTTCTGGACCTCGGCGCCCGAGGTCTCGATGGACTCGGTGTTCTGGGTCTTGGAGGAGCCGGTGGCACCGCCGATGCCGTCACGGCCGGTGCGGCCGCCCAGCAGGATGATCTTGTCGGTGGGGGCGGGGCACTCGCGGCGCACGTGGTTTGCCGGGGTAGCGCCCACGACGGCGCCGACCTCCATGCGCTTGGCCACGTAGCCGGGGTGATAGAGCTCGTTGACCTGGCCGGTGGCAAGGCCGATCTGGTTGCCGTAGCTGGAGTAGCCGGCGGCAGCGGTGGTTACGAGCTTGCGCTGCGGCAGCTTGCCCTCGAGCGTCTCGGACACGGGGACGGTGGGGTCGCCGGCGCCGGTGACACGCATGGCCTGGTACACGTAGCTGCGGCCCGAGAGCGGGTCGCGGATGGCGCCGCCCACGCAGGTGGCGGCACCGCCGAAGGGCTCGATCTCGGTCGGGTGGTTGTGGGTCTCGTTCTTAAACAGGAACAGCCAGTCCTGGTCCTCGCCGTCGACATCGACCTTCACCTTGACGGTGCAGGCGTTGATCTCCTCGGACTCATCGACATCGGTCATTACGCCGGTCTTCTTAAGGTACTTAGCGCCGATGGTGCCCATGTCCATGAGGCAGACGGGCTTGGCGTCGCGGCCGAGTTCGTGGCGCATCTCTATGTAGCGGTCGAAGGCCTGCTGCACCACGGCGTCGTCGATCGTCACGTCGTCCAGGACGGTGCCGAAGGTGGTGTGGCGGCAGTGGTCGGACCAATAGGTGTCGATCACGCGGATCTCGGTGATGGTGGGGTCGCGATCCTCATCGCGGAAGTACTGCTGGCAGAAGGCGATGTCTGCCTCGTCCATGGCAAGGCCGCGATCGGCGATAAAGGCGGCGAGGCCGGCCTCATCGAGCTCGCGGAAGCCGTCGAGCACCTCGACGGGCTGGGGCTCGGGGGTCTCCATGTACAGCGTCTCGGGCAGGTCGAGTGAGGCGATGCGCGCCTCGACGGGGTTCACCACGTAGTGCTTGATGGCCTCGATGGCGGCTTCGTCCAGAGCGCCCGAGATCATATAGACCTTGGCGGAGCGCACGGCGGGGCGCTCGCCCTGGCTGATGAGCTGAACGCACTCACTGGCGGAGTCGGCGCGCTGGTCAAACTGGCCAGGCAGGAATTCGACGGCAAAGACGGCGCCATCGCTTGCGGGGAGCTCGTCGTAGGTCACATCGACCTGGGGCTCGCTAAAGACGGTCGGCACGCAGGAGCGGAAAAGCTCCTCGTCGATGCCCTCGACGTCGTAGCGGTTGATGATCCTCAGGGCCTCGATGCCCTTGATGCCGAGAATCTCGGTCAGCTCGCCCTTGAGCTGCTGAGCCTCGACGTCGAACCCGGGTTTCTTCTCCACGTAGATACGAGAGACCATTGGTTCCTGCCTTCCTGATCGGTTGGGCGTACGGTACGGTATGCGGCAGCGGTCGGTTTGCGGGGCCTGCCCTGCGGTCGCCTTGAGCCACATGTTTGTAAACCTCACTATGATACGACAGCTCGTGGCGCGTTGCGGACGGCGAGGGTGCTACAGTGAAGCGCAAACAAGAGAAAGGCATCACATGGCATTTGTTTCGCTCGCCATCATCGCGCTCGTGGCCTTTGCAAGCCCCTTCATCGCCTCGGCGATTCCCGGAAAACCCGTTCCCGAGACGGTCTTTTTGCTCGTGCTCGGTGCGGTGCTGGGACCTCATATGCTCGGCGTCATCCATGTAGATGCCGAGGTTTCGCTCGTGTCAGAGCTCGGCCTGGCCTTTTTGTTCCTGCTTGCCGGCTTTGAGATCGACCCTAAGAACATTACGGGTGTGGAGGGGCGCTACGGCTTGGCGACGTGGGCCGTCACGTTTGGTATCGCCTGGCTTGCCGTGCGCTTTACGCCGTGGTTCTCGGTCAGCCATTTCGACGGTATCGCCGTGACGCTCGCCTTGACCTCGACGGCGCTTGGAGCGCTCATGCCCATCTTGCGCGAGCGGTCGCTTGCCGGAACGCGCGTCGGTGATTCGATTCTCGCCTATGGTACGTGGGGCGAGCTCGGCCCCGTGCTCGCCATGTCGGTACTGCTGTCTGCCCGTACGGGCATCGAGACGCTGCTGATCTTGGGCTTATTTGCCGCCGTGTGTGTACTGCTTGCCGTGGTCCCCGGCCGTTCCAAACGCATCGGCAGCCGGTTTTTCGCCTTTATTCAGGAGCGCGCCGACACCACGTCGCAGACCTTCGTGCGCCTGACGGTGCTTATTTTGGTCACGCTCGTGGCGTTTTCCGCTATTTTTAGCCTCGATATCGTGTTGGGCGCTTTTGCCGCCGGCTTTGTCCTGCGCTACATCATCCCCGAGGGCAACCATACGCTCGAGACCAAGCTCGATGGCCTGGCCTATGGCTTTTTGATTCCGGTGTTCTTTACCGTATCGGGCGCGAAGATCGATCTGACGGCCGTGGCGTCGCGCCCGGGCTTGCTCGTGGGCTTTATCGTGGCGCTGCTGATTATTCGCGCGGTGCCCATTCTCATCTCTATGAGCATTTGTCCCGTGACGCGCGATGTGTCGGCGTATGGTCGCATTACGGTGGCCCTGTACTGCACCACGGCGCTGCCGATCATCGTTGCCGTGACAAGCGTTGCCGTCAACGCGGGCGCGCTGTCGCAAGACATTGCGTCGGTCATGGTTGCCGCCGGTGCCATCACGGTGTTCTTGATGCCATTGCTCGCGCAGCTCTTCTACCGCGTGGTCGACGCCGCACCGGTCGCCGCCGTGGCAGAAGTTGCCGAGCATCCATCCGATGCGCTCGACATTCTGCGCGCCCATCACGATTTGGCGAGTCTGCTCGCACGCGAGCACGAGCTGCTGACCTCGCATGGACATGGTCGTGTATTCGAGGGCCTGCCTACGCTCGATACGATTGCCGAGCGTCTTTCCGCCGAGGCAGCGAGCGGCCACATCGATGCCCGCATCGTGGACGCGGCGCACCTGCTTGCCGATAAGACCTATGGAGACGAGGTCGACCCGTCCAAGCTGACTCCGCGTGAGCGCCGCCGCCTGGAGCGCGCCAAGCTCGCCGTGCACGAATACCGCCGCCGCATGCTGGAGCTCTACGCGCGCGATGAAGCCCAGGACGACGACGGCAGGTAGCCAACGCCGCTGCGGAAAATGCATCCCGGAATCGGCGTTCAAAACGGGGCGCGCTTTCCGCGAGAGGCTCGTTGCGGAAAGTGCGTCCCAGAATCGGCGTTCAAAACGGGGCGCACTTTCCGAAGCATGGCCCTGAGGGAAGCTGCGTCCCGGTCTGAGCCGGAATTCTGGGACACGGCTTCTACTTCAAACAGAAGAAGGCGCGCTGCCTGCGGTTGATGCAGGCAGCGCGCCTTTTGCGTTGAGCTCCGTTGAGGTTCGAAGTAGTGGACTAGTTGGCCATGACGCCTTCGGTCCAGGCCTCGACGTCCTCGATGCGCAGGACGTTGGCGACCTCGGCCACGCAGTCGACGCTGGCAAGCTCGGCGGCGGCAGCCTGGATGTCCTTCTCGAGCGCGCGGTGCGTCAGGAAGATAACCGAGCAGGTATCGCTAGCGCCCGACTTGCCGTCCTCGACCTGGTTGATGAGCGAGATCGAGATGTTGTGCTTGGCAAAGATATCGACCGTCTCGGACAGGGCGCCCACGCGGTCGGCGACCTTCAGGCGCACATAGTACTTGGTCTGGAGTTCGTCCATGGGCTTAAAGGCGAGGTTGTGGCCATAGGGCTCAATCTCGGGCAGCGGAGCCACGCCGCGGCTGATCTGCTCGGAGAGCGACAGGATATCGCCCACGACGGCGCTCGCGGTGGGGAAGGAGCCTGCGCCGGCACCGTAGAACATGGTCTCGCCCACGGCATCGCCTACCACGTAGACGGCGTTCATGGCGCCGTTGACCTTGGCGAGCATGTGATCGGCGGGGATCAGCGTGGGGTGCACGCGGACGTCGACGCCGGCGTCGGTGTTGCGGGCGATGCCGAGCAGCTTAATGGTGTAGCCGAGCTCGCGGGCCTGGGCGATGTCCTCGGCGCCGATGGTACGGATACCCTGCTGGTACACATCATCGGTGGTCACGCGGGTACCAAAGCCGATGGAGGCGAGGATCGCCGTCTTGCTGGCGGCGTCGAAGCCGTCGACGTCGGCGGACGGGTCGGCCTCGGCATAGCCCTTGGCCTGGGCGTCGGCGAGCACGTCGGCGTAATCGGCGCCCTCGGCGTCCATGCGCGACAGGATGTAGTTGGTGGTGCCGTTGAGAATGCCGGCGATGGTCAGGATCTTGTTGCCCACCAAGTCGTGCTCGAGCGTGCTCACGATGGGGATGCCGCCGCCGCAGCTGGCCTCGCACTTAATCTGCACGCCGCATGCGCGCGCCTTCTCGGCGAGCGTCTCGACATGACGGCCCAGCAGGGCCTTGTTGGCAGAGACGACGTGCTTGCCGTTCTCGAAGGCGGTGGTAAAGATCTCGGTCGCGGGGTGCTCGCCGCCGATCAGCTCGACGACGATGTCGACGGCGGGGTCGGTGACGACGTCGTGCCAGTCGCTCGTAAAGGCCTCACGCTCAATACCGGCTGCCTCGGCCTGCTCCCAAGCAAGCGCGCAGGCGCGGGTCAGCTTAAGGTCGATGCCGTAGGCTGCCAGGTACTCATCGTGGTGGCTCTTGATCAGACGGGCCACGCCGCCGCCGACGGTTCCCAGACCGATGAGGCCGACGTTCACGGTGCGCAGGGGTTTGCTCATAGATAGCTCCTTCGTGCATCTTATGGATGGATTAACCGCTTAAAGGTTGAGTGCATTCTAGCGTGAACCGAGGGCGCGTGCTCGCCAGGCAACAGGAGTCGCACAAAACGGCACCCCCGAAACGCTGCGGAAACATTGGAAACATGCTCGCTACAAACGAAACTCCGTAACAAACTGTCAACGTTTGCGCCATAAGGTTTGCCCCGTACCGCAAGACGGCCGCACCGCGGCCAGCGAAAAAAGGGGGACACCATGTTCAACATCAACAGCACGCTCAGCCGTAGGAACTTTCTCGCCGGCGCCGCGGCGCTCGGCACCGCCGCCGCACTCGCTGGTTGCTCGTCGGGTGGCTCGGATGGCGGCTCCGCCGATGACGGCAAGACCTTCAAGATCGGTGTCATCGGCCCTCTGACCGGCGCCGCGGCAACCTATGGCGTTTCGGCCGAGAAGGGTGCCAAGCTCGCCGCCAAGGATTTCTCGACCAAGGACCTCAAACTCTCGCTTAAGTCCGAGGATGACGTCGCCGACGGCGAGAAGGCTATCAACGCCTTCAATACCCTGTGCGACTGGGGCATGCAGGCGCTCGTCGGCCCCGTCACGACCGGTGCCGCCGTCGCCGTCTCGGGCGAGATCGCCGACGATATGCTCATGGTCACGCCTTCGGCCTCGTCGCTCGACGTCACCAAGGATAAGACCACGGTCTTCCAGGTTTGCTTCACCGATCCCACCATGGGCGCCAGCGCCGCGAAGTTCTTGGCCGAGAAGTACGCGGATGCCAAGATCGCCCTGTTCTACAACTCCGGCGATACGTATAGCTCGGGCGTTGCCGACGCCTTTGCCGAGCAGGCCAAGGCGTCCAAGCTCGATATCGTCGATACCGAGACCTTTAAGGACGACTCTTCCACGAGCTTTACCAACCAACTCACCAAGGCCAAGGAGGCCGGCGCCACGCTTATCTTTGCCCCGATCTATTACACGCCGGCGTCCGTTTTGCTCAAGAACGCCAAGGACATGGGCTACGACATGACGCTCATGGGTACCGACGGCATGGATGGCTTGCTCTCTGTGGAAGGCTTCGATACCTCTCTTGCCGAGGGGGTACTGCTCATGACCCCGTTCTCTGCCGACGATGAGAAGAACGCCGACTTCGTCAAGGCCTATAAGGATGCCTACGACGAGACGCCTAACCAGTTTGCCGCCGACGCCTACGATTGTGTCCACGCCATCGCCGAGGCCATCGACAAGGCGGGCATCGATATTACGGCCGATGGTGCTGACATTGCCGACGATCTTGCCCGTGCCATGCGCAAGATCAAGATTGAGGGCCTGACGGGCGAGCTCACATGGAACGATGAGGGCCAAGTCGAAAAGCCCGCTACGGCCTATGTGATTCAGGATGGCAAGTACATCGCCGCCTAAGTGCATATAACGACACCGGTGGGGCCGTTTTATTCAGGGCAAGGACGCCTGTAACAGAACGGAAACATTACTTTCACACAATAAAGTGGCTAAACTGCATAAACCGATAGGAATACGCAGAATTATGGATAAATGGGCAAAACAAAAGAAAAGTTGAAATAATCGCCACTTTTCTCAACTAAAGCGTCTACTATTTTGCGAACGCCGAACACGGCGAAGGATGGCCTGTCGGGTAACCGAAACCCGACGAGATTTGAGAGGAGAGCCGCATGTCGAGCCTCACCGGTAAGTCATTGAACCCTGTTATGAATCGCAGGAGCGTTATCGCGAGCGCAGCAGGTCTGGGGGCGATGTCCATTCTAGCTGGCTGCTCCTCCAACGGCGGCGACAGCGGTTCCGCTTCGAGCGACGCTTCGTTTAAGATCGGCACCATCGGCCCGCTGACCGGCGCCAACGCGTCCTACGGTAAGTCCGTTACCCAGGGCGTCGAGCTTGGCTGCAAGGATTTCTCGACCAAGGAGCTGCCGCTTGCCAGTAAGGCCGAGGATGACCAGGCCGATGGCGAGAAGGCCGTCAACGCCTTCAACACCCTGCTCGACTGGGGCATGCAGGCCCTCGTCGGTCCGACCACCACGGGTGCGTCGGTTGCCGTTGCCGCCGAGTGCGGTAACGACCCCAAGACGTTCATGATCACCCCGTCCGCGTCCTCCGAGGACGTCACCGACGGCAAGGATTGCGTCTTCCAGGTTTGCTTCACCGACCCCAACCAGGGCGTCAACGCTGCCAAGTTCCTGGCGCAGAAATATGCGGACGAGAAGTTCGTGCTGTTCTATAACTCCGGCGACGCTTATTCTTCGGGCATCGCAGATTCCTTTAAGGCCCAGGCCGCTGAATCCAAGCTCGAGGTTGTTGACGAGGAGACCTTTAAGGACGACTCCGCCACGAGCTTTACCAACCAGCTGACCAAGGCCAAGCAGGCCGGCGCCACCATGATCTTTGCGCCGATCTACTACACGCCGGCGTCCGTCCTGCTCAAGAACGCCAAGGACATGGGCTACGACGTCAAGATGATGGGCTGCGACGGCATGGACGGCATCCTGGGCGTTGAGGGCTTCGATACCTCTCTTGCCGAGGGTCTGCTGCTCATGACCCCGTTCTCTGCCGACGACGAGAAGAACGCCGACTTCGTCAACGCTTACAAGGATAAGTACGGCGATACCCCCGACCAGTTTGCCGCCGACGCCTACGACGGCGTGCACGCGGTGGCCGAGGCCCTCAAGGAGGCCGGTCTTGGAGTCGACGCCGATCCGACCGAGGCCGCCGAGAAGCTGTCCAAGGCTATGCTCAAGATTACCGTTGACGGTCTGACCGGCAAGCTCACCTGGAATGATAAGGGCCAGGTCCAGAAGGAGCCCACGGCTTACGTCATCACCGACGGCAAGTACGTACAGGCCTAATTGGCCGCCTTACATAGAGCGGTTTTGATCCCAAGCAGGGGAGGTTTTGGCCTTCCCTGCTTGCTTGGTATCTAGGGACGATGTAACGTCCCTGTTTCATACATCAACTGGAAACCTATTCGAAAGGGGGATGTGGAACATGACGGTCTTTATCCAATACCTGGTCAACGGCCTGTCCATGGGCAGCGTCTACGCCATCATCGCGTTGGGCTACACCATGGTCTACGGTATCGCCAAGATGCTCAACTTTGCTCACGGCGACGTCATCATGGTCGGTGCCTATGTCTCGTTCTGCGCCACGTCGTATCTCGGCCTCCCGGGCTGGGCATCTGTAGTTCTCTCTTGTGTGGCCTGTACCGTTCTCGGTGTTCTCATTGAGGGTCTGGCCTATAAGCCGCTGCGTCAGGCGGGTCCGCTGGCCGTTCTAATCACGGCTATCGGCGTGTCTTACTTCCTGCAGAACGCCGCGCAGCTTCTGTGGGGCGCCACGCCCAAGAACTTCACTTCGCTCGTCACCTTCCAGGTGCCGGAGTTCTTGGCCAAGTTCAACGTAAGCGCCGTCTCACTCGTCACCATCGTCGCCTGCCTGGTTATCATGGCCGGCCTGATGTTCTTTACAGGTAAGACCAAGATGGGCAAAGCCATGCGCGCCGTGTCCGAGGACAAGGCCGCCGCTCAGCTCATGGGCATCAACGTCAACCGCACCATCTCGATGACGTTTGCCATCGGCTCTGCCCTTGCCGCCATCGCCGGCGTGCTCCTGTGCTCCTACTCGCCGGTGCTGCAGCCTACGACGGGTGCCATGCCTGGCATCAAGGCCTTCGACGCCGCCGTCTTCGGTGGCATCGGCTCCATCCCCGGCGCCTTTGTCGGTGGCATTCTCATCGGCATCATCGAGGCGATGGCGCAGGCCTACATTTCCACGAGTCTTGCCAACTCCATCGTCTTTGGTGTTTTGATCATCGTCCTGCTCGTCAAGCCTGCCGGCCTCTTGGGCAAGTACGTCCCCGAGAAGGTGTAGGTGAGCGTTATGAAGTTTCTTAAAGATAAGCAGACGCGTCACGACTTTGTCACGTACGCCATGTGTATCGTGGCCTTCGCCATCGTGTTCTTTATGCAGTCCAACCATATGATCCCGCGCATGATCGCCGGTCAGCTGGTTCCCATCACGGCCTACATCGTCATGGCCATTTCCCTCAACCTTGTCGTCGGCATCGCGGGCGACCTGTCGCTGGGCCATGCGGGCTTTATGAGTGTCGGTGCCTACACGGGCATCGTCACCGCGGTCGCCCTCGAGAGCGCCGTTCCCTCCGATCCGGTGCGCCTTATCATCAGCATCGTGGTCGGCGCTATCGCTGCCGCCATCCTGGGCTTCTTGATCGGTATCCCGGTCCTGCGCCTGAGCGGCGACTATCTGGCCATCGTGACCCTGGCTTTTGGCGAGATCATCAAAGAGATCGTCACCTGCCTTATTGTGGGCGTCGACTCCCGCGGCCTGCACGTGATCTTTAACATCACGGGCAACTCTACGATCGACGACCTGCATCTGCTCGAGGACGGCACCGCCATCATCAAGGGCGCGCAGGGCGCATCGGGCGTGTCGACCTATTCGACCTTCCTCGCCGGTGCCATCCTGGTCATGGTCGCACTCGTGATCGTGCTCAACCTGGTTCGCAGCCGTACCGGCCGTGCCATCATGGCCGTGCGCGATAACAAGATTGCTGCCGAGTCCGTAGGCATCTCCGTCACCGAGTACCGCATGATCGCCTTCGTGGTTTCCGCTGCCCTCGCCGGTGCTGCCGGAGCTCTCTTCGGCGGTAACTTCTCGCAGCTCTCCGCCACCAAGTTCGACTTCAATACGTCCATCCTCATCCTGGTGTTCGTGGTCCTGGGCGGCCTGGGCAATATGCGCGGCTCCGTTATCGCCGCGGCGCTGCTCACGGTGCTCCCCGAGCTGCTCCGTCAGTTCTCGGACTACCGCATGCTCATCTACGCCATCGTGTTGATTCTGGTCATGATCTTTACCAACAACCCGCAGCTCAAGGCGTTCTTCGGTCGCGTCAAGGACCGCTTTGCTTCCAAGAAGGAGGTGGCAGCCGATGCCCAGTAAGTTTGAGTTCAAGAAGGGCAAGATGGTCCCGTATCCTTCTGGAGCCATCGTTCCCGACCGCGACCTGGGCGAGCGCCCTGCACTCGAGTGCATCCACCTGGGCATTGAGTTCGGTGGCCTTAAGGCAGTCGACGACTTTAGCCTGACTATCGGCAAGACCGAGATCGCCGGTCTGATCGGCCCCAACGGTGCCGGTAAGACCACGGTCTTCAACTTGCTCACCAAGGTGTATCAGCCCACGCACGGCACCATCCTGCTCGACGGCGAGGATACCTCGGGCAAGTCGGTCTATCAGGTCAACCGCATGGGTATTGCCCGTACCTTCCAGAACATTCGCCTGTTCAACACCATGACGGTGGAGGATAACGTTAAGGTCGGCCTGCACAACCAGGAGCGCTACTCCGGCTTTGAGGGCGTGCTGCGCCTGCCGACGTATTGGAAGCACGAGAAGGCCGCGCACGAGCGCGCCATGGAGCTGCTGTCCATCTTTGATATGAAGCATCTGGCAAACGAGCAGGCTGGCTCGCTGCCTTACGGCGCCCAGCGTCGTCTGGAGATCGTTCGCGCGCTTGCCACCAACCCCAAACTGCTGCTGCTCGACGAGCCTGCCGCCGGCATGAACCCGTCCGAGACCGCGGAACTCATGGAGAACATCGTTAAGATTCGCGACACCTTCGGCATTGCCATCATGCTTATCGAGCACGACATGTCGCTCGTTATGAATATCTGCGAGGGTATCTGCGTGCTCAACTTTGGCAAGGTCATCGCCAAGGGCACGGCCGAGGAAATCCAGAACAACGACGCCGTTATCGAGGCATATCTGGGCAAGCAGGATAAGGGGGAGAACTAAATGGCAGAGCCGATGCTTTCCGTCTACAACATCAACGTCTGGTACGGCGCCATCCACGCCATCAAGGACATCTCCTTTAACGTCAACGAGGGCGAGATCGTTGCTCTGATCGGTGCGAACGGTGCTGGTAAGTCCACAACGCTCAAGACTGTCTCGGGCCTGCTGCGTTCCAAGACCGGCTCCATCAAGTTTATGGGCGAAGACATTACCCATACGCCTGCCGACAAGCTGGTGGGCAAGGGCCTGGCTCAGGTCCCCGAGGGCCGTCGCGCCTTTTTGCAGATGACGGTCGAGGAGAACCTGGAGATGGGCGCTTATACGCAGCCCAAGTCCACGGTTGCTCCGGGCCTTGAGCGCGTTTACGAGCAGTTCCCGCGCCTGAAGGAGCGCCGTCGCCAGGTCGCCGGCACCCTTTCGGGCGGCGAGCAGCAGATGCTCGTTATGGGCCGCGCCCTTATGAGCAACCCCAAGCTGCTCATGCTCGACGAGCCTTCCATGGGCCTGGCGCCGATTCTGATTGAGCAGATCTTCCAGATTGTCGAGGACCTGCACAAGGCCGGCACCACGGTGCTTCTGGTTGAGCAGAACGCGCAGATGGCGCTCTCGATCGCCACGCGCGGTTACGTGCTCGAGACCGGTAAGATCACCATGACCGGCACGGGCCAAGAGCTCCTGCACGACGACAACGTCCGCAAGGCTTACCTCGGAGGCTAGCCAATCCAACAAAAGGGGCGCTGACTATCCCGGTCAGCGCCCCTTTTTTAAGTTGCGGTGAAATAGGGACTAATTTGGGGTTCCAGACGCCAAAACAGTCCCTATTCCACCGCAACTTCATTGGGGCGTGCGACGATGACCTTCCCAAATTTGCACCCCTGCACCAAGCCAAGGCCCCGTTCTGGAGTGTTTCGGAACGGGGCCTTGGCGGTTGGGGTCTACTGGGTTTTGTTCGCTAGTCTACCTTTTGTCCGCATGTGGGGCAGAACTGGGCTTCGGGTACGAGCGGGGTCCCGCAGTGACGGCAGAAGCGGGCAGGCTCGCTTGGAGCTGCCGGCATCGTCGGTGCCGCGGGTGCCACGGCGTTCTGCTGGGCGTGCTTCTGACGACGACGCTGCTTACGCTGAGGTTTAGGCGCTGCGGCTACTGCACCGTTCGCGGCCTTCGCGCGCTTCTTGCGGATGCAAAGAATAACGATCGCGCCACCGATGATGAGGACGATCGCCACGCCACCGCCAATAACAAACGGCAGGTGAGTCTGGACAAAGTACAGCACATCCTCGGGCAGGGAATGGGGGATATTGGACTTATAGATGTTCACGTGAAGTGTTGAAGAATCATCTTCGTCGTAATAATCAGTCCAAATCTCGCGATCGCCATTCATGAAAGTAGAGCTGCAGCAATGAGAATCAAACTCGCTCTTGGCCCCGGTTTTTGCATCGACTAGGCATGCCGAAGACTTGTCATCGTCTGAGTACGTCCCAAGCAAGATGCCGCCATCATGCGAGATGCCGCCGAGATATCCATCGCCGAAGGGAAAAGCGATCGAGCTAATTATCTCGTCACTATTTAAATCGTAAACACTAAGATTCGCATCCTCTTCATTGAGATAGTAATAGCCGTCATCCTCATCAAAAAGATCATTCGATCCTTTCTTTGTATAGAGGGCATAAAACTCCGCCGAAGGGTTTGAATAAAGCCATTCAGGAGCGTGGTCATCATCGTTGAAAACAACGCTCATATTTCCATCGCGGTCCGCTTTTATTAATGCGGTGTCGCTCTGAAGATAAATATCGTCCGAGTAAGAGCTGGTGACGATATGGTCGATGTCCGAAGACCTATCATCTTTTTTCACGTTAACCGTTTTCAATTCCGTTGACCCTGTATCGCAATTGAAAACCCTAAGAGAAACAACGCCTTTCTCAGTATCGTATGGCAAGAAATAGAGACGGCTCATATCGTCTGAATAGTAGAAATAAGAGTCATCTTTATCAGATTGATATGTTTGAATTAGCTTGTCAGACTTAAGGTCATAGATTTCGATTTTTTTAAGCTCAGATTCATAGTCATAGTGCTCGACGGCTGCTCTTTTACCGTCATCGGAGACAGTTACTCCGGTGTAGGCATATTTCGCCGAATTGATGGGATGGACTGTCTGGGTTTGGTTTTCAGGAGAGAATACGACCACATTGCTTCCGTCAATCCAATAGAGTTGATCGATGCCCGTGCGGTATGCGGAATCAAGACTTTTATCTGGGATAGCAATGGGGCTTGAACTGCCGTCGTTGAAATTGATGAGAGTAATCCTCTTTAAGTTGGAATCATCATCGTAATCGTACAGATAGCCGAACATTGAATCGCCGCTCTTACCGATGTGAGAATAGGCGCCACTGGTCTTAAAGCTATATGACTTCTCCAGTTCAGGCGTCGGTACGCTGCCGCCGGCTAATGCTGCAGGAGGGGATGCGAGCGGAGACAGGGCTGCGATCAGGCCGATGGCGACTGCTGCAATCCTTCCGCTCCTTTGGATGCTCTTAAACATGGCAATCCTTTCCTCTGGATATGAATGTCGATACTGCCATGGTTAATCGGGATTCCGAAATCTTGTTGCGCAACATTCACCATCGGCAACATTTTTCGGCCAGTCGCGCCGTTCCCAAGGAATCATTCTAAGTTGCGGTGAAATAGGGACTAAATGAAGGCTCCAGAGGCCAAAACAGTCCCTATTCCACCGCAACTTCATGGGGATGTGTGACAATGCCCGTCGGAAAACATCTGCTGTCTTTGGGGGCCTATCTATGCTGTACGAGTTTTGTGCCGAGAACTTTGAGCGGGTGCCGGCGGCCATCGAGGCCGGTGCGGGGCGCATTGAGCTGTGTGACAACCTCGCCGTCGGTGGCATCACGCCTTCCGCCGGCGTTATTAGCGCTACAGTCAGCTATGCTCACGAGCATGACGCGCGAGTGATGTGCATGATTCGTCCGCGTGGTGGCGACTTTCATTACAACCAGGACGAGCTACGCATGATGGAAATGGACCTGGGCCTTGCTGTGAGCGCCGGCGTTGACGGCCTGGTCTTTGGCTGCTGCAAGCCCTGTGCCGGCGGCTGGGCGCTCGACGAACTCACCCTCGGCGCCCTCGTTATGGCTACGGGCTGCGCGACCGAGGAGTGCAAGCGCGAGTCCCTTGACATCACCTTCCACATGGCATTTGACCAGCTCTCGCCCGAGGCTCAGCTCGATGCGATTGATACACTTGCCGACTGCGGCGTTACGCGCATCCTCACGCATGGCGGTGCGGCCGGTACGTCGATCGAGGACAATTTCGATCACCTGGCTCGTTTAATCGAGTATGCGGGCGATCGTTTGACCATCCTTCCCGGCGGCGGCATCACTACGGCAAATCGCGACGCGGTCGCGGCGGCGCTCGGCGTCTCCGAGCTCCATGGCACCAAGATCGTGCCGCTGGAGGTATAACCCGTGGCGCTGGTATTTGACGTTCAGCAGGCGAGCGGCAAGCCCGACGACAACCGCCGCCCCGGTACCGCGTGCCCCTTTTGCGACACGGAGGGGCTCGCCAACATCATCCAGCGCGATGGTGACTGCATCTGGCTCGAGAATAAGTTCAAGACCTTGCGGGCCACCCGTCAGACCGTATTGATCGAGTCGGCCAATCACGACGCCGACCTGGTGACCTATGAACCAGATGAGCTGCATCATGTGATGAGGTTTGCCCTGGGCTGTTGGCAGCAGATGATTGATTCCCAACAGTACTACAGTGTGCTCATGTACAAGAACAAAGGCCCGCTTTCGGGCGGCAGCCTCGTCCACCCACACATGCAGATTGTGGGTTTGGAGCAGGAAGACGGCTATGCTTCGCTGACTTCCGCCAATTTCGAAGGCATCAATGTCTGGCAGCAGGGGAGAATCTCGGTCAATATCTCAACCGAGCCGATCATGGGATTCTTTGAGGTCAACGTCTCGGCTCCACAGGGAATCGCCGCCAGCGACGACGCCCGCGACCAAGCCGAAGCGGACCTGTTTGCCGATGCGATTCAGGTGGCCCTGCGCTATATCCTGCACGAGCACCATGGCGGTCGCGCGGAGTCGTACAACTTGTTCTTCTACCACATGGACGGCCGGACCATTGCCAAGGCGCTGCCACGTTGGGTGGTATCACCCTACTTTGTTGGCTATCGACTGGCCCAGGTCAATGCCGAGACCACGCTCGATATCGATGCTGAGCGCCTACGCGCGCATCTGGAAACGCTCGTATAGCAAGGCTAACTCCCGCGCAATGCGGACAGTCTAGCGTGCCATCGCGTCGCGCCCGGCCTTGACTCGCTTGCGCTGTTTGGCGCGCTCCTTGCTGGTTAGGCGCTCAAAGAGATGCCCGATAATCGAGGCCAGCACCTGCTGAAACAGCGTTCCGCACATGACGGGGAACACGACTTCGCCCGGAAAGTACTGCGTGGCGATGACGGCACCCGAAGAGATGTTACGCATGCCGCAGGTAAAGCACATGGTAGTCGTCTCGCTATACGGCAGATGCAGCGTACGGGCGACCAGAAAACCGACGACAAAGCCGCTGATGGCGAAGACCAAAATAAAGAGGGCGACTTCCAGGCGCACCGTGTTCATGTGCAGCACGTACTCGCTCATGGCGGTGGAGTTGGACGCGATGACCCCCATCATCATGAACTTGCAGGCGGGCGAAAGCGTGGGGGAGAGCTTCTCGTGTCCCCATCCACGCGTGAGCTCGTTGATCACGATGCCGAGCACGGCGGGGATGGCGATCATAAAGGCCATGTCCTGCATCATGCTCGGCACATCGATCGAGACGGTGGCGCCCAGCAGGAGCTTGAGCGTAAGAGGAATCGTTAGAGGTGAGATGACCGAGGACGTCAGGATGATGGTGAGCGCGAGCGGGCCGTTGCCGCCGAACATACTAATCCACATAAAGGCAGTGACTGCCACGGGTATGCTGTACTCGAGCACGATGCCGCAGACAAGGTTGGGGTTGGAACCAAAGAACAGCGAGCCCATGGCATACGCCGCGATGGGGATGAGCACAGCCGAGACAATTAACGCCAAAATCAAATGCAGGGGACGGCGGAACACCTCAGCCACCTGGTGAAAGGTGTTGCTGAGCGCACCTTGGAAGGTCATAAAGGCAAACAAGGTGGGAACGATGGGCTTGAGAACGCCGATCTGCTGAGGAAAGAGCACGCCGAGCGCCACACAAATCGGAACGATGATCTGCATGTGCCCCGCGAGAAACTTGCCCAGTCCAACCCATTGCTTCATATGCTCTTGCGACTCCCTTTGCTCGTGAATCCGTTTTGAATGGATATGCTAGACGCTCGCATGCGTCCGTGTGGCTGAAACGCTCGAATATTTCGAGGGTATTACCGTCATCGTTTACCGAAACCGCGGCGTGCTGCGGCGATTTGCGTCCGCGCTGCACGGTATAATAAATCCGTTCAACAGATCTGCCTGCCGAAGCGGGCATACACAGAGGACTCATCGCTATGAACCGTGAGAGGTATCGCGGCGACCTGCCCCTATCGGGGGTGGGCGCCTATGTCATCGCTTAAGACGACGCATCGCTGGGCGGTCGCTCAGCAAAACCCCGAGCTCGAAAAGGAGCTTTCGGCTGGCCTGGGCATACCCGGGCTGGTGGCGCGCATTATGGTTGCGCACGGCATTGCATCCATCGAGGAAGGCCAGCTGTTTTTGACGCCTTCGCTCGATCGCGACTGGGCCGACCCGCTCATTATCCCGGGCATGTCGGTCGTTGCCGACCGTGTCGAGCGTGCTGTTCGCAACCACGAGCGCATCGCGGTCTTTGGCGATTTTGACGTTGACGGTATTACGTCGACCTGCCTGTTGACCGAGGCGCTGCGCACGTTTGGCGCCGGTGTCACGCCGTTTATTCCGCATCGCTTTGACGAGGGCTACGGTCTTTCGCGAGCGGCGCTCGACCGCGTTAACGAGCTCGCTCGCCCCCAGCTGATCGTGACCGTCGATAACGGCATTGCCGCCAAGGAAGAGGTCTCCTATCTGGAGAGCCTGGGGATCGATTTGGTGGTCACGGACCATCACGAGCCCTCCGATCAGGTGCCGCAGGGCGTGCCCCTGACCGACCCTAAGCTCGAGGACGAGGGTCCTTCGCGTGAGCTTGCCGGTGCCGGCGTGGCGCTCAAGCTGGTACAGGTCTTGGGCGAGCGCCTGGGCAAGCCGTCGTATTGGCGCTCGCTGATCGAGGTCGCGGCGCTGGGTACCGTGTCCGACATGATGCCGCTGACGCCCGAGAACCGCGCGCTAGTCGCCGAGGGCATCCAGCAGATGCGCGTGACCGCCCGCCCCGGCTATATCGCGCTGGCCGCGCTCGCCAAGGCCGACCTTTCTACCATTACGGCCGATGGTCTGTCATTTTCGCTCATTCCTCGTTTGAATGCCGCCGGCCGCATGGCCGATCCCAAGCTGGCACTCGACCTGCTGCTTGCCCACGATCCTATCGAGGCAAGCGCGCTTGCCGCCGAGCTCGAGGAAATCAATCGCCAGCGCCGCGAGATCGAGGCGGAGCTCACACGCGATGCCATGGCAAAGGTCGAGGAGACCTATGATGGCGGTCGCGCAATCGTCGTGGGTGGCGAGGGCTGGCACGAGGGCGTCAAGGGTATCGTAGCTAGCCGCCTGACCAACCGTTATCACGTGCCGGCGCTGCTGTTCTCGATCGAAGACGGTATCGCGCGCGGTTCGGGTCGCTCGGTGGGCAAGGTCAACCTGTTCGACGCCGTAGAGCGCTGCTCCGATCTGCTGATTCGTCGCGGCGGGCATGCGGGTGCGGTGGGCGTGACCATCGAGGCGTCCAAGCTCGACGAGTTCCGTCGTCGCCTTTCCGCCGTGCTGTCCGAGCTTCCCGCCGAGGACTTTGAGGACACCGACGAGGTTGCCGCCACCGTTGACCTCTCCGAGCTAAATATCGAGACCATCGAGCAGATCTCCCGTCTTGAGCCGTTTGGCCAGGGCAACAAGGTGCCGCTTCTGGCTGCCGAGGGTGTGACAATGTGCGATCGCGCCGTGGTGGGCAAAACCGGTGAGCACATGCGCTTCGTGGCGACCGATGGCGCCGCGAGTGTGCCGGCCATTATGTTCCGCGTGCCGCAGATCGATAAGCTTATCAATTGCGATAGCGCCGTCGATTTGGTGTTCGAGGCCGTGGCCGAGCATTGGCAAGGTCGCGTAAAGCCCAAGCTCATGATTAAGGATGTCTTGGTCCGCGATACCACGGCGCCCAGCGTTGACGACCCGGCATGTGAGCTTCGCCGCGGCGTGGAGCCTGCGGACGCCGGTCTTCGTCTGGAGTCCCGCAAGCGCCAAACGCTCGCCCAGCTTTCCTATACCGAGCTGACGCGCTCGCTTATCCATAGCTTTATCGGCTCGAACCAGCCGCACCGCGCGCAGGTCGAGGCGCTCGATGCCCTGGCCGATCACCAGAGTGTCTTGGCCGTTATGGGAACGGGGCGCGGCAAGTCTCTTATCTTCCATGTGCATGCCGCGCGCGAGGCGGTCCTTCGCGGGCGTGCGAGCATCTTTGTCTATCCGCTGCGCGCGCTCGTTGCCGACCAGGCCTATCACCTCTCGTCGACGATGGCCGCGCTCGGCATTGGCGTCGGCGTGCTGACCGGCGAGACCGTGGAGGCGGCGCGCGATGACGTGTTTGCCGGCCTGGCTTCGGGCCGCACCGGCATCGTGCTCACGACGCCCGAGTTCCTGTCCATTCACCGCGACCGCTTTGCGCGTTCGGGGCGCATCGGTTTTGTCGTTATCGATGAGGCGCATCATGCCGGTCTTGCCAAGGGCGGCGACCGCAGCGCCTATCTCGACATGCCCGATATCCTCAAGGCCCTGGGCGACCCGGTCGTTCTGGCCGCGACTGCCACCGCAACGGCTCCGGTTGTGGCTGAGCTCGCCCGCGTGCTGCCGATTACTCGCACGGTGGTCGACGAGACGGTGCGCGAGAACTTGCAGCTCGAGGATGACCGAGATCTTGCGAGCCGCGAGAACCGCCTGGTGTCAATCGTGGCGACAGGGGAGAAGACCGTCATCTACGTCAACTCGCGCGACCAGTCCGTGGCGCTTGCTAAGACGCTGCGCAAGCGGGTGCCCGATTGCGCGACCCGCATCGCGTTCTATAACGCGGGGCTTGCGCGCTCCGATCGTCGCCGTGTTGAGGAAGCGTTTCGTGACGGAAGCCTCAGCTGCATCGTTTCGACCTCTGCCTTTGGTGAGGGCGTCAACCTGCCCGATATTCGCCATGTCGTGCTCTACCACATGCCGTTTGGCAGCATTGAATTCAACCAGATGAGCGGACGCGCCGGTCGCGACGGCCAACCTGCCGTGATTCACTTGCTCTATTCGTCGCGTGACGCTCGCATTAACGAGCGCCTGCTCGACTGCTACGCGCCCGAGCGTGACGAGCTCGTCACGCTCTATCGAGCGCTGCAGACTATGTGGCGCTCCAACCGCGGCAAGACCGGAGACGACTCGTTTAGCGCGAGCGATATCGACATCGCGCAGATGTGCCTTGCCATCGATGCCCGCACGCCGGTCGACGAGCGCTCGGTGGAAAGCGGCCTGGGAATCTTCGAAGAGCTTGGTTTCTGTCGCGTTTCGGGGTTTGACGACACCCGTCGCATCGCGATGGCAGAAAACCCGGGCCGTGTGCAATTGAGCAGGTCAATTCGCTATTTGGAGGGCTTGCGCTCGCGCATGGAGTTCTCGGCTTTCCGGAGCTGGGCGCTTGATTCGTGCGCTTCTGATATGCTAGCCAAAGTTAACCGCCCGATCGTACCGCGGGCCTAGGGGAAGGGGACCTCGATGGATGCCGCAGCCCGTACCGCCCATGATTCCACCCTCCAGCCGTTTTCGGAGATGGAGCACTATAAGCATGCCGATGAGCTGCCGCCCGAGATTATGGCGGACAGCTACGACAAGCTGGAGCGCCTGTGCCTCAAATATATGAATGAGGACGACTTTTCTAAGGTGGAGCAGGCCTATTGCTTTGCTGCCGAGAAGCACTGCAACCAAAAGCGCCGCTCGGGCGAGATGTACATTAACCATCCCGTCGAGGTGGCCATCATTTTGGCCGATCTCAAGATGGACTGCGATGTGGTGTGCGCCGCGCTGCTGCACGATACCGTCGAGGATACCGAGACCTCGCTTGCCGATGTTTCCGGCCTGTTTGGCGATACGGTGGCCGAGCTCGTCGATGGCGTGACCAAGCTCACCAACATCGAAGTCGACAGCATGGACGAGAAGCAGGCGCTTACGCTGCGCAAGATGTTCCTCGCCATGTCTAAGGACATCCGCGTCATTATCGTTAAGCTTGCCGACCGCCTGCACAACATGCGTACCCTTGCGGCCCTTCGCGAGGACCGTCGCCTGTTTAAGGCCCGCGAGACCATGGACGTGTATGCGCCCCTGGCCGACCGTCTGGGCATGAGCTCCATTAAATGGGAGCTCGAGGACCTGTCTTTCTTCTACCTGGAGCCCGATGCCTACCAGCGCATCGCGCGCATGGTGGCGGAGTCGCGCGAGGTTCGCGAACGCTATCTGGCCGAGACCATCAAGACGCTCACCGACGAGCTCAACCGCATTGGCCTGGAGGGCTTCCAGATCAATGGCCGCTCCAAGCACTATTGGTCCATCTACCAAAAGATGAAGCGCAAGGGCAAGGAGTTCTCCGAGATCTACGATTTGGTGGCGCTGCGCGTTATTACCCATTCGGTGCGCGATTGCTACTCCACGCTCGGCGCGGTGCACACACTATGGCACCCCATGCCCGGTCGCTTTAAAGACTATATCGCCATGCCCAAGGTCAATAACTACCAGTCGCTCCATACGACGGTTATCGGCCCCACGGCCCGCCCGCTCGAGATTCAGATTCGAACCTACGAGATGCATGAGCAGGCCGAGTACGGCATTGCCGCCCACTGGCTCTATAAGAAGTCGGGCGGATCGTCTGCGTCTAAGACCAATGATGCCCAGCGTCTAGACGACCAGATTAACTGGCTCAAACATTCGCTCGATTGGGCTGCGTCTGATGAGATTACGGACGCCAAGGAATATCTGCATTCGCTGAAGGTCGATCTGTTCGACCAGGAAATTTTTGTCTTTACACCCAAGGGCGAGGTCATGGCGCTTCGTGCCGGCTCCACGCCGCTCGACTTTGCCTACGCCGTTCACACCGAGGTGGGCAACCACTGCGTCGGTGCTAAGATCAACGGTGCGGTGGCCCCGCTTACGCACGAGATCAAGACGGGCGACCGCGTTGAAATCCTGACCAACAAGAGTTCCAAGCCGTCGCGTGATTGGCTCAAGATCGTTAAGACACCTTCCGCCAAGTCAAAGATCCGCCGCTATTTTGCCGCCGCGACCAAGGACGACGACGCTGCTGCCGGCCGCGATATACTGGCCAAGGACCTGCGCAAGCGCGGGTATGGCATCTCTACGCCGCGATCCACGCGTGCGCTCAACGCCGTGGCGGAGCAGTTTAACTACAAGCAGCTCGAGGACCTGTTTGCCGCCGTCGGCGCCGGCAAGGTTGCCCCGCGCGCTGTGGGTAACAAGGTCGAGCAAATCTTGGACCCCAAGCCCGAGGAGCAGCTCACCAAGACTGAAGCCATCGCCGAGGTTGTCAAGCAGCCTGCCCGCGGCTCCAACCGCAAGCCGCAAAAGCGCGGCAAGAGCGCCAGCAACGGCATTATCGTCAAGGGCGAGAGCAACAGCGGACTGCTGGTCCGTCTGGCGCATTGCTGCAATCCGGTGACGGGCGACGATATCGTCGGCTTCATCACGCGCGGCCGCGGCGTTTCGGTGCATCGCGCCAACTGCCCCAACGTCAAGGGTCTTATGGAGCATCCCGAGCGCATGATCGAAGTGGAGTGGGACGGCGCTGCCGACACCCTCTTCCAGGTCGAGATCGTGGTCGAGTGCCTGGACCGCATGGGTCTGCTCAAGGATGTCACCATTGCCATTGGCGATGCGGGCGGCAATATCCTTTCTGCCGCCACCTCGACCAACCGCGAGGGTATTGCAACCCTGCGCTTTATGGTCGAGATCTCGGACGCGAGTGGCCTGGATCCGCTGCTGGCCTCTATCAGCAGCGTTGACTCGGTCTACGACGCGCGCCGCCTGATGCCCGGCGAGGGTGGAGCCCAACTTAAGCGCCGCGTTTAGTCGCGACGAACGTGCCACATTATCGATATTCGCTACACTCGAGGCATCGTTTGATGCCTCGAGTTCTATAGAGAGGAGAGGGACATGAGTGCTGTGTCCTTGGATGTAACTCCCAAGGGAACGGTCGAGATCGAGACACTCGTAAACGGTCCCATTCAGACCAATAGCTATGCTGTTATTTCGGACAATGAGTGCGTGATTGTCGACCCCGCATGGGAAGGCGAGCGCTTGGTAGAGCATATTCGAGCCAAACATCCCGGCGTACGCATGCTTGGCGCCGTATGCACTCACGGCCATGCCGATCATGTTGGTGGTGTTGCCGGCGTGCGAACCACCGTTGGCGAGGGTTGTCAGTATGAGCTGTGTGCTAAGGATGTGGCGGTGCCGCATGCGAACATCGAGGAACAGCGAGCTATGTGGGGCATTGAGACGCCCGACCCCGGGGAGCCGACGCGCCTGCTCGCCGAGGGCGATGCTATCGAGGTTGGCGATATCTGCCTGCAGGTGATCGAGACACCAGGGCATACGCCGGGCGGGATCGTCTTGTTCGCCGCCACCGAGCAGGGAAGCATCGCCTTTGTTGGCGACACCCTGTTCCCGGGCAGCCACGGCCGCACCGATCTTGCCGGTGGCGACGAGGCGGCGATTCTGCGCTCGCTCTCCAAGCTCGCCCGGCTTCTCCCGCCCGATACCGTTTGCCTAACCGGGCATGGCGATTCGACCACCATGGCACGCGAGCTCATGCAGAACCCTTTCATGCAGGTGTAGCTTTACAGTCGGCTTCTAAAGCACGAGAAGCGTCCAAACGTCAAGCTATTTTTCCCCAACGGGTCAATTTCGTAGGGCAAACGGTCAAAAAAGTCTGTTTGGACGATATTCGTGAACAAACGAACGTTTATGCTCGGGTGCGCCGTGGTAAAATCACAGGCGTTATCGGAGCAACCTTACAGGAGGTTTCTTTTATGCTCGTCAACGCAGCAGACATGCTCAAGAAGGCCGAAGTCGGCAAGTACGGTCTCGGTGCCTTCAACACCAACAACCTCGAGTGGACCTTGGCTATTCTCCAGGCCGCCGAGGAGGCCAAGTCTCCGCTGATCCTTCAGTGCACCGCTGGTGCCGCTAAGTGGATGGGCGGTTTCAAGGTCTGCGCCGACATGGTCAAGGCTGCCGTCGAGGCCACGGGCGTTACCGTTCCCGTCGCCCTTCACCTCGATCACGGTTCTTACGAGGACTGCTTCAAGTGCATCGAGGCCGGCTTCACGTCCATCATGTATGACGGCTCTCACGAGGAGACCTTCCAGCTTAACCTCGACCGCACCAAGGAGCTCGTTGAGCTTGCCCACTCCAAGGGCATGTCCATCGAGGCCGAGGTCGGCGGCATCGGCGGCACCGAGGACGGCGTGACCTCCAGCGGCGAGCTCGCTGATCCTGCTGAGTGCAAGCAGATTGCTGACCTGGGCGTCGACTTCCTCGCCTGCGGCATCGGCAACATCCACGGCGTCTATCCCGCCGACTGGGCTGGCCTTTCCTTCGAGCGTCTGGGCGAGATCAAGGCCCAGACCGGCGACCTGCCCCTCGTTCTGCACGGTGGCACCGGCATCCCCGAGGATCAGATCAAGAAGGCCATCTCCCTGGGCATCTCCAAGATCAACGTCAACACCGACCTGCAGCTCGTCTTCGCCAAGGGCGTCCGCGAGTACATCGAGGCTGGCAAGGATCAGCAGGGCAAGGGCTTTGACCCCCGCAAGCTCCTCAAGCCTGGTCGCGACAACATCGTTGCCCGCACCAAGGAGCTCATGGAGGAGTTTGGCTCCGTCAACAAGGCGTAAGCGTCGCTAAACTTCTCGCCGGAAGCCCCGTCCCCCGGAACTGTTTCCTTGGCGCGACTTCTGGCGAAGCCAGGTGAGCGCAAGGAAACAGTGTAGG
>NZ_JBDGAY010000015.1:0-56388 GCF_040910245.1 Collinsella aerofaciens
TCAAAAAAGTTTACGAATTTGTAAATGCGCTGGTAGATCTATATGTTCGGCCCCGAATCGGTGTTGCCTCCCGGCGCGTCCTCGGGCATGAGCGATATTTTGTTGCGCACTTCGTGCTGCAAAATATCGCTCCCCCTGCGGAATGCGCCGGGAGGCAACACCGATTCGGGGCCGAACATATAGATCTACCAGCGCATTTACAAATTCGTAAACTTTTTTGAAAAAAGTGCTTGCACAGTTCTCGAATCATAGGTTATTATCTTCCTCGTTGAACGCGCGGGTCCAACAAAACGAACCGTGAATCAACAACATAGCATGTCGGAGTGGCGGAATTGGCAGACGCGCTAGCTTGAGGTGCTAGTGACCGCTTTTTGGTCATGCGGGTTCAAGTCCCGCCTCCGACACCATCGCATTTGAGAAGCCTCTTCGGAGGCTTTTTTGTTACCGATAGACGGTGGGGTCCACGATGGAAACGCTTGAACGCAACGAGTGGGCAGACGTTGCCCAGCTAGTCGAGATCACGAGCGATGCTGTCATCATCTGCGAGCTCGACGGAACCATTCTGCATGTGAATAATCGCTTACTTGGTTTGATGTGCGAGGAACGCGCCGACGTCATCGGTGGAGATGTTAAAGACGTCCTGTACTCGTCCGCTTTTGAACGTGCGACGGAACATCGTCTGCCATTTGAAACTGATGGCTCTGAGAACGAACTGATGCTCAAGCTGAGTGACGGCTCCTTTATCCCCGTCTTGGTTCGTGCAGGCTCCGTAACGCCTCCACGCATCTTTGGGCGCCGCGCGCCACGTGTCCTGGTGGCGCTCCATAGCATCGAAGAACAGTTTTCGCACGACCGTCAGCTCAAGCGTGCGCTTTCGGAGCTTAGAGTGACGAACAAGCGCCTCTCTGGCACGCTCTCGGTCATTATGAGTACCGTGGGCTCCGATGAGCTGCCCAGCCTACTTGATACCGTTTTGAACCAGCTTGTAGGAACGCTCGATGCTTCGGGTGCCGCTATCTATTTTTCTGAGAGCGGCGGTTTTAAACTTCGCGGTGTTTCCAAGGAGCTGTACGACAGCTACCTGCCTGAGTTTTTGCCGTATGGCGCTGGCATTCCGACGTATGTTCTTCGTGAGTCGCGTGCCTGTCGCTTATCGATTCAACAGGACCTTGAGGGTGATAAGGCCGCCTCCGGTATGTTCATGGACTTGGACAATCGTTCTAAGCACCTGTTGCGCATGCAGGATATGCCTCCGTACCGCAGCGAGATCTGTCTTCCCGTTTTTTACGGTACGCAGATCCTTGGCGTGCTGGAAGTTGGTTGGAAACGCCCTCAGGCACCGCTCGCCTATGACGTTAATGTGCTTGAGGTCATTTGCGATTACCTATCTATCCAGCTGGTCGGCATGGCATCGAGCCTTCGCTCCCGTCGCACGGCCGAGCTTGGCCGCTCGCTCAATGTCTTGCGTGATGAGTTGTTTACCTTTCTAGACGATTCCGCCGCGGCTACCCAGGCGGTATCGTCCGAGATCTGCAATATGCTTAACTGCCATTTTTGCCCTGTTGAGTATGACGCCAGTCTGGATTCCTACGTCATAGATTTTGAAGGCGGCAGTCGCGTTGCCTTGCCGGACGATCCCGAGAAGCTTTTCTTTTCCACGACGGCGCCAGCGGCACGTCTGGGGGCTGGCCCTGATGGCTTTGAGGCATCTGTTTTGGGAGGTGCGAGTGCCGAGGACCTTAAACACGTCCGTATAACTCGCGTTGACGAATCGATGCCTATGGGAGGCTGGCTTAGGGCGCATGGTCTGCCTTGTCAGGGTCTCTACGTCGACTCCGGCATCGAGGCGGGGCGCCCGCGCTCTGAGGGTGATGGCAAGCACAGTAACGACGCGATTGTTCCTGCTTCTGTTGCGAAGAGCCCGACGACGCGCGCGCTGCTGCTTCGTGATGGTAGCCAAGAGCCGATTGATGACCTTGAATATGACTACTTGGTGCACTTGGCGCATGACTTTGAACTGATCTACGAAGGGGAATCTCAAAAGCGCGAGGAGCGCCATATCGCTCAGACCCTTCAGATTGGCATGAGAAATTCCCTGGGGGATGTTCCGGGTATCGCAACCGATTCGGTGTACCTGTCGGCCACGAACTCGGCGTTGGTCGGCGGCGATTTCTATACGCTCATCCGTCTTCCCGACGACTGCGCCGTCATGATTCTGGGTGATGTGTCTGGCAAAGGCATTGAGGCCGCATCGATGTCCGCGCTCGTCAAGACGGCCCTGACGGCATATGCTTGGGAGGGCGCTGGACCGGCCCGCATGGCACGCTCCCTTAACAGCATGCTCATGGGCTTTTCGAGGGTCGAGACGTTCGTGACGGCCTTTATCGCCAAGATTGACCTTAAGGCCGGACGCGCAACGTATTGTTCGGCGGGCCATCCTCCGACCATGGTCATTAGGCCAGAGTCGATGCCGCTGGGTGGCGGCGAGGCACGTGGGGGAGAGGTCGAGCTGCTTGGATGTCAATCGGGTGTAATCGGTGCCTTTGAGAGCATGGTGTACGAGACAGGCGTGTTTACGTTCGCTCCTGGCGACATGCTCTTCATGTATACGGATGGAACGATTGAGGCCCGCGACCGCACCGGAGCGTTCTTTGGCGAGCAGCGCTTGCGCGATCTTCTGCTTTCTGTTTCGGGGGAGGGCGTGTCGGGCATTTGCGGCAAGGTCTTGGGCGAGCTTGACCGATTTACCGAATCGGCGCTGGACGATGACATTGCATTGGTGTCCCTTGAGTTTTTACGGGGTCGTTCATAGACGACGCTGAGCGGGCTGAATCCGCATGGTTGGGGAAACGAATGCATCGAGTGGGCTTTTTTGGGGAACCATGGTCGTATGAATGAGTGGAATGACATAGCGGTTTTGACGCCACCAGGCGATATCGACATCGCCACGGTGCCTGCGCTGCGTCGGCGGTTGGATGCTTTGATTGGCCGCGGCGTGCGTCGTGTTGTCATCAACTGTCAGGCTGTTAGCTTTATCGATTCGACGGGCTTGGCATTCCTGCTTACGCGCGCTCGTGAGCTCATGAGGCGAGAAGGCCTGCTTTCGCTCGTCAATGCATCAGGTGAAGTTGTTCGCTTTTTGGAGATTGCTCGTCTTGTCGATATCCTTCATGTCGCGGGGCCGGCACGGGAGTCTATTCCCGCCATTCCGGTGGGGGAGCTGCCTCGCTGGAGTAAGAGCGTCGAGGTCCGTCAGGGTATCGAGAATCTTCCATACTACCGACATCGCATCGCCGAACTCCTTGAATCGCTTCCGTTGCGCCGTGACGAGCGCTACGATGTCGCATTGGCGTCGGGGGAGGCGCTGGGTAATGCCTATGACCATGCGGGCGGTATCGGGTGCGTCCTGACGGTTCAGGCCTATGGCGATCGCGTTGTGGTTGAGGTGCTTGATCGAGGTGCCGGCTATTCTATCGATGAAACGAGCGAACCGGTCGCATCCGAGGAACGCGGCCGTGGCATCAAGCTTATGCGTATGCTCGTCGATAACGTGGAGGTTGCTCGTCGTACGGACGGCGCCGGCACGCGCGTGCAGATGGTGAAGCTGTTTAGCGGAGCGCTGGAATCGTGTGCCTAGCCAATCGCTTTAGCGCGTTTAGCTACTAAGAACATGCGGCAGACAAGTTTTTTGAAAAAAGTACTTGCGTCTTTTGGACAACTCGCGTAAATTAATAACCCGCAAGCGGACATGGCTCAGTTGGTAGAGCACAACCTTGCCAAGGTTGGGGTCGCGGGTTCGAGCCCCGTTGTCCGCTCCATTGCATTTCCGGACCGTTTAGGCGGTCCTTTTTCGGCGAAGTGGCCAAGTGGTAAGGCAGAGGCCTGCAAAGCCTTTACCCCCGGTTCGAATCCGGGCTTCGCCTCCAGGCAACATCCGGGCGCTCCGGCGCCCGTTTTGTTTTACATATGCGGACATGGCTCAGTTGGTAGAGCACAACCTTGCCAAGGTTGGGGTCGCGGGTTCGAGCCCCGTTGTCCGCTCCAAACGCAACAGCCCGACTACTACGGTAGCCGGGCTTTTTTTTGTACCTATCTCCTAGGCTCGAACCCGAGAGGGGGCGAGCGTTTTGGGTCGTGGCTGTGGCGTTGTTTGCCGCGAATGTCCGCTTTGGGCGTATCATCGTGGGCATCTCGCATAACCTCGTTGCAAGGGAGATACGCCCCATGGCTACAGAAAAGTCTTCTTCGCGCTCATGGATGTCCGATGCCGCGATCTATCAGATCTACCCGCGCTCGTTTAAGGATTCGACTGGTTCGGGTCTGGGCGATATCGCGGGCATTACCCAGCAGATGGACTATCTTGAGCGGCTGGGTATCGAGGCCATCTGGCTGAGCCCGTTTTACCCTTCGCCTCTTGTCGATGGCGGCTATGATGTGGCGGACTACTGCGATGTCGACCCACGTCTCGGCTCGCTTGACGACTTCGATGACATGATCGCTGCGGCTCACGCGCGCGGCATCAAGGTCATCGTCGACATCGTGCCCAACCATTCATCCAACCAGCACCCCTGGTTCAAAGCCGCTCTTGCCGCCGGCCCCGGATCGCCCGAACGCGCCCGTTATATCTTCCGCGATGGTCGCGGCGAGCATGGCGAGCTGCCTCCCACCAATTGGAATGCCAACTTTGGCGGCCCCGCATGGACGCGTGTTGCGGACGGTCAGTGGTATCTGCACATGTTTACGCCCGAGCAGCCGGACTTTGACTGGTCATGCCCTGAGGTTCACGCGCTCTTTTGCGACGTCCTGGCGTTTTGGAGCGATCGAGGCGTCGACGGCTTTCGCATTGATGTGGCGCAGGGTCTCGCCAAGGATCTCGACCGCGATGACCTCGACCGGTGGCATCTCGCCGAGGGCGATGACATGGTTGACGACGGCACCCATCCGCTGTGGGACCGCAATGAGGTCCACGAGATCTATCGCGAGTGGCGCCGCGTGTTCGACCGCTATAATCCGCCGCGCAGTGCCGTTGCCGAGGCGTGGGTGCTGCCCGAGCGCCAGTATCTCTACGCGCGTCCCAGCGAGCTTGGCCAGACATTCAACTTTGAGTTTGCCAAGGCCACTTGGACCTATGATGACATGCACACTGCAATCGAGAAGGGCTTGAAGGCAGCCGTCGAATCCGATTCCGCCTCGACCTGGGTACTCTCCAACCACGACGTGCAGCGCGTGGCGACACGCTATGCCCTGCCGCAAATCAAGGCGACGCGCTACCATCAGATTGCGCTCGACTGGCTCTTACGCGACGGGTCGTCTTATGACGAGGACCGTGAACTCGGCGAGCGCCGCGCGCGGGCGGCCCTTTTGCTTGAACTGGCGCTTCCGGGCTCGGCATACGTGTATCAGGGTGAGGAGCTCGGCCTTTTTGAGGTGGCTGATATCCCGTGGGCTGCACTCGAAGACCCTACTGCGACCAATACGCACGGACCGAAGCGTGAGAAGGGGCGCGACGGCTGTCGTGTGCCCCTGCCGTGGGTGGCGGCGGACGATCCCGCGCATGGCGGATCGTTTGGGTTTTCGCCGGCAGACGCCGATGCGGCGCCCCATCTGCCGCAGCCTGCATGGTTTTCCGATTATGCTGCCGATAGGGAAGAAGTGGACCCGACATCGATGCTTGCGCTCTATCGTGACGCCCTCTGGCTGCGGCGCAAGCTGCGCGGGTGCGCCAACGATCTTGCGTGGCTCGATCTTGACGGGCGCACCGGTCTTGCGGATGGTGCCGAGGGCGCTGAGGGCGGCGTCATCGCCTATCGCCGCGATAACGGCTGGGCGTGTGTGACGAACTTCGGTGCAGCACCCGTGGAGCTGCCGGCGGGCAGGGTCCTGCTCACCTCATCACCGCTTGCAGACGGCAGGCTCGCGCAGGACAGCTCTGCCTGGATCATGCTCGGTGAGATGTAGGGGTCTCTTGCGGCGAGATTGCGTTTGCCCGCGCCTTCCGTGGTGGCTGATGTCTTCGCGAGGTTCGCGAGGGCGTTGCAAAACTTTTTAAAAAAAGTTCTTGCATAGGATGCGGGCATCACGTAAGATTAATCCTCGTAAGCGGACATGGCTCAGTTGGTAGAGCACAACCTTGCCAAGGTTGGGGTCGCGGGTTCGAGCCCCGTTGTCCGCTCCATTTGGGCGTTTAGCTCAGGGGGAGAGCGCTTCCCTGACACGGAAGAGGTCAGAAGTTCAAATCTTCTAACGCCCACCAAATGTTCGCAGCTCAGAGGCTATGTCCTCTGGGCTGTTTTGTTTTGCTACCAAGCACGCCGTCAAGTATGCCACCAAATATTGATCCAAGGTCCCCGTAGAGGTGCCGGCAGATTGCATACGTTCTGGCCGACCGTGACCGCAACATGTTGGTCAAGCATAATCTTTTGGATTCTTTTGGCGTGAGCGGCTTGGTTTTGGTAGGATTTGTCAGCGGCTTGACTAAGGGGGTTTTATAACTGCCATGCAGGTAGCCGTGTTGGTAACGTTTTACCGACTTGTCAAATGCCCCTCATTTTTAATGCGTCTGCAAAATGACTAATTGCTTTGACCTGCTGAAACACTATATGTTGTGTTTGACCTAAAAAAAGAATACAGGATATAGATGCCTCTTTGTCGTATGATAGATGGCGGACAGAGAACGAAGACCTTATTCGCCCCATTTGGACACGCCTTTGAGCCGCTTGATCGGCCGCGAGGATTGTCCGCATGAGGGCCTATGGTTTATCGAGAACACAGATTGCGCGACGGCGCCGCAAGACAGGGGCAAGCTCTGCCGGGCATCGTTTGGCTCTGAAGCGCAATGAGACTACGAGGCGAAAGAGGCAAGAGGATGAAGATCATCAAGCGCAGCGGCACCGAGGTTGTCTTTGACATCGATAAGATCGTCAATGCCATCCGCGCCGCAAACTTGGAGGTCGAGGAGAGCTCTCGTCTAACCGACCGTCAGGTGGTTTATGCGGCACAAAACGTTGCCGAGGCATGTGAGAATGCCGGACACACCGTTTCGGTCGAGGAGATCCAGGATTTGGTCGAGGACGAGATCATGCGTCTCGACTGCTACGAGGTTGCCCGCCACTACATCATCTATCGTTATGTTCAGAGCCTGAAGCGCCAGAAGAACACGACCGATGACAAGATCCTGTCGTTGATTGAGTGCAATAACGAAGAGGTCAAGCAGGAGAACTCCAACAAGAACCCGACCGTCAACTCCGTTCAGCGCGACTACATGGCCGGCGAGATCTCCAAGGACCTGACTCAGCGCGTGCTGCTGCCCCAGGAGATCGTGGATGCCCATAATGAGGGCCTGATCCACTTCCACGATTCGGATTACTTTGCCCAGCACATGCACAACTGCGATCTGGTGAACCTGGAGGACATGCTCCAGAACGGCACTGTTATCTCGGGCACGCTGATCGAGAAGCCGCACAGCTTCTCGACCGCTTGCAACATCGCGACGCAGATCATCGCCCAGGTTGCTTCTTCCCAGTACGGCGGCCAGTCCATCTCGCTGACCCATCTTGCCCCCTTTGTTGAGGTGAGCCGTCAGAAGATTCGCGGCGAGGTCGCTCGCGAGCTTGAGGAGCTCGGTGTCTCGGCATCTGCCGAGAAGGTTCGCGAGGTCGTTGAGGATCGCCTGCGCGATGAGATCCGTCGCGGCGTCCAGACGATTCAGTATCAGGTCGTGACCCTTATGACCACGAATGGCCAGGCGCCGTTCGTGACGGTCTTTATGTATCTTAACGAGGCCCGTACGCCTCAGGAGAAGCACGACCTTGCCATGATTGTGGAGGAGACGCTTCGCCAGCGCTACGAGGGCGTTAAGAACGAGGCCGGCGTGTGGATTACCCCGGCATTCCCCAAGCTTATCTATGTACTCGAGGACGATAACGTTCACGAGAATTCCCCGTACTTCTACCTGACCCAGCTGGCTGCCAAGTGCACCGCCAAGCGCATGGTGCCCGACTACATCTCCGAGAAGAAGATGCGCGAGCTCAAGCTGTCGAAGGGCGAGAGCGCCGGCAACGGCGATTGCTACACCTGCATGGGTTGCCGCAGTTTCCTGACGCCCGATCGCTCGGGCAACGGCTTTAACAATGTTGCCAACGCGCTGAACTATGACCCGACCAAGCCTAAGTACTATGGTCGCTTTAACCAGGGTGTTGTAACCATTAACCTGCCCGATGTCGCGTTGAGCTCGCACCAGGATATGGACAAGTTCTGGAAGATCTTCGATGAGCGCCTTGAGCTGTGCCACCGGGCCCTGCTGTGCCGCCATGAGCGCCTGATGGGCACGCTTTCGGATGCCGCGCCGATCCTTTGGCAGTACGGCGCCCTGGCGCGCCTTAAGAAGGGTGAGACGATCGACAAACTGCTCGTGGGCGGCTATTCCACCATCAGCCTGGGTTACGCCGGTCTGTATGAGTGCGTCAAGTACATGACGGGTCACAGCCACACCGAGAAGGAGGGCACGCCGTTTGCCATGGCCGTCATGCAGCACATGAACGACAAGTGCGCGGAGTGGAAGGCTGCGAGCGACATCGATTTCTCGCTGTACGGCACGCCGTTGGAGTCGACGACCTACAAGTTCGCCAAGTGCCTGCAGCGTCGTTTTGGCATTATCCCGGGCGTGACGGACAAGGGCTACATCACTAACAGCTATCACGTCCACGTGTCCGAGGAGATCGATGCCTTCGACAAGCTTAAGTTCGAGGGTATGTTCCAGCAGCTTTCGCCGGGCGGCGCTATCTCCTACGTCGAGGTTCCCAACATGCAGGACAACCTCAAGGCTGTCATTCGCGTGATGCAGTACATCTACGACAACATCATGTACGCCGAGCTCAACACCAAGAGTGACTACTGTCAGGTGTGCGGCTACGACGGCGAGATCAAGATTGTCGAGGATGACGGCAAGCTGGTGTGGGAGTGCCCCAACTGCGGCAACCGCGATCAGGAGAAGATGAACGTCGCCCGCCGTACGTGTGGTTACATCGGTACCCAGTTCTGGAACCAGGGTCGAACCGAGGAGATCCGCGACCGCGTGCTGCATCTCTAATAACTATCCCAGGCTGCCCCGTAGCGAGGCCCCGGATCTTTACTCGCTATTTCGGACAGTCCTGGCTCACGACGGAGGCGCCACTGGCGCCTCCTGTTCGTGCGGAACTCATATCGAGTAAAGGTCCGGGGCCTCGCTACGGGGCAGCCAAGGTGATGTAGCTGAGATGCAGCATGCGGTCTGCTCACTCCTCGAAGTTCTTAGCGGAAATGAGTTGACTTGCAACAACGCTTTGCTTGTGATGACGGTTGAGCTGCAACATAGTTTTTATTGGACCTCGAACCCTATGCTCGATGTTCGCTTCGTTCATTGAGTTACCCTTTGCATGAGGCCGGGACATATCGTCCCGCCCACAGTTTCGCAGGCCGAAGGCCGAGAATGTTTGAGGACGGGATGATATGTCCCGGCCTCCCGGGAGAGTTACCTATGAACTACGCGAACATTAAGTATTTCGACATTGCTGATGGGGAAGGCGTTCGTACTTCTCTGTTTGTGAGTGGGTGCCGTCGTGGGTGCAAGAACTGCTTTAACTCTGTCGCGTGGGACTTTGCTGCGGGCGAGCCGTTCGATCGCGCCGTCGAGGACAAAATTATCGAGAGTCTCGATCATCCCTTTATCGATGGCTTGACGATTTTGGGCGGCGAGCCCATGGAGCCCGAGAATCAGGCGGGGCTTGTTGACTTTATTGAACGCGTGCGTGCGGCCTATCCTGCGGGGTCGGGAAAGACCATTTGGTGCTTTACTGGCGACGTACTCGAGGAGCTTATGCCGGGCGGTCGTCACCATACCGAGGTGACGGACCGTATCCTTGCCTGCCTCGACATGCTGGTGGACGGTCCGTTTGTTCAGGACCTGTACGATATCTCGTTGCGCTTTAGGGGCTCGAGTAATCAGCGCGTGATCGACATGAACGCCACGCGCGCTCGTGCTGCACGTGAGGGCGTTTCGCTTTGCGATGCTGTGGAGCTTTGGCGGGACGATCCGGTCTATTCGACCCATACTATGTAGCTTGCGGCCGATGCCGGAGGGCGTGGTACCATAGCGCGAACGCGAAATCGAAAAAAGTGAGGCCCAGATGGTCGATCAGGAAAAAGTCGAGACTGCCATTAAGCTGCTGCTTGAAGGTATAGGCGAGGACCCAACTCGTGAGGGCCTGCTGGAGACTCCGGCACGCGTCGCCCGTATGTATGGCGAGATTGCCGGCGGTATGGACCAGAGTGCCGAGGAGCATCTGTCCAAAACTTTTGCCGTCGCTTCGAACGACTTGGTTATCGAGCGCGACATCACGTTCTACTCGCTGTGCGAACATCATCTGCTGCCGTTTTATGGCAAGGCCGCCATTGGTTATATCCCCAACGGCCGTGTCGCAGGGCTCTCTAAGCTTGCCCGCACGGTTGAGGTCTACGCCCGTCGTCTGCAGCTGCAGGAGCAGCTGTGCGCACAGGTTGCCGATGCCCTCATGGAGTATCTCGCTCCCCAGGGAGCGATTGTGCTCATGGAGGCTGAGCATATGTGCATGACCATGCGCGGCGTGCAAAAGCCTGGCACCAAGACCGTGACGCTCGCTCGCCGCGGCGTCTTTGAGACCGATCCCGCGCTCGAGGAGCGGTTCTTTAGGATGCTGGGCCGTTAGCATGAGGGTCGTCAACGACTTTACATCGAAGACCGATGAGGGGACGCCGCGTCGCGGCTTCATGGCTTCGGGCCTGGCCCCCTTTGATGCCATGCCTCGCATTGATTACATTTGTGCCAACGGGCTGTTTCGGCGGCACCTGGGCAACATTGCGCAGTTGGAATCGGGGCGCATCTTCTGCCGCCACGGTATTGACCATCTGCTCGATGTCGCTCGCATTATGTGGATCAAGAATCTCGAGGAACAGCTCGAATTTGACCGCGAGGTCATCTACGCCACGGCACTTCTTCACGATATCGGCAAAGATGAACAGTATGAATCGGGTATATCCCATGATGTTGCAAGCGAACGCGTCGCTGATGCGATTCTCGGCGGCATGCCCGATGATGTGGCGTTTGAGCCGGCCGATGCCGCAGCCATTAAGACGGCCATTCTGGGCCATCGAAAGCTGCGCGTGAACAGCCAACCGCTTGAGCGTCTGCTCTATGCGGCCGATAAAGCGTCGCGCGCCTGCTTTGCATGCCCCGCGCGCAATGCTTGCAACTGGAGCGATGATAAAAAGAACCTGTCGATTCGCGTGTAGTTAGTTTGCGCGGTCGGGGTTCTAAACGAAGGAGACGATCGCGATGAGCAATAAGAAACTGCCCGAGAATGCAACCAAGACTGAAGGTGCCGAGCTCGCCCGCCGTGGAAGGGGCGAAATATCCACCGCAACGGCGGTACCCCACGTGAGCTATGACGATCTGCGCCATGCCGACCGCATCACCGTTGAAGGTCTCGAAGTCTTTGCCAACCACGGCGTGTATCCCGAGGAGAACGCGCTGGGCCAGAAGTTCATCGTGTCCTTGGTGCTCTATGCCGACCTGCGTGCAGCGGGGGAGCACGATAACCTGGACGCCTCGATTGACTATGGCTCGGTGTGCCACGATGTCGATGGCTATCTGCGCGAGCATACGTTTAAGCTCATCGAGGCTGCAGCCGAGGGTGTGGCCTCGATGCTGCTACGTCGTTACCCCCTGCTGCTTGGCGTGCGTGTTAAGCTCGATAAGCCTTGGGCGCCCGTCGGTCTTCCCCTGGCAAGCTGCGGTGTCGAGATCGAGCGCGTGCGCTAACCGACTCTAGAGCTCGTTGGCGGGCGGTTTTTTGAGCCGCTGCGACAGAGCTCTGTTGTTGGGGCAGTACGTGTCGAGCAGCGCGTGAAACCGCTGATTGTGGCTTGGCTCGAGCAAGTGGACGAGCTCGTGGGCGACAACCATGTCGAGGCATTCGACGGGGTAGGCGGCAAGTTCTCGTGCGATGCGAACGGCGCCGGATTTGGGCGTGCAGGAGCCCCAACGCGTTTTCATGCTGCGTACGGAAACGCGGGAAACGGCGACACCCATTGCGATTTCGTATGCGTGCACAATATCGCGCAGTGCCGATGTGACCTCGGACGTATAGAGCTGGTCAATATGGGCTTGGATCTCACTGGGCGTTAAGCCGTCGAGGGTCGCGTTCCACTTGGCCTGCGGACGTTCGTCTGGCTCGTCGGTACCCATAAAACTTGCGAAGGTAGCCTGCTTGGGCCGCGGTGCGGGTGGCTCAAAGTTGTGGTCGAGTGCATCCTGTACCGTGATGGGCTTGCCCCAAAGTGCAATGATCGAGTGGGGGCTGAGCGACTCCTGTGCCGTCGTCTGACGTTGCTCGCGCTGGGCAAGTCGGCTGATAATCCAGGCGCTGTTGCGCTTCACAAACGCTTCGATACGCTCGCGGCTGGCGCCGAGCGGCGCGCTGGCGTGGACCTCACCGCTCGATGAGACGCGTAGGTTGAAGTTCTTGACGCGCTTTTTGGTAACGACGACGGGGATGGGCGTCCCATCCGGTCGGGATACGGAAATCGTAAACTGCTGCGTCAAAAGCGGTCCTTCAGATTGGGGACGGGCCGGCATGCCGACCGTTCGGCATGCCGGCCCGCGCCATGGATGTGAAATTAATAACGCTCAAAGAAGGCAAGCGCGTTGTCGCTGCAGAGCTTTTGCATCACGGTCTTGCCAAAGTGCTTGGAGAGCATGTTCTGGAACTCGGGCATCTTGCTGGCGTCGGAGAGGAAAGCGGGCACCGCGGCGCCGTCCCAGTCGCCGCCGAGCGCGATGACGTCCTCGCCGCCCAGGTCGAGCCAGTGCTCGATATGTGCCGCCAGCTGGTCGAAGGTGACGTCTGCGGCGGTCTTGTCGGTTGCGTCGTTGGAAAGGAACTCGCTGCAGTAGTTGAGGCCGACGATACCGCCCATGTCGCGAATGGTGCGGAACTGGTCGTCGGTGAGGTTGCGCTTGACGTCGCAAACCGCGCGGGAGTTGGAGTGGCTGGCGACGAAGGGGCGCGTGGCGTGGGCGACAACCTCGTCAAAGCACTCATCGTTGAGGTGGGAGACGTCGAGCACCATGCCGGCGTGCTCCATCTGCGTAAGCGCCTCGATGCCGGCGGCGGTGAGGCCGGCGTGGGTGTCGTGGCCGCTCGCGAGCGGTCCCTGCGCGTTCCAGCTGAGTGACGACATGAGCACGCCCAAGCTCTTGAGCACTTCGATCAGCGCGGGGTCCTCGGCAAAGAACGTGGCGTTTTCGATGGTGTGGATGCAAGCGACCTTGCCGTCCTTGAGCGCGGGGCGAATGTCTGCGGCGCTGCGCACGTTGACCATACGGTCGTGGTTGAGCATTGCCTGGCCGCTCATATGCGCCATGATCTGCGCCTGGAAGCGCGCGGCGTGGGCGGTGGGAATCTCGTCGGGGACAAACGTGGCGAAGCACTGTGCCCACGGCGTGTTGCCGATCTTTGCGAGCGAGATGGCGCAGGCGTTACCCTCGATGAGGTCGAAATCTTGCGGATGCGTCTCGTCGCCGGGGAAATAGCCGTCGGTGCCGGCGGTAAAGCGCAGGTCGAGATCGAGCGTGGCCCAGCCGATGCGGTCGGCGGTGTCGCAGTGTAGGTCAAATACGGGATATGCCATGGTTCCTCCGGTTGCAGCGTTTCTTTGCAAACTGTCTTTGAATTGTATGACTAGGGTATAGTTAGCGCCATATGTTCATGGCGGCCCACGTTGTGCGCCGCCCTTATCACGGAGGTTTCCATGTCCAACCAGGGCAAGAAGGTCAAGACTCATTATCGCGGCACGCTCGACGACGGCACGCAGTTCGATAGCTCCTACGATCGCGGCGAGCCGCTGGAGTTCACCTGCGGCGCCGGTCAGATGATCAAGGGCTTCGACGCCGCTGTTGTCGACATGCAGGTGGGCGAGAAGAAGACCGTGCACATCCCGGCTGCCGATGCCTACGGCGAGCACAATCCCGAGATGGTTATTACCTTCCCGGCCGAACAGGTTCCCAACATCGAGCAGATCGAGAAGGGCATGAAGCTTTTCCTGTCCACGCCGAGCGGTATGCCCGTCCCCGCCGTGGTCATCGACGTTACGCCCGAGGCCGTGACGCTCGACGCCAACCACGAGCTGGCCGGCAAGGACCTCAACTTTGATATCGAGCTCGTCGAGGTCGAGGGTTAGAGTATGCCCGAGCGCTTGGTTTCGACGACATGCTTGGGAAATCTCAACGATCCGTCCTATGAACTCCTGCTCCGCCGGAATTTGGGCGGCGTCTTTGAAGTTGACGAGCTACTGCTCGATTGGGACCAGGCTGACACGCGCGCGTTTGTGGGTGTGACGGAGCTGGGGCGCACGGTCGATGTTCGGCTGGATGCTGCCGACGGCGGTCGTCTTGTCGACGGCGATGTGCTTGTCATCGACCGTTCGGGCATGGTGCCCGTGGCGGTTGTCGTGCGCCTGCGCAGTGCCGAGGTTTATTTGGTCGAAGTCGACCGCATGGACCCGATTGCGCTCGCGCATGCGTGCTGGGAGATCGGCAATATGCACGCGCCGCTTTTCCGAGGCGATTCGGACGAGTATACCGTGCGCATGTATACGCCGGTGCAGCCTGTTTTGGGCCGCATGCTCCGGGGCGTCGAGGGCGTTTGGCTCTCGGTGGTTACCCGTGAACTCGATGCGGACCGGCGCTTTGCGTCGAGTGCGGCGGATGCCGTTGTGAGTATGGCTCCCGACTTTACGATCGTAAAAAAGGCGCGCGGTTAACGTGCGTATGAGTAAGACGGACTTTGAGAGGCAGCTATTCAAAGTCCGTCTTACTGTTGATGAGGTGCTTTGGGGGGAAAGCATATGGGTCTTGAGGGAATCAAGCTGATTGCATGCGATTTGGACGGCACGTTGCTGCATCCGGGGGAGCGCGAGCCGCGTTCCGAGGCCTTTGAGCTCATCGATGAACTGCATCGTCGCGGTATCGTGTTTATGCCGGCGAGCGGTCGTCAATATGCGAGCTTGCGCTATCTGTTTACCCCGGTGGCCGATGAGCTCGCCTATGTATGCGAGAACGGAGCCCTGGTGATGAGCGAGGGGCGTGCCGTTGTCAAGCGCTCCATGGAGCGTAGCCTTGCTATGGATATCGCGAATGCCGTGGTTGCGTATCCCCATGCCGACGTGACCCTTTCGTGTGAGGGACACCTCTACACCATGAGCGGCAACGATGCGTTCGTCGACCATTTGCGCTATGAGGTCCACTGCGATGTGGCGGTGGTCGACCGCCCCGAGGACATCGACGAGGACGTCATTAAGATTGCCTTCCAGACGCCCGAGGTGGATCAGCCGGCGGCCCTGGAGTATTTCGAGCGCCTCTTTAGCGACCGTGTTGACGTGATGACGTCGGGAACCGAATGGACGGACTTTATCGGTTTCGGTTCGGGCAAGGGCTCCGCGCTTGCCGATTACGGTCGTGCCCTGGGTATTTCGCCCGATGAGATGATGGCGTTTGGCGACAATGAGAACGATCGCGACATGCTCAACGTCGTGGGCCATCCCTATCTGATGGAGAGCTGCAATCCCTCTATGCGTGGCATTAACGACCGCGTCCGCTACGTGCGCACGGTCGAAGAAGAGCTGCGTCGTCTACTTGCTGAGTAGACATTTGGGACATGTCTAGGAATCTACTTTTTGCTGCAAAGTGCGGAAAGGTGGATTTTAAGGCATGTTCCAAACATCTACCGGCAGTCGGGGCAGAGACCCTCGAAGATGGTGTAGTGCGACGTGACGTGCCAGCCGATTTGCTCGGACGCTTTGGCGTCGAGCTGGGCATCGAAGGGGAGCGGTACGTCGATGACGCGGCTGCATGAGGTGCAGATGATATGTGCGTGCGGCTCGGTCGTGCGATCGAAGCGGCTGCCGCCCGGCGTCTTGATGGAGAGGATCTCGCCGGCGTCAGCCAAGAGATTGAGGTTGCGGTAGACCGTACCGCGGCTGATTTTGTCATCCTGCGCGCGCACGACGTTGTAGATTTCGTCGGCGGTGGGATGGTTATAGCTTTGGCGCACGGCGTCAAGAACCAGCTTTCGCTGCTTGGTATTCCTTCTTTGCACCGCCATGCGCCTCGCCTCTTTTCTATCAACGGTCGTAGGTAAATGATACCGTATTTAGCACACAATACTAATAATGAGGACTGAAACCGTCTTCATTGGCAAGTGGGGCTCGGACCTGGGCATCTACAAGGCGAAAACGCGTTCCCATGCGCTCGTAGGAGGCATGAAGCGCCTCGAGATGAGATAGGATGTCTGCCGGAGCTCCCTGTATCTCCATCTCGACTGAGCCGTCTTCCATGTTACGCACCCAGCCGGTGAGTGCGCGTGCCTGTGCGAGGTTGGTGTTGGTAAAGCGAAAACCAACGCCTTGGACTTGCCCCGCCCAGCGCAGGAAATAACGCAGGGGAGTGTCTTGAGTGGCCTCGTCGCTTGCAAGCACGGTAAGCCTGCGGCGCAGCTCGAGCTCGACGTTTGACGGTTTTTGAGGCTCTCGACTGCCGCCGGTGACGCTGGAGAAGAACGTATCGAAGAGGCCCATCGCTATGCCTGCTTGCCTGCGTCGGCCGGGAAGGTTATGCCGGCCTGCTGACGCACGGCATCCATGATGCGTAGTGAGACGAGCGTGACATCGCGGTAGTGGCCAAGCTCGTGGCGTCCCGCCGGGGTCTCCCAAATCTCTTCCTTAACGTTATCGATGCCATCGATGGCGGTGATAAAGTCTGTGAGTTCGTATTCCATAGTGTTGCTCGATTTGGGCAGGTCGAGCACGCGGCCGTTGTCGCCCTGTTCGCGCGGTGCCTCGGTCGCTGAGCCGCGTACGACATCGCCGCGATAGTCGATGCGGACGTTGCGGGGCGTGGACAGATGGTCGATCTGGATAGTGCCACGCTCGCCTTCGATCTGCGAGGGCAGCAGGTCATTCGTAATTTTGGAGTGCGCGAGCTCGACGGAGATGCGGCCACCGCCGTAGCTGGCGAGGATGGAACCGCAGCCGTCGATGGGGCCGTGCGTGAGCTGTCGCGTGGTGGGGTCGAGCAGAGTAGTCATGCTCGTAAGGCCGGAGGGCATGCCGAAAATCTCGACCATGGGCTCGACGGTGTAGACGCCAATGTCCATGAGGGAGCCCGAGGCCATGTGGCAGTCGAAGATATTGGTGGCGCGCCCCGCGAGAACCTCGTTGTAGCGCGAAGAATACTTGCCAAAGCGCAGTGAGGCGCGACGAATGGGCGCAATCTCGCCCAGGGCGTCCTCGACGGCGTGGAAAGCGGGGTCATGGAGCGGGCGCATGGCCTCGAGGGCCACGACACCTGCTACCTCGGCAGCGCGGAAGACTTCCAGCGCCTGCGCTTCGGTGGCGCAGAAGGGTTTCTCGACGATGACATGCTTGCCACCGGCGATGCAGGCAAGGGCCTGCTCGTGGTGAAGTGCGTTAGGGCTGCCGATATAGACGGCGTCGACGTCGACGGCGGACGCAAGCTCGTCAAGTGCGGTGAAGTTACGCTCGCCGCCGTGTTCGGCGGTAAAGGCGGCGCCGCGCTCGGCATCGCGCGAGAGCGTGCCCACAAACGCGGCTTGGTCGTTGGCGTTGACGACTTGGATAAAGTCGTCGGTGATCATGGATGTGCCGATGGTCGCGATGCGCAGCATACGTCCCCCTTGCGTTGTTTGGTCTACAGGATGAGTGTAGCGCGTGGGGATATAAAGCTGCGCGAAAACGCTATTACAGGTCGCTCTCGTTAAAGCCGGTGTCGATATCGAGGTTGCTGCCGTCGGCCGCCGTGGTGGCGAGCTCATCGCAGCGCTCGTTGAGCTCGTGGCCGGCGTGGCCCTTAACCCAGATGAACTCCACCTTATGCTTGCTCTTTGCGGCAAGCAGGCGCTCCCACAGGTCACGGTTCTTAACGGGCTGCTTGTTGGCAGTTTTCCACCCGCGCTTTTTCCAGCCGTCGATCCAGTGTTTATTGAAAGCGTTGACGACGTACTGCGAATCGGAATGGACCTCGACCTCGCAGGGGCGGTTGAGCGCCTCGAGCGCCACGATGACCGCCATGAGTTCCATGCGGTTGTTGGTGGTCTTGGCGTAGCCGCGTGAAAGCTCGGAGGTGAAGGTCTTGCCGGCGGGGTTGGTGTATTTGAGTACGGCGCCGTAGCCGCCGCGTCCCGGATTTGATCGGGCCGAGCCGTCGGTATAGATGATGACCTTCACGGGCTTCCTTTCGTTGGGTACGTTTCGTGTGAGTGACCATTGTAGCGCCATGCCCGCCGGGGGCTAGCAATCTACGATTTCTACCCCGTCTTCCGACAGTTAGTTGGCATGGATGATGCGGTTGAGCTCGTCGAGGTATTGCTGCAAGAGGGGAGAGGGCTTGCGCTCGTCGTGCATGATATAGCCTACGTGCATCGTTGGGGCGTCTGCTAACGGGATCGATGCCATACCCCATTGCATTTCATTGGAGAGGGCACCGGTCGACAGGGTGTAGCCGTTCGACGTGATAAGTAAGTTGGTAAGTGTTCCGCGGTCCGAGATTCGTATGTTGCGGTCGCAAGGGATATAGCTAAAAGGTTCCTCGGCGTAATAGAAGGAGTTCGAGGTACCTTGCTCAAAGCTGTAGCGCGTATATGGTGTGAGGTCGGCAAGGGACAGCTGCGGGCGGCGGGCAAGCGGGTGGCGCTCGCTAACGAAGACGTGGACCGTCGCGTCGAATAGGGGATGGAAGCTCGCGCGCGCATCGGCAAAAGCCTTCTGCAGAACGCGGACGTTAAAGTCGTCCAGATAGAGGATGCCGATGTCGCTGCGAAACGCGCGGACGTCATCGATGATCTGCGATGTGGTGGTCTCGCGCATGATGAACTCGAACTTGCTGTCGCGGCAGCGCTCGACTACGTTGACAAAGGCCTCGACCGAAAAGGCGTAGTGCTGGGCGGAAATGGCGAGGCGGGCTTGCGGGGTACCGCCGTCCTCGTAGCGGGCTTCAAGCATGTCGGCCTGCTCTACGACCTGGCGTGCATAACCCAAAAGCTCGGTGCCGTCGTTGGTGAGTGCAACACCGCGGCTAGAGCGCGTAAAGATTTCGATATGAAGTTCCTGTTCCAGGCTTTTGACGGCGTTGGAGATATTGGACTGTGCGGTATAGAGGCGCTGGGCTGCGGCGTTGATCGAACCGGACTCTGCCACGGCGATCAAAAAGCGAAGCTGCTGGAGGGTCATCGGCGCCCGTCCTTTCGATAGTTATCTATAAAACAGATAACAAGTTAGCGCTTTTAAGTGATTGACCGACGGAAACAATGCTCGTACTATTCAAAACACACAAAGGCGGTAGGTAATTAAGCCAACCACGGAACCGGGATGCGAAAGGAGGCCTGCATATGAATTGCTTACCAAGACGAATGCCGGGCTCCTGTTTGCGCCCGTCGGCGTGATCAGGAGACAGCGACTTACTTCTCTCTTTTTATTTACTTTTGTTCGATCAAGGAGATCATCATGAGCCAGTTCATCAACAACCCCGAGCACACCTTTGGTTTCGATACCCTGCAGCTGCACGTTGGCCAGGAGAGTGCCGATCCTGCATCCGACTCCCGTGCCGTGCCTATCTACCAGACCACGAGCTATGTGTTCCGCAACTCCCAGCACGCCGCCGACCGCTTTGGTCTTGCCGACGCCGGAAACATCTACGGCCGTCTGACCAACTCCACCCAGGGCGTCTTCGAGGATCGTATCGCCGCGCTCGAGGGTGGCGTGGCAGGTCTAGCCGTCGCCTCCGGTGCTGCTGCCATCACCTATACCCTGCAGGCCCTTGCCCAGGCCGGTGACCATGTGGTTGCCCAGAAGACTATCTACGGTGGCTCCTACAACTTGCTGGAGCATACGCTCTCCCAGTTTGGCGTCGAGACCACCTTCGTCGATGCCCATAACCTGGAAGAGGTCGAGGGGGCCATCAAGGACAACACCACGGTCATCTATCTCGAGACGCTCGGCAACCCCAACTCCGACATCCCCAATATCGACGCCATCTCCGAGATCGCCAAGAAGCACGGTTTACCGGTTGTCGTCGACAACACCTTCGGCACCCCGTATCTGTTCCGTCCGCTGGAGCATGGTGCCAACATCGTCGTCCACTCCGCAACCAAGTTCATCGGCGGCCACGGCACCTCGCTGGGCGGTGTGATCGTCGACGGCGGTAACTTCGATTGGAAGGCGAGCGGCAAGTATGCGCAGATCGCCGAGCCCAACCCCTCCTACCATGGCGTCTCGTTTGCCGAGGCTGCCGGTCCCGCCGCCTTCGCAACCTATGTCCGCGCCATCCTGCTGCGTGACGAGGGCGCCTGCATCAGCCCGTTCAACGCCTGGGTTCTGCTCCAGGGCACCGAGACTCTGTCGCTGCGCGTTGACCGTCATGTCGAGAACACCAAGAAGGTCGTTGAGTTCCTGGCTGGTGACAGCCATGTTGCCAAGGTGAATCACCCGAGCCTGCCTGAGCACCCCGATCACGAGCTCTATCAGAAGTACTTCCCCCGTGGCGGTGCCTCGATCTTTACCTTTGAGATTAAGGGTGGCCAGGAGGCAGCTTGGAAGTTCATTGATCATCTGCAGGTGTTCTCGCTGCTCGCCAACGTGGCCGACGTCAAGTCGCTCGTCGTGCACCCGGCTACCACCACGCACTCCCAGCTGTCTGCCGAGGAGCTCGCCGAGCAGAACATCACGCCCTCAACGATCCGTCTTTCCATCGGTACCGAGAACGCCGAGGATATCATTTGGGACCTGAAGCAGGCCTTCGCCGCGCTGGACGAGTAAAGCGACTTGTGCAAGGACCCCTTGCGACTCGATAGGTATAACTGCATAAAATGCCTGCTCAAGGCGCCTGTGCGAACAATAGTTGCACAGGCGCCTTTTTTGCATAGAAAGGGCGCAAAAAACAGGGTTTTTGACACGCTTTATGCATTCGAGTTGTGGAAAACTCCTGTTGAGAGGATGTGAGTTTTACGCAATTGACGTGCGCCTTTTGAGTAAAACCGCAGGTCGCGATTTGCTCGGGGTACTATGCAGCGCGATCGAATCACACGCAGCTCAAACGCAGCAAAAACGCACTACGGAGGTTTCCAGCTACATGAGGATCGATTCACGAAAACCGAAAGCCGCCGCCCTTTCCGCCGCTCTGACCGTGGCACTTTTGGCGGGCGCCGGTGCAACTGATGCCCATGCCGCAACATTGTCCGATACGGTTGGATCTACGCCGTCCGAGACGACGCTGGTACAGCCCGTTGACTATCGCGGCGATGGTTATGGTTCCATGCAGGAGTGGAACGCCTCGATGGAGGCCAAGCGCGATTCCCTGGAGATGCGCGCTCAGATCATCATGAATATGTATGGCGACTATGCCACCGATGACGAGCGCGCTGTGCTGCAGGGCTGTATCGACGGCGCGGGTAGCCTGTTGACGATGGGGGAGGTCGACGCCAAGTCGACCGAGCTCGATGAGCTGCGCACTGCGCTTGAGGATGCCAAGCGCGAAGCGCTCGAGGCTGCCGCCGAGGCGGAGGCTGCCGAGGCTTCGTACTACAACGCCGGTTACACTCCGTCCTACGCGTCTGCCGCGTCCTGCACGAACGGATCGGGCCTGACGCGCTCTGCGGGTGTCAATAACTACAACGGGCGCCGCGAGACCTATTACAGCAGCAATGTGCTTTATCACTATCGCACGGGCGAATGGACTCAGGATTCTGAGGGCTTCTGGCGCGATTCCGACGGCTATTACGTTGTTGCCGCGGGCGATATGGCCCAGGGCTCGACCTTTACGGGCTCCAAGGGTGATTGCAAGGTCTATGACTCCGGCTGCGCTGCCGGAACCACCGACTACTACACCGGTTGGTAATTTTTCTGCATCACGGATATTTGGCGGACGGGTGTCTTTACCGAGCTTTAGGGCAACGTAAAGACGTCCGTTCTATGTATGCGCCTGAGCTAACAGAGCCCTTACCGTGACGGTACGTCGCGCATATGGGCGCGGGGCACACTAGTTCATGAGAAATAAGGTCTTTCTCTTGGAGGAAGTGGTCTTGTGAATGCTCGAGATATCGCCGTTGCCGCCGTCGCGTTGATGCTTGGCTGCCTTGGTCCCACGGCCGCGCTCGTCGCGGGCATGCAGGGGACATGCGGGGCTGCTCCTATCGTGGTCGGCGCGCTGATCGCGGCCGCGCTGCTGGGAAGTGCAGGTGTAGTCCTTTGTCGCGACGATGAGGACCAGGCGTCGGAGTCGCAGCTCTAACCGTTGTGAAGCTGATTTTTGACCAAAGATGAAAAAGGAAGCCGCCGCGAGGGGAGTGCCCCTTGCGGCGGCTTTGCCATTGGATCTGCTGGCTACAGTATGCCGAGCACTACCAGCTGCTTTCTATTTCGCGAATCCTCTGGTAGAGCCAATCGTTTTGCGGCACTTGGATATCGTGTTTGGCGGCCAGGCGGCAAATGGTGCCCGCGAACTCCTCGACTTCGGTTTTTCGTTGTGCGATGCGGTCCTGCGCCATCGAGGGCATACCGGCGGGGTCGATTCCCTCGATGAGGTGCACCATTTGCGTCAGGTCTGCCTCGGTCAGCTCAACGCCCTCGGCGTTGGCAACCGCAAGCGTCTCGCGCATGGCGGAGACAAAACAGCGGCGCTGCTCGGAGCCCGGCTCCGTGGCGCTTCCGTAGGTCCCGCCGTAGGCCATGCAGGTCTGGTTGATGCCGTCGTTGAGCATGAGTTTGGCCCACATGCGGTGCGCAATGTCGCTCTCGACGGTATGGGCGATGCCGCAGCGCGTATAGAGCTCGTCGATGGCGGTAACGGTTGCGGGCTTGGTGCCCGCTGCCGCGCCAAAGCGAATCTCGCCCGCATTGGTAAAGGTGAGCTCTCCGCTGAGGAACACGGCGTCCATGCCTTGGCAGATACCCAGGACGGTGTGCTCCCAGCCAAAGCGCTCGGCAATCTTTTGCTCGCTCGTAATGCCGTTGCACAGCGAGGCGATGAGCGTGTTGGGTCCCACGACACGCTCCATAGTCTTGAGTGCTTGGTCGAGACCGGTGGTCTTGACCGTCAGGATGACCAGATCGGCGGGCGCTGCCTCGCTGGCGCGGACGGACGTGAGATCGCAAGGCTTTCCGTTGACGGTGAGCGCATCGCCCGCGTGACGCTCAAAACGGGCGTCATCCATAACGTATTCGACGGCGTCATTGCCGAGGGCCTTGGCAATCATGCTGCCGTAGAGCAGGCCGACGCCGCCCTTGCCGATAAAGGCGACCTTGTTGATCTGCATGTGAATCATCTCCTCACAAAAAGGCGCCCGCGTGCGGGGCGCCTGATGGATTGTATGCTGCCGGGGTGATTGATGGGTGCGCGGGGCGGCTGTTATGAAAAAGAAACTATTGCGCTGTGCGCTTATGCCGCGGGGCAGACCGCAAAGACATGCGCGTGGTCATGCCCGGCCCCTTTCATCGGGCTTTTTGCTGATGTTAAAGCGGTGCCGTGACAGCTCGATTTCTACTGCGTTACGATACGTTCTCGATTGCGATTCCACGATGTTTCGGCTGCGTGACCATTGTGTTTCGCCTTGCCGGGGCGCTGATGGCGAAGGGAGGGGCCGTGCAATATCGCGTTGACCCCAAAAGCGGCAACCGTATCTCGGCGTTGGGTCTGGGCTGCATGAGGTTTCCCGGTGCGCCGGGACGTCCGGATGCGAAGACAGCCGATGCCATCATTTCCCGTGCGGTGGAGCAGGGGATTAATTATCTGGACACCGCGTATCTCTATCCCGGTAACGAGGCGTGCGTGGGCGCCTCGCTTGAGCGCTTGGGGCTGCGTGACCGGGTGTTGCTGGCGACCAAGTTGCCGCATGCTTCGTGCAAGTGCGCGGAGGATTTCGACCGGTTCTTCGATGAGCAACTGCGGCGCCTGCGGACCGACCATATCGACTATTACCTCATGCATAACATTACCTCGCCCACCCAGTGGGAACGTGTGGTGGCGTTGGGCATTGAGGACTGGATCGCGTGTCAAAAGGCGGCGGGGCGTATTCGCCAGATTGGTTTTTCGTACCACGGCAGCGCGGTGGATTTCCTGACGATGCTTGACGCATATGACTGGGATTTTTGCCAGATACAGTACAACTATGCCGGCGAGCGTTACCAAGCGGGAACGGCAGGACTCATGGCGGCTGCGGAGCGCGGGCTCGCGGTGTTTGTGATGGAGCCGCTGCTGGGCGGGCGTTTAGCGGGCAAGCTGCCGCCACGGGCCCGCGCTGTGCTCGATAGTGCCCGTGACCCGCATTTGCGCACTCCTGCCGCCTGGGGTCTTTCGTGGGTGTGGAATCATCCTCAGGTGACGATGCTGCTTTCTGGTATGACCGATACCGCGCAGGTGGACGAGAATTCGTCACTGGCAGACCTCGCGTTGCCGAATTCGATGACTGCCAACCAGCTCGACACGATCGCGCACGTGCTGGATGAGTTTGAAAAATCGAATCGCGTGCCCTGCACGGGATGCGGCTACTGCATGCCATGTCCCAAGGGTATCAACATTCCCGGCTGCTTTGCCGCCTACAACGCGAGCTATGCGCACAGCTGGTTTACGGGGCTGTCGCAATACTTTACGGCGAGTGCGGTGCGCACGAGCGAGCCCAAGCTGGTGAGCAATTGCGTCAAGTGCGGCAAATGCGCGCGTCACTGCCCGCAGCATATCGATATCCCCGAGCGTCTCGATGACGTGCGCCGACGCTTCCAGCCGGGCCCCGTAACGGCCATGCTTAAAGTCTTCGGCAAAACACGCTCCTCATGACCCTTTTATATCTTGTGATGGAATAGTTCCTGTTTGCGGCAGAATAGGGCGGTAGCAGGAACTATTTCGCCGCAACTGATGGGAGGCTATCGTGGGTGACCGAGGTTTACGTAATGATTCGCGTGAGGTTCGTTGGGGCATTTTGGGCGCTGGGCACATTTCTCATCGATTTGCATCGTCTCTCAAGAAGGTCGATGGGGCACGGCTGGTGGCTGCGGCCGGCCGCACTCCTGCACATGTCGAGGAATTTTGCCGAGCGTTTTCGATCGATGCTGCGCATGGCCATGTCTCGGTCGACGATAACGGCGATGCGGCTTATGACGCGCTGATTGCCGACCCCGATGTCGACGCAATCTACTTGGCTCTTCCGCATGGCATGCATACGCGTTGGGCCTGTCGCGCGCTGTGCGCCGGAAAGGCCGTGCTGTGCGAAAAGCCGGCCGTTTTGAGTGAGGAAGAGGCTCTCTCGATTGCCTCCACCTCTCGCGAGCGCGGCGTGCTGTTTATGGAGGCGATGAAGAATCGGTTTTGCCCGATGCACACTCGCGTGAAAGACTTGCTTGCGTCGGGTGAGCTTGGCCGTATTGTCTCGATTGAAAGCGTGCAAAAGCTCGATTACGGCGAGTCTCCTTCGGGCTATCTGCTTGATCCGTTGCAGGGCGGCTGTCTATATGACATGGGCTGTTATGCGGTCGGTTGGTTTGAGGATTTGCTCGCGGGCGCGTGCGAGGTTTCGTCCCGTGAAGTTCGCTGGCGTGACGTATCGGGCGGCCGCGTCGATTGGGCCGACGAGATCCGTATGAGCGTCGGCGGTATACCCATTCATATGGTGTGCGACGGCAAAGCAACATATGAAAGCCGCTTAACGATTGCCTGTGAGCGAGGCTCGTTGGAAATCGAGCGTCTCCATCGCCCCGAGCTCGCCCATGTGAAGTATTCCGACGGTCGAACGCTAGAAATAAATGCCCCGTTTGAGATCGATGATTTCTACGGCGAAATCCAGCATGCGACGCGGCTCATTCAGGCGGGGAAACTCGAGAGTCCCGTCATGCCCCTTGCCGCCACGCAGCGCTGTGCACACATCATCGATGCGATTCGTCTAGCCCTCTAGGACTTGGCGCTGACACGTAGGGGATCATGACGCCGGCGCCCGTGGTGCCTGGCGGCCCACATCTCTGATGCCCCTTTTATAACTTGCGGTGGAATACGGTCTGTTTGCGCCAAAATAGGGCACCAATAGACCGTATTTCACCGCAACTGATGAGGGGGAGCTGGAGATGCTGACAATCGGATGCCATCTTTCGACGACGAAGGGCTATCGGGCAATGGGGGAGACGGCGTTGTCCATTGGTGCCAATACCTTTGCGTTCTTTACGCGCAACCCGCGCGGTGGCAAGGCAAAAGACCTTGACATGGATGACGTGGCGGCTCTGCGCGAGCTTATGGCGCAAAACGACTTTGGCCCGCTCGTGGCTCATGCCCCGTATACCTATAACCCCTGCTCAGCCAAAGAGCGGGCGCGTGAGTTTGCCCTGGAGGCCATGGCAGAGGACCTACGGCGCATGGAAGCACTGCCCGGCAACTACTACAATTTTCATCCCGGTGCGCATGTAGGACAGGGGGCAGACGTCGGCATTCAGATGATTGTTGATACGCTGTGCCAGGTGATGTTCGAGGGACAGCAGACGACGGTATTGCTCGAGACCATGGCCGGCAAGGGCACCGAGGTGGGCCGTAGCTTTGAAGAACTGGCGTGCATTATCGAGGGCGTTGCCGCCAAGTGCCCAGAGCTGTCCGATAAGCTGGGCGTTTGTTTGGACACCTGCCATGTGAGCGATGCTGGCTACGACATCATCCATGATCTGGACGGCGTACTCGACGAATTCGACCGCGTGGTGGGTATCGATCGTCTGCATGCCGTACACATCAACGATTCGAAGAACCCTTGTGGCGCCCATAAAGATCGTCACGAGTGCATCGGCAAGGGATACCTTGGCAGCGAGGAATTTGGTGGCGGTATGCAGGTTATGCAGAATATTGTATCGAATGGTCGCTTGCGCGCATTGCCATTCATTTTGGAGACACCGAACGAACTTGCAGGTTATGCGGCTGAAATCAAACTGTTAAGGTCATTGCAGCAGTAATGGCTGCCATAAAGTGGGACGCTCCATTCACGTTATGGGTTTGTTTCAATCAGTTTTCTAATTGCAGATTCTTCCAAGCGGGTGCATAATAACCCTCAGTTTTTGCAGACCTCTGAATCACGTGGGGTCATTGGAAGGAGACTGATTATGAAGCTGAAGAAGCTTGGCGCATTTGCCGCCACGGGTGCTATGGCGCTCGCCCTCGCTCTGACGGGCTGCGGCTCGTCCAACGCCACCTCTGGTTCTAATGCCGGTTCCAGCAGCTCTGACGACGCTAAGGTCGAGAAGGTCGACGGCTCCAAGGAGTACGCGCTCGTCAAGGACGGTACGCTGACCGTCGGCACCTCTGCCGAGTACGCTCCGTTTGAGTACAAGGATGACAACGGCGATTATCAGGGCTTTGACCTTGAACTCATCAAGGCTATCGGCGACAAGCTGGGCCTGGATGTCGAGTATGTCAACAATGACTTTGACACGCTGGTTCCGGGCGTCGCTTCGGGCGCCAAATATGACGTCTCCATCGCGGCTATCACCGACACGCCCGAGCGCGAGAAAGAAGTCACTTTCTCCGATTCCTACTACATGGACGATCAGGCTATCGTGACCAAGGTCGATAACGCCGACATCACGGCCGACAACTACAGCGAGAAGCTCAACAACGCCGATGCTACCATCATCGTCCAGTCTGGCTCGACCGCCGAGTCCTTTGCCCAGGAGAACTTCCCCAAGGCCAAGATTGTCCCCTACAAGGACGCCACCGAGTGCTTCAGCGCCCTGCAGTCCGATAAGGGCGACGCCGTAGTCACCAACCGCTCCGTTGCCAGCCAGCTGACCGCCGAGCAGTTCAACACCTGCCAGACCATTAAGCAGATTAGCACCGGCGAGGAGTACGCCATCGCCATCAACCAGGGCAACACCAAGCTCAAGGACGACATCAACCAGGCCATCAAGGACCTGACCGACGACGGTACCGTTGACGCCCTCATGGCTAAGTACAACATCAAGTAAAATAGCTACTTGATTGCTCACGGGCCCTTTCCGTTTTGGCGGAGAGGGCCTTTGCGCTTCTCTTGACGGAGAGTATTTCCGTCTCGTTTTGCCGGCAACTTCTACGATAGGAGCCACCTTGTCTCGACTGAACAAAGGGGCCGCGGAGCAGCGTTTTCCACTGCCCGCCTTGCTCCAAAAGCTAGTCTGCGTCATGGCCGTGGCGCTTGCGCTGGTGTGTGTGGGGGCATATGCGCCCACGACCGCCCAGGCGCTTGAGACCGCAAAGATTACCGCCCGACCCAACACCGGTTCGGGCAGCGCTGTGGTCGGCGGTACCGAGACGCGCATTACCTGGGAGGTCCAGGCCGATGCCGACGAGGAGCTGAGCGGTCTTTCTTTGACGTTTGTCGACGGCACGACGTTTGGTACCGATGACACGCGATTGACGATGCTCTCGGGCGAGGACCTCATGGATCGTACGCCCATGAAACCCACGTGCAAGGCTGATGGCCAGACGCTCAAGATTGACTTTGGCGAGACGGCGCCTGCCGGCGGCTTTTTCCGTGTCGAGGTTTACGGCGTGACCTTCCCCGTCGAGGGCGGCGATGAGGCCTTTAGCGGCACCTACACTTTGGCCGATGGCTCGACCAAGAAGATCTCCAAGATTCCGTCGGTGGAGATCAAGGGCGTGACGGCCTTCGATAACTTCCTGGCCGATCTTAAGGAGCAGCCGTGGGTCGAGGCCTGGAACTCCAATATGTTCCTGCGCCTGTTCTTGAACCCGGTCATTTTGGTCCAAAGCCTGCCGATCGTCTTTAAGGGCTTCCTTATGTCGCTTTCGATCGTGCTTGTGGCGTTTCCGCTGGCAATTCCCTTCGGTTTTGCCCTGTCGCTCATGCGCATCTCCAAGTCGCGCATCCTGCGCTGCCTCGCCGGCATCTATGTGAATATCATCCGCGGTACGCCGGCGTTCCTGCAGATCTATATCGCGTTCTTCGGTCTGCCGTTGGCCGGCGTCAAGGTTGATGACTACGTGCTTGGCGTTATCGTCATGGCCATGAACTCGTCTGCGTACCTATGCGAGATCTTCCGTGCCGGTATTCAATCGATCCCCAAGGGCCAAAACGAGGCTGCGCGTTCGCTGGGCATGAACGCGTTCCAGACGCTGCTCTATGTCATGATTCCGCAGACGTTCCGTAATGTTTTGCCTACGCTGACCAGCGAGTTTATCTTGCTTTACAAGGATACGTCGCTGCTTGCCGCCGTGGGTGTGGTCGAGATCGTCATGAACGCCCGTACCATCGTGGCCACGACGGGCTCCATTACACCGTACGTGGTTGCCGCCCTGTTCTATCTGGTCATCACCCTGCCGCTCGCTCGCTTGGTGAGCGGTCTTGAGGCGAGGCTTTTGGGCACGGCCGAGACCAAGAAGAAGCGTCCCGCCAAGAGCGCCGGACAGGTTGTCGCGACGCCCGCCGATCACATCGCCGGTCTGTAAGGAGGTCCTATCATGAGCGAAACCAATAACTCGAACGAGGTCGTCGTCAGCATCAAGAACCTCCAGAAGGCCTTTGGGGACAACGTGGTCCTGCGCGATATCGATCTGGATGTGCACAAGGGTGAGGTCGTTGTGGTCTTGGGCCCCTCAGGCTCGGGCAAGTCGACGATGCTTCGCTGCATCAATCGCCTGGAGCATCCCACGAGCGGCTCGATTGTCGTCGAGGGCGTGGATGTGTGTGCCAAGGGCGTCGACCTCAACAAAGTGCGCACGCACCTGGGCATGGTGTTTCAGCAGTTCAACCTGTTCCCGCACCTGTCGGTCAAAAAGAACGTCATGCTTGCGCAGCAAAAGGTGCTCAAGCGCAGCAAGGAAGAGGCCGAGAAGATCGCCGTCGAGGAGCTGACCAAGGTCGGCCTGGCCGAGCGCATCGACTTTATGCCGAGCCAGCTCTCGGGCGGCCAGCAGCAGCGCGTGGCCATCGCCCGCGCCCTGTCGATGAACCCGCACGTGATGCTCTTTGACGAGGCCACCTCGGCGCTCGACCCTGAGCTCGTGCGCGACGTTCTGGGCGTCATGCGCGACCTGGCGCACGACGGTATGACCATGATCGTCGTGACGCACGAGATGGGCTTTGCCCGCGATGTCGCCGACCGCGTCGTCTTTATGGACGGCGGCGTCATTGTGGAAGAGGGTACGCCGAGCGAGGTCTTCGACCACCCCAAGAGCGAGCGCACCAAGGCGTTCTTGGGCAATATCTCGTAGCCGCTTTATATGACTGACATAGCAGAAAACGGGAGCCGGATGTGATCCGGCTCCCGTTTTTGTTGCGACGCGAATGTGTTTTGTTGCAATGCGCGTTGCGGGCGGAGCTCATTGCCGCTAGGCGAGCTCGGCTCCAAGGGCGCGGCAGGCCGCTTCGCTCTCATCATCGGGGGCGTCGTAGCAGATGACGGAATCGACGACGTTGACGCCCTCCTCGTCGGCGTCCGCCTTCCAGTTGTCCATCCATTCGCCCTCGGCCCACGAATAAGAGCCAAAGAGGACGACCTTCTTGTCGCCGAGGGTCTCCTTGACCTCATCCCACATGGGCTGGAACTCATCATATTCAAGCTCCTCGGAACCCATGGCGGGGCAGCCGAAGGCGATAGCGTCATAGCCAGCGGCCTTGTCTGCGGAGAAGTCGGCGCAGGAGATGACCTCTGCCTCGGCGCCGGCATCGGTTGCACCTTCGGCAACGAGGTTTGCCATGGCCTCGGTGTTGCCCGTGCCGCTCCAGTAGACGACGGCGATCTTGCTCATATGTTTTCCTTTCGGTTGTGCGGCGTGCGGCCGCGTTTTGTATGCTCTATCGGGTTGCCTGGACAAGTTGTCCCAGGGTGCAGCCCTGTTGATAGATGTAGGTAAGGTATTGCGTGCATGCGCGATAGGAATCGAAGGTCGTGAGCGCCTGCTCAACGTTTGTGTATACCTTCCATGCGCCAAAGACCTTATAGTTTTCGCCGTGCTGGACGATAAACTGATGGACATCTTCGTAGGGATAGCCCAAAAAATAGCCAATTTCGTGGGGGAACTCGCATATGCACCCCGTATCGCAGTGCCTATTTCGCGCGAGTGCGCAGACGCTGCCGTCATAGGCGCTTTCTGCGGCATTGCTGCTTGCCAGCGTGATGCGAGCGGCGAGATGCACCAGGGATGCGGGCAGGTTGTGGACATCGTAACCTTCGGCGGCTAGCGCCGTCGTGGCACGGGGGTCGGAGAGGTATCGCATGAGGTCCGCAGGGCGGTACACATAGATGAGCGCTCCGCAGGGGCGCCAGACCAAAACGCTCATATGGATCCCGAGTGGCTGGAGCTCGCAGTTGCATTGGGCTATGACGGCGAGCAGGCGAGAGCGTCGCTCTTCGATATGGGTGGCGCTGGGTTTTCCGTTTTGGTTGGCGTAAACGCCGGGATAGGTAAAGAGCGAAGCCGGCTTGATACCTGCGAGCGTAGGGGAGCAGTTGCGCACGACAGCCGTTTGGTATGTTGGGATGTCAATGGTTCGAGTCACGATGCCCCTTTCGGGTCCTCAGTTGTTAGCCTAGGAAAACTTATACACGAAAGTAAGCCATGGTCAACAAAAAGTTTGAAGAGGGAAACTAATTGACCGAACAGACATGATTTTGGGTTAAGATGGGGACACCCCATGGGGGTATCTAGATAGGGCTACTTGAAAGGGGAACGCATGAGTGACTTGCTCAGCCCTGCGAATCTCATCGTGCTGGCCGTCATTGCCGTCGGCATGTTTTTTGGACTGCGTCGCATTGCCGCTTCGACACACGGGAAGAGTTGTTGCAGCGATGGTGCGAGCGGCAAGAAGGCCAAAAAGGTTGTTGTGGTGGATACCGATGCGTCACACTATCCCTATAGCGATGAGCTGCTCATCGGCGGCATGAGCTGTGACGGCTGCGCTCAGAACGTAGCCAATGCCCTCAATGCACTGGATGGCGTGTGGGCAACGGTGACGTATGCGGACCACACGGCACGCGTGCGCTCTAAGCAGCCGGTGGATCGTGATGTCCTCGAGACGGCCGTGAAAGACGCGGGCTACTACGTCATGACGCTGTAAGCGTCGCTCTGGATGCGCTTCCTTGGCTAGGCTCGTCCGCGCAGTTCGATGTCTTGGATGTCGTCGAAGTCGATGGCGATGTCTCGGAGCTTGAGGAGCTTGAAGGCGGGGAGCGCCTCGTCGAGGATGCCGGTGCGGCTGCGATAGCCGTATGTATCGTAATAGGTGACACGAACCAAGTCGCCACGTTTGAGACCCTCGAGTTTTTTAGAAAGCACGAGGGCTTTTTCTTCCGTGAGCTCACGTTTTGGCTCGACGGTGATTTCCTGCTTGCGCACGAGTTCGTAGTATCCCGTGAGGGCGGCAAAGGGCATAAACTGTGCGGCGCGGTTGGCGCGCACGGCACCGTTGGCAGTGAGGTTGGGGTCGGCGGCGCGGCGTCTGCCCTCGGGGTCCGCCAGGCGCTCGAAGGCGGTCGGCGGGCGCACGGGCTGTTGTTTGGGTTTAGGCACGGTGTCCTCCAACTTGTTCGTTGCGTTCGCGCGCGGTGGCGCCGGCGGTAAAGCTTAATCCCTTGACGAGCGCGTTCTTGCCGTACTTGCCTTTCACGGCCAGGACGGCGCGCGCCAGGTCGCGCTCGCGCTCATCGGCCTCGATATCGCTGAATAGATCGATGGTGGCAAATTCCTCGGGCATGAGGTTGCCAAATCCCAGGTTGATGCGCTTGACCGGTCGTTTGGGATCGACAGTCTGCGCCCAGAGCTCATCGAAATAGCCCATGATCTTCTTAAACGAATTGGTACGCTCGGGCAGCTTTCGCGAGGCGTTAGAGTGCGCAAAGAGTGCGGCATAGCCACCGCGCGGTTTGCCGCCATGCTCTCCCACAAAGATGCCATCGATTGCCTGCGCTTCGCGCACCAGGCGACGCCGTTCGTCATCGCGCTGGACGGGCTTGGGCGCACGGGGCGCGAGCTCGGGGCCGGCGGTTGCGGTGGGTTCGATACTCGATGTGCTCGAGCGCAGGTGCCCGCATCCGTCCACATACTGCGCTGTACCGCTGGCGTCGAGGCGGCGTATGTCGGCGCGTTCGCTCGCGTAGCCCACAAAGAGCGAGATGCTGTCGCAGACCACGTGCTTATCGACCAAGTCTAAAACGGCGTTGTCGACCATCTCGCGCAAGACGGTATAGGCCTGTTCGTAGGCATAACCCTTCGAGAGCACCTGTCCTGTGGTGGTCGAAGTTGCTTGCGGGCGATAGGCTTGGATATCGGCGATGGTTGTCGGCTCGCGCCCGAAGGCATGGTCGATGAGATATTCGGCATTGACGCCGAGCTCGTCGTAAAGCAGGTTTTCGTCGAGCGCCGCGACGCCCATCAGATCGTAGACGCCGTATTTCTCGAGGCGGGCTGCCACGCCGGGACCGATGCCCCAGATATCGGTGATGGGACGATGGGGCCAGATCTCCTTGCGAAAGGTCTCGTCGTCGAGTATGCCGATGCGGCTGGGTACGTGCTTGGCGGTAATGTCGAGCGCTACCTTGGCCTGGAATAGGTTGGGGCCGATGCCGACCGTCGCCGTGATGCCGGTGCGCGCGAGGACCTCGTCGCGCAGCGTGCAGGCGAACCCTTCCGCATCTGTGTGATAGAGGTCCAGATAGGGCGTCACGTCGATAAAGCACTCATCGATGGAGTAGACGTGCACGTCCTGGGGGCTGACGTATTCCAGATAGATACCGTAGATTTTCGCCGACACCTCCATGTAATGCTGCATGCGTGGTACGGCCGTGATGTAGTCGATGCCATCGGGAATTTCGAACAGACGGCAGCGATTGTGTATCCCGAGGTCCTTCATGGCCTGCGTGATGGCAAGGCAGATGGTCGTGCGTCCGCGCGATTCGTCGGCAACGACCAGGTTGGTGGTGAGCGGATCGAGCCCACGGTCGACGCACTCGACGCTGGCATAAAACGTCTTGAGGTCGATGCAGATATAGGTGTGCTGCTCGTGCGCCATCCGAGCCTCCCATCAAACACATGTTCTTATCGAATACCTGTTCGATAATACCCGCTCATCCGGACATCGTCAAAACCTGTCAAAAAGGGACTGGTTTGTTTTGGTAGGTATGGTCGTGCGGTTGGATCGGGTTTTAACGCAGCTCTAAAGAGCGCGAAACAGCTCGGAAAAGCTCGCTTCGTAGCATGAGCCTAACGATCGATACCGCCTATACGCACGGAAGGGTTGTGGGAAAGATGGTCAATTACGGGTTTGGTATGCCGACGCGCCTTGTTGTGGATGGAGACGTGGCTCGCTGGTGCGGACGATTGGTCGCTCACTACGGTGGCACCAAGGCGCTGGTCGTGTTGGGCGGTGACAAGCATACGCGCGATGAGCTTGTCTCGGCGGCACTTGGCTCGCTTGATCGAGCCCTACTCGAGCGTGTGCTTTTCCGCTGCGGCTCGGTTGGGGGCGACGGGGGAGACGAACTGATCGACGAAGCCGTGGCCCTGGCGACCGACGAAGGCGTGGACTTTGTCCTGGCGATCGGCGATGCCGATACTGCTGGCTTTGCACGCGAACTCGCCCGTCGCATGGCGGCGCTCGATGCCGGCGAAGACGGTTTTGTCCCTTATGGATGCATTCTCTCGGAGGGCAAGGCGCCTGCTGTCGTGGGCACCGGTGAGGTTCCCGTTTTTGCCATTATCGCGCCCGAACTGCTGGAGGGCATCGGGTCTCCTCTGCGTGAGTTGCTCGGTAGCATCTGCGCCGCGGCCTAATATTTGCCATAAAAGGACGGGTTATTTTTGGTTGGTAAAGCGTTTGACCTGCCAAAATAAGCCTGTCCCTTTTTAATCGGTTACCGTTTGGGGGCCGATTGGCAACGCTCGCTGATTGTAGTCTTGACCTGCGCTAGAATAGTGGCATCTGAATGTCCGGGCGCATGGAGGCGTGCGCCCGTATGCTGAGGAGGACTCTATGGCAACTGTTGCCGCACCTATCGATGCTACGTCGACTGCCGCTTGGAAGGCACTCGAGGCTCATCAGGAGAAGCTTGAGGCCGATGGTATCGACCTCAAGGCCTGGTTCGCTGCTGACGCCGACCGCGTGAACAAGCTGAGCTTTGACGCCGGTGACCTGCACTTCGATCTTTCGAAGAACCTGGTGACCGATGAGACCGTCAAGCTGCTGTGCGATCTTGCCCGCGAGGTGAAGCTCGAGGAGCGCCGCGACGCCATGTTCTCCGGCGAGCACATCAACACCACCGAGGACCGCGCCGTCCTGCACACCGCGCTGCGCCGCCCGGCAAGCGAGAAGGGCCAGCTCATCGTCGACGGCCAGGACGTCGTCGCCGACGTGCACGAGGTCCTGGACCGCATGTATGCCTTCGCCGAGCGCGTGCGCTCCGGTGAGTGGAAGGGTGTTACCGGCAAAAAGATCGAGCACCTGGTGTCCATCGGCATCGGCGGCTCCGATTTGGGCCCGGTCATGGCTTACGAGGCTCTGCGTCCCTATGCCGACGCCGGTATCGACTGCCGCTACATCTCCAACATCGACCCCAACGACCAGGCCGAGAAGCTCAAGGGCTTGGATCCCGAGACCACGCTCGTGATCATCGTCTCCAAGACCTTCACCACGCTCGAGACCCTCACCAACGCCCGCGAGGTCAAGACCTGGATGCTCGAGCAGCTCAAGGCTCAGGGCGCCATCGACGGCTCCGATGAGCAGAACGCCGAGGCCGTGGCAAAGCACTTCGTCGCCGTTTCCACCGCACTCGAGAAGGTCGAAGCCTTCGGTATCGACCCCGCCAACGCCTTCGGTTTCTGGAACTGGGTTGGCGGCCGCTATTCCGTTGACTCCGCCGTGGGCCTGTCGCTGATCGTCGTGCTCGGCCCCGAGCGCTTCCAGCAGTTCCTCGAGGGCTTCCACGCCATCGACGAGTACTTCTGCAACACCCCGCTCGAGAACAATGCCGTCGCGCTGATGGGCCTGCTCAACGTCTGGTACGTCAACTTCTTCGGTTCCAAGAGCCACGCCGTGCTGCCGTACTGCCAGTACCTGCACCGCTTCCCGGCCTACCTGCAGCAGCTCACCATGGAGTCCAACGGCAAGCATGTCCGTTGGGACGGCAGCGCCGTGACCTCCGACACCGGTGAGATCTTCTGGGGCGAGCCCGGCACCAACGGCCAGCATGCCTTCTACCAGCTGCTGCACCAGGGCACCGTGGTGGTTCCGGCCGATTTCATCGCCTTCGCCAATACCGCCAACCCTGCGACCGATAGCGGCCAGGACGTGCATGAGCTGTTCCTGGGCAACTTCCTGGCCCAGACCAAGGCGCTCGCCTTTGGTAAGACGGCCGACGAGGTCCGCGCCGAGGGCACGCCCGAGCAGATTGTCCCCGCCCGCTGCTTTGAGGGTAACCGTCCGACGACCTCGATCTTCGGCGACACGCTGACCCCGTTCGCGCTCGGCGAGCTCATCGCCCTGTACGAGCACATCACGTTTGTCGAGGGTACGGTCTGGGGCATCGATTCCTACGACCAGTGGGGCGTCGAGTTGGGCAAGCAGCTTGCCAAGCAGATCACCCCTGCCTTCCACGACGATGCCGCCAAGGCCGAGCAGGACGCTTCGACCCAGGCGCTCATCGAGTTCTATCGCGCGCATCGCAAGTAGTCGCTGCTGTTAACGCATCGCGCCTTATAGTCAGGGGCCCGTATCCTATCGGATGCGGGCCCCTTTGCTTTGCCGTGGTCCCGGGGCGCACGGCCTTTGTGGAACATCGCCGGGGCGCCGCGCGCTGCGAGAACCCTGCGCCTAGATCTCGGCCTCCGCATGGCCTCGCTGCGCCTCGGGCAGCTCCCCGTAGAGCGGATGGTCTTCGAGCCTAAAGCGCTCGACCTGTTCGGGAGTGCGACCGCGTACAAAGAGCCACGAGCGATCAATCGGCGTCGCCATGAGCGTGCTGGGCAGCGCGTCAGCGCGGTCGGAAAACACCCGGGCACTCTCGGGATCCTGGAACGCCAGCACCAGATGCGTGTCGCAGTTGCCCATGATGGAGCGTGCGCGTGCCTCGCCATAGAGCGCATCGAGCTGGTTGGTCGACTGCAGCAGCAGCGTTGCCCAGATGTTGCGGCTTCGGATAATCGAGAGCACGTTGTCGATCCTGGGGATCTGCAGATTTGCGAAGTCATCGAGCATAAAGCGCACGGGCACGGGCAGGCTGCCGTCGGGCTGCCTATCGGCTTCGCGAATGAGGCCCATAAACGCCTGCGTAATAAAGAGGCCGGTCAGCGGATCGAGATTGCGGTCAATATCGCTCACGGTTACAAACAGGGCGCAGGGGGTGTGTCCCATGGAAGCGAAGTCCACCTGATGGCACTCACGATAGAGCTGTGCCGCACCGTCGAATCCCAGACACATGACCTTTTCGGCAAGGATGCCGACGATGCTCGCGTGCATGCGCTCGGCATTTTGCGTAATGGCGTAGCGCCGCCATAGCGAGAGGGCATAGCTTTGGGGGTCGGTCGTGATCAGATCGTCAAACAATCGGGCCGTGGCACCGTCCTGCAGGTGCTCGATCAGCTTGATGACCGAGCTGATCGTCTGCTCGTCGGCGGGTAGCTGTTCGGTGACGTAGGCAATAAGACACGACAGCAGGTTTGCCGCCGCATGATCCCAAAAAGGCTGGTTGTTGTCCTCGATGGGGCAGATGGCCTTTGCCACCGAGAGGATGTCCTGCTGGTTGGGCCTGCCGTCCGCCTTGCGGCGAATGTGCCTCAGGGGGTTGTAGCCGCAGCGCTCGATGCCGAGCGCAAGGGCCGGGACGGTGTTGAGGTCGGCGAAGTTGAGGCATTGCACGCGGTAGCCGTGGGCTGCCAGCGCGGGTCCCACTTCGCGACAGAGCGTGCCTTTGGTGTCGAGCACGATGTAGCTTGCGTTCATTTGCAGCAGGTTGGGCTTGAGGACGTTTCGGGTCTTGCCGGCTCCCGAGGGGCCGATCACAAGTGCGTTGTTGTTGAGTCCCGTTTGGCGGGTGTCGCAGGAAAGCGTTCGATCCTTGGCGAGGATGGTGGACGATGCGGACTCAGATGCGGCGAGGCGGCTGGCGAGGTTAGACATGGGCGACCTCCTTGGTGGTCGAGAGGATTTCGTGGGCAAAGCCGAGCTCGACGGCGCGCTCGGCCGAAAGGTAGGTGTCTTTTGCAGTGAGGGACTGGATGCGCTTGGGCGTGAGGCCGCTGCGGTCCGAGAGGATTTGCGTGAGGGTCTTGCGGGTCTGCATGAGACGCCGGCTGGTTTCCTGCAGCGCAAGTGCCGAGCCGCCTGCCCCCTGGGGGATCAGCGGGTCGTGAATCATGAGCTCTGCATGGGGCGCCATACGGCGATCGTCACCGCCCATAAAGATCACGGCGCCCATGGACGCGGCGAATTCCAGGCAGACGGTGCGGATGGGGCACGATGCGAGGCGCATGGCGTCATAGATCGCAAGACCCGATCGCACGCTTCCGCCGACGCTGGCGACAAATATGGTGATGGGGCGGCTGGGGTCGGTGGCATCGAGCAGGCGGATCTGCTGGCATAGGTCGTGGGCCATCGGGGTTTCGATGTTTCCCATGACGGAGAGCTCGCGACGGGCGAGCATCTCATCGTAAATGCTGGTGAGCGTGATACCTCGGGCGGATTCACGCATGGTGAGGGGGCTGATGATGGGGGAATGATTGGTGTCCATGAGGACTCCTTTCTGTTGGTTGTGTTGTGGAATAGGATTGTTGCCCGCGGAGGGGCTGGCGGGCTACAGGGTTCGTCCGAGCCTGAGATCGAGCTCGGTTGTGGGGCAGGCTGCCTGTTCGTGTGGCTCGCAAGCGCCAAGGGCTCCAAAGCGATAGAGCGTTGCGGCGGGCGTGGTGTAGGCGAGCCGCAGCTGATGCTCGACAGGGGCACATCCGTCATTTTTGTAATGAGCCGCGTAGTACTGCGCGATGCTGGCGTTCATCTCGCTGCCATTGCGATGGCGCTCAAACTGGCGTCTGCAGGTCTCGATGATCTTTGCTACCGACTTGGGTGCCGTCGCGGGAACAAGGGCGAGATAGCCCTCAAATAGCTCGTTGATGCTCAGGAGGCACAGCGGGTCGATCAGCGTCCTTATGGCTGCTCCCTCGGCAGAAAAATGCGCGGTCATGCGGTTATATCGGTTGCGGTCGACGATGGCCGCATGGGGTCTTGGAGTTTTCTGCCCCGTGGTCCCGGGCTTTTGCCGCGCCTGTGTATTGAGCTCGACGTTGCAGCGCTTGAGGCCGTCCAACGGAAGGAACAGTGCGGTGCGCAGGGTGTTCCGCTTACTTTCGAGTTCATGACGCTCGTCGGGTTCCCATTCGAGCTTGAGTTTCGTGTCGAGCGCCGTAAGCATATGGGCTAGGCAGCCTACGGTAAGAACGTACGAATCGTTGTCGCGTTTTGGGGCATAGGGGTCTGTCAGCTTGCGAATGTCGGGGTCGCCCATGATCTTTGTGCAGCGCTTCAGCAGTTGAGGGTGGTCGGCCAAGATCGTCGCGAGCGGTAGCGACGCGTAGTTCTTTATGGTCGCGGCGGCAAAGGCGGCGTCATATTCGTTTGCATATGCTCGCTCAATGCGGGCATCCAGAATGCTTTTCTTATCGCCGTCTTCAGCGTGGTGGTTTGTCATAGCTTCTCCAATCGGTTGATGTTCGTGCTGTTTGTTGATGTGTTGGTTGTCGTGAGTGATGTGCTTGCCGTGGGTGATGTGCTGACGTTGGGGTGCTATGCGGTTTTCAATGAGCCCGTGAGGCAGTTGCTGCAGGGGCGGGATGGAACGGCCCATGCAAGGCGGAAGGCATCGTGCTCAAAATCGAGACAGCAATGCCCTGGGTGCCTCACATGTGGCAGTTACCTCATTAAGTTGTCATTGCGTTTGGGGTTGTACTTTGCCGATCTTCTTTCTCTTACACGCTGAAAACTGAAACTGAATATGCTCGATCAAACGATGACCACCGGAGCGGTCATCTTTAAAGTACGTTCGTTTTGCTGATTTGACAAGAACTAATTTTGAATTTTTTTCTACGGGATGAAATGAGATTTGTGGAACGGTCGCGATTGGTGTCGCCAGCTTTGCATGTGGTGGCTCGGCGTTTGGGCTGGAACGACTGAGCCCCGAGATGGCGTCCCGTTCATGTTTGAGACAATATATGACTTTTTGCCCGTTGCAAACAGAGTCGCGGTGGGTGTTCTGTATGATGGCTCAGACAAGGTTGTTCAATGACAGGGAGGCATATATGGCAATCAAAGCCATCGCAATGGATATCGACGGTACGCTCACCAACGACCAGAAAGTGATTAGCCCGCGTACGCGCGAGAAGCTGCTCGCGGCGCAGGAGTCGGGCATTAAGCTCATTTTGGCTTCGGGCCGTCCCGCATGGGGGCTGCACGCCTTGGCGCAGGAGCTCGACCTTCAAAACCATGACGGTCTGCTGGTGGCCTTTAACGGCGCTCACGTCGTCGATGCCCAGACCGACGAGGTGCTGTTCGATCAGGCTATGTCTGCCGACGAATTGCATCGCCTGATTGATCACCTGCGTAATTTTGACGTGATCCCTATGATTTCGCTCGGTCGCGATCTGCATGTCGAGGACTCGTATCATTGCATGATCACGCTGCCTGACGGCTCGCAGAAGAATATCGTCAAGTATGAGCGCGACGCGTGCGATCTTAAGATTCGCGAGGTGGAGAGCCTGCATGAGGTCGCTGATGCTTATCCCGTGGACAAGCTGCTCACTGCGGGCGACCCGGCCTATTTGCAAGCGCATCACGAGGAGATGTACGCGCCCTTTACTCAGACGCTTTCTGGTATGTTTACGGCCGACTGGTACTTTGAGTTTACGGCGCCCGGTATCGACAAGGCCCGTGCGCTCGAGGGTGCCCTGCCCAAGCTCGGCATCGATGCCAGCGAGGTCGTATCGTTTGGCGACGGCCAGAACGACAAGTCCATGATTGAGTGGGCGGGTACCGGTGTTGCCATGGGTAACGCCGTCGACGAGGTCAAAGCTGTGGCCCAGATGGTGACCGCCAATAACAACGAAGACGGTATTGCGGTGGCGCTGGATAAGCTGCTGGGTTAGAATCGCCGATAATGCATGGTTCGGGCGCCTGCTTACAGGCGCCCTTTTGTTAGGGAGGGTGCCGTGTCCGCATTTCCGTTCGACGCCGTTATCTTTGACATGGACGGCGTGATTGTCGATACCGAGTATTACTACCTGGGCGAGACCGCAGCTTTTGCCAAGGAGCTTGGGTTGAACCTGACTCAAGAGGAATTGAACGGGCAGGTCGGTACTTCGCATCAGTTCTTCCTGCATATGCTGGTCGATTGGTTTGAGCGCGCCGGTAAGGGGCATTTCACTGGCGAGGAAGCGTTGGCCCGTTGGGACGAGTGGGCGCATAAGCGTCCGCGCGACTATCAGGCTTTGATTAACCCAGGCGCCGTGGATACGATTCGAGAGCTGCCGCGCCGTGGCGTTCGCGTGGCGCTTGCCAGCTCGTCTCCCATGGTTAGCATCGAGGAAGTGCTCAATGCGTGCGGGCTGTCGGATGCCTTTGAGTATGTGGTGAGCGGCGAGCAGTTTAAGGAGAGCAAGCCCGAGCCCGACATCTACCTGCATGCGCTGGATCTCCTGGGGCTGCCCGCGAATCGCTGCTGCTGCGTTGAGGATTCGGTGCCTGGCATCACTGCCGGCAAGCGAGCCGGCCTGACAGTCATTGCCAAGCGCGAGGAGCGCTTTGGATTTAGCCAAGATGCCGCGGACAAGATTATCGACCAGCTGCCGGAGCTGCTGGAACTCGCGTGGATCCTGGGCGGTACTGCTGTTACAACGGTAGTACCGTTGGCATAAGAGAGAGGTGGCGTCATGGCTTTTAACGTGAGCGCACTGGGGTTTGGCGACAACGTCGTCGACCGTTACGAGCATATTCACACTATGTATCCGGGTGGCAATGCGGTGAACTTTGCCGTGTATGCCAAGAAGTGCGGTGCCGCGCGCTCCGCGTATATGGGCATCTTTGGTAATGACGCTGCTGCCGAGCATGTGATTGCGAGTCTTGAGGATGAGGACGTTGAACTAGCCAAATGCAAGCAGCTCATCGGCGAGAACGGTGCGGCGCGCGTTACTGTGGTTGATGGTGATCGTGTATTTCTGGGGTCTAACGATGGTGGCATCCGTGGTGATGCGCGCTATGTGCTCGATCGTTTTGATCTGGCGTATATGAAACAGTTTGATGTGGTTCATTCGGGTAACTATTGCTTTACCGAGCGCGAGCTGCCTAAGCTGAAGGCAGCGGGTATTACCGTTTCGTTTGACTTCTCGGATGATTCGACCGACGAGTACTACGAGCAGATTGCTCCCTACGTTGACTTCGCGTTCTTTAGCGCGGCAGACGCCGCGAGTGAGGATGAGATTCGCGAGCGTCTGGCATGGGTGAGGAGCCTAGGTCCGCGTTTCGTATCGGCAACGGCTGGCGCTGAGGGCTGCATTGCCTATGATGGCGATCGTTATTACCGCCAACTGGCTAAGCCGGTAACGGATATGAAGGACACCATGGGTGCGGGCGACTCATTCCTGACTTCGTTCCTGATGTGTTATCTCGATTCCGTCAAGCGTGGCGAGGATGGTGCCGAGGCCATCGAGCGTGCACTCGACTTTGCGGCGGGGTTTGCTTCGACCGTATGCGGCATGGAAGGCTCCTGGGGCCATGGAGTGCCGATTTCCGAATAGGTGAGCAGTCCCGGGGAGTCGAATTGTCGCCCCCCGGGACTCCATGGACAAAAAATGCTAAATATGAGTACTGTCACTAATTTAGTAACAGCGAAATTAAGCTATTGAGGGCCTAGTTGGGTGTCTGCGAGTGATTAAAACCTGCTAAAAATGACTTTAACCACCTTAAAGTGCCTTGATAATGGATAGCTGTACATTATCAAGGCACTATTTTGCCGTAAAATAATGTGACTGGATTTGCAACAGTACTCATATTTGGCATTTTTTGCCCACCGGGGCTAGCGAAGGTCAAAAACAGAGTGCGCATTTGCTAAAACTGCCGACTCGATGCACTCTGCGTCGCGGTTTTTGAGTGAGGCGATGCGTTCTGAGGTCCATGTGAGCGATCTGATAAGCGACTGTGCGCTTGTTTCGGTGTTTGCCTCCGCCGGCGCATCGGTCTCGAGCAGTAAACGATCGAGTGGGATCTGTCGGGCGTATTCGCGACCGCGCTTGGTGGCGAGCATCCGCTCGTTCACGGAAAAATAACAGCCCGCATTACGCGCGCGGACGAGTTCGTCCGAAGTACCGCTAAACCAGTGGAAGATGATAGCGGGGGAGTCGGGGTTTGGGATGAGTAGTCCATGCGATTCGAGGACGTCCAGTACGGCTCCTGCCGAACGAACGTCGTGAATTGATATCACACGCCCGGTAAGAGGATGTTGCGCGAGAGCCTCGCAGAGCCGGTCAAGTGCCTGTGTTTGCAGCGGCTCGCTTCCGGCAAAGCGCGCAGAAAAGTCGAGTCCCACCTCGCCGATGTAGCGCTCTTGGGCTGCAACTTCGCAAAGCAGATTGATTTCGGCAGGACCGCAGCGACCGTCGGCAAGCCACCAGGGGTGAAGCCCAATGCCGGCGATGATGCTTGGTTGGCGATGGGCGCGCTCGTTTGCGGCCGAAAAGTCACGTGGATCGACGCCGCAATCAAATAGGCCCAAGCCCAGTGCCGTCGCCTCATCGGCAACGGCGTCCGGGTGAGCCATCAAATCAAGATGGCAGTGTGCATCAAATAACCGGGGCTCCATCTCGGCGCACTCCGCTAGTCCAGGCGTTGGCCGTCGGCGCGCACACGCTCGGTGCCGCGTCCACTGATCTGGCGGATAACCTCGCCGGCAATCATCTGACCCATGATGGGCGGCATAAAACTAGCGGTACCCAACTCGGTACGCTCGTGGATGTTGGACGGGTCGCGGGGTTGGGTCTTAACCGATTCCTCGCAGCTAAACAGCACGTGCAGACTCTTGATTCCGCGCTTCTTACATTCTTTGCGCATGATGCGGCTCATGGGGTCGCGTACCGTATCGAAAATGTCGGCAAAGCGGAGGCACTCGGGATGGAGCTTGTTGGCCCCGCCCATGGAGCTAACCAAACGAATGTCGTGGTCCTGAGCATATTTGGCAATGGTGAGCTTGGCCGAGATGGTGTCGATGGCGTCGACGACGTAGTCGAGCTTGCCGTCCGTCTGCTCCAAAACGCTCGCGAAGAACTCGTCGATGTTGTCGCTCAGCAGGTATTCGGTGCGTTTGATAACGGTGGCGGTGGGATTGATGTCGTGGATCATGGCTTCCATAACATCGACCTTGCGCTTGCCGATGGTGCTGTGAAAGGCGATAGCCTGGCGATTGATATTGCTGGGCGCGACGATGTCCTTGTCCAGAATGACGAAATGACCAATGCCGCCGCGGGCGAGTGCCTCGCAGCAGTTGGAGCCCACGCCTCCGCAGCCGAGCACCAACACCGTAGCATCGGCGAGCTTATCGAGTGCCTCGCGGCCCATGATGATCTCGAGCTTGGTGTCGCGTGTCTCGATGGGTGAAGCGGCTATGGTTTCGGTCATGGATATCCTCCGATGGGGAAGCGAATCGTGTTTTAGCTATCGCCATTATAGGTATTATTGCGATTCCATTTGAGCCCTTGGGCTTGTTGAAATGGGATCGGGGTTCGCATAAGATTGAAGCAGATGGCACCCGTTGCAGCGGGTTGGCCAACTCTAAAACACGTTTGTAGCGTGAGAAGTGGCCGTCTTCGCATTACGCGGAGGCGGCTATTTTTTTGAGTACAAGATTAGATAGTTAGACAAACATCTAAATATCGAGTATAGTGTGCGCGTCATGAGAGATGATGAGAGGAGGTCCTATGCCGGGAGAGGGTTTTAAGGCGCTTGCCGATCCAACGCGACGGCGCATTTTGGAGTTGCTGCGCGAGGGCAATTGCACGGCGGGGGAGCTTGCCGAGCATTTCGATATCAGTAAGCCGTCGCTGAGCCATCACTTGGCGACGCTCAAAAACGCCGGGTTGGTGACCGACGAGCGCCATGGCCAAAACATCGTATACAGCTTAAACACCACCGTCATGCAGGACTTGATCGGTTGGTTTATGGGCTTTACAAACACGGAAGGTGATAAGGATGAATAACGAAAACAAGGGCATTCACCCCACGGGGGTATCGCGGCGTGTGTGGATTGCGCTGATCGCTCTGTGCGTCGCCAATGTCGTAGCGCACCTCATGGTGATGCCGAGCTTGCCTGCGCAGATTCCCACGCACTGGGGAGCGAGCGGCGCCGTCGACGGTTGGGGTCCTAGCTGGATGGCATCGGCGCTCGGCGCGTTGCCGCTGGCGCTTCTCGCAATGTTCTGCGTGGTGCCGCGCATCGACCCCAAAGGTGAGGCATATCGAACCTCGGGCAAGTTCTACCAGGGCTTCGTAATCGCCTTCACCTTGTTCATGTGCGCCATAAGCTGGCTGGGAGAGCTTACGGTCTGGGGCGTGGTGCCGGCGGTCGGTTCGGTTAACGTGCTGATTTCCGGTGTTGTCGGTTTGCTGTTCATCGGCGTAGGCAACTACTTGCCGCGTGTGAAGCAGAACTATACGCTCGGTATCAAGACACCCTGGGCGCTTGCCGATCCCGAGAACTGGCGCCGTACGCAGCGTTTTGGCGGCGCCTGCTTTATGGTGCTGGGTATTGGCCTGATTGTGATGGGCGTGGCGGGCAGCGTGCTTTCGAGTGAAGTCGTCGCCGCGGTGATTGCGGTTCTGGCGTTTGGTTCGGTTGGAGCCGTCTACGTCTACTCGTATCTGTTGTGGCGCAAATCGCAGCGAGCCGCTCGTTAAGGTTGCGGAAAACTAGCGTACGCAGTTCATAGTATGTTCCGGGGGACTTTTCCCAGGTAGTATTAGGGGGTGTGGGCAACCATGCCCCTTTTTCGTTACGTTTCAGAGCTGGTTCCCTCATTTCGTTTCCACTAAAGCGAATCAAGAATAGGGAAACAGCAGGTAGAAAGGATAGAACAGACATATGGCGGAGTTTATCTACCAGATGTATCAGGCTCGCAAGGCCCATGGCGACAAGGTGATCCTTGACGACGTGACCCTGAGCTTCTACCCCGGTGCCAAGATCGGCGTCGTGGGTCCCAACGGCATGGGCAAGTCGACCCTGCTCAAGATCATGGCCGGCATCGAGGAGGTCTCCAACGGCGATGCTAGGCTCACCCCCGGCTACACCGTGGGCATCCTGCAGCAGGAGCCGCCGCTCGACGACGACAAGACCGTCATCGAGAACGTGCGCATGGCGTTTGGCGACATGATCGCCAAGGTCGATCGCTTCAACAAGATCGGCGAGGAGATGTGCGACCCGGATTGCGACATGGACGCCCTCATGGCCGAGATGGGCAAGCTCCAGGACGAGATCGACGCCGCCGACGGTTGGGATATCGATTCCAAGCTCGGCCAGGCCATGGACGCCCTGCAGCTGCCCGATTCCGACATGCCGGTCAACGTACTTTCCGGCGGCGAGCGCCGCCGTGTGGCCCTGTGCAAGCTGCTGCTCGAGGCTCCCGACCTGCTGCTGCTCGACGAGCCCACGAACCACCTAGACGCTGAGTCGATCCTGTGGCTCGAGCACTTCCTGCATAACTACCAGGGCGCGGTGCTTGCCGTCACGCACGATCGCTACTTCCTGGATAACGTTGCCGAGTGGATCTGCGAGGTCGACCGTGGTCACCTTTATCCCTACAAGGGCAATTACTCCACGTATCTGGAGACCAAGGCCGCGCGTATCGAGGCGCAGGGCAACCGCGACGCCAAACTCGCCAAGCGCATGGAGGCCGAGCTCGAGTGGGTGCGCAGCTCGCCCAAGGCCCGCCAGGCCAAGAACAAGGCCCGTCTGGCTCGCTACGAGGAGATGGAGGCCGAGGCCCGCGCAAGTCAGAAGCTCGACTGGACCGACATCCGTATCCCTGTGGGCCCGCGTCTGGGCAACAAGGTGCTCGAGGCTCATCACCTGCACAAGGAGTTCGATGGTCGTGTGCTCATCGACGACCTATCGTTCACCCTGCCGCGCAACGGCATCGTGGGCGTCATCGGCCCCAACGGCGTCGGTAAGACCACGCTGTTCAAGACGATTGTGGGTTTGGAGCCGCTGACTTCGGGCGAGCTCGAGGTGGGCGAGACCGTCAAGATTTCTTACGTCGACCAGAACCGTTCCGGCATCGACCCCGATAAGAACCTATGGGAGGTCGTCTCGGACGGCCTGGATCACATGATGGTCGGCGAGACCGAGGTCCCCAGCCGCGCGTACGTGGCGAGCTTTGGCTTTAAGGGCCAGGACCAGCAGAAGCGCGCCGGCGTACTCTCCGGTGGCGAGCGCAACCGTCTGAACCTGGCACTCACGCTCAAGCAGGGCGGCAACTTGCTGCTCCTCGACGAGCCCACCAACGATCTCGATGTCGAGACGCTGTCCTCGCTCGAGGCGGCGCTGCTCGAGTTCCCGGGCTGCTCGGTGGTCATTAGCCACGACCGTATGTTCCTGGACCGCGTCGCCACGCACATTCTGGCGTGGGAGGGCACCGACGAGAATCCGGGCAACTGGTATTGGTTCGAGGGCAACTTCGAGGCCTATCAGGCCAACCGCATCGAGCGCCTGGGCGAGGACGCAGCCCAGCCGCATCGTATCCACCGTAAGCTGACGCGCGACTAGTAGCAAGTAGAAAGGCCGCCACCAAGGGCGGCCTTTCTTGTAGCAATTGCACTGCAGCTATGCCCTGGCTGCTGGTTTGATTCATAATCAAAGTCATCTCTTTGGGATTAAAGCCCGTTTTTGCTATGAGTGATTTTCTAATTCCGTTTAAAACGTAAAGACGCATTGGGTTGCAAGGACATAAGCAAATCGAATTGAAATATAACCAGTGCTGTAACGTTACAAAAAAGATTATAGAATAGGAGTACCTTATAAGTCGCTTCTCTAGAAAGAAGAACATATGCTTTCGCGTCGTCGTTTTCTGCAACTTGTCGCGTCTTCAATTGTCGCCTTAGCCGCACGTCCGAAAGAGGTTTTTGCTTCGACGGGCAATATTGATGGTGAGCAGATACAATTTACTTCTGAAATTGCGCAAGAGCTTGCCGATAAATATATAAAGGGACTCCTCGGCTATTCGTATACGCCTTCTGACCCTATTCCTTTTGTAGATGTTGATGGGTCCCCGCTTGGTTACATTGTTCCGGTTGTGACATCCAATAGAGCCGCGGGCTATTTGGTTTTAGATGCTTCAGATGATGAAATACTTACGGGATATCGTTTTGGAGACGGCTTAGTCAGCCCTATGGATCGGGGAGGAGATCTTGGTGTCGAGTCTTATTCTTTCAATAACCCAGTCGTAATGATCAATCCATTCGAATTCGGCGTGCAATCTTTGGACGGTTCAATAACAACAAATTGCGGAAGAACAATCCCGGCTGTTTCCATAGAAGGACGGCCTGTCGTTTTATCGAATAAACCTTCAAGCTGGAACGATGTTGTAATTTACGCAACTCAAATGCAGGATTACACAGTATCTGGATTTCGTTCCATTTCTCAGTTTATGTCATATGATGAAAGCGAGATTAAGAGGCTTACCGCCCACTATGCTTGTATGGTGACAGCTTTTTCGAACGTTGCGGAACTGTATGGCATTGCCAATTTATATAGCGACCCTTCGCAATATATGCAGATATGGAATTACACCAATACCCATGCTCTTTCCGATGAAGAACAGACTGTTCCCGGCGTTGTTTTGGGTGGAACGCCGATATCAACCTGTGCAACGGGGTTTACAAATTACTGCGCAAGCAGAGGAAGTACTCTTATCGCCCGCACTGTCTCCTCTCCGGCTATCGCGAGCATTCAAAATGAGATTAACTATAATAGACCGAATGTTATACATGCGAGTTTGTACAACGGATCAGCCCATTCTGTAACAGCGGAGGCTTACGCCACACTTACTGGTAAGAAAACTGGAGAGACAAGGCAGATGATTGGCATAGCGGACGGCTGGAATTCATCTTTATCCTTCCTGAAGTATGATCAGAGCTATTATGCGTGGACTTATGGAACGACTTTTTCGAAGTAGGGCGATTCGTCTAGCTCTGTCTTTGGTGCTGATGGCTTCATTGGTGGGCTGTTCAACAAAGGAAGAGATATCGCGCGGAGGTTCCGGAGAAGTGACTGCGACAGACTCAGGTTCATTAGAAATAGCTGGCGGGCATGCCGATGTGATGTTACAAGGAAAAGGCGTGCTTAGGTCGATTGATGCTGAAGACGCTGTCTGCTCAATAGAGGATTTGAAGACAGGTGAAACTGCATCGTACCGTGTTTCAGATAATGCTGCGAATATGATTGAGTCGATACCGATTGGAGCACAAGTTTCTTTTAGGTATTTTGCTCCGCAACTTGAGGAGGAGCTTGCTTCTCTGGTGTCTATATGTGCTGATGACAGCCAAAAGGTCTGATTTCAAACGGCCCTGGATGGTCAAATGGCTATCCACGGCCGTTTTGTCACTCGGCCGGGGCGTTGACCTTGTCGATGACCCAGGCGGCACCGAGGCCACCGGTGGTGTTGTGGCGGATGCGCACAGTGACTTCGTGGCGCTCGCCGGCCTGCGTGTAGCGCAGGGGGAAGCTTGCGCGGTTTCGCGCGGCCTCGATGGTACCGCGCTCGCGGGCAATCCAGTAGTACTCGCCGACGATGCCGAGCGTGTCGGCGCCGTAGGGGAGATAGGTCGACAGCTGGTGCAGAAGCGGGCCGGGGCAGAAGACTTCGGTTGCGAAATCGACGGGGAAGTCCTCGGGGATGGCGGGCGCTGCAGGTGCGGGGGTTGGGGCCGCTGCGGGTACCGAAGCCGGTGCCGGTGCGGGAATTCGGTCGCAAGCAGCGGCGGGCACGGATTCGATGACGGGTGCGGGCTCCAGCGTCGCTTCCGGCTTGATCGTGGAATCTGCGGGCTTCACGGTGACGGGCGCGTCTGCAGCTGCAGTTTCAACCTCAACCTGCGTCGCGTTCTCGTTCTCGACGCTCGACTTTGCCTCGATGGGCGTGGATGCCATGGTGGTGATGCCGGCGTTTGCGTTCTCGGGGTCATAGACGACCGTGAGCGAGATGGCGGGCTGCGGCGTCTCGGGCTCCGGCGCCGACTCGGTAGCGCCTTGATCGTCGGGCTCGTCGGGCTGATCGTCCTCGGTCTCGTCGCCAAAGACATCGCTGTTTTGGAACGCAGGCGTTTCGGGCTGGTCAGCGGCTTCTTCGGTTGTCGACTTGGGAGCTTCGTTGAGCTCCGCAGTGGCTTCCTGCTCGGATATGACTTCGGGATCGGTCGTGGCGGTGATTTCGGTGTCGGCTTCTGCCGTTACCTCAATAGCGACTTCGATCTCTGCCTCGGGCTCGGGCTCCGGAGCGACTTCGGCCACGGGCTCGGGCTCGGCGCGCTTAACGTGCTTGGGGCGCACGGCCTTGAGGTCCTTCTCGCCGCGCTTTTTCTTTTTGTAGGACTGCTTGGCACCCTTGGCAGCCTTGGGCTTGTCCTCGCCCTTGGCAAGGGCGGCATCCCAGGCCTCGTTGGCGATGAGCGTGGCATACAGGCGACCGCCCTTAAAGACGGTCAGCCTTATGCAGTCGTCGAGCTCCTCGAGCAGCTCGCGCGTGGACTCGAAGCCCAGGTCATAAGCGGCCATGTCACCAGCAGCGAGCGCCTCCTCGACCTGCGTCATAAACGTTTGCTTGCCGCACCCAATCGCATCACGCAGCAGACGATACAGATAGATGTGGTTGCCCAGCGATAGCGTGGGCTTAACTATTGTCTTGCTCATGGCAAATCTCCTCTTTACACACCAAAGCATCTTACCATCGCGCGGGGCTTGCTACCTCGGCGCCCAAGGCAAACGGGCGCGACCGTTGCCGGTTCGCGCCCGTTATACAGGTCGATTATCTATGAGGGGCAAACGTGCTTAGTTGCCCGATGCCGTGCCTTGGCTCGAGCTGTCAGATGCCGTGCCGGACGCGGTTCCACTCGAGCTGTTCGAGTTGCTGGTGTTGCTGCTGTCTGCTGAGCCCGTTCCCGACGTGGTGTCGCTCGTCTGGTCGCCCGTGCTCGGTTGAGAGCCGTCAGTCGTTTGGCTTGAGTCGGTTGTGCCGGATTGCGTACCGTTGTTGTTCACAGAAGAATCGGCGCCCTGCGACTGATCGGGGGTGTTCGAGGACGAGTCGGTGGATGCGGAGGTGCCCTGCGAGTCGTCCTGCTGGCTTTGCGATTGACCAGTGCTGTCCGCGTCGTGCTCGGTCGTGCGTGACGACAGAATCGGCTCGGGACGCTCGCCCAGACCCTCACCGGCGGTGGTGATAAGGATGGCAGCGGTGCAGGCGATAACCGCGACGATGGCGATGGCGATCGAGAAGATGATGACCTTCTTTTGCGTCTGGCTGCGCTTTGCCGCCGCCTTGGCGCGCAGGCTGTCGGGGGCGACGCGCGCCGTGGTCGCGCGCCCTGCAATCTGGCGCATCTCCTGGGTAGTCGCGGCGCCGCCTAAGTGCTCCTCGGCATTTAATTCAACGGGTTCATAGGCGCCGGCGGGGTAGTCGACGGTGGCGTGCGTACCTTTGAGGGCTTCGGCGCTGGCAGAGATAAAGTGGCGGTAGACCTGCGAGGACACAACGGTGATGACCGAGCTCACAGCGGCACCGATCACCGATCCGGCGATACCGATCTTGGAGGCAAGCGCGACGCTTGTAGCGGCAGCTGCGGCGCCGGCGATGATCTGGGGAATGGAAATGTCGTCAAACAGGCCCTTTTTGGGCGCGATGGCCATGGTCTGGCCGATGGAATGGTTTTCGTGAACGCCGTTGTTGAGCGATGCCGGCGTCATGACACGTGTGCGCGGCGCGTCGGTGTACTTGGTTGTCATACGGGGTCCTCCCGGTATAAATCTGCTTCGTTTCGTGTAGCCATCAGGGTACCCACCAGATGTGAATCGTACGTGACATTTAACAGATACCATCAACTCATCAAGGGGGCTTGCTGTCTTTGGTGCAATAGCTTGATGCTAAACTGGATTAACGATTGCGAGGTGGTTTACGTGATGTACCCGTATATGACATTCGAAGACGGTACCGAGGTCGTTCATTCTGACCTGATAACAGATGGGGATATCGAAAAGGTTATCGTGCATTTTGAACGACCGACGGTAGAGGGCTTCGACTCCGCTCGCTGTGAGTTGCCTTCCTGTTCGTGGACTGACTGGGAAGGGCATTTTACTCAGAGTGAAAAACGAGCTTTCGAAGAGTGTTTGAGCAAATAATTTAGATTAGTTCGAGTTTAGTTCGAATAAAGAAGCCGAATACGATGACCTAAAGCGTATGCATTTTTAGTATTAGATGCGTATGAAATGGAGGATGTGAATGGATGAGCTAATAGACTTTAAAAAACGATTTCTCAAGAATGGCGAGCTGGTTTCAATTCCAAAAAAGGAAAGCTATAAAAGAATCATGCTGCTATGGGCCGTCTCTTTCTTTGAATTAAATACAAGTTATACGGAGCTTCAGGTTAATCGTGTGCTGTCACAGCTCTATCCTGATTATGCCGTGTTGAGGCGGTACTTGGTTGATTATGGATTCCTATTAAGGGATGAGCGAGGCCTGAAATACGAGGTTAATCCTGATGTTCACGGTATTGAGAGCTAGCCGTCCGGTTCGGGTCCTATATATTGCTAGAGGGATAAGCGAAATAGGCAATTGGTGTGCGAATATTGCTTTGCCAATGCTGATTTACGAGGTAACTCACGATGTTTCTGCAACTGCTTTGATGGTCTGCTGCAGATTTGCCCCCGCTCTGTTTTCAGTTGCGCTCGCGCAGCTGCCTCAGAAGATGGGTATCGGGACACTGCAGGCCATGAGATTGGCAGACTTAATTCGCGCGGGATTATTCGTTTGCTATATTTTTGTTGATAGTAAATGGAGTATGTTTGCTATTACGTGCGCGGTATCGCTTTGCCGAACGGTTGAAATGCCCTGCTTTTACTCGTTGTTAAGAGCCAATACGAATAGTATCAATCGCGACGTAATTAATAATTCGTTTGGGTTTCTGCAGAATTTGATGATGGTTCTGGGGCCAGTTGCCGGCGGTTTTGTTGTCGCTCAATTTGGGGCGGAGGCTGTTCTTGCATTAGACGCGCTTTCTTTTGCCGCGTCGTTCTGGTTGCTGCGAGATGTTCCGTCGGTTATCGAGGTTAATGATAAAGAGGGGATAAGCAAAAATGAAAAAAACTGGACTGCATTTAGTGATCTTAACGCGAAGCACTTGGCAATTGGTTTCCTATTAATCGATATTTCTAGTGGCGTGGCATTCGGATCTCTGAATTCTCTTTTGCCAGCTATAGCGCAATTGCAATTTGACTCGTCATCGATACAATACGGATTCCTTCAGAGTAGTCTTACAATCGGACTGTTGTTCGGAAATACAATATACGGTCGTTTAATCAGTGGTTCCGATTGCGTTAAATCATATTGTTTTGTGACGTATCTTGCGCTCGGTGCGTATCTGGCGTTTGGCTATCGCTATGCGTCTGGGATATCGTTTATTTTCCTTTTTATCGTCGGTGCCGGAAACGCCATTCAAGATGTGCTTCTCATAACATCGCTGCAGGATTTGGCGAGAGACGGATCTGAATCGATGAGCCTGTTTTCAATTAGGGAGTCTTTGCAATCGGTTGCTGTTGTTATTTCAACACTCCTTGTTTCGCTGTTCACGAGCATCGCGATGTTCTCAATTCTCGTTACAGGACTTGGTGTATTTTCAATTATGATGGTAGTTGTGTTTCAATTGAATTATTTGCGAAAGATGTGACGTTGATATGCCTAAAACGCTTTTAGTATTTCCCCCAGGATGGAGTCCAGTGGGGCCGTATCTTGCCTTGCCTGTTTTGAAGTCATATCTTCAAGAGGTTGAACAATACAAAGTTGACATTGTTGACTTAAACGTGGAATTTTACGATGACCTCCTATCTTTTAGACATGTCGAAGAGTGCTGTAAAAGGTATCGGGAATCAAAGGATTCGTTTAGTTCGAATGTTCAATTAACAATCGAGTTGATACAAAAGTCAGCACTTAATGTTGACGAGGCAAAAGATATTTTCAGATCGAAGAGATACTTTAATCTAAAAGAAAGACAATATGCTGAAAACATTTTTAGAAATGCACTCTATATCATAAATCACGTCTCATATGGAGTTAAATACACGTTCAACTCCATAGATCTGCCCTATGATTATTATTCGACACCAGAAATAATGAAATCGCTTGCGGATACCTTGCATAATCCGTTTATTTCCTTCTATGAAACTGCCTTTCTTAAGCGTATTCAGAGGGAAAAAATCGAGTTTATTGGGATTTCGGTGAGCGGCTGTTTCCAATTGATTTCTGCAGTTACGTTAGCGAAACTGATTAAAGAAGAATGTCCATCTGTTAAACACGTCTCATTGGGCGGCAATTACATTACTCGTTTAGCAGATGACTGCATGAAAGAATGGCATCCCTTTTTTGAATACATTGATTCGATAATGATGTATGACGGCGAAGAGCCGCTTGCACGTCTTCTTGAGGCTCTTGACTCTGGTGATGACAATCTCGACTGTGTTCCAAACCTTTGCCATGCTAAAGGTGGAAAGATATATAAAAACCATCGGATTGAGCAAACATTTATCAACGATACAGTTCCCGATTTCGATGGCTTCGCCCTTTCTAAATACTTCATGCCTGAGTTAATATTGCCGGTTTATTCCTCTAGGCAGTGTTTTAATCATTGCGCCTTCTGCACCATTCCCGGTGCTACCGGTGGTTGTTACCGAAAGATGCCTATATCGAGAGTATTTGAAATAATGTGTCGGTTAAATGAAAAATACGGCACGAGAGTTTTCTCTTTTGTGGATGAAACATTCGAAGGCAAAAGAATGGAGCAACTCGCGGATGAAATAAACGCATCGGGAAAAACGTTTTTCTGGCATGGAGAAACGAGGTTCTCTCCAACCCTAAGTACAGACGTTTTCAACAAGATATACCAAAGTGGATGTAGGCAGATTCAGTTTGGCCTCGAGTCATACAACCAAAGAGTTCTTGATCTAATGAAGAAGAACACGAGAGTTGATTGGATTGATCGCAATATCCATGATTGTCTCAATGCGGGTATTCCTGTTCATCTATTCTTTATGATTGGCTTTCCGACCGAAACTAAAGAAGAGGCTCTGAACACCTTAGCTTATACAGAGAATGTTTTGAATTATTCAAAACAGGTATGTGGTGTTCCATATTCCACGAGAGGATTTACGAATTTTGGTCTCGTTATGGGGTCGGATGTTTGGAATCATCCCGATAAGTATGGTGTCTCTGTAATGCCGAAGTCCCAATATGAGGATTTGCGCCTCGAAGTGGATTATGTTTCAGGCACTGGTTTAACTTTAAATGAAGCAAAATCCTTATCTGATGAGCATCATATTGATTTTTATATGCAAGAGGTCATAAACGGTAGCGACACAATTGACTTGCCCCAGCGGCTTCATATTTCAGAGGTGACCTGGATCCTAGATTCTATTCACGCTGTCAGGTATAAGGGACATTTGACCAAAGTAAAGCGACGGCTAACTAGTCTAAATCCAGCTGATCGAATCTGGCTGGATTCCAAGACCTCTGTCGTGCTCGTTGAGCCATTTGCCTACTTCTATAATTCTGAATACCATCATGTCTATGCTGTTTCCCAGTTGGTATACCTTAAGTTGGCCCGTTTATTGGAGGCCGATTGTAGCATTTCTCTTATCCTTGATCAGGGCGACCTCGAGCTGACAAGGGCGATAGAAGAACTGTTGCATTATGGATTGCTGAATACAAATATCGATGCCGATTATGTAATGCACGATAATGGTTTTCAATTGGTTAAAAGTTCGTTTGTGAAAGAAGTCGGACGCTCAAAAGAGGGGTTAAGAGTACTGCTGAGTTGTGCCACCCATAGAATGTGTGCGGTTAATGATTTTTCGTTCGCTTTGCTTTCGTTGTTTGAAAAGCCGATTACTAAGAACGAGGTGCGCGACATTTTGAAAAAAGAGGGACTATCGGCAAGGTTGATTTCCGATCTCAACCGAACATATTGAGCGAATAGGCCGTTCCCGCAGTTAGCCGAACGCCCCCGCGGCCCC
>NZ_JBDGAY010000016.1:0-55667 GCF_040910245.1 Collinsella aerofaciens
TGCGGCCTGGCGCCGCGCAACCGCCAGTCGGGAACCTCGATCTCCTCGGTGACGGCATCGCGCCAAGGCAACAAGAGGCTGAAGAACCTGCTCATATTCTCGTGCAACTGCCTTACCCGGACAGAGGGGAGATGGGGCGACTACTACGCTAGGTGCCGAGAGCGGGGCATGCCGCACGGCAAGGCGCTCAAGGCGCTGGCGCGAAAGAGGCTGAAGGTCATCTACGCGATCATGCGGGACAGGGTGCCCTACGCCGCCTAGTCGAAGCGCTCCGAACAGATTGGAGCCCACCGGCCGAAAGGCCTGGCGTTAGCATGTCGCGATTCAATCTCGAAAACAGCATTGCCCAGTTGACAAAACTATAGGAACACCCCCCCTGAGTTGCGGTGAAATAGGGACTGAATAGGCCTTTTAACGGCTTAAACACTCCCTATTTCACCGCAACTTATTGGTGGTTGCTTATTGGTAGCGCAGGCATTCGACTGGATCGAGCTTTGCGGCGCGGCGGGCGGGATAGAAGCCGAAGATGACGCCGATGCCGACGGAGACCGCAAAGGCCAGCAGCACCGTGGCGATCGAAAAACTCGGCGTAATGGTACCGCTGGCGCCGAGCTCGCCAAGCACGCCGGAACCCGCGGCGAACATCGCTAGACCCCAGGCAAGCAGATAGCCAATCAGAACACCCAACAGGCCACCGGTGACGCATAGCGCCGAGGACTCGGCCAAAAACTGCGCGGTGATATCGCGACGGCTCGCACCCAAGGCTCGACGAATACCGATCTCGCGGATGCGCTCGGTCACATTGGTCAGCATCATATTCATGATGCCGATACCGCCCACGAGCAGAGAAATGCTGGCGACAGCGCCCATGATGAGCGAAAACGCGCCCATAAAGGAATTGAGGGCGTCGATGGCGCTTTTCATGGAGGTTGCCGATACACTGTCGTACTCATCATCCTCCGCGATGCCCTTCATTGCGCGCACCTTGGATTCAATCGTCTTGCACAGCTCATCCACGTCTGTACCCTCGGTGGCGAGCGCCGTTACGCTGGGAAACGACGGATTCTCGTCGCCAAAGAGGCCGGAAATGGTCTCGCGCGGCATGTATAGCGTGAGCGAGCCCATTGAGTCGCTACCGCCATCAATCACGCCGACAATCTGCACCTCGCCGTTGGAGATCTTAATGGTCTTGCCCACCGCGTCCTGTTCGTTGCCGTACAGCTGATCCGCGCCGCCGCGGCTGATAAGCGCCACGCGTGCGCCGGATTGGGACTCGGCCTGGGTGTAGGTGCGTCCCGCGACGAGCTTGCTGGCGCCCACCGCGTCGAGCATGTCGCTGTCGACGCCCTGCGCCATGACGGTATAGCTTTTGTCACCGGACTTGTACTCGGTATAGGCGCTGTCCACGATGCCAATCTGCTCGATCTGCGGCACCATTTTGCGAAGCTTCTCAACGTCCGACTCGGTGAGCTCTTGCGACGAATAGATCTGTACCATACGCGCGGCGTTGAGGCCTAGGCTGTTGACCAGGCTGTTTTGGATGCCGCCGATAAGCGAGGTCATGGCAATGACGGAGGCGATGCCAATGACGATGCCCAGGATGGTGAGTAGGCTGCGTCCCTTGTTGGCCTCGAGGGAGTGAAGGGCTTCTTGGATAAGGTCGCGCGCGCTCATGCCTTCACTCCTTTCGTCGGATTGGCGTGTGCGGAAATCGTGGGCAGGTTATCAATGGCGCCGCGCAGGGTCTGCGGCGCGTGCGCGATGTACGCGCCGTCGTGGATCCGGCCGTCGCGAATGGTTACGGCACGGTCGGCCTCGGCGGCGATACCGGGATCATGTGTGATGAGCACGATGGTCTTGCCGCGTTCCTGGAGTTTGTGGAAGGTTTCCATCACGAGCGCTCCGGTGGCGGAGTCCAGGTTTCCCGTCGGCTCGTCCGCCAGGATGATGGGCGGGTCGTTGACGAGGGCGCGCGCGATGGCAACTCTCTGCATCTGTCCACCCGAGAGCTCGGAGATGCGGTGGTCCCAGTGGTCGACCTGCAGCGTGACGGCTTGCAGCGCATGGACGGCGCGCATCTCACGCTGAGCCCGCGGCACGTTGGTGTACGAAAGCGGCAGCATGACGTTTTCGATGACCGATAGGCGCGGCAGCAGGTTAAAGCTCTGAAAGACAAAGCCGATGCTCAGGGCGCGGACTTCGGTGAGCTCGTCATCGTCGAGCTCCGCCACGTTGAGGCCCTGCAGGTAATAATCGCCTGCCGTTGGCTTGTCCAGGCAGCCCAGGATGTTCATGAGCGTTGACTTGCCCGAACCCGAAGGGCCGGTAATAGCCACGAACTCGCCGGGATTCACGGCCAGGCTCACGTTATGCAGGATATGGGCGCAGCCGGCCTCGCTCTCAAAAATGCGATGCACGTTGCGGATGTCGATGACGGGACGCATTACATGCCCTCGTCGGCAGACATGCTACCGGTGTCGCCGCCGTCGGCCGTCATGTCTGCGCCGGTGTCCATGATAAGTGTGTCGCCGTCGCGCAGTTTGGTGACCGGCACGTTAGGGTTGATCTCGTTGCCCTGGTCGTCGCGCTTGACCTGCGTCTTTCCGACCACGGCATCGTTATCGTTTTGCGTCACGACGGTCACCTTTACGCGTCGGGTCTGTTTGCCTTCGCCGTCGGTTGCCACGTTGACGTAATAATGCTCGCCATCCTCGGTCATGAGCGCCATGGTCGGCACCATCACAACGTCGTTGAGCTGTTCAGTCACCACCGAGACCTCGGCGGTCATGCCCGGCTTGAGGCGCGCGTCGGGCGCATCAATCAAAATATCGACGTTAAAGGTCACACTGCCGCCGCCGTTAGCGTCGGAGTTTGCCACCGAAGCGATTGCGGTGACCGTTCCCTGGCTCACGATATCGGGAAAGGCCGGATAGGTAACATTGGCGCTCTGCCCAACGGCGATTTTGGCGATATCCTTTTCACCCACCTGAACGGTGACCTTCATCTTGGAGAGGTCAGCGATCTGCATGCACTGCTTGCCGCCGCTCGTATCGCCTTCGCCCATAATCATGCCGCCCGTCACCGTGGCGCCGACCTTGGCGTTGAGCTCTACGATGCTGCCCGAGCTGGGCGCGGTCACGGTGCGCTCGGCAGCTTTGGCGTTGCCTTGGTCCAGGTTCGCCTGGGCCGAGGCCAGGTTGCGTTGGGCGCTCGAGACGGCACTCGTGTCGGCGGTGCCGCTGACGCCACTCGCGCCTGCCGCATCTGCGTCAGTCGCCGGAGCGGCTTGGGCGGCAGCTACCGCTTTCTGCGCGTTGGCGAGGTCTTCCTTGGCAGCTGTCACCGCGCGCTGTGCATCGGCAACATTGCGATCGAGCTCGTCGTTTTTAATGGTCATGAGCACGTCGCCCTCGTTGACGGACTGGCCGGCTTGCACGTTGATCGATGCCACCGTGCCGTCGACAGAAGGGGAGACCACCGAAGCCGAGATGGGCTTGAGCTGGCCTTTAGCCTCGACGGTGGTCATAAATGTGCCCTCGGTGACCATGTCGGTCACCGGCCCGTTGTTGCCTGCGGGCCGTGCGTTGATGACGAAGGTCACGACAACGGCGATGAGCACAATGGTGGCCACGACGCCTGCCGCAATGCCGCGTCGGATGAGCTTTTTGCGCCGACGCTCGGCACGCTTCGCCTTGAGCTTGGCGTAGACCTCTTCGTCAGAAATCCCGGTTGTATCGCTTATGCTGTCGTTTTGCTGTGTGACGTGCACGGTTGTTATGAGGGGAAGCGTTTCGGTGGCACCCTCGGGCGCTCGCTCGGTATCATTCGGTCCCGGGGTGATGGTGGGGACATTCGACATGGCGTCTCCTTTATAGAAAGTTCCACGATAAGTATATGCGCCCGTCGCGAGTGGCGGGCGCATATGGCGGTATCTTTCGAAACTGTTAGATTGGAGCGTCAGTTCCCCGTTGTGCGAAGGCGTGTTTCCCTACGAGTGCACGACCACGCACAGGCCGACTTTGATGCAGTCATGGAGCGCCTTGGCATCGGCCAGGCGCAGGTTGATACAGCCGTGGCTTCCGCACCATTTGTACGATTCGGCACTATCGAAACTTGAATCGTTTTGCCAGGTGGCGTCGTGGAAGCCGACCATATTGCCCTCGAACGGCATCCAGTAGCTGACCGGGCTCTCGTATTTGGGCTTACCGGTCTCGGGGTCTTTGGCACCGATGAGCTTGCTTGCGCCGTCGTTGCTGTTGATCTGCCACACGCCCTCGGGGGTGGCGTCTTCGCCCGGTTTGCCGGAAATAAAGTTGGCCTCCCACACGATATTGCCGTTCTCGTCGTAGTAGCGCGCGTGCTGCTCGGACAGGTCGACGTCGATATAGGCCTTCCAATCGGGCTCGCCCTTGGCGGTAAACGTGTCGGCCTTCTTGGAGTACGAAATCTCGATATCGCCGGTCTGTTTGTTATTGATGGCGTCCTCAACCTGCTTGGCGAGCGTGTCGCTGTCGATGGACCAGCCAAAGTCGCCGCCCTCGACAGCGCACTCCTTACCGTCGGCGCGTGTCCACCAGCGGGTGGAGCCCACGGTGTTAAAGCCGTTGGCGAGCTCGGCGGCCCAGCTGCTGATCTGCGACGTATCGAGCGTGGGGTTGGCCGGATCGGCAAAGCTGATCCACTGCAGCACCGAGCTGCCGTCCACCTTGCCGGCATCATTGCCGTTGAGCTTAAGGGTCACGTTGACGCCCAGGAAGTTGTTGGCAGCATCGCATGCAGCCTGAATCTGGTCGTTGGTGAGGGTGCCGTTGAGCGGTTCGTAGGCGTCGTTGCCGATCTTGGTGATATCGACATTCTCGGCGAGCGACGCGAGCTCGATCTCGGCATATTTGATGACATGATCGCGGTTGATCTTCTCGTTGGAACGGGCCTTCTCAACGGTGAACTTGCCGGCCTTCTCGTCATAGGAGCTGGCGGCCTCGAAGGTGCCCGAACGGCCCTCGTTGAACTCGTCGATGGCGCTGCCCAGGTCTTCCTCAAACTGCTTTTGGTCAAAGGCATCGGAGAGCATGGACAGGTCGACGTCCTGATCCAAGTCGACCGAGTCGTGTTTGGTGGCGCTAACGGTTTTGCCACCAAGCGACGCGATGAGGCGCGATGGCCACAGCAGCGGCTCGTTTTTGCTGATAATCTCGTGGGCGGCTTCCTCGCCATCGACGATGGGCTCGTCGGACTCGGGCTGGTAGGTCCAGCTAAAGCTGTCGTCCGAAACGGTGAGCTTGTAGTGCTTCCATGCCGAGTTGACCTTGGTGGCTGCCGAAGATGCGTTAGAGAGCGAGATGTCGATGCCGGCGATGGTAGTGTTGGGGTAAGCGACCTGCGAGAACGCCACGACGCCTACGATGTAGACGATCGCGACGAGGCCGAGGACGACAAAGAAGGCCATCTTTCCGCCCGACTTGCTGCTTTTGTTGGTGCGCTTGTCCGCGGGCCCGCGATTGTTTGCCGTGCGCGTGTGCGAAGGGCCCTGCTTGGGGGCGGCACCATGTGCGGGACGCTGCTGATATTGTTGATGCTGCTGGTATTGACGCTGATTCGGGCGCTGAGAGGCATTGGCCGGTCCGTGTTGTTGGGTGTGAGCCGGCGCGATGGGGCGCGGCGATTGGACGCCGCCCGTATGCCTACTGGGCTGTTGCGGATCGGGAATCATGCTGCTGCGGTCGATTTGCGACATCGTATATATTTCCTTCGAGTTTCGCCTTGCGGCTCATCGTGTTTTAACTGGGCTTGCATTATAGCGATTAGCCTGTTGTTTGTGGTTCGGAAACAGTATCAGTTTGGAGAAGTCTGCCTATCCGCATATGCCGCATTTGGCGCAGGCAGATAGCGCTGCCGGGGCTTGGGCGATGCCGCCCTTGGCCGTCTCGCGCAGGGTTGCCGGCAGGGCGTGACCCACCGAGAGCATCACATGCGCCATCTGGTCAAACGGCACCAGGCTTTTGATGCCGGCGAGCGCGAGCTGGGCCGAGCTGAAGGCCGCGGCCACGCCGATGGCATTGCGGTTTTGGCACGGCACCTCGACCAGTCCTCCCACGGGGTCGCAAACGAGTCCCAGCAGATTACTCAGCGCGATGGAGCTGGCGTCGAGTGCCTGCTCGGGGGTGCCGCCGAGCATCTGCACCAGCGCGGCGGCGGCCATGGCGGCGGCGCTTCCTACCTCGGCCTGGCAGCCGCCCTCGGCGCCGGCGACGCAGGCGCTCGTGGTGAGGTTGAGGCCGATGGCGGCGGCGCAGTAGAGGGCGTCCATGACCTGCTCGTCATTGAACTGCAGGTGGTCGGCCAGGGCCAGCACGCAGCCGGGCACGACGCCCGCGGAGCCTGCCGTGGGGGCCGCGACGATCACGCCCATAGTGGCGGAGCGCTCAAGTACGGCCATGGCACGTGCCACGGCTTCGGTCTGTACGGCGCCCATTAAACTGGAGCTAAGGTCGTTGCGGCCGGTGGCATCGACGAGCTTAGCCTCGCCGCCGATAAGCCCGCCGAGCGAGCGCTGCGGATTGGCGATGGGGGCCGTGGTCTCCTCGCGCATGACGTCGAGCACGCGGCGCATGGCGGCGACGGCGTGCGCCTCGCCGGTAAGGCGCCCCTCGCGCACGGCCATGACGGCGCCGATGCTGAGTCCCAGCTCCTCGCACGCGTCGAGCAGTTGCTCGCCGTCGTCGAAGACCTCCTTGGCCGAGACGCCGGGGGAGAGCGATGACGCCGAGCCGGGGAGCTCAATAAAGGTGGCGTAGCCGACGTTGTCGAGTTTGCGCACCATGGGGATGACGGTGTCATCGGGTGCGCCGTCGGTCTCAAAGACGGAGTAGGCCTGGCCGCCCACCTCGGTGCGGTAGGTACGGCAGAAGGCGATGTTCACGTGCGCGTAGGCGAGTAGATTCGTGAGTGCGGCGAGTACGCCGGGGACGTCCTGATGCGCCACGAAGAGCGTGGAGTACATGCCCGAGATGTCGACGCCGACGCCGTTGATGCGGCTGATGCGCATCTTGCCGCCGCCCAGGCTCTCGCCGCGGACCTGCGCCGTAGCGCCCGTGTCGTCGACCATGTCGATATCGACGGTGTTGGGGTGGAGGGAGGCGTCGTCGCCCTTGATGTCAAAGTGATAATCGAGGCTCTGCTCGCGTGCGAGGTCGAAGGCTTGCTTGATATTCTCGTCATCGGTGTCGAGGCCCAGGATGCCCGCGACGAGCGCGCGGTCGGTGCCGTGGCCGCGGTAGGTGTGGGCGAAAGAGTTCCACAGGCCAAAGGTGACCTTGGTGATGCGGCCCTCGAGCAGGCTGGCGGCCACCTGTGCGCACCGCAGGGCGCCGGCGGTGTGCGACGAGCTGGGGCCGACCATGACGGGCCCCAAGATCTCGAATGCCGAGGTCGTAGCTAGTGTTTGCGGCTTGCCTGCCATGGGTGCTCCTTATATCCGTCCCGTCGTTCCGAGGGCTTTAGTATTTGGTCGCCTGCTCGGACAGTCCTGGCTCGCACGGAGGCCACATTAAGTGGCCTCCGGCTCGTGCGGAACTCGCGACCGACCAAATACTAAAGCCCTCGGAACTTAGGATACATGGTTGCGGCGGGCGTGCTGCAAAATTCATCGGCTGGTGACTTATTCCATGTCCTGTGTTGGCTCGTCTTCGCCACCGGTTTAATAAAAAAGAAGTACCGGTTGGGGGCGGTACTTCTTTTTGAAAGCGCGTGTGTTGTTGCGGCCTTAATGGTTCTTAATTAGAGGCCGCAGGCTGCTTTGAGTTCGTTGACTCGATCGGTCTTCTCCCAGGTGAAGTCGGTGTCTTCGCGGCCGAAGTGGCCGTAGGCTGCCGTCTTCTCGTAGATCGGTCGACGCAGGTCCAGGTCGCGGATGATCGCGCCCGGGCGCAGGTCGAAGGTCTTCTCGACGGCCTCGACGATCTTGTCCTCGGCAACATGCGCGGTACCGAAGGTGTCGACCATGATAGACAGCGGCTTGGACACGCCGATGGCGTAGGCCAGCTCGACCTCGCAGCGGTCGGCCAGGCCGGCGGCCACCACGTTCTTGGCGACCCAGCGCGCGGCGTATGCGGCGGAGCGGTCGACCTTGGTGCAGTCCTTGCCGCTAAAGGCGCCGCCGCCGTGACGGCCGTAACCGCCGTAGGTGTCGACGATGATCTTGCGGCCGGTGAGGCCCGTGTCGCCCATGGGGCCGCCCACGACAAAGCGACCGGTGGGGTTCACATAGATGTCGGCGTTGTCCCACGGCATGTTCTCGGCGGCCATGACGGGGGCGATGACGTGCTCGATGAGGTCGTCCTTGATCTTGCCCATGTCCTCGATCTCGGCAGCGTGCTGCGTGGAGATGACGATGGTCGTGACCTCGATGGGCTTGCCGTCCTCGTAGCGCACCGTGACCTGGGTCTTGCCGTCGGGGCGCAGGTAGGGCAGGGTGCCGTCGTGGCGCACGGCGGCCAGGCGCTCGGCCAGGCGGCTCGCCAGGTAGTGCGGCATGGGCATGAGGGTCTTGGTCTCGTTGGAGGCATAGCCAAACATCATGCCCTGGTCGCCGGCGCCAATCAGGTCGATCGGGTCGGTGGTGGCACCGGTCTGGGTCTCGAAGGACTCGTCGACGCCCTGGGCGATATCGGGCGACTGCTCGTGGATGAGGCTCATAACACCGCAGGTATCGCAGTCAAAACCGAACTTTGCGCGGTTGTAGCCAATGCGGCGGATAACGCCACGGGCAATCTCCTGCACGTCGACGTAGGCCTGGGTGCGGATCTCGCCGGCAACGATGACGGTGCCGGTGGTCACGAGGGTCTCACAGGCGCAGCGGACGTTCTCAACGTTGGCGGGCACGCCGTTGGGCGCAATGTAGCCCTGCTCCTGAAGCTCTATTTCTTTAGCGAGGATTGCGTCGAGGACGGCGTCGCTGATCTGGTCAGCGATCTTATCGGGATGACCTTCGGTCACCGACTCCGACGTAAATACAAAGGACCCGTGTTGGGGTGGGATGGAACGAAGTTCTTCTGACATGATTGTCCTTTCAAAAACGTGTCCCGGCGACCGTTACCATTCCGCCGAGCTCTATATGCAAGGGCACATCATAGCGCGTAAATCCAACATTCACACCCTTTCCGCACCTACTCATTGGGGACAGACTTAAATGACCAGCCAGGTGCTCATTGGGTAGTCATTTAAGTCTGTCCCCAATGAGTAGGTCGGTGCCCTTTGTGCGGAGGTCGCTTTGTTGCTTTATACTGATGCGGTTAGACATCCATCCTGCAATCGAGGAGATTTCCATGGCATCAGACGTTCGCGTCCGCTTTGCACCCTCACCCACGGGCAAGCTGCACATCGGCGGCGCCCGCACCGCTATCTATAACTGGGCTTTTGCCCGCGCAAACGGCGGCACGTTCATCCTGCGCATCGACGACACCGACCCCACCCGTTCCACCGACGAGAACACGCAGATCATCCTGCGCGCCATGCGTTGGCTGGGCCTGGATTGGGACGAGGGTCCCGAGGTGGGCGGCGACTTTGGCCCCTACGAACAGACCGAGCGTCTGGACCTGTACAAGCAGGCCGCCCAGAAGCTCTGGGACGAGGGCAAGGCCTATCCCTGCTTCTGCACCAAGGAGCAGCTCGACGCCGATCGCAAGGCCGCCCAGGAGCGCAAGGACCCCTTCCAGGGCTATCAGCGCCGCTGCCGCGATCTTGATCCCGAGGAGGCACGCCGCCGCATCGAGGCCGGCGAGTCCTACGTCCTGCGCATCAAGGTGCCCGAGGACCGCGGCGACGTCGTCATCCACGACGCCGTCCACGGCGAGGTGACCTTCGATGCCAAGGAGCTCGACGACTTCGTCATCTTCCGCTCCGACGGCACGCCCACGTATAACTTCGCGACCGTCGTCGACGACGCCATGATGAAGATCACCCACGTCATCCGCGGCGACGACCATCTGTCCAACACCCCGCGCCAGGTCATGGTCTACGAGGCCCTCGGCGCACCCGTGCCCACGTTCGCCCACATCTCCATGATTTTGGGTGCCGATGGCAAAAAGCTCTCCAAGCGCCACGGCGCCACCTCGGTGGAGGAGTACCGCGACGCCGGTTATCTGTCCGATGCCTTCGTCAACTATCTGGCACTGCTCGGCTGGTCGCTCGACGGCGAGACCACGATCATCCCGCGCGATGTCCTGGCCAGCAAGTTCTCGCTCGACCGTATCTCCAAGAACCCGGCGACCTTCGACCCCAAGAAGCTCGACTGGGTCAATGCCGAGTACATCAACGGCATGTCCGATGCTCAGTTTGCCGACGAGATCATGGTCCCCGAGCTGCACGAGGCGGGTCTCATCGAGGGCAATGTCGAGTACGGCGAGGATTGGATCGATGCACTTGCCGCCATCGTCAAGCCGCGCACCAAGATGCCGGCCGACGCCGTGACCGTCGCCGCCCCCATCTTTGCTACGGCCGAGACGCTCGAGTATGACGAGAAGTCTGTCAGCAAGGGCCTGGCCAAGGAGGGCATGGGCGCCATTCTGGATGCCGCCAAGGCCGCGCTCGAGGGTGTTACCGAGTGGACCGCCGCGAACATCGACGCTGCGCTTGAGCCGCTGCCCGAGCAGATGGACCTCAAGAAGCGCGTGGTGTTCCAGGCCGTGCGCGTCGCCGTTTGCGGCAACATGGTGAGCCCTCCGCTGGGCGAGACCATGGCGCTCGTCGGTCGCGACGACTGCCTGGCGCGCATCGACCGCGCCCGCACGATGGCGCTGTAGCAGCTGCGTAAACGCATGTATTCGAGCCCCGTTCACCCGAGCGGGGCTCTTGTTTCTAAAGACGTATGGGATGGGAGGTGCTGGGGCCATGGCCGAGCAACTGTCGCTGTTTGGTTCGCCGGAACCGGAGGAGACTCCGGCGGCGCCGGCACCCGCTGCCGCCCCGGTCAAGCCCGAGCCTGCATCTGATCCCATTGCCGTCTACACGAGCGTGGTTCTCGACATCCCCACCCGTGCGCTGTCCGAACCGTTTGCCTACGGCATTCCCGAGTCCCTTGCCAACGAGGCCCAGGTCGGCTCCACCGTCCTAGTCCATTTTGGCAACCGTGCGGCCGCTGGATACATCCTCGACATCGCGCCCGAGCTGGCCGACCTGCAAGGTAACGACGCTCTCGATTCCGCGCGCATCAAGCCTATCGAGGCTATCCTCAGCAAGCCGCTCTTTTCCGCTGAGGCTGCACGCATTGCGCGCTGGATGAGTCGCGAGTACGTCGCAACGCTTTCCGAGTGCCTGCGCCTGTTCTTGCCCCCGGGTGGAAGCCCGCGCGTGGTCAAGGGCAACGACGGCGTGTGGACCGTTGAGCGCCCCGCCGTCAAACCCATCCAAAACCGCTGGGTCATGCTCACGCCCGAGGGTTTCGACTACACGCCGCCCAAGACCGCCGTTCGCCAGCGCCAGCTCATCGAGGCTCTCCAGTGCGGCCCGGTCACGACGCGCGACCTCAACCTGCTCTACAGCAGCATGTCGGCGACCATTAAAGCGCTCGAAAAACGCGGCGTCGTGGTTGTGGAGGAGCGCCGCGCCTGGCGTGGCTGCAGCGAGCAGACCACGCTATCCTCGGCGAGCGGCAAGGCCCCGATGGCACTTACCAACGGCCAGCTGCAAGCACTTGCACAGATTGAGCGCGCCCGCTTGGATGCCCATGGCGATGTGGTGCTGGTCGATGGCGTTACCGGTTCCGGCAAAACCGAGGTCTACCTCTCGGCGATTGAGCGCGTACTCGCGGCCGGCCGTTCGGCCTGCGTGCTCGTGCCCGAGATTTCGCTGACGGCCCAGACTGTCGGCCGCTTCCGCTCGCGCTTTGGCGAGACGGTCGCTGTGTTCCATTCGCGTCTTTCTGCTGGCGAACGTCTGGACCAATGGGATATGGTCGCCAGCGGTGCGGCCCGCGTGGTCGTGGGCGCCCGTTCGGCGCTCTTTTGCCCGCTCAGCGACTTGGGCCTCATCATTATCGACGAGGAGCACGAGACCAGCTACAAGCAGGGTTCCAGCCCACGCTACCATGCGCGCGAGGTGGCTGCCGAGATGGCGCGCCGCTATCGGTGTCCGCTCGTCTTGGGCTCGGCCACGCCTTCTGCCGAGGCCCTCGACCGCTGCCGCCGCGGCACGTATAACGGTGCCACCTGGACGCGCGTCGAGATGCCCGAGCGCCCGGGACACGCCGTGTTGCCTGCGGTTCGCATTGCCGATCTGCGCCGTGAGTTCGCACACGGCAGCCGCTCCATGTTCTCTAAACCGCTGATGGAAGGCCTGGAGCGTGTGGTCGAGCGTCGCGAAAAGGCCGTGTTGCTGCACAACCGCCGCGGCTTTGCTCCGTTTCTTATGTGCCGTGAATGCGGCTGCGTGCCAACCTGCAACCACTGCTCCACCGCGCTCACGTACCATGAGCGCACGCACACGCTGCAGTGCCACACTTGCGGATCGTCCTGGCGCGTGCAGCCCTATCCGGCGCCCACGAGTCGCTGTCCCAAGTGCGGCAGCCGCTACCTGGCAAAAATGGGGCTGGGCACACAGCAGATCGAGGACGCACTGCACCAGATGCTGCCCGACGACGTCGCCATCATTCGCATGGACGCCGATTCCACGCGCGGCAAGGATGCACACAAAAAGCTGCTCGAGCAGTTCGATGCTGCCGATTGCGCGGTGCTGCTGGGTACCCAGATGATCGCCAAGGGCCTCGACTTTCCCGAGGTCACGCTCGTGGGTGTGGTCAATGCCGACTTTGCGCTCAAGCTGCCCGATTTTAGAGCAGGGGAGCGCGCCTACGATCTGCTGGAGCAGGTTGCGGGCCGCGCCGGCCGCGGCGATCGCCCCGGTGAGGTTATCATCCAGACCTACCTGCCCGATGATCCGGTCATTCGCGCCGTCGCCGAGCACGACCGCTCGATCTTTACCGACTACGACCTGGACCAGCGCCGCGACGCCCTGTATCCGCCGTTCGTGCGCCTGTCCAACATATTGGTATGGTCGACGAACGCGGATGTCGCGCGGGACTACATCGGTCGCATCGCGAAGTTCCTCAAGCGTCGCTGGCATGCCGCCGCGCCCGATTTTTTGCGGCAGGGGGGTGCCGTGCCCCAGGTGCTTGGTCCGGCTTCGTGTGTAATCGAGAGAGCCAAGGACCGTTACCGCTTCCATCTGCTTGTGAAGTCGCCGGTAGGGTACCATGTCTCTGATGATATCGACGCCTGCCTCAAAGAGGTGGGCTCCGCGCGTGGCGTGAGCGTGAGTGTTGACGTCGACGCTTATGATTTGATGTAACAACCCGAAAGGATGGCCATGGAAGCCAACGGAATCGTACTGTCGCCCGACCCTCGTCTGCGCCAGGAGTGCGCCGTCATCGAGGAGATCACCCCGGCGATCGAGGCGCTTGCCGAGAAGATGAAGAAGATGATGTTCGAGAACGGCGGTTGCGGCCTTGCCGCCCCGCAGATCGGCGAGCTCATCCAGCTTGTCACCATCGACTGCGACTATAGCGACAAGAACGACTATGACCCGTACGTGCTCATCAACCCTGTCATTGTTGAGCAGAGCGACCATCTGGTGCCGTTTAGCGAGGGCTGCCTGTCCATTCCCGGCATTAGCTGCGAGATCGAGCGTCCCGATCACGTTGTCGTCGAGGCGTACGATCTGGATGCCAACCTGATTCGCTATGAGGCCACGGGCGACCTGTTCTGCGTGTGCCTGCAGCACGAGATCGATCACCTGCACGGCAACACCATGTTCGAGCGACTTAAGCCCATGCAGAGGCTCAAGGCCGTCAAGGAGTACCAGGACGCCCTGGCCCGCGGCGCTCGTCCGGGCGAGACGGAGTAGGTCCCACCGTCCCCTTCCGCCGCAGGGCTTAGGTTTTGCTCCATGCTCAAACAGTCCTGCTCGCACGAAGAGCACATTAAGTGCTCTTCGGCTCGTGCGGAACTGCGCGTGGAGCAATAACCTAAGCCCTGCGGCGGAAGGGGACTGCGTTTTCGTGCTCCTTTTCGCCCGGGTGCCGTCGGGCCAGGGAAGGGCGTCTTCGCTGATAATTGCTTTGTTGGAAGAGCTGCTTTTATTGCGGCTCTTTCTTTGGTTTTGGGTATATTTGTTCTTGTTGAATTGTTATTGCGGATGGGCTGGGTACTTGGCTTTCTGCTGTTATTTGTAGCCGTCTCGGCTTTGGTTGAGGGGAGACGTTCTTTATGCGTATTGTGTTTATGGGTACGCCCGATTTTGCTGTGCCTTCGCTGACTTCGCTTGTTGAGGCTGGGAACGAGATTGTGCTTGTCATTACTCGTCCCGATGCTGTTCGCGGGCGTGGTAAAAAACTGGAGCCTTCTCCTGTTAAGGCCAAGGCGCTTGAGCTTGGCCTGCCCGTTGTTGAGGCTAATCGTATGACGCCGGAGGTTGTTGAGGCGCTCAAGGCTGCGGATGCCGATATTTTCTGTGTGGCTGCCTATGGTTGCATTTTGCCTGATGAGGTGCTGCATATGGCGCCGCTTGGTATTGTGAATGTTCATGCTTCGCTGCTGCCTCGTTGGCGTGGCGCTGCTCCTATTCAGCGTGCCATTCTTGCTGGTGACGAGGTTGCTGGCGTTTCCATTATGCGCATTGGGCATGGCGTGGATACGGGCGCTTATTGTGCGCAGGCCTCGACCTCGGTTGCCGGTAAGCATGCCGAGGCGCTCACGATGGAGCTTGGTGAGCTTGGCGGTAAGTTGCTTGCCGATACGCTTCCATCGCTTGCCGATGGCTCGGCTGTTTGGACCGAGCAGGATGAGTCCCTCGTCACGCATGCTGCCAAGATTTCCAAGCAGGAGATGCGTCTGGATCCGAAGATGGCGGCGCTCGATTGCGTGCGTCATGTGCTTGCTTCGTCCGATACCGCGCCTGCCCGTTGCGTGATTGCCGGTAAGTCGGTTCGTGTGCTCGATGCTGCGCCGGCTGATGTGTCGCTTGGCGAGGGCGCTGTTGCCGTCAAGAGCAAGCGTGTTTACCTGGGACTTTCCGATGGCGCGGTTGAACTGCTCGAGGTTAAGCCCGATGGCAAGCGTGCCATGGCTGCTTCTGCCTGGGCTGCCGGCCTGCAGGGCGCCGAACTTAGGTGGGGTGTACTGTCATGAGCAAGTTGTCTCCCGCGCGCAAGCTTGCGCTCGATGTGTTGATGGAGGCCGATCGCCGCGGTATGTACGCACGTGACGTGTTGTCTTCCCGCGCTTCCGCCAAGGCCATTGACCAGCGCGATTCCGCTTTTGCCGCGCGTTTGGCGCTCGGTGTTGCCGCCACGCAGGGCATTTTGGATGAGTTGCTCGATCAGTTTTTGGATAAGCCCAAAAAGGTCGCGCCGCGCGTTCGCATGGCGCTTCGCATCTCGGCCTTCGAGATGCTCTACCTGCATACGCCGGGCCGCGTTGCCGTGAGCCAGGGTGTTGAGCTGGTGCGCAGCGGTGCTAAGTCTGCCGCGGGCCTGGCTAACGCGGTGCTGCACAAGGTTGCGGACAACGTGGAGGATTTTGCCACGGCATCTGACGTGGATGAGTCCGAGCGCCGTTTGGTTCGCCTTTCGCGTTTGATGGGTCTTCCTCGTTGGCTGTGCGCTCGTATTATGGCCTCGTTCGATACGCCCGAGGGCGCGCTCAACTTTGCCGGTAATCTGGCCCCCGCGCCGCTTGCACTGCACGAGAATGCGTTTGCGACCAAGGCCGACCCGTATATCTCGCAGCTCGTTGCGCCTGTCTTCCCGGGCTGCCATGCTCCGGTCGATGCACAGGTCACGGTTGCATCGGGCGTGTTTGAGCGTGCTGCCGCGGTTGCCTCCGACCTTAACGCCCAGCTTATCGCTACTGCCGCGACACGTCCCGGTCGCTGCCTGGAGATTGGCGCCGGTCGCGGCACCAAGACCTATGTGATGATGTGCCAGGCCAAGCGCGCTGGGTACGAGCATCAGCATACCGCGCTCGATCTGCACGATCGCAAGTGCGATCAGAATCTCGCGCGCCTGCATAAGGCGGGTATTACGGGTGTACGTACGGTCTCGGGCGATGCCTGCGAGCTCAATGAGGTGCTCACGTCCTTTGACGCGATTCTTGGCGAGCCCGCCCTGTTCGACACGGTGTTTATCGATGCGCCGTGCTCTGGCACCGGCACCATGCGCCGTCATCCCGAGATACCGTGGCGTCTGACCGAAAACGACGTTACGACTGAGCTGCCCAAGCTACAGCTGACGATGCTCAAGGAAGCAGCCGCGCGCGTTGCTGCCGGCGGTGAGCTTATCTATGCCACCTGCTCGGTTTTTGATGAAGAGAACACGCAGGTCGTGGATGCCTTCCTGGCCTCTTCCGAGGGCGCCGGCTTTATCGTGGCACCGCTCTCCGAAGCCCAGATTCTGCAGCTCCCCGAGTACGACCACGCCAAGAGCCTCGTCACTCTCCGCCAAAACCCTCGAGGCCTCTTCCAAAGTGTCCCCGTAAACGCCGACTCCTACGACGGTCACTTCTGCGCCCGCCTGGTCCGCAACTAATACGGTACCCGAGGGTTGATTCGCTTGCCATGAAATGGGCCTATCTACTACGTTTGGCCGGTTACCCTCAACCATGCCGTTTTTCATGAAATCAAAACCGCAGGTAGAAGGCTTATCGATTTTGCAAAAACGCAGGTGTGCTCGGACTATAGGGGCCAAACGTAGTAGATAGGCCGTTTTCGTGGCGCAACCCCAGACCAGTTGCTTGGGCGTGGGACATTCCTGGAAAAAATTCGGCCCCGCGATCAGCGTTGATCGCGGGGCCACGTTGTTCTTAGTGGTTATGCGGGCAGTTGGCGCAGCAGCCGCTGGTGGCGTTGGTGCTGGAACCACCGCTTCGCTGGTCGGTGTTGTAGAATCCGCTGCCCTCAAACTTGATGCCGCTGGCCGAGAACGTCTTGGCCGCCGGAGCGCCGCAGCTCGGGCACACGACCTCGGGGGTCTCGGACATGGGATGCTCAACCTCAAACACGTTGCCGCAGCTCGAGCACTTGTAATCGTAGCGCGCCATATTACTTCCTTTTCAGCACAAAGCGGGCAGATCGCTCTGCCCGCATAAATTCAAACGTTTGTAACTGTACCCTATATCGGGGGTTTTATCACGCTTCGCCCCAGAATCTATGGGTGTTGCGCAGGAGCTGTGCAGTTTTGACTTCGGCGGCCGCAACGCCGGCCTCATCGGCCTGCCAGGTCCAGTTGCCCGTGGCGACACCCGGCACGTTCATGCGCGCATCGTCGCCTAGTCCCAGGACATCCTGCAGCGGCATCATCACTAGGGGAGCGTCGCTTGCCAGCGCGTCGCCCATAAGCTTGGCCGCCACCTCAACACCGCTTGGCTCGTCGCCGCCCGCAAAGGAGCGCGTGCACCAACCGGCGAGCGTCGACGTGTCGTGCGTCGAGGTGTACAGAATCTTGCCCGGCGTGGGATACACGCCGTTACGGACGTCGTAATCGCTAAACTCCAGCACGTCCATACCGGGGAAGCCGCAGGTCGAAGCCATGGCGCGAACGCCGGGCGTCAGGTAGCCCAAGTCCTCGGCGATAAAGTTGAGCGGCCCCAGCTCGTCATAGGCAGTCTGGAACAGGTCCTTGCCCGGACCCGCCAGCCAGCGGCCGTCGGCGCAAGCCTTGCCCGCGGGGATACTAAAGTAGCTGTGGAATCCCAGGAAGTGGTCCAGGCGCACGCGGTCGTAGAGCGAGAATGCGCGACGCAGACGGTCCATCCACCAGCGGTAGCCGTTCTCCTTCATGTGATCCCAACGGAAGGTGGGGTTGCCCCACACCTGGCCCTCGGGCGCAAAGTTGTCGGGCGGAGCGCCGGAAATCTCAATCGCCTTGCCGGTATCGGATAGCCAGAAGTTCTCGGGCTCGCTCCACGCATCGGCCGAATCGTCCGAAACGTACATCGGGATGTCGCCGATTACCTCGATACCCTTCTTGTGCGCGTAGTTCATGAGCTCGCACCAGGCCAGATCAAAGCGGTACTGCATGTACGCCTGCAGCTCTGCCTCGTCGTGGAAACGCTTGTCGTCAATTAGGTGCTCGTTGTAGCGCGCGACATCGGCCGGCCAATCGTGACGCGATTCGCCTTCAAAGTACTTCTTAACGGCCATATAGACGCAGTACTTCTCGAGCCAATCTGCGTTGCGATGTTTAAACGCCGTGTACAGCGGGTCTGCATCCTCGCCGCCACGGGCCTTCCAAGTTTCAAAGTCGACCGCCAGTTCCTCTTGACTTTCGGGCAGCAGGTCAATATTGCCTGCAAAGGCCGAAGGCCCAGCGTAAGGGGAGCGGAAGAAGTCCGTCGGGTTGACAGGCAGAACCTGCCAGTAGCGCATGCCCATAGCGGCCAGATGGTCGATAAAGCGACGCGTGGGTGCGCCGATTGTGCCGGGCTTGCCGTCGTCGGTGGGCACCGAGGTGATATGGCACACAACGCCTGCGCCGTGATCGAGCGGCTCCTGCAGGCGCTGCTCGGCATGGTGATAGATGATCGACGAACCCAGCGGATACAGATCGAGCGTGACCGTACCATTGTGAATCTCGCACTCGTGACCGCTGATCACGTCACTTGCGCATTCGCTGAGCGCCGGAATTGTCACGCGGTGCGAATTGCGTAGGCTGCGGTTGATGATAACCGTCGCGGACTCGCCATTGTTGCCCGTGCGGTTGTATGCCAGCACCTCGTCGTTGAGCGCGAAGGCCTTAATCTCGCCGTCGATCATAAATGGCAGCGCGCGGCGCACGGCGGAGGCGTTCTTGACAATAGCCAGCGTGTCGAAGTCGTGCAGTTGGTCCTTGGTCGGCAAGGTGCGGCGGTTGCCCGGATCGGTAAGGCCCTCCAGGCCGTACTCGTCGCCGTAGTAGATCGAAGGCACGCCGGGGAAGGTCATCTGCATGAGCGTGGCGAGCCAAAAACGGCTCTTGGCCAGGCCCATCGAGTTCTCGTCCAGGCGCCATTTGCTGCGCTCGCACTCGGGCAGCTGCGACTCGTCGGGGCCGCCGCCGAGTACCGAGATGATGCGCGGACGGTCGTGGCTCGAAAGCAGATTGAGCGCGCAGGACAATGCCTCGCTCGGGTAGTTTTCGCGCAGGGTCTCGATATCCTCGGCTGCCTGGTAGGCGTTCTTGTAGCCCATCAAAAAGCCGATGACCATGTCGCGGAAGGGGTAATCCATAGCAGAGTCCAGCTCGGAGCCCTGCAGGTAGCGGCGCAGATGGCCGTAGCTAATCTTGTTGGAGGCGTCTTCCCAGACTTCGCCGAGCAACAGAGCATCAGGTTTTTCGGCAAGTACGGCCTTCTTGATCTCGGCCAGGAAGTCGTCGGAAAGCTCGTCAGCGACGTCCAGGCGCCAACCATGGGCACCGGCGCGCAGCCATTTGCGGATCACGCCGTCCTTGCCCAGGAGCCTCTCGCGCACCAGCTCGGACTTCTCGTTGATGGCCGGCATGTTGCCCACGCCCCACCAGCAGTCGTACGAGCCGTCCTCGTGGAAGGTAAACGCATCGCGCCACGGAGAATCCTCGCTCTGCCATGCACCCAAGCCGGGGTAGTTGCCGTAGCGGTTGAAATAGATCGAGTCGTCGCCCGTGTGGTTGAAGACGCCGTCCAGGATGATGGAGATGCCCAGCTTCTCGGCTGCTTGGCACAGCTCGGTAAAGTCCTGCTCGGTGCCCAGGATCGGGTCGATCTTGGTGTAGTCGGCCGTGTCGTAGCGGTGGTTGCTCGCGGCCTCAAAGATGGGGTTGAGGTAGATGGCCGTAAAGCCCAGCTCGGCGATGCGGGGCAGGTCTTCCTGGATGCCCTTGAGCGAGCCGCCGTAGAAGTCCCAGGTCTTGATGGAGCCGTCCTCGGCGCGCTCGTACACGGGCGGCTCGTTCCAGTCCTCGACCATCCGGCGCCGAATGCCCTTGCGCGGTTTTTCGAGTTGGGCCATTGTGCGCTCGCGCCAATGCTCGTCACGGGCGTAGCGGTCGGGGAAGATTTGGTAGACCATACCGCGCTCGTACCAGGTGGGGCGGTTCTCGCGGTGCTTATAGACGGTAATCTGGAAGGACGGCACCTCGGCGTAGTCGTAGGTTACGCCCTCGCCGCCGGTGCGGCCCTGCGGCGCGCCCAGGCGAACCTCGGGCTGGCCCTCGATATTGCAGATAAAGCTGTACCACACAAGACACGGTTCAGTGCATTTGAGCTCGCCGGTAAAAATGCCATCGCCTTCGTGCTCCATCGGAATCAGGGTCTCGCCGACTTCATCGACCCAGGTACGTAGGGTGAGTGTGGCCTGGTTGGGATCGGCATCCTCCAAAATCACCGAGAGTGCAACGGTAGTTCCTGTGGTCACAGCGCCAAACGGAGTGCGAAACTGCGGTAGGCGGCTGTTGTGTATCAATCTCATAGTACGGTCCAGTTCAATAGAATCACGGCCTGCGGGCCATGGGCTTTACGCACAAATTGTAAGTATATCTGTTGTACACAGGGTGTATAAACAACATCCGTTTACCATCGGCGAACGGTTGTCCTAGAAAATCGTTTTACCAACTATCTATAGAGAAGGGGCGCCCGGTTGGAGCGCCCCTTGTTTAGGGTTTTGATTAGGTTTTAGATCGTCTGTGGGCTAGCGGCGCTTGCGGGTGGCCGTTGCCTTGCGGACGGAGGTCTTCTTGGTCGGAGCCTTTTCCTCTGCCGGAGTGGCAGGGGAGACCGGGATCTCCTTGGCGGGCTCGGGCTTGGCCTTTACCTCGGCCTTGGGCTCCTCTTTGGCGGTAGCGGGCTTGGCCTCAACCTTAGCCTCCGCCTTGGGAGCGGCTGTCTTGGTCGTGGTCTTTTTGGCCGTTGTCGTAGAGCGCTTGCGCGTGGTGGTCTTGGCGGCCGGCTTTGCCTCGACAGTTGCCTCGGCCCTGGGCTCGGCGGACGTCTCCTCGACCTTGACGGCGGGCTTTGCGACTGCCTTCGGGGTCGTCTTCGCGGCGGCCTTCGTCGTAGCAGCCTTGGCGGTCGTCGACTTGGTTGCAGTAGCCTTCTTGGCGGCAGTGGCCTTGGTCGCGCTCTTGGTCGCGGTCGTCTTCTTGGCTGCTGTCTTGGCCGGAGCCTTAGCGGCCGGCTTGGCCTCGGCGGTCTCGGCCTTTACCTCGGGGGTCTCGGCTTCGGCGGCCTTCTTGGCAGCTGCGGTGGTGCGCTTGCGCGTCGTCGTTGCCTTGGCAGCAGTCGTCTTTGCTGCGGCTGTCTTGGTGGCAGCGGCCTTGGTCGTCGTGGCCTTCTTGGCCGTCGTCTTGCGAGTCGTGGCCTTCTTTGCCGCAGGCTTCGCAGCGGGCTTCTCCTCAGCCTTGGGCTCCTCAACAGCGGCGGGTGCCTCAACAACCGGCTCGGCCTTGGGCTCGGGCTCAGCCACAGCCACGGGCTCGTCGACAACCGCCGCCGGCCTCTCAATCTCCGGATGCATAAAGAAGTACAGGTCCAGATACTTGTCGGCCGAGCGCGTCCAGCTAAAGTCCTGGCTCATGGCCTGCGTGACCAGCTGGTTCCAGGCCTCGCGGTTATCCCAGAACAGGCGCGCCGCGCGGAACACCGCGTCGCCCATTTCGTCGCCGTTAAAGTTGCTAAACGAGAAGCCCGTGCCCTCGCCGGTAAACTCGTTGTACGGCTGCACAGTATCCTTCAGACCACCGGTCTCGCGAACGATGGGCAGGGTGCCGTAGCGCATAGCGATGATCTGCGACAGGCCACAGGGCTCAAACTTCGAGGGCATCAGGAACATATCGGCGGCGGCATACATACGCTGCGACAGCGCAGGATCGAACTTGATGCGTGCGGCCATGGTGCCGGGGTACTTGTCCTGGAAGTAGCGCAGTCCGTCCTCGTAGTCGCGGTCGCCGGTGCCCAGCACCGCCACCTGCACGCCTCCGGCCAAAATGCGGTCGAGCGCGTACATGACCAGGTCCAGGCCCTTCTGACGCGTCAGGCGCGTGACCATCACCATGAGCGGACGGTCGTCGCGAACCTCGAGCCCCAGCTCTTCCTGCAGCTTGGCCTTGCACACCGCCTTGCCGGAACGGTCATCAACCGTGTAGTTGGCGGCAATGCGCTTGTCGGTCGCCGGGTCAAAGCCCGCCACGTCAATGCCGTTCAAAATGCCCTGCAGCGCGTACGAGCGCTCGCGCAGCACGCCGTCCAGGCCCTCGCCAAACTCGGGCGTCTGGATCTCGTTGGCATAGGTGGGGCTCACCGTGGTGATGGCATCGGCATAGCGCAGCGCGCCCAGCATGTAGTTGATGCTGCAGGCGTCGCAACGCAGCTGCGAGGCGGCCGCCGGAATATGCGCCACGCCCAGGATGTCCTCCATCACGGTGTCGCTAAACTGGCCCTGGAACGCCACGTTGTGGATCGAGAACACGGTCTTGACGCGGTCGTACAGCGGCAGGCCCTGGTAGAACTCGCGCAAGAACACGGGCGCCAGTGCCGTCTGCCAGTCGTTGCAGTGCAGGATGTCGCACTCAAAGCCGGCCGGCAGATGCTGCAGGCTCTCGGTGATGGCCTTGGAGAAGAACGCAAAACGCTCGCCGTCGTCAAAGAAGCCGTACGGATAGTCGCGCGCAAAGTAGCGCTCGTTGTCGATGAACATATACGTGACGCCGTCGTGCTCGAGCTTCTCGAGCCCGCAGTACTCGTTGCGCCAGCCCAGGCTCACGTAAAAGTCGGAGAAGTGCTCCATCTGCGCCTTGTACTCGTCCTTGATGGTGGCGTACTTGGGCACCATCACGATGACTTCGGCGCCGGCGCGCACGAGCGCCGCAGGCAGCGAGCCCGCCACGTCACCCAGGCCACCGGTCTTAACAAACGGTGCGCACTCGGCCGAGGCAAACACGATCTGCATCTTTTTGCTGGAATCTGCCATATTGTCTCCCATGTTGCAATTCGAGAATAGCCGCCTGGCGCTAACCGGGCGGCTATTCTACATGTTACGAGCGATGTTGCGGTGCCTACGTTAACGTACGATGGTGGTGTCGGAAGTTAACGGAGCCTTGCCCAGCACCAGGATGTTCTCGGGCGTGCCGCGAAGCTCGGTGTTGGTGGGGACCACGTTGTTCTTGTCCAGGATGGCATTCTCAACGCGGGCTCCGCTCTTGATGATGCAGCTCTGGTTGATGATCGAGTTGGTCACCGACGCGCCTTCCTCGACCACAACGCCGCGCGACAGGATCGAGTTGCGCACAGTGCCCTTGATGATGCAGCCGGCCGAGATGATCGAGTTGCACGCGTGGCTGCCGGTCGCATAGCGCGAAGGCGGCACGTCATGGGCCTTGGTCAGGATCGGGCGCTCGGGATCGAAGAGCTGGTCGGCCACGGTCTGGTCGAGCAGGTCCATGCTGCGGCGATAGAGCGACTTCTCGCTAAACACGCCCACGACCTCGCCCTTGTACTCATAGCTGCACACGTCGATGTTGCCAAAGTCGCCCTGGAGTGCCTCTAGCAGGTCCAGATAGTCGGCGGCCTGGTAGTGATCGATAATCTCGAGCAGCGTCTCGCGGTTGACGATGCAGCAGTCCATAGAGGCATTGTCGCCGTACACGACGCCGGCGCTCACGCCCGTCAGGCGGCCGTTCTCGTTAATCTCGAGCTTGGTCTCGTCATCGACGTTGCGCGTGGCCTTGCAGTACACCACGGTCATCTGGGCGCCGGAGTTCTCGTGCGCGTCGATGATGGTGTTGAGGTCCATGTTAAAGATGATGTTGGTGCCCATCATCACGACATAGGGCTTGTCCGAGCGCTGGAACAGCGTCTTGTTGGAGATGATGTCGCGCAGCAGGAAGCGCATGCCGCCCTTGGTGGTGCCATACGCGTTGCCGGGCACCATGAACAGGCCGCCCTTCTTGCGGTCCAGGCCCCAGTCCTTGCCCGAGCCCACGTGGTCGATCAGCGAGCGGTAGTTGCCCGGCATGACGACGCCGACGGTCTTGATGCCGGCATTCATCATGTTGGACAGCGGAAAGTCGATCAGGCGGTAGCGGCCCAAAAACGGAACGGACGCGATGGGGCGGTCCTTGAGCAGCACGCTGCCGTAGGTCGAAGAGTAGTTAGCGGTGATATAACCGATGGCCTTGCGATTGATCATCGGATCATTCCCCCTTCCCGATAACGACGTCATTTCCAACGACGGCCGTATCCTTGGTGGTATCGACAGAGCCGAGCTTCACGCCCTCTTCGACCGTGGAGTTCTCGCCCAAAATAGCGCGGCAGATGTGCGCGCCGCTCTTAACGTGCGCACCCGGCAGCAGCACGGAGTCCTCGACCACGGCGCGCTCCTCGATGATGACATCGGTCGAAAGGATTGAGTGGCGAGCGGTGCCGTAGATCTTGCAGCCGTTGGAGACCAGGCAGTCGTCCAGGCGGCCGTCCGGGCCAATGTAGTGCGGCGGACGCGTGGTGATGTTGGACATGATGGGGAAGTTCTTGTCAAACAGATCGAACTCGGGGTTGTTGCCCAGCAGGTCCATCGAGGTCTCGTGGAAGCTGGCGATGGTGCCGACGTCCTTCCAAAAGCCGTGGAACTCGTAGCTGTACAGGCGCTTGTTCTCGCCGAGCAGCTTGGGGATGATGTCCTTGCCAAAGTCGTGGCTCGAGCGCTGGTCCAGAGCGTCCTCCTCGAGCGCCTCGATCAGTACGTCGGCCGAGAAGATGTAGATGCCCATGGACGCGAGGTTCGAATCGGGCTTCTCGGGCTTCTCGGTGAACTTGGTGATGCGGCCGTCCTCGGGGTCGGTGGTCAGGATGCCAAAGCGGCTGGCCTCCTCCCACGGCACGGGCATAACGCTCACCGTGAGGTCGGCGTTGTTCTCAATGTGCGTTTTGAGCATCTTGCGGTAGTCCATGCGATACAGGTGATCGCCCGAAAGAATCAGGACGTACTTGGGGTCGTTGGCTTTGATGTAGTCGAGGTTCTGCGTAATGGCGTCGGCCGTGCCCGCATACCAGGCGCCGCCGGTCTGCGTCTCGTACGGCGGCAGGATCGACACGCCGCCGTCGCGGCTGTCCAGATCCCATGCCTCGCCGGAGCCCACATAGGCATGCAGCAGGTAGGGGCGATACTGCGTCAGAACGCCCACCGTGTCGATGCCCGAGTTGGAGCAGTTGGAGAGCGAAAAGTCGATAATGCGGAACTTGCCACCAAAGCTAACCGCCGGCTTAGCGATCTTTTGGGTGAGTGCCCCCAATCGGCTGCCCTGTCCTCCTGCGAGGAGCATCGCGATGCATTCTTTCTTACTCATCGATTTCTCCTTCTGTTATCGATGTTCTTAAACCCATTAGCGACGGGCGCGGCGCTCGGTCGCGCCCGTCGAGTAATGCCGTGCTGGCATAAGGGAGCTCGCGCGCCTTTACGCGTGCCAGATCTCGTCGCGGTACTCGCGAATGGTGCGGTCGCTCGAGAACCAGCCGGAGGAGGCGGTGTTGAGCAGCGCCTTGCGGTTCCAGGTCTCCTGGTCGCCATAGCTGCCGGTGAGCTTCTCCCACGCATCCACGTAGCTGCGGAAGTCTGCCATGACCAGATCGGGGTCGTTGTTGTTCATGAGCTCGTTGTAGATGCTCTCGAAGTTGCCCGAAAGACCCGCAAAGGTGTTGTCCTTGAGCTCGTCCATCACGCGGCCCAGACGCTCGCGATCGTTGTTGAGCGTATCCCACGCAAAGTAGCTGTTGGATGCCCAGAGCTGCTCGACCTCGGGAGCGGTCAGGCCAAAGATGGCCTCGTTCTCGCGGCCGGCCAGGTCGGCGATCTCGATGTTGGCGCCGTCGAGGGTGCCCAGCGTAATGGCGCCGTTCATCATGAGCTTCATGTTGGACGTGCCCGAGGCCTCCTTGCCGGCCGTGGAAATCTGCTCCGAGATCTCGGCGGCGGGGTAGATGAGCTGGGCGTTGCTCACGCGGAAGTTGGGGATAAAGCAGACCTTCATGACCTCGTTGACGCGCGGATCGTTGTTGATGACGTCGGCCACGGAGTTAATGAGGCGGATGGTCTCCTTGGCGAAGGTGTAGCTCGAGGCAGCCTTTCCGCTAAAGATGAAGGTCGTCGGCGTCACGTGGAAGTTGGGATCGGCGATGCGACGGTTGTAGATGTCCATCACCTTCATGATGTTCATGAGCTGGCGCTTGTAGGCATGGAAGCGCTTAACCTGAACATCGAAGACGGTGTTGGGGTCGATGACCAGACCGGTCTCGGCCTTGACGTAGGCGGCCAGGCGCTCCTTGTTGGCGCGCTTGGAGGCACCCACAGCCTTCAGGAACTCGGTGTCGTCCTTATACTCCTTGAGCTTCTCCAGCTCAAAGGCGTCCTTGAGCCAGCCGTCGCCAATGGCATCGGTGACGAGCTTGGCATAGGTGGGGTTGGCCTCGGCAAAGAAGCGACGGTGCGAGATGCCATTGGTCTTGTTGTTGAACTTCTCGGGCGTCAGGGCATAGAAGTCCTTGAGCACGATGTTCTTGATGATGTCGGAGTGGATCTTGGCAACGCCGTTGACGCTGTGGCTGCAGATTACAGACAGGTTGGCCATGCGAATCTCGCCGTCCCACAGAATGGCGGTCTGGCGCAGACGCTCCTGCCAGCCCTCCTGCGTGGTGTCGAACGACTCGTGCCAACGACGGCTGATCTCGTCGATGATCTGGTACACGCGGGGGAGGAGCTTGGAGAACGTGCCGATGGGCCACTTCTCCAGAGCCTCGGGCAGGATGGTGTGGTTGGTGTAGCTCACGACCTGCGTCACGATATTCCAGGCGTCATCCCACTCGAGTTTCTTCTCGTCGATGAGGATGCGCATGAGCTCGGGGCCGCACATAGCGGGGTGGGTGTCGTTGGTGTGGATGGCCACAAACTGCGGCAGCAGCTCCCAGTTCTCGCCGTGCTCCTTCTCAAAGGTGTCGAGCAGGCTGTAGATGCCGGCCGAGACAAACAGGTATTCCTGCTTCAGGCGCAGCAGGCGGCCATGCTCGCCGGCGTCGTTGGGGTAGAGGATGGCGCTGATGGCCTCGGCCTCGGCGCGCTCGGCATCGGCCAGGGCGTAATCGCCGCGGTTGAAGGCCTCAAGGTCAAAGTGCTCCTCGACCGGCTCGGCGGCCCAGACACGCAGCTTGTTGACGGTCTCGCCGGCATAGCCCACCACGGGGATGTCATAAGGGACAGCCAGGATGTCCTGCGTGTCCACCGTGCGGTAGAACGTGCGGCCGTTCTCCTCAAAGCCCTCCACGTGGCCACCAAACTTGATGGTCACGGCCTTGTCCTGACGGCGAACCTCCCAGGGATAGCCGTGGGTGAGCCACTCGTCGGTGGCCTCGACCTGGCTGCCGTTGACGATCTCCTGCTTAAACAGGCCGTAGCGGTAGCGCATGCCGTTGCCGTAGCCGGCGATGCCCTCGGCTGCCATGGAATCTAGGAAGCATGCTGCCAGACGGCCCAGACCGCCGTTGCCCAGAGCCGGATCGGGCTCCTGGTTCTCGATGACGGACAGGTCGAAGCCCATGTCGTCGAGCGCCTCGGCGACCATGTCGCGCACGCCAAAGTTGAGCAGGTAGTTGTCGAGCAGGCGGCCGATCAAAAACTCGATCGAGAAGTAGTACACGCGCTTTTTGCCCTCGGCGGTGGCGCGGGCGTCGCTCTTGGTGGCAACGGTGCGTGCCTTCTCGGCCACGAGCTTGGCCAGGGCGTTAAAGCGGTCGAGGTCGCTGGCGGCCTCGACGCTCTTGCCGCTGATGCTCATAACGGCATCGCGATAGAGCTCGGTAAACTCCTGCTTGTTGTCGAAGATCTTATTCATACGTTCCTTTCCCCCGGGGATGTTTCTCCCGGAACGGTTATGACTTGTATCCTACGCCCCGTCGGGGCGGGTAATTACAGCTGTAACGGCTTTGTTACGCATCCTTGGCAGACGACTTAACAGAAGCAGACTTTGCCTTGGTAGCGCCCTTTTTGGCAGCCGGCTTCTTGGCTGCGGCCTTAGCAGCGGGCTTTGCGGCGGTCTTGGCCTTGGTGACCGTAGCCTTGGCCTTGACAGGAGCCTTCTTGGCGGCCGCAGGCTTGGGCTTCACCGAAGACGTGCGCTTGCGCGTCGCCTTCTTGGGCTCCTCAACCACCGGCGGCTTGTAGCTGCTGGGACCGCGGCGCTTAAGCACCACGCCAGCCAGGCCGGGCACCTTAATCTCAATGGAGTCCATCTGTCCGTTCCAGGGATAGGGCTCGCTCGAGCAGGTGTAGGGCTCCTCGCCGGCATAGCCGCTGCCACCAAACTCGGGACGATCGGAGTCAAAGATGACCTCCCAGTCACCCTCGCGCGGCACGCCCACACGGAAGCTCTCGTAGCTCGCCGGGTCAAAGTTGATCAGGATTACCAGGTCGTCGTCGATATCCTCGCCCTGGCGCACAAAGCTCACGATGGACTGCTTGGAGTTGTCCGCGTCGATCCAGGTAAAGCCGTCGTCGGTGTAGCCGCGCTCGTACAGGGCGGGCTCGGCGGTGTACAGGTGGTTGAGCGCCTTGATAAACGCCTGATGATGCTTGTGAGTCTCGTACTCCTCGGTCAGGAACCACTGAATGGACTCGTAGTAGCGCCACTCAATAAATTGGCCGATCTCGTTGCCCATAAAGTTGAGCTTGGCACCGGGATGCGTCATCTGGTAGAAGGCCAGCGTGCGTAGACCGGCAAACTGGCGCCACCAGTCGCCCGGCATGCGGCCGATGAGCGAGCACTTGCCGTGTACGACCTCGTCGTGGCTCAGCGGACAGATAAAGTTCTCGGTAAAGGCATACATGATGGAGAACGTGAGCAGGCCGTGGTTGCCGGGGCGCCATGGAAAATCGGTCTGCATGTAGTGCAGGGTGTCGTTCATCCAGCCCATGTCCCACTTGTAGTGGAAGCCCAGGCCGCCGTCCTGCGGCGGATAGGTCACGAGCGGCCACGCGGTGGACTCTTCGGCCATCATCATCACGTCGGGGAAGTGGGCCTCCACGGCGCAGTTGACCTGGCGGATAAACGCGCTGGCGTCCAGGTCCTCCTCGGTACCGTACTTGTTGAACTTCTTTTGCCCCGGATCGTCGATGCCAAAGTTGAGGTACAGCATGCTGGACACGCCGTCCATGCGGATGCCGTCCACGTGGAAGTTCTCGAGCCAGTACAGCACGTTGGAGACCAAGAAGGAGCGGACCTCGCCGCGGGCGAAGTCGAACTTGTGCGTGCCCCAGTTGGGATGAATCTCGTGCTCAAACAGCATGTGGCCGTTAAAGGTGGCAAGGCCGTGGGAGTCGGCGCAAAAACCGCCGGGCACCCAGTCCATGATCACGCCGATGCCCGCCTCGTGGCACGCATCGATAAAGTGCATGAGCTGCTGCGGGCTGCCGTAGCGCGACGTGGCGGCGTAATAGCCGGTCGTCTGGTAGCCCCAGGAGCCATCGAAGGGATGCTCCATAAGCGGCATGACCTCGATATGCGTGTAGCCCATGTCGCGCACGTAGTCCACGAGCTCTACCGACAGGTCGTCGTAGGTGTAGAACTCGCCGCGCTGCGCGGGGAAGGGATCCATGGGGCCGGGGTAGTTGCCGTACTCGTCCGGCTTGCCCTGCGGCGCGTCGCCGTGGCGCTTCCACGAGCCAATATGCACCTCGTAGATGTTGAGCGGCTGAGACATGTGGTTATGGCTGGCGCGGCGCTTGAGCCACGCGGCGTCGTTCCACTTGTAGCCATCGAGGGTCCACAGTACGCTGGCGGTACCCGGAGGGCACTCGGCCTTAAAGGCGTACGGATCGGCCTTGTAGAGCTTTTCGCCCTCGTTGGTCTCGATAAGGTACTTATAGAGCTGGCCCTGCTCGGCGTCAGGAATAAAGCCTTCCCAAATAGCGCTCGTATGCATGGGTACCAGCGGGTTGGCTTTCTCGTCCCAGTCGTTAAATTCGCCAATGACGTGGACGCTCTTTACGTCGGGCGCCCAAACGCAAAAGCGCCAGCCGCGCGTACGGTTCTGCGTGTCGGGGTGCGCGCCCATCTTTTCCCAGCTGCGCTCCCACGTGCCGATGCCAAATAGGTAGACATCGTCCTTGGTGAGCTCCGGTGCGTGCGGGGCGGCTTTGCGGGTAGCAGGCTTTTTGGTTGCTGGCTTTAGCTTTGTATCGCTCACGTTTGATCCCATCATGACGCGGCAGCGTGTTGCCTTGGTGACTAGATGCGAACTAGATGCGAAAGGTCCAAGGCTGCACGAATCGAAGGGACGGCGATAGTTCTATGATTCGTTCCACCTCGCGTGCTCGGTGGAACTTTCGGCAGAAACTACGATAACACCTGTGCGTTAGTTTGATGGACGAAAGCGGATTTGCGGGGGCGTTTAATCGGTAAGCGACATGTTTATACCACTGGCAGAATTGCCGTGGTAAAACTCTTGACAGTTTTACCAATTAGGGTTTCAAAACTGTTAGGCTAACGTTTGGTAAAACGTTTTTAGCAGGTTGTTTACCATTTGACATCGAAAGGCTCGTTTATGAACCACATCGCTGCTCCAAGTGTTGCTTTTATTTTCGATTGCGACGGAACACTGGTTAATAGCTCCCCCGTCTGGGGCCATGCGCAGACCGAGTTATTGCGTCGTCATTGCGTTGATGTAACGGTCGACGATTTTGCCCAGTTTGAGCATCTTTCGCTGGAGGACGAGTGCCAGGCCTACCACGACACCTGGGGCGTTGGCGCGAATGGCGAGGAGCTGTATCGCGAGCTGGGCGAGATTTTGATTGATGGGTACTCCAAGGTGCCGCCGCGCGAGGGGCTCCTGGCATTTTTGGAGCAGGCGAAGGCGGCGGGCATTGCCATGTGCGTTGCCACGTCCACGCCGGTCGAGCTGGTGCAGCCCGCGCTCGCCGGTGCCGGGCTCGACGCTTACATGGAGTTTGTTACCACGACGGACGAGGCGGGGCGCTCCAAGCAGTTCCCCGACGTGTACGAGTTGGCGTTGCGTCGCCTGGAAGAGCGCCACGGGCACAAGTTTGAGCGCGCGTGGGTATTTGAGGATGCCGTTTTTGGCCTAAAGAGCTCTGGCACCGCAGGCTTTAAGCGCGTGGGCATCTATGACCCGCACGGCCGTATGGAGCGCGACGAGGTGCGTGCCAACTGCGACATCTTTATCGACAGCTATGAGGACCTTGACCTGGCCCGCGTGCTTTCGTTTGAGGGCTAGGCGAGGGCCATGGCTCGTAAAGTATTAGTGGTTTGCGGCTCGCCGGTGGTGGCGAGCGCGGATCTGCTTCGCCAGCTGGCAGGGGAGTGCGACCACATCGTAGCCGTAGACCGCGGCCTGGACGCCCTGTTGGGCGCTGGCCTGAGCTGCGACGTCTACGTGGGCGACGCCGACACCGTTAGCGATGAGGGACGTGTTCTGGTCGATGCCGCTGCCGATTTTGAAGTAGAACGCCACAACCCCTACAAGGACTACACTGATCTAGCGCTAGCCCTAGACACCATCTGCCGCCGCTGGCCGGGTGCCGAAGTGGTGGCAACCTGCGCCACCGGCGGCCGCCCGGACATGGCCCTGTCTGTGTTAGGGCTACTGGCAGGCTATGCGGACGCCCCCGTCTGGATCGAAGAAGACGAAGTGACGGGCAGAATCCTGCACCAAGACGAGACCTGGACCATCGAGGGCGCCGAGGGCAAAACCTTCTCCATCATCGCCATCGCTCCCAACACCGAGGTAAGCGAGTGCGGCCTAGAATGGGAACTAGACCACAGCCCCCTGGGCCTGTTAGCCGACACAGGCATCTCTAACGTCGTCCGGAAAACGGCCAAGATCCAAGTTCACCAAGGCGTTGCGATCGGTTATTTGCTGCATCAGGGTTTTACTCCGTCCCAGGAAAACCCGTAAGGCGGAAATCAATCTAAAATTCCCTCTTGCATCCCCGAAGATCTTCTCCTATAGTATCTCCTCGTCACGGGGGCGTAGCTCAGCTGGGAGAGCGCTTGACTGGCAGTCAAGAGGTCAGGGGTTCGATCCCCCTCGTCTCCACCATCGTGAATGTAAGGCCACTCAATCGAGTGGCCTTTTTTATTTGCATACGATATTAAGTGGTCTGAACTGCATTTTTGCAAAATATGCAAATTGCTTTCCTGTTCAAGTTCGCCGTCAGCAGTAGTTGTCGCAAAATTTGCGACAACTACACCCCAAAAAGTTGCGCAATTACCTTCCCGGTTTTGTGCAAAGTTTGTTAGCCAAACATAATAGTTTGAGCAATTCACGCCGCCAGCTATACAACTCAGGCAGTATTCACCAACCCGTACACCCCCATAAACCTGCGGCAATGCGTGCAAGACGGCACAATATCCCCCTTAACCACGGCAAATAAACAATATGTTGCTCAACACACCCCAAAACGTATGGGTCACCTGCTGTGCTAGGATAGCTAACGTTACATGGGTTCAACTGTGCTCATGGCTCCAACAAGCCGCAAAGCACAGGGTCGATCAGCATCCGGCCGTAACGGCGGTGCCAGAAAATCCACGAGCTCCAATAGCGTTGTCATGCGTATCGCATTGAATGGTTTTGTTCTTGTCTATGTGCAAGTTGTTCTTTTGAATCGATATTTCATGACAATTCGCAGCAGTCCTGCAGCTGTTTGCGTGCGGTCCAGTTTTGTACCCGCTTGACTGGGCTGCACGCAGCCAGCTGGGGACGCGGTCTTTTTGCGATACACGTCCGCGTCTCTAGCAACTGCACGCATACATACCGTTCACGGTGGGGCAGAGCCACGTGCTTGTCTAACTGGGCTCAGGGTTTGAATATGGAACGCCTTCGCGCACAAGCGCCCTGGCGAAGCCATACCCAAACCCCGTGAGCCACACGTAAGACAGCAAGGGGGTGGTGCTCGTGTGGTATGTGATCCAGGTCATTAACGGTCGCGAAGACGTTGTGCGCGAGCGCATCGAGCGCATGGTGCCGGCTGACGCCATGCAGGAGCTCTTTTATCCCCAATATCAAACCGAGATCAAGGTACACGGCGAATGGGTCAATACGACCAAGCCGCTCTTTCCCGGTTATCTTATCTGCGACACGGCAGATCCCCGTACCGTGCAACAGTATCTGCTGCGCATGGACGACTTTGCCCGGGTGTTATCCCAGGACGGTCAGTTTGTGCCGCTGGCAAAAGAAGAGGCCCAGCTCATCGGCAGTTTTACACATAGGGGGGGACCGCGTAGTGCCCATGAGCGAGGCCCTAAAAGACGGTGACCGGGTCATAGTGACGGCAGGTCCGCTGCTGGGCCACGAAGGCCTTATCAAAACCATTAACAGACGCAAGAGCACTGCTTATTTGGAGCTCGATCTGTGCGGCCGACGCGTAACTACGCGCGTTGGCCTCGCCGTGCTTTCAACCGAGCAGCGCGTAATGCGAAACCTAAAAAGGGCGATCGCCTAGCTGCAGGCGACTGTTTAACGGGACAGGGAGGATCCCCGGGGGCGGGGACGTTGACTTGAAGGAAATAGTGTCAGACAAAACTGAAAATTCAGTAGAAGCGCCGGTAGGGGCCTCGCTGGTTGCCCAAGCCATGAGCGGCGGCGACTCGAGCATGCGCTACAAGGCCATGCAGGCCGTGAAGGACTGGGACAACTCGCGCCTTGCCTACCGCACAGCCAAGCGCGCCTTCGACATCGTGTTTAGCGGCTGCGTGCTGGCCGTCATCGCCATACCCAGCCTTGTGCTCGCCGCTGCCATCCGCCTGGAGAGCGAGGGCAACCCGTTCTACAGCCAGATCCGCGTGGGCCAGACCCACCGCGACGGCAGCCTTTCCACCTTCCGCATGTGGAAGTTCCGCAGCATGTTCAAAGACGCCGACAAGCGCCTCGTCGAGCTCAAGGGGCAGAACGAGATCGCCGGCGCCATGTTCAAGATGAGGGACGACCCGCGCGTCACCAAGATCGGCAGGTTCATCCGCAAGCACTCCATCGACGAGTTCCCGCAGTTCCTGAACGTGTTCCTGGGCCAGATGTCCGTCGTCGGCCCGCGCCCGCCTCTGCCGAACGAGGTGGCGGAGTACACCGAGTACGACCTGCAGCGCCTGGCCGTGAAGCCCGGGATCACCGGCTGGTGGCAGGTGACGGAGCGCAATTCGACCGGGTTCGACGGCATGGTCCGCCGAGACCTGGAGTACATCGCCAACCGGGGCATTTTTACCGACCTCAAGATCGTTGTCCTCACGGTGATCGAGGTCATCACCGGTAAGGGTGCGTGCTAATGCTTCAGGACTATTCTAAATTCGTTGAGCTCAAGCGCGTTCCCGTAATCGATGTTCCGATCACGGGAACCAATATGTCTGAGTGTGTCGAGTTTCTCACTCGCCATATAGATGAGCTACATGGCGAATATATTTGCGTTTCCAATGCTCATACCTCGGTTATGGCCCATGACGACCCTTCCTATTGGGCCTGCCAAGCTGATTCCCTCATGTCCGTTCCCGACGGCAAGCCTTTATCTGTCGTCGGACGTAAAACAATAGAGTCTATGGGGCGTGTAACTGGACCCGATCTGATGCGAGAGATATTCAATATTTCCTTGCAGCAAGGATGGAGCCATTACTTCTACGGTAACGAGCAGAAGAATCTCGACGCTCTCAAAAATTCACTTCAAGAGGAATATCCAGGCCTGGAAATCGCTGGCATGGAGCCTTCGGTTTTCCGACCGCTCTCCGACAGCGAGAAGCGAGACCTTTCGCGACGTATCGCTGATTCGGATGCAGACTTCGCATGGATTGCTCTTGGCGCGCCCCGTCAAGAAGTTCTTATGCACGAGCTCAAGGGAGGGCCACAACCGTTGATGATCGGTGTTGGCGGAGCGTTCAACGTTCTCGCCGGCGTGGTGCCAGAGGCGCCGATGTGGATGCAAAACCTGAGTCTCGAGTGGCTATACAGACTTATTCAAGAGCCGAAGCGGCTTTTCAAACGATACCTCGTAACTAATACGAAATTTCTCTTTTACCAGTTTACAAAAGCCAAACGTAAGGAAGGCAAATAGATGAACGATTCGACCACCTTTAAAGACAAGACCCTGATGATCACGGGCGGCACCGGCTCGTTCGGCAACACCGTGCTCAAGCACTTCATGAACACCGACCTGGCCGAGATCCGTATCTTCTCGCGTGACGAGAAGAAGCAGGACGACATGCGCCACCGCCTGCAGGAGAAGTCCCCGGAGCTCGCCTCCAAGGTTCGCTTCTTCATCGGCGACGTCCGCAACGCCCAGAGCGTGCGCGACGCCATGCACGGCGTGGACTACATCTTCCACGCCGCCGCCCTCAAGCAGGTGCCCTCCTGCGAGTTCTTCCCCATGGAGGCCGTGCGAACCAACGTCATCGGCACGGACAACGTCCTGCACGCAGCCATCGACGAGGGCGTCGACCGCGTCGTGTGCCTGTCCACCGACAAGGCCGCCTACCCCATCAACGCCATGGGCAAGTCCAAGGCCATGATGGAGTCCATCATCTACGCCAACGCCCGCAACGGCGCCGGCCGCACCACCATCTGCTGCACCCGCTACGGCAACGTCATGTGCTCGCGCGGCAGCGTCATCCCGCTGTTCATCGACCGCATCCGCAAGGGCGAGCCGCTCACGGTCACCGACCCCAACATGACCCGCTTCCTCATGAACCTCGATGAGGCCGTCGACCTGGTGCAGTTCGCCTTCGAGCACGCCAACCCCGGCGACCTGTTCATCCAGAAGGCCCCCGCCTCCACGATCGGCGACCTCGCCGAGGCCGTGCAGGAGGTCTTCGGCCGCGTTGGCACCCAGGTCATCGGCACCCGCCACGGCGAGAAGCTCTACGAGACCCTCATGACCCGCGAGGAGCGCCTGAGGTCCGAGGACATGGGCGGCTACTACCGCGTGGCCTGCGACTCGCGCGACCTGAACTACGACAAGTTCGTCGTCGACGGCGAGGTGGAGACCCAGGCCGACGAGTCCTACACCTCCCACAACACCGAGAGGCTCGACGTGGAGGGCACCATCGCCAAGATCAAGACCGCCGAGTACGTGCAGCTGGCACTCGAGGGCCGCGAGCACGAGGCGGTGCAGTAGGGTGCGCGTCCTCGTCACCGGCGCCAGGGGCTTCGTCGGCAGGAACCTCTGCTGCGCGCTGAAGAACATAAGGGACGGCAAGGACCGCCGCGCCAAATACCAGGCACTCCTTCCCCTCGAGGTCATGGAGTACGACATCGACTCGACGCCCGGGGAGCTGGAGGACTACTGCTCCCGCGCCGACTTCGTCTTCAACCTGGCCGGCGTCAACCGCCCAAAGGAGCAATCCGAGTTCATGGAGGGCAACTTCGGGTTCGCCTCCACGCTGCTCGAGACGCTCGAGCGACACGGCAACAGGTGCCCCGTCATGCTCTCCAGCTCCGCGCAGGCGAGCCTGTCGGGCCGCTTCGAGGGCTCGGCCTACGGCGAGTCCAAGCTGGCGGGGGAGGGCCTGTTCCGCGAGTACTCGGAGCGCACCGGGGCGCCGGTGCTCATCTACCGCTTCCCCAACCTCTACGGCAAGTGGTGCCGCCCGCGCTACAACTCCGCCGTGGCGACCTTCTGCGACGCCATCGCCAACGGCCGCCCCTACACCGTCAACGACCCCTCCGTCGAGCTGGAGCTCCTCTACATCGACGACCTGGTCGACGAGATGCTGGGTGCGCTGCTGGGGCGTGAGCACCGCTGCGGATACGACGGGCTGGAGCGCGTCGACGGTGACGGGTTCTGCTACGTCCCGGAGACCGATGTGAAGACCCTGGGCGTGATCGTCTGCCTGCTCGACGGCTTCCGAGATAGCCGCGAGACGCTCTCGGTGCCCGACCTGACCGAGGGCTCCTTCTCCAAGAAGCTCTGGAGCACGTTCCTGTCCTACTACGAGCCGGGGAACTTCTCCTATGGCCTCAAGCCCAACGTGGACGCGCGCGGCTCGTTCACCGAGTTCCTGCGCACGCCCGAGCGCGGCCAGGTCTCGATCAACGTGTCCAGGCCCGGGATCACCAAGGGCAACCACTGGCACATGAGCAAGTGGGAGAGGTTTCTGGTGGTGTCCGGCACCGCGTCGATCAAGCTCAGGAAGGTGGGGGAGGACGCCGACGGCAACCCGTTCCCCGTCGACGAGTATGTCGTCTCGGGTTCCGACATGCGGGCCGTGGAGATGATTCCCGGCTACACGCACTCCATCACCAACCTGTCCGACACCGAGGACCTCGTGACGGTCATGTGGGCCAACGAGCCCTTCGACCCCGAGAACCCCGACACCTACTACGAGGAGGTCTAGCCGCATGGGCAAGGACTATTCCGATATCGAATTCAAAGACGACGGCCGCCTGAAGCTCCTGATCATCGTGGGCACCCGCCCCGAGGTCATCCGCCTGTCCGAGGTCATCAAGAAGTGCCGCCGCCACTTCGACTGCCTGCTGGCGCACACCGGCCAGAACTACGACTACACGCTCAACGGCATCTTCTTCCGCGACCTGTCGCTGGACGACCCGGACGTCTACCTGGACGCCGTGGGCGCGGACCTGGGCGAGACCGTGGGCAACATCATCGCGGCCTCGTACAAGCTGATGGTCCAGGTCCAGCCCGACGCGCTGCTGATCCTGGGCGACACCAACAGCTGCCTGTCCGCCATCGCGGCAAAGCGCCTGCACATCCCCATCTTCCACATGGAGGCCGGCAACCGCTGCAAGGACGAGTGCCTGCCCGAGGAGACCAACCGCCGCATCGTCGACGTGATCTCCGACGTCAACCTGGCCTACTCCGAGCACGCCCGCCGCTACCTGAAGGACACCGGCTGCGCCCCCGAGCGCACCTACGTCACGGGGTCTCCCATGGCCGAGGTCCTGCGCGCCAACCTGGGAAAGATCGAGGCCTCCGACGTCCTCTCCGAGCTCGGCCTGGAGCCCAAGCGCTACATGCTGCTTTCCGCCCACCGCGAGGAGAATATCGACACCGAGGCGAACTTCACGAGCCTGTTCACCGCCATCAACGCCCTGGCCGAGAAGTACGACATGCCGATCCTGTACTCCTGCCACCCGCGCTCCCGCAAGCGCCTGGAGGCCACCGGCTTCAAGCTCGACCCGCGCGTGCGCATGCACGAGCCCATGGGCTTCCACGACTACAACTGCCTGCAGATGAACGCCTTCGCGGTGGTCTCCGACTCCGGCACCCTGCCCGAGGAGTCCAGCTTCTTCGCCAGTATCGGCCGCCCGTTCCCGGCGGTGTGCATCCGCACCTCCACCGAGCGCCCAGAAGCCCTGGACAAGGCCTGCTTCACGCTGGCCGGCATCAGCGATCGCGGCCTGCTCCAGGCCGTCCACACCGCCGTCGAGCTCGACGCGGAGGGATCGCTGCCCGAGGCTCCCGTGCCCGACTACGCCGATGAGACCGTGTCCACAAAGGTGGTCAAGATCATCCAGAGCTACACCGGCGTGGTGAACAAGATGGTGTGGAGGAAATCTTAGCCATGGGCGCTGGGTACAGATTGCTTGATGGTATCTCGCGAGCTTATAACAAATTGCTCTTGCTCCCTGCCCTACGTCGCTCCTTTGCATCATGCGGTAAAAACGTAACTATCGGTCGTCGTAGTGAAATTCAGGGGATTGAAAATATTTACATGGGACATGATGTATATATTGGCCCAGGAGCAACGTTTCTGACGACCCGTGCGAAGATTCATATCGGCAATTACGTCATGAGCGGCCCTCATCTTACAATTATTACTGGAGACCATCGTACAGATGTTCTCGACCGACCCATGATGACGCTTGATGAGTCGGACAAGCTTCCAGAGAATGATCAAGATGTCGTCATCGGCAATGATGTATGGATTGGCAGCGGCGTAACGATTCTTAAGGGCGTTAGAATTGCCGACCATTGTGTGATTGCAGCCGGTACGGTAGTGACAAAAGACGTTGGCCCGGAGTTTTCAATCTGGGGGGGGGCTTCCAGCTCGCCGTCTAAGCTTTCGGTAAGAGGAAATCAATGACTAAAGGTTATCCGCACGTCCATGCAAAGGTGTTGATGATCGGACCTGATCTCTCTCTTCACGGCGGAATCGTCTCAGTCGTGAAAGGTTATCTAGACGCAGGTCTCCCTGAGGCATGCGATGCCTTTGAGTACCTGGGGACGGGCATCGGTTCCTCAACGCTCGGTAAAACCGTCGCATTTTCCCGAGCGTTGATTCGCTATGCGATGATCATGCCATCCTATGACATTATTCATTTACATATTAGCGCCCGTGGCTCCTACAAACGTAAGTCAATTATGGCTCGTATGGCCCACAAAGCAGGCAAGTACGTAATACTCCACGACCACGATGGTGAGTTTAAGAAGGCCTTCGAAGAGGGTGGAGAATCCTACCGTCGTGATGTTAGAAAGACCTTTAGTATCGCCGACCGAGTTGTGGTTCTGTCGGAAGAGTGGCGCGACTATTTTTCAAAAAACGTTTGCGACCTGGAGAAGATTGACGTTGTTCATAACGGTGTCAAAGTTCCAGACCAGCCGTGCGCACCTTGTTCGCGTCAAGACGTCCTTTTTTTAGGACGTCTTGACGCGTTTTCCCGACACCAAGGTCGTATTCGGCGGAGACGGAGAGGTCGAAAAGAATAAATCTCTTGCGGCAGAGCTCGGTATTGCCGACCGCTGCGAGTTCCACGGCTGGGTCGCGGGCGCAGAACGCGAGGAGCTCTTTGAGCGTGCCGCGGTGTACTGCCTCCCCTCCAAAAACGAGGGGCTCCCCATGAGCGTTCTTGAAGCCATGGCCAGAGGAATTCCAACTGTTGCCACTCCCGTTGGCGGAATTCCTCAAGTAATTAATGATGGTGTTAATGGCGTTCTGATTCCGGTAGATAACTATCAAGCCCTGGCCGTTGCATTGAATCATCTTCTCGAATCAAGCGAGCTTAGAAAAGAAATGGGAACTTTGGCCCGAAAAAAGATACTCAGTTCATTTGATATCAACTTGCTCTTGAGCGAAATACTCGGTATCTATTGCAATGCTGTCAGCGGTAATTAGAGGATTAAATTGAATTCAAAGAAGTTAGCACATGAAGCTGGGCACATTGTCTTTGTTCATCCTTCCTTGATGGGTGGCGGTGCCGAGCGCGTCTCTCTTGCGCTTGCATCGTACTTCGTTTCTCATGGTATTAGATTTACCTATTTCTTGACTAAAAGTAACGTTATTGAATATGAAGTGCCAGATGGAGTTGAAGTGTGTTCTGAGTTTGCAGACGCTTCGCTTAAGCCACTCGACCAGGTCAAGCTAATACGGCGTTTTGTTTCCGAACGGCCCAAAGCCACGGTGATTTCATTTTTGCCACATCAAAACATGTATACGCTTATCGCGACTATCGGACTTCCAAATAGGGTTATTGTTTCAGTGCGAAACGATCCGAGATATGATTTTCCTGGCAATAAGACCCTCCCATTCATTAGAAACATGTTGTATCGAAGGTCCGATGCAATTGTGTTTCAGACAAAAAGCCAGGCAAGTTTAATGCCGAGATGCCTTCAGGCGAATTCAAAAATCATCTTAAATCCAATATCTAGTGAACTTCCTGAACCGTATTCTGGGCTTAGAAGAAAAGCAATCGTCACAGCGGGACGGCTTGAACTTCAAAAAAATCACTCGATGACAATCAGGTCATTTGCGCTATTTCATAAAAAACACCCTGAATATATTCTTGAAATCTTTGGCAAGGGAAGCCTTCAATCAGAACTAGAAAACCTTGTTCATAGCCTTGACATGGATGATTCAATCAAATTTATGGGCTTTTCTTCTGACGCGGTTTTGCACATTAGAACTGCATCGGCTTTTGTAATGTCATCAAAGTTCGAGGGTCTATCTAATTCGATGCTTGAGTCCTTGTGCATGGGGGTTCCAACAATTTGCACCAAATGTGGCGGTGGTGGAGCAGAAGCAGTTATTCGGAATGGCGTGAACGGCATTTTGGTCGATATTGATGACGATCTTGCTGAGAGCGAAGCGTTCAACAGGATCGTTGAAGATCAATCATTCTCGAATCTACTGTCTAATAATGCCCTGATGTTAAGGCAGTCCCTATCTTTAGAAACTATTGGCAATGAATGGGCAAATCTTCTCTTTAAATAGAATCGCCCAAACGTCTCCAATAAGGAAAACAGAATTGCATTATCAGTTGAAACAATACAATCATAATAGAAGAATCACTGACCTGTTGTTAGCAATAGCAGTGATTTCCGGCCTCATGGTTCCCTTTCTTCGAGATTTGGGGTCATCATACTCACTTGCTACTGACTGGGAAGTTAACCGCTTTGCATTCAGTACTTCAAACGGACGCTTTGCTTCTTTATTTGATTTGATTCAACAGATCAGCTTTTCGATTCTCTTGTTGCGTGCAATTAGTAAATCACGAAAAGCTAATTGGCTCGTTATATCTTGTTCAGTTTTTGGACTAATAATTTATAGCTTAATGGCCGTAGTCAATAATGCGGGCGACTTAACCAGCGTGCTCTTTGGAAATGTTCCAACCACTGTATTTATCATTCCTCTATTCTACCTATTAACAGAGGATCCAAGAATCGAGCAGTTGATTAAAGAATGGGTCCCGCTGTTATCATTGATTTGTTTTATCGCCTCACTAGCATCAATTATTAAATTTAAATATCTTTGTGGCTTTGGATCTTATATCGGATGGTGTCCTGCGAGGGACTATTTTGCATTTGGCATCAGTTTATATTGGTCAACCGTGGTGCTTAAATCTAATGATGAACACGCCTATTTCATAACGATGGGCATAGGCATCCTGGCCTGCATCACCGCATTAATGCTGGCAACCAGAAGTTGGTTAATCCAACCAATGCTAGTCATGCTTGTTGCAACTTTTATGGCTAAAGGAATTGACAAAGTTTTTAAACGAACAGTAATTGTTATTTTTGCAACTGGAACGGCACTTTTGGCATTGTCGTTGATCTATCCTGAAGTTCTTGATTCGTTTTTAAACAGAATCGGAGAAGATACACGGTCTAACCAATATGATATTTTCTATAGCCAGGTTGAACCGGCATCGCTTATATTCGGCAACGGAATTAGCGCTGGATATAGATATGGCACGAATTCAAATTATCCTTTTTTCGATAATCAAATAATTTATTTGATGTTTCATTTTGGCGTTTTAGCCGTTGTTCCGCTTTTGTACGTCCTGTTGCGATGCCTATTTGGTTCTTCCAAAAATAGCCAGTGCAAATTTGTTGCCCTCTTTTATCTCATGGCGATTCTGGGATTATCAACTTACTACTCTTACACAATTAATGTCGGGGTCGTGCTTCTATTTTCATCCTTTGGTTTTGCCCTAAACAACATTGAACCAGAAAGATCTAATCGTATGCGCAATGCGGATGGTGAAAAATAATGGCTTCGAACAAGGCTGCAACCAGTATGTTTTGAGCAATAGGTGAGAGATTTGCCACGCAAGGTACCCTATTTGTTATTTCCCTAATTTTGGCGCGTTTGCTGTCCCCGAGTGATTACGGTACTCTTTCGCTGTTGCTTGTATTTACAAATTTGGCAGACGTGCTCGTCACAAATGGACTGGGCGAAGCGCTGATACAAAAGTCTGATATCAATCAAATTGACTACTCGACAATGTTGTCATGTTCAATTGCATTGTCGAGCATCTTATATGTATTGATATTTTTTGCGGCTCCAAGCATTGCAGACTTCTATGGAAATGCAAATATGTGTCTTTACCTAAGAGTTCTGGCATTACGTCTTCCTCTTTCGGCACTGAATGCAATTCAAAAGGCCTATATCGCAAAGAACTTTTTATTTAGATTGCAATTTTCTGCATCGTTCCTCAGCTCCTTGATCTCAGGATTAGCAGCTATCGTAGCTGCAATGTTGGGTTTTGGTATTTATGCGCTAATCATTCAGCAGATACTTACAGTTCTGATGACAACGGTACTAATGGCTTGGTTAACAAAATGGACGCCTAGACTAAAATTCGTGGTTGGTTCAGCAAGAGAGCTGTTGCCCCTTGGAATACAATTTACAAGTGCCAATCTTATTAATTCTATTTATACAGAAGGCCGTTCTTTAGTCATCGGCAAATTCTATTCCTCCGCAGACTTGGCTTTCTTTAATCGCGGCAACCAATTCCCGGCTTTAATTGTAGGCAACTTAAACACTCCAATTAGTAATGTAATGTTGCCTCTAATGGCTGAAAAGAAAGACAGCCAATACGCGCTCAAATCAGTTCTTAGAAAAGCGATGCAGCTTTCTGCCTATCTCGTTTTCCCCATGATGGGAATTTTGGCTGCGTGTGCGCATCCTCTAGTTCTTGTTCTTTTGGGTCAAAAATGGGCGGAATGCGTCCCGTATCTTCAAGTTGCGTGCTTGTTCTATCTATTTCAGCCCCTCCAATCTATGAATTGGCAGGCACTTAAAGCAGCAGGTCAAGGCGCCCTTTGTTTTAAGCTTGAGGTCATTAAGAAAGCTATTTCGTTCATCGTTTTAATTATGTCGATTCCTTTTGGTGTATTTGCGATCTCCCTTTCAAGTGCCTTTTGCGGATTTGTCTCAATGTTAATTAACATGACCCCGAATAAAAAAGTGCTCGGCTATGGCATATTTGAGCAGCTTATTGACGTTCTTAAGCCGTCAATTGCCACATTGTTTTCCGTGGTGATCGCATTATTATTAATCCACATTTCAAACGGGAATCTTATTTCGTTAATCGTTGCCCCTCTCGGATCCTTAGGGTGTTACATCGTGCTATCTAAGCTGATGAATATCGAAGGATTTAATTTGCTTATGGACAAATTGTCCCTTCGTCGGAATTAACCGTTTTTTGTTAACGGCATTAATGAATCGATCAGGAATGAACTACAGAATGAATAAACAGGTTTTATATTTAGTTCAATCAATTCCGGGGGATAATGCTCCTACAAAACATGCTTTCGCAATTTCCGATTTGCTGGTTAAATGTGGCTTCAACGTCCATTTTGTTCTTGCTGGAATAATTGAGCCGTCATCCAACGCCATAAGCAGTAATTACGACTATCCCTTTGATTTTCCGTTTGAGGTGAAATTCGGGCACCATCAAATAGCCAAAAAGTATTACGAGCGGATCTCTTCTTCCTTCAGCTTTAAAGCCTTCACTCGATGTTTCGATCAAATACAGCCCGACTTGGTTATTTATTACGGGATACAACATAAGCTTGCAAAACGGGTTTTAGATCATTGCCATGATTTTAACGTTCCCGTAATCGTTGATGAGACCGATTGGTTTACTCCGAAATTTACAGGAGATTTAGCTGCTTGGCTTGTGGAGAAATCTCGTTCTAAACGGGTGGCTGAAGTGGACAGATTGCTAGATGGAGTTATCGCAATCTCGCCCTTTTTTAAAAAACATTTCGATTCACTTTACTCCTCCCAAGGATATCCAAAGGTTTTTTATTTACCACCCTTAAATAGGGCCGGAGACTCTCTTAGTGACCCTTGCTCTCTAGAAGGATTGAAGCGGAGAACTATAACCAAGTTTGTCTATGCAGGTTCTCCCGCTGGGGGAAAAGACTCACTTACAGAGTTTATTTCGCTTATAAGTAATGACGCTATTCCTGCAATCACTCAACCAGTACTCGATGTAATTGGAATTGATTTAAACCAGGCAGTCAGTTTAATGGGAAACATTGCCAGATCTAATAAGGTTCATTTTCACGGTCGTGTTTCCCATGACAGCGTAATCAAAATGCTGCAAGAATCTGACTTTGGAATTCTATTTAGAACTCCTGATTTATATTCTCGCGCCGGATTTTCAACAAAATTCGCTGAGTGCATGTCGAACGGTGTTCCGATGTTATGCAACGCGGTCGGAGGAGCCGATCTTATTCTCGAGAATATGATTGATGGAATTGTTATCCCAGATTTAAGCAATCAAGCTCTTCTTGACGGAATTACAAGCGCATGCAATTTAACTGACCATGAGTTGACCAGCATGAAACGAGCTGCGCTAGAAAAGGCCTTAAAACTCTTTGAATCTGACAATTATATAGATTCATTTTCATCATTTCTCAATTCAGTACTTTCAATTCGCGACTAGTTATTTCGATCATCCAAAGGAGCGATATGTCAAATAAAATTCTCGTCACCGGAGCGGCCGGCTTCATCGGCGCGTTCCTCGTCAAGAAGCTACTCGAGGAGACCGATGACGCGATCGTCGGCCTCGACAACCTCAACAGCTACTACGACCCCGGCATCAAGGACGCGCGCCTGCGCATGCTGGCCGAGGCCGACGCCGACGGCCGCTTCACCTTCGTGCGCGGCGACCTGTGCGACGCCGCCCTCATCGAGCGCCTGTTCGCCCAGAACGGCTTCGACGTCGTGGTGAACCTCGCCGCCCAGGCGGGCGTGCGCTACTCCATCGAGAATCCGCGTGCCTACCTCGAGAGCAACCTCGTCGGCTTCTTCAACGTGCTCGAGGCCTGCCGCCACCACCCGGTCAAGCACCTCGTCTACGCCAGCTCCAGCTCGGTCTACGGCGGCAACAAGAAGGTGCCGTTCTCCGAGGAGGACCGCGTGGACTCGCCGGTGTCGCTCTACGCCGCCACCAAGAAGTCCAACGAGCTCATGGCCGCCGCCTACTCCAAGCTCTTCTCCATCCCGGCGACCGGCCTGCGCTTCTTCACCGTGTACGGTCCCATGGGCAGGCCCGACATGGCCTACTTCGCCTTCACCGAGAAGCTGCGCCGCGGCGACACCATCAAGATCTTCAACATGGGCGACTGCCGCCGCGACTTCACCTTCGTCGACGACATCGTCGAGGGCGTCAGGCGCGTCATGGACGCCGCGCCCGAGGTGGAGATGGGCGAGGACGGGCTGCCCCTCGCCGCGCACCGCGTCTACAACATCGGCAACTCGCACTCCGAGAATCTGCTCGACTTCGTCGACACGCTGCAGCGCGTGCTGGTGGAGGAGGGCGTGCTGCCCGCTGACTATGACTTCGAGGCTCACAAGCAACTCGTGCCCATGCAGCCAGGTGACGTGCCCGTCACCTACGCCGACACCACGGCGCTCCAGCGCGACCTGGGCTACAAGCCCGCGACGCCGCTCGAGGACGGCCTGAGGGCCTTCGCCAAGTGGTATAAGCGCTACTACAACATTTAGGAAATCATGGCCCTGTAACAGGGGCCATTTTTAATGCGAATTATTGTTCTTTGACAATTGGAGAATGACATGAAGATCGCTGTCGCCGGTACCGGCTACGTCGGCCTGTCCCTCGCCGTCCTGCTCTCGCAGCACAACGAGGTGCACGCGCTGGACATCGTGCCCGAGAAGGTCGAGAAGATCAACGACTACCAGTCGCCCATCCAGGACGACGAGATCGAGCGCTTCCTGGCGGAGGCCAAGTCGGGGGAGCGCGAGCTCGACCTGCACGCCACGGTCGACGTGGCCGAGGCCTACACGGGCGCCGACTACGCCGTCATCGCCACGCCGACGAACTACGACAGCGATAGGAACTTCTTCGACACGAGCTCCGTCGAGGCCGCCATCGCTGCCGTGCGCTCGGTGAACCCGGACGCCTGGATCGTCATCAAGTCGACCATCCCCGTCGGCTACACCGCGGGCCTTCGCGAGAGGCTGGGCGACAGCAAGATCTTCTTCAGCCCGGAGTTCCTGCGCGAGAGCAAGGCTCTCTACGACAACCTGCACCCCAGCCGTATCGTGGTGGGCGCGCCGAAGGACGACGCCGAGGCCGTGGCGGCCGCCGAGCGCTTCGCCGGCCTGCTCGCGCAGGGCGCCGACCCCGCCGAGCTCGAGCGTGTGAATGCCGACGGTACCAAGGGCATCCCGGAGCTCGTGCTGGGCACCACCGAGGCCGAGGCCGTCAAGCTCTTCGCCAACACCTACCTGGCGCTGCGCGTCGCCTACTTCAACGAGCTCGACACCTACTGCGAGGTCCGCGGCCTCAACACCCGCGACGTCATCGACGGCGTGTGCCTGGAGCCGCGCATCGGCAGCCACTACAACAACCCCAGCTTCGGCTACGGCGGCTACTGCCTGCCCAAGGACACCAAGCAGCTGCTGGCCAACTACAAGGACGTGCCGCAGAACCTTATCGAGGCCATCGTGGACGCCAACCGCACCCGCAAGGACTTCGTCGCCGACGAGGTGCTGCAGATGGTGTGGGACCGCGTGTACGCCGGCAAGGAGAGGCCGGTCGTGGGCGTCTACCGCCTGACGATGAAGTCCAACTCCGACAACTTCCGCGCGAGCTCCATCCAGGGCGTCATGAAGCGCGTGAAGGCCAAGGGCGTTCCCGTGGTGGTCTACGAGCCCACGCTGGACGCGCCGGAGTTCTTCGGCTCCGAGGTGACCCACGACCTGGAGGCCTTCAAGACGGAGTGCGACGTGATCGTGGCCAACCGCTGGAGCGACGAGCTCGCGGACGTGGCGGACAAAGTCTACACGAGGGATCTGTTTAAGCGGGACTAGGGGAGAGCGGCAGCTGCGTCGTCTCTGGCCTGGTGCATAAGTCCATTTGTAGAAAGAGGGTGTATCGGCTTGCGCCGATACACCCTCTTTTGGTTACTAAAGCCCCATTAGCCTTTAATTACGCTTTGAAAGATACACGTACGTTCTCTGGTCCTACTCTTTAATTGCCACCTTAGGGAGCCGAATCTGGATTAGGTGCTAAAGCAAACATATATTGGAAGGTAAGACCGATATATTCTCGTCAACGTCTTTAATGAGCAACCTTTGCTCTAGAAGAAGCTTATGCATGAGATTTTTTCCATGGTCTTTATTGTCAAGCGTGCTTCCATACTCATACAGAAGATGCGATATGCGTGAGTACAGATCTTCGCGAATTGCCTGCTCATCAACTGTTTTATCTGACTTGTTTGGATATTTTTTGTATAGAAATACAAGCTTAGTAACTCCACCGTATAGATTGACGGTGTCAAAAATCGATTGGAAGTAGGAATAGTCAGCCCGAGAAAGCGAGTGTCCGAATATCTTGATGAAACCGGTATTGCTGTCGCAGAGTTTTGCAGTTTCGCTTTCGTATGGCACTAATGACATAAGCCTATATGTTTTTGTAAACGGCAGCGCCGGATGGTCTTCAGCAACGTCTTTTCCGTCAATGCCGAAAATGGTGTCCGTTCTGTCCAGTGAGCCATGAATATTCCGGGCAGCAACAATTCCCAGCTGCGGATCTTCCGATATTAATGGGGTTGTATAGTTGAAGTTTAAGATAGATGTTTCATAGTTCTTTTGCTGGGCCTTTTCAATGCAGGCATTGCGAATGGCTGCATAATACTCCACAGCCTTTTCCCTGTATTTTTTATTATTATCGACTTGTTCTTCGAGATAGTTCGCAAAGATGTGCTCGTAATCTTTTAGCGAGGTTAGAAGGAAGCTTGTTAATTCCGCCTGGGATACATCTTCTTTTCCGAGCCGAGTCGACACAAATTTGTATAAATCATCTTTTGGCCGCGGGTATGGAGTTGCGCTTGATAGGTCAACGGCCAATCCCGTGAGGCTATACATACTGTCCAGTCTTGAACCAAATCCGTCTTCCTGGAAAACATATACATAAATGAGTCTCTCAATATCGCACCACAAAGGGTCGCTTTGTCCCGTTTCAGAAAGTATCAGATCCCAGACATTTCTTTCGTTCTCAGGGATCGATTCAATTGACTTTGTTCCGTTCGTCCTGTTGTTGTAAAAATCTGAGAACTTGGACTTTAACCCGCAGGTCAAGTCAAATCCGTTTCCAAGAATTATTAGTTGATGCATTATTTAAATCCTTCAGTCGTAGTGAACTCCGTGAATAGCTTCCCAGGTATTTACCCGATTATTAAGGCGTTGCTTCAACGGTATTTAACTTGCGAGAACATGACATGTGGCGCTATCTAGGAAAGGTTTTGTCAACTCGATATCGGTAATAGCTCTTTGTTGCTGATTTAGGAATCAGCCGTTGGTGTATTTGCGCAACTAAACCCCTCCTTTCACCGACTGGCAAAACGATTTACACCTAATTTCTGGTATCGATCACGGGTATTTTCTTCGCCCCTTGTCTGATCTCGCTACACTAATAGCTACTGCTACCAGGTCATTTCCTGGTACAGCTTCCATTGGTTCTAGCGAAGATCGGAGCGGTTATGTTTGCTGCCGCGTTCCACACTTGCCGTCACTACATTCTGTTTACTGCCATGGCCTGCCTATGCGTTTTGCTGGGCGGGCCTTCTTATGCCGCGGGCGCGGAGAGCCTGTTTATCGCAGGCGTCACGTACTGCGAGCCGGGCGTGTCGGGCCCCGGTTGGGATTGGACCGATGCAGAGCATCTGGAGCTAACCGGCTATGCGGGCGAGGCCATCGGCGCCGACGGCGACCTGGTGGTGACGCTTGTGGGGCAAAACTCCGTGGTCGAGACGTATGCGCCCGATGCGGACATTTCCATGAGCGGCATGGAGGTGTGGGGGAACCTTACGCTTCGCGGCTCCGGCTCGCTCACGGCGACGGGTTCGCAATGCGGGATCCATGTGTCCCAGGCGCTGGTGGTGGACGACTGCACGGTCGATGCCAGGGCCGATGGGGCGGGCGTTGTTGACCAGACCGTGGCCGGCGTTGCCGCAGGTAGCTTGACCGTACGCGGCGGTGGGCACGTTACTGCCACGGGCACTGGCGCCGATGCGGGCTTGCGCTTTTATGGCGCGTGCTTGCTCGACGAGGGGTTTGGTGCCGACCCTGCGAGCGAGACACTTGTCGTGGATGCGTCCTGGTTGGATGCGACCGGTATGGATGCCGGCGTTGCCTGCAATCGCGGATCGCTCGTGGCCGCGCACTTTGTGACGCCCGCAGGCGGATTCTTTGCCGCTGCCGGCGTGGTGGATGCTGGCGGGGCAGTGGCACCGCACGTGATGATCGAGCCCGATGGCGCCACCGTTCCGACAGGGGAGACCGATACACCCGGCAGCGAGGTGCCGGGGGATGGTACGGGCGAGCCTACTGGTGGCGCCGACCCTGCTTCAGGGCGACCCGGTACGGGGCCGGCGACAAATCCTGCGGTGAAACCCGCGGCTACGTCGTCCAAGACAACGGTCACCAAGACAACAGTCAGCAAGACGACCAAGCGCAAATCCACTATGGCAACAACACCGGCGCTTCCCAAGACCGGCGACGGCTACTGGATAACTGCCTTCTTAACGCTATTCCTGCTGGGAACAGTGCTTCTGAGCGCCGCATATCGCTGCTGATGCGGTACGACGCACTTGGCTGCGATACAAGAACTCTGTAGGAGCTTTAAGGGCAACGCTTTCGGCAAGGGAGCGTTGCTTTTTCATGCATGCAATGTCTAACGTGCAGCCATATGCGTTTCCGCAACAAGGACTATCGCTTGTGCAGCCAGCCGGCAGGGTTAGGGTCTTATTGGATTAATTCAATTCACCTCGTGTTAAATCCACTCCGTTCTTTATACTCAAATGCAAACAGTGAGGAGGTAGTCATGTTTTGGAGCTACGTTCAGCTTGATGATGGCACCCAGGTTGCATACTCAGAGACAAGAGAAGACGGAACCGTTCGCATGGCTGTCGAGCGCCCGTTTGATTTTGGCTTTGACCATGCGGAATGCTTCTTGCCTGTGGTCAAATGGTTCAACGTCGAAGGTTTTACTGCTGACGACCTCAATTTCTTGACCGAATTTGTTAGATCAAACGCCCCGTTTATCTTCGAGCTCGCCGAACGCCAAAAAGCCGGACCGGCGATTTCGGCGCTGGCCCTCTGACGTTCTACTGTTGAACGGCAAATAACCCATGATTTCGACTACCGACATATCCACTGCCGCCTCCCGCGTGCTGGCTCAATACGACGTCATCGAAGCATATTTATTTGGCTCGTTTGCCCGAGGCGAGCAAACGCCCGATAGCGATATTGACTTGCGCCTAGTCTGCGGCAACACCATGAGGTTCGGCACGCTTTACGAACTTTCTCATGAACTCGAGAAGGAACTTGGGCGAAAGGTCGATATCGTCACTAACCCACCAGAGCGCATGCGCCCGGCCTTCCGCAAAAGCATCGAGCAGGATGAGGTGCGCATCTATGAAACAACATGAGCGGGACGAGGAGCTTACGAATACCAGCCCGCGGCCCTTCCCTTCCAAAGAACCAAACTCGGTGACCCTCCAGGCCATTCACGAAGGTGATGCGTTCTTAGCGACGGGGGAGTCCGGTTGCTTCGACAACGGCGCCGATCTTATCGATGCAGCTCTAGCCAACAAGTCTGAATTTTGCCGCACACTTCCAGACTCGGCGAGTCTTAGAAGCCAGTATTGAATATCAGGAGCTACTTGCCGAAAATCCATTTGAGGGAATCCGTATCGTCGATATCATTCGAGAGGAGATGACGGGCGATGACCCACGCCTACAGTGAGATGTATCTCGAGGATGCCATGAGAGCGCTGGGCGAGGCGGTCGATTTTGCCCTCTGTGACCAAGGGCTGACTCCAGCCGAGTTGACGGCGATCCTGTCGAACGCTTTTGAGATGAAACAGTTTGAGCGCGGTATGCCTCGCGTCGTCTGCGGCATGGCGGGCGACGAGCTCGCGCGCGATATTATCGCCCATGCGGGACTGACCCCCGTCAAATGCAGGGAGACCTATCCGTTCGACCGTTCGCCTCAGTATTGGGCGGCTGGGTTTTGGCCTATACACAATGGATGTGCGGCTTGGGCTTTAATGAGTTACTCGAAGTCGCCTCGCTCGATTGGATCATCGGCTCGTATCATCCGCTCCACGAGGCCTCCGAAGACAAATTCGCCCAGATTGTCATCGATAAATGGAGCAACGCCCAGGCAGACAAAAAGGGCCTCAAGGCGGCAAGAAAGGCTACCGGACTAACGCAAAAACAGCTCGCCGCCCAATCGGGGGTTAAGCTTCGCGCCATACAACTCTACGAGCAGAACCAGCTCGACCTACGCCGCGCCTCGGTTTCCTCGGCATTGGCGCTTGCAGACACCCTAAACTGCACCATCGAAGACCTCGTCTGGCAACCGATTGCTCTGGAGTACGACTCGCAGGCTATTCCGTCCGTAAAGCTATAGAGGAGGTAGACATGCCTTGGAGCTATGTTCAACAAGATGACGGCGCTGATTGCGTTGCTCAAAAAGATCATCCAACTGCGCACGAGGCAAATTCAGCATCACCGTTTTTGCTCGGCGGCGCCACGTCAATCGATGAAGCTGTTCGGCTGACCATTGAGGGCATGCCCAACGCGCTCAGGCTCTTGGAGAACTCATGATGACGGTCGCGCCGCGCCGGGCGCATCCGTTCGCGCCGCTCATGCTCGATGATACCGGTTCGCTCGAAGCTATGGCCGCGGCCGTAATGCGTCTGCACAGTACGCTGATGAAGGTCGGGCGTTGCTATACGACCGATGCCACATGCGACCGGGCCGCGCTCGAACTCGGACGCGTCGAGTCCGTGCTTGCGGGTGCATTCTGTACGATATTCGGCCAATCGCCGGCCGATCGCTTCGCAGACATCTTTGACCAGGTTACCTACGTGGCCGAGCACATGGTCAAGGACCACATCTTTGAGGACGGCAACAAACGCACCAGCCTTGTCTTTGCGTTGTCCGTCTTAAGACTCGCCGGCTCCCCGGTCGTGCTGTCCGACAGCCCCGAGCCCAAAGACAACCAGTACTACGCCTGGATCCAGGACCTCGTTTCTAGTCGCCGCACGAACAGCGGGCTCGCCGAAGGGCTGCGCCGCGGTTACGTTGCGGGCGCGGGCGACCCGTCGCACGTATAGAATCTAAGCATCCGCACGCCAGTTATTGAATGGATTGGACACAACATGGAAATCCCCAGCACCCTGTGCAGCAATGTGTACGAGTTTGCGTTTTGCCCCGAGCCCTGCTATGACCGCCTTGTCGACCTCGCCGATCCCGAGGACTGGGGTCCTAGCAACCGCATCCTCAAAAACTACCTCTCGTTTTCGTTTAGCCGCGCGGTGTTTCTGACCGAACGCGACGTGGACCAGACCGCGCCTTCCAACCTGCCGCTGGTGTTCGACGACGACCGCTGCCTGTTTAACACCGGCCTGTACACACGCCGCTACGAGACCATCTACGGGCTGTTTGAGCCCAACACCAAGCCCGATGCGCGCCAGCGCTGGTTTTTGAAGGGCTTCTTTAAGGAAAGCGACCCCATGTTGGTCTCGTTTGAGTACCTGCCGTGCCGCGTGCGCTTTACCGAGGACCCCTCCGAGCTGGTCTTTGACTACCGCCTGCCCATCCGCTCCAACATCGACCACATTCTGGGCGACGAGGAGAACCTCACGTGCATCCCCGCCAGCCTGATGGGGGAGGACAACTCGCTGCTGCTGCGCCGCGCCTTTGAGGGTGCCGTCGTCGAGGCCGCCCGCCGCGCCGCCGCCAACTACACGCTCGCGGTGCCGCAGTTCTACGGCGGCCGGATTCAGCTGCTGCTGCCGCTGTGCCTGACCGGCGACAAGCCCGAGCTGGCGCTGACCATCCAGCGCGAGGACGGCTTCTATGCCGCGCGCACCTGCCTTACGCTCGACATGGCCTACAACAACGCACGACTTATCTGCCGTCCCGAGACCTCGTGGATCAAGCGATAAAGGGCGGTCTAGCTGGGGGTTTGCCGGTTGCTCTGATTGCGGTGGCGCGGTTGGCGCCCACGAATTTAAAATCGGCGGCAAAAAGTTCTTGGTAAACCACGCGCGGCTATGATAGTATCTCTTTTGCCGAAAGGCGACGGGCGATTGGCTCAGGGGTAGAGCATATCCTTCACACGGATGGGGTCACAAGTTCGAATCTTGTATCGCCCACCATCTAAAGCACAGGTCAGAGGTATTAAGTCTCTGGCCTTTTTCTTTTTGACAGCAAGGGTTACACCAAAAATAAATCCTAGTTGTCTAAGGCGCTATTTTTTTATCGCACCCTTTTTGCTGACGCCATTGCCCGTTTTGTATAAAACGCATGCGTATTTTCATTGAATTCCCCCTGTGATCCGAGCACAATTGTGGAGACAGGGACCATATGCCCAGAGCGCCTTCCAGCGGATATCTATCACACGACGGATTTCCGGCGGAATTCGTCAAGCTTTTGGTTTGCTTCCGGTACTTACCCGCATGATGCCCCGGTAGATAATCGGCCATGATCACAATCCGCATGACCTACGGTCGATACAAGGGGAGGAGCAAATGGACGAAATCGTCTGTGCAAACACCGCATTCCGCTACTGGCGCTGCCCACCGCAAGTGCGCGACCTCTACCCACGACTGCCCAACTCCGAAGACGGCTGGCGAGCCCTAGCCCAAGCCCCTTTCGTAACCGACGTCCTCAAGACCCCGATTATTACCACGACGGAGCCCGGTGGCGTTAACTACCATTCGGGATTACGGACAACAATCCACTGTGATGATGCTTCTGGGGTGGACAGCACGCTAGAAACCGCGATGAGCCTTAGGGTTACCAATCCACTTGCGACGCTATTTACCATGGCGCGCTTTGTGTCACCAACCGATCTTGTCCTTGCCATGTACGAATTCTGCGGATGGTTCTCAGTCTTTGAGCCCACCGCCGCAGCAGAAGAGGAACTAGACAAAGCTGAAGACGCTGCCGAGAATGCAACCACCGAATCCCTCTTTGACCACGACGAAAGCCAAGAAGAATCACAATGGAAACGCATTTATGCTCGCATAAAAGTCAAGGAACAGGTAAATACGAAGGGGCCCAACAGACAAAAGAAAACGAATGAGGTCACAAAGCTAAAGGGCACTTCGCTCTGGATGAGGAAGCCGCTCATCGAATTACATGAGCTTCATGAGTACGCCAATAAGATGAAAAAACGAAAGTGGGGTACGAAGTTTTACAACGCCGCGCAGCTGGTGACGGGTATAGCCGCTTCTCCGCTCGAAGTTGCAGGAATATTATTGCTATCGATTCCTCGCTCTCGCGGCGGTGCCGGCTTTAGAAACGTTTACGTCAACGACTTTACGCCGCTTAGCCCATCGGCGCAGAGCATTGCAGGGCAAAAAGTCTGCTATGGGGACATCGTGATCGTGAACCCGATCATAATGAAGGCGGGCATCGTGGAGCTTCAGGGAGAGGTTGTCCATGGTTCTGGCGCCGTGCTCGACCACGATGCCAAACGCATGACAGCGCTGCAAAGCATGGGATATGACGTCTTTCTGGTTACGCACGACATGCTTAATGATGCTGAGCAGCTTGATGCGATCGTGCGAAGTCTTTGCTCGCGCTTGGGTTTGCGCTATAGGTGCAAAACAAAAGCTCAAAGGGCAGCGGAAACGGAGCTACGGGCCAACGTCCTTTGTAATTGGCTGGAAATCGGTCGCTAAACGACCGTTTCCCCTTCCGAACGCCCTGGGTCGGGTTCCCGGTATGGTCTCCGCCACGGAACCGGCCCATCTACTACGTTTAGTCCCGGTCCCTCGACCATACCCCGTATTTCGCGAAAACCGCAGGCCGTCTACCTGCGGTTTTATTTTTGCCCGAGGCGCCATGGTCGGGGGATGCCGCCCAAACGTAGTAGATGGGCCGGTTTCGTGGC
>NZ_JBDGAY010000017.1:0-48214 GCF_040910245.1 Collinsella aerofaciens
CAAGCGGGGTAGCTAAAAAAGCCCCGTCCCAAATTAGCTACCCCCATCGGCTATCTCCTGCAGCCCACAATTCAGTTGAAAAGTGGGCTGCAGTTTCCCCGGGCTAGGCCAAGAGCGGCGGCTGCGTCGCCTCGCCTACTCCCCCAGCAGGGCCTTCTCGGGCGTGATCGGCAGCGAGCGGACCTGGTGGCCGGTGGCGTGCGCCACGGCCGAGGCCACGGCGGCGAGCGGCGTGTTGATGACGACCTCGCCGATCGACTTGGCGCCAAACGGGCCCGTCGGCTCATAGCTCGGCTCAAAGGCAACGCGAATGCTGCCGATATCCAGACGCGTGGGCAGCTTGTAGCTCATAAAGTTGCCGGTGCGCAGGCGGCCGCGATCGTCATGCTCGACAATCTCGTAGAGCGCGTGACCGATGCCCTGGGCAATGCCGCCCTCGGCCTGGACGCGCGCGAGCGCCTCGTTGATCACGGTGCCGCAGTCAACGGCAGCGGCGTAATCCACCACGGTCACCTTGCCGGTGGCCTTGTCGACCTCGACCTCGGCAATGCCGGCCATAAACGGCGGAGGCGAAACGGGCAGGCAGGCAGAGGCGTGCGAGGTGAGCGCGTCGCCGCCCGCGATGTTCTTGACGCATAGGTTGGCAAAGTCGCGCAGCGTAAGGTAGCGACCGCGCTCGCGAGCGGCGCGCTCGTCGGACAGGCGCACGTACTGGCCGTCGAAGACCACGTCGGCGGCGTCCACATCCCACATCTGGGCGGCCTTGGCGCAAATCTTCTCGCGCAGCTCGGTCGCGGCGTTCTTGGCGGCAAGGCCCGTCACATAGGTACCGGAGCTCGCGTACGAGCCGGCGTCGAACGGCGACACATCGGTGTCTACGCCGCGCACCACAATCTGCGAGCTCTCCACGCCCAGCTCCTCGGCAGCAATCTGCGCCAGAATCGTATCGACGCCCATGCCGTTATCGGTGGCGCCGGTGCCGATGGTAATGAAGCCGTCCTCCTCCAGGCGCATGTCGATGCCGGCGATGTCCACGTTGGAGATGCCCGAGCCCTGCATGGTGAGCGCGCAGCCCAGGGCGCGCACGCGGTCGCCCAAGTCCACGGCCAGCGGCTTGTCGCGCCAGCCGATCATGTCCATCGCGCGCAGCAGGCAGCGGTCGAGTGCGCAGGCGTTGAGCTTCTCATTGTAGTACTGCGGCATGATCTCGCCCTCGTGCACCATGTTCTTAAGGCGCAGGTCGGCGGGGTCCATGTGCAGCATGTCGGCGAGCTCGTTGACGGCGCTCTCCACGGCAAACTGGCCCTGGGTGGCACCGTAGCCGCGATACGCGCCGCCACGGTTGGTATTGGTGTAGACGGCGTCCCACCTAAAACGGCTCGCCTTCACGTGGTTGTAGATGGGCAGGCTCTTGTGGCCCGAGAGGCCGATCGTCGTGGTGGCGTGTTCGCCGTACGCGCCGGCGTTGGACAGCGTATGCAGGTCGATGGCCGTGATGGTGCCGTCGTTCATGGCGCCCAGCTTAACGGTCATCTGCATCTGGTGGCGCGAGTTGCCCGCGGTGATGGTCTCCTCGCGGGTGTAGCAGCAGTAGCTCGGACGGCCAGTCTGCTGGGTCACGAACGCCACGAAGATCTCGCAGCAGCCCGTCTGCTTGGAGCCAAAGCCGCCGCCGATGCGCGGCTTAATGACCTGCACCTGCGATTGCGGAATGTCGAGCGACTGCGCGACCATGCGGCGCACGTGGAAGGGCACCTGTGTAGAGGTGGTCACCGAGATGCGCCCAAACGCGTCGGTCGTCGCGAAGGCGCGGAAGGTCTCCATGGGCGCGGTCTGCGTGGCCTGGCTGGTGTAGGTGCGCTCAAAGACGATATCGCTCTGGGCGAAGGCCTCGTCCAGGTCGCCATAATCGCTGGTACCGCTGCACACCAGGTTGCGAGCAACGTCGCCGCCCTGCGGGAACATAAAGGTCACGTCGCCCTCAGGGTGGACTACGATGTCGTTATCGAGTGCCTGGGTAAAGTCGAGCAGCGGCTCAAGTACCTCGTAGTCGACCTTGATGAGCTTAAGCGCCTTGTCGGCGGCCTCCTCGGTCTCGGCGGCGACGATCGCCACTTCCTCGTTTTGGTAACGCACGAGGTTCTCGAGGATCAGGCGGTCGTAGGGACTCGGCTGCGGATAGCTCTGGCCGGCGATGGTAAAGCGGCGCTTGGGCACGTCCTCGTAGGTGTAAACACCCACGACGCCGGGCACCTTCAGGGCGCGCGACGTTTCGATAGAGCGGATCTTGGCGCGAGCATACGGGCTGCGCTTGAGTTTGACGATGAGCGCGCCGGCGGGCACCATATCGCCGGTGTAGACCGGACGACCCTCGAGCAGGGCCTTCGAATCCTTCTTGGGCTGCTTGTGGGTGATCTGCTTGTAGGTGACGCCGTCGCAGCTGGTGTCGTTGACCGGCAGCTCGGGCAACTCAAAGCCCACCTGTACGCCGGACTCGTTGAGGAAACGAACGATGGCGCGCAGCTGGCTCTCGTAGCCGCTGCAACGGCAGAGGTTGCCGGCGAGCTGGCGCGAGAGCTCCTCGCGCGTGGCGACAAGGCTTGGGTCCTCTTTGGCGGCGCGGGCGAGCGCCAGCACGTTCATGATGAGGCCGGGGGCGCAAAAACCGCACTGCTCGGCACCTTCGGCAGCCATTGCGCGGGCCAGTGCCTCGGACTCGGCCTTGAGGCCCTCGAGCGTGGTGATGGAGCGGCCCTCAACGCGGGCGGCGGGAACCGAGCAGCTCAGCACCGGGTCGCCGTCGAGCCACACCGTGCACAGGCCGCAGTTGGTGGTTTCGCAGGCACAGCGCACCGACGCGCAGCCCTGCTCGCGCAGCAGCGCAAAGAGCATAGTATCGGGGGCAATCTGAACCTTGACCTTGCGGCCGTTGAGCGTAAAGGAAAGATCGATGAGTTTGGCAGCCATTAGCGCACCTCGCTAGAATCGACGCCGGGCACGCGGCGGCAGGAATACTCGTCCGTGGCAAACTTGGGGATCTGCACGGTCTCGAGCTCGCGGGCAAGCGCGGCCGAAAGCTCGATGCCGGCGGCGCGGCGCACGGCCTGGACGGCGAGCGGTGCCGAGATGCGACGACGGTACTCGGCCGAGCCCCACAGGTTGGTGCCGTAACTCAGCGCGCGTACGGACGCGGCCAGGGCACGCAGCTCGTCCTCGGAAGGCTGCCCGGCGGTAAGGCCGCATGCCTCGCCCTGCAGCAGGGTCGCACGCAACGGGCGGGCACCCACGGTGACGTGCCAGGAGTTGTCCCACCAGGCGGCGGTGACATTGAGCGAGGGGAAGTCGGTCGCGGCCTTGCGCACGGCCTCGTAACTTGCGCGGTAGTCGTGCTTAACGACCACGACGTGCTCGATCACGTCGCGCATGTAGTCCATGTCCACGAACTCGACAAGCGGCACGCGGCCGGCACCCGTCAGCTCAACGTACGAATCGAGCGCCAAAAATGCCGAGAGCACGTCCGAGAAACCAAAGCGGCCGTAGATGCTGCCGCCCACCGTGGCGGTATTGCGCAGCTGCACGCCCACGATGTCGTGGACGGCGAACTCAAAGACATTGTTGACAAGCGCGTTGAGTCCGACATGACGCTCGAGCTGGCGCAGGGTGCACATGGCTCCGATGCGAAACTCGGTCTCGGTCTCCTCGATCTGATCGAGTCCACAGGCCGAAAGGTCAATCGCCGTCGCCACACGACGCGAACCCAGACGCATCCAGATGCCGCCGCCCACAATCTTGTTGTTGCGGTTTTTCTGCAAGAGCTCATAGGCTTCGGCCGCGTTTCCAACACGGACGTAGGTACCGAACTTGAGCACGTTCTCCCCCATCTCTTCACTTGTCCAGTACTTTTAAGTGTACCAAACGAGGGGCCGTCGCCATCGTCACCATAGAAAAAGGCTCCCAGCCAAGATGACTGGGAGCCTTCTGCGATGCTATGTCGAGCGAAGATTTAGCAGACGCCCTGGGCGAGCATGGCGTCGGCAACCTTCAGGAAGCCGGCGATGTTGGCGCCCATGACAAAGTTGCACTCCTGGCCATACTCCTTGGCGGTGTCGTCCACGTTGTGGAACATGCCGCGCATGAGCTGCTCGAGCTTGCCGTCGACCTCCTCGAAGGTCCAGGACAGGTGCTCGGCGTTCTGGCTCATCTCCAGGCCGGACACGAGCACGCCGCCGGCGTTGGCAGCCTTACCGGGCATAAAGGCGACGCCGTTCTCCTGGAAGTAGGTCGTGGCCTCGATGGTCGTGGGCATGTTCGCGCCCTCGCCGACCACCTTGCAGCCGTTGGCGACGAGCGCCTGGGCGTCCTCGAGCAGCAGCGTGTTCTCGCGAGCGCAGGGCAGCGCGATGTCGCAGGGCAGCTGCCACACGCCACGGCCGTCGCCCTCGTGCCACGTGGCACTGGGCTTCTCGTCGACGTACATAGCGAGCGTAACGCCCTTGTCGTGGCCGGAGCGCTTCTTGTTGTAGACATGCTCGAGCACAGTGTAGTCGATGCCGTCGGGATCCTCGACCCAGCCGTGAGTATCGGAGCAGGCCAGCACCTTGCCGCCGAGCTGGGAGACCTTCTGGACGGCGTAGATAGCGACGTTGCCGGAGCCATGAACGACGACGTTCTTGCCCTCGAAGGAGTCGCCGCGGCTCTTGAGGTACTCGTCCACAAAGTAAACCAGACCGTAACCGGTGGCCTCGGTACGGGCGAGCGAGCCGCCAAAGGAAAGGCCCTTGCCGGTAAGGACGCCGGTCCACTCGTTGGTCAGGCGCTTGTACTGACCGAACAGGTAGGCAACCTCGCGGCCGCCAACACCCAGGTCGCCGGCGGGAACGTCGGTGTTGGGGCCAATGTGGCGATAGAGCTCGGTCATGAAGGACTGGCAGAAGTGCATAATCTCGTTGTTGGACTTGCCCTTGGGGTCAAAGTCGGAACCGCCCTTGCCGCCGCCCATGGGAAGGGTGGTCAGGCTGTTCTTGAGGATCTGCTCCAGACCCAGGAACTTGAGCATGCCCAGGGTGACCGTCGGGTTAAAGCGCAGGCCGCCCTTGTAGGGTCCAATGGCAGAGTTGAACTCGACGCGATAGCCGCGGTTGACCTGAACCTTGCCCTGGTCGTCGACCCAGGGAACACGGAACATGACAATGCGCTCGGGCTCGACGAGGCGCTCAAGCAGAGCGGCCTCCTCGTACTCGGGATGGGCGTCGAGCGCCGGCTGGATGGTGCCGAGGATCTCGGACGCGGCCTGGATGAACTCAGGCTGCTCGGGATAGCGGGCCTTGAGCTCTTCGAGAACTTTCTGCGTGTAGCTCATGCTTCCTCCAATGATGGGAAACGAAAAATGTCGGTCGCGGCACCCTATGCGCCGCGAACTTTATCGAGTATGGATAATATCGCACTGTTGCAGCAAAGTTTCGCATAAGCCGACGAGCAGATGTTTCGTTTTGATTACGATGCAGGTAGAAGCGTTTTTGAGTGCCTGACATGCAAAACCCGTGTTTCAAACCTGTTTCGTCCACGTGTTCCAAACCACCACATTGGGCACCTTTGTGGTGGTGTTGGTGGTTAGAGGACGAGCTGATGGTAGTCGGCGGGGGTTATACGGCCTTCGGTGGCGGCACGGAAGGCGGCGAGGGCATCGCCCGAGAACGGCATGGCCCAGCACAGGCCGCAACCTGCGGTAATGGAGCCGGGCAGCGGCATGATGCGCCCGGGCACACCGGCGGCAAGACACAGCTGTTCGCATTCCATCACATCGAAAGTGCTGTCGAACGACACGATAATCTTGCGTTCGTGGTCGAGAGCGTCACCGGACGAAGCCTCGCGGTGCGACTCGCGATACGCAGCCGCCGCTGCCTCTTCCTCGGCCGTATGTCCACAGCCGCCACAGCCGCAGGTGCAAGGCTCGGACCCGTCGCAAGTGCAAGGTTCCCCGGTATCGGGGCAAATATCATGTGACACGGCATCTCCCGTCATTGATGTGTGCAGATCTAGGCGAGCAGCTCGGCTGCCGCAAACTCCTCGGGCGTATTGACGTTCTCGAAGCAGAGCGTCGAGCCTGCGACCTTAACGATCTGCGGCTCATCCATATAACCAGCCTGAACGCGATTAATCAGGCAGCGAATGCGCTGACGGTCGCAGGCGAGCAGCTCTTGGGCAACCGGCGCACACGCATCGCGGCGCCAGACGGCACAAAGCGGCTCAATCCCCCGCTCCTCGCGCGGTACGCACACGTCGAGCGCCTCGGCCTCAGTACGATCGGCAAGCGCACCGATGAGTTCCGGCGAGACAAACGGCATATCGCAGGCGACGATCGCCACGAGCGGCAATCGGGCCGCGGCCAACGAGCTCGCGATGCCGCGCATGGCGCCCGCCGACCCCTCAAGGTCCGCCACCACACGCGGCACCAGACCGCCAAACGCGCGCTCCTCAAGGTAGGCAAGCTCGCTGGGACGCGAAGTCGTCACGACTAACTCACCGGCAACTTGCGCCAGCCGACCCAGCACGCGCTCGATGAGCGGCTCGCCGCAAAACGTCATGCGCGCCTTGTCGCAACCCATGCGCGACGACAGCCCGCCCGCCTGGACGACGCAAGAAAGATCGGCTCGTCTTACGGTAGTCATACGGCAAAACACCCCCATCGGCATGCTCGAAACCCTATGCACGAAGCTAAATACCGCCGCCGAAATAGCGGCGCTACGAAAAGCTCGTGCAAAAACAAAACAGCGCCTTTGCGGCACGCAGCAAGACCGCGAGCACAAAAGCGCTGGTAGCGTATGGCGGGAACGTATGTGAATCGAACACATCCAAGACGTTTTGCACGCCTCGCAACGGTTTTGAGGACCGCGGAGCCCACCGGAGCCCATCCGTTCCCAAGTGCGGCGGTATTTTACCAAACTAGCAGGGTAGTCTTTTTGGGGCTTTTTTAGCTGCCCCAAGCTGGATCAAAGGATGATTTTTCTGGGACGGGGATTTAATAATCATTAGGTACTCAATGATTATTAAATCCCCGTCCCAGAAAAATCATCCACACCGTCCCAAAAAGACTGACTTGGCACCGCGCCACGAAAACGGACCATCTACTACGTTCGACCGGCATGGGTCGACTATACAGGTGTTTTTAGAAAATCGGCAAGCCGTCTACCTGCGGTTTTAATTTCGCGAATTTCGGAATGATTGAGGGTAGTCGACTGAATGTAGTAGATAGGCCCCTTTCGTGGCGACCGGCCCGATTCAAGGCTCAAGATGGCCAGCTTCGGCTGGCCATCCTCAAAGTTGCGGTGGAATAGTTCCTGGAAGAGGCATCTAAACCGGAAAACAGGAACTATTTCACCGCAACTGAAGGGGGCGGGGCGGTATGACCGGTCTAGCGCAGGGAGCGCAGGCCGCCGGCATCCTTGTCGAGCACCGTAAAGCGCACGGCATCCAGGTGCTCCAAGATGCTGATGGCGCGTTTGCGCGACACGCCCAGGGCCTCGCGCAGCACGCTCGTGGTGGCAGCGCCGCCGGCTGCCTCAATGGCGGCGGCGACGAGCTCACGCGCATGGGCCTCGGCGGCAGCGGACAGGGCAACGTCGCGCTCGACCTTAACGATCGAACGGTTAAGCGAAAGCTCGCGCAGGGCACGCGTCATGGTGTCGCGGCCGAGCTGCAGCTGTTCGCCCACCTCGGGAAGCGCCGGTGCATCCAGGCCGGCCTCGTCAAGCAGCGCGACGATCTGCTCGCAAGCCTCTCGCACCACACGTGCCGCCGCGGCGGCCGAATGCGGATCGAATACCTCGGCGCCCTCGGCGGCGCACACGCCACGCGAGCAGCCCTCGGCAATCAGAGCCGCGGCAACGGCTTCATCAGCGGCAGGCCACGCAGCATGGGCAACGGCGCCGGGCGTAAAGCCCGTCTCCTTGGGAGCCGCCGCATGCATGGCTGACAGGGTAGCCGCCAGTGCATCCATCGCGGCGTCGAGCACGGAAGCATCTGCATACAGCGAGCCATCCGAGCCAGCAAGCGCGCGAGCAGCGCCCCTCGCCACCAACTCACGCAACGCCGCCTCAGCCTCACCGGCAACAAGATCGAGCGCCGCGGTAACATCGGCAGCCGCAACCGGCAGCGCTTGCAGCGCCAGCCACGCATCCACAGCGCCCTCAACATCTCCGGCCTCGAGCGCCGCATACAGCGCACGCTCCCCTTCGGCAAGCTCGCGAGAGCGACGGCAGCGAGAAAGCAGCACGCGCCCGCCGCCAATAAGCATCACGGGCGAATAGGACAGCACCACGGCATGATCCCCGGCACGTAGCGGCAGCGAGTTATCCAAGCGCACCTGAACAATACGGGTTTCGCCCACCGCCATGGGGGCCTCGCCCTCCATGAACATGATGCGACCGACGACCTCGGCCGTACCCGCCATCACGTGCACACGCGCACCCGACTCGAGAACACGCGGCTTGGCTCCCTCGCGACCCAAATACGTAAACGTCATCATAAAGCGCATCGTCTGGCCAAAGCGACCCTCCACGCCGAGCATCTCACCGCGATCGAGCGCAGCAACGCCGTCACCAACCAGGTTGAGCGCCACACGCTGACCGGGCAGCGCCCGTTGCGTGTCGCCATGCACTTGGATCCCGCGTACGCGGCAGGCCGTGCGCGACGGCAGCGCGACGAGCTCATCGCCCACCGCAACCGGCGCATCGTGCAGCGTTCCCGTCACGACGGTGCCGGCACCCTTGATCGTAAAGCAGCGGTCGATGGGCAGACGCGGTGCGGCATCGGTGAGCTCGGCACGGGCTCGGCAGGCACCCCAGCAAGCGGCAACCTGCTCGTCGAGCGCAGCCAGCAGGTCATCGATTCCCGCGCCGGTCTTGGACGACACAGGCACCATCGGCGCGTCCGCAAACACGGTATCCGAAAGAAAATCGTCCACGTCGAGCTCGGCCAGCTCAATCATTTCGCTATCAGCCAGGTCGCACATCGTCAGCGCGACCACCATATGCGTGACGCCCAGCAGCTCCAGCACATGCACGTGCTCGCGGGTCTGCGGCATAACGCCCTCGACGGCCGAAACCACCAGCACGGCCACGTCGATACCCGTGGCGCCCTGCACCATGGCGCGCAAGTAATGCGCGTGGCCCGGCACGTCGACCAGGCCAACGATCTTGCCACTCGGCAGCGCCAGCTCGCCAAAGCCCAGCTCCACGGTCATACCGCGACGGCGCTCAACCTCCAGACGGTCGGGATTCTTGCCGGTCAGAGCCTCAATCAGTGCCGACTTACCGTGGTCAACGTGGCCCGCCGTGCCAACGATAACGGGACACTCCACCAGCGCCTGAACCTCACTCATCGAGCAATCGCCTTCTCAACGCATGCGGCAAGCGTCGACGCCGCCGTCTCGATATCGCGGTCGCCCACGAGCGTACGGACGTCAAACAAAATGCGATCGTGCGAGGCGCGCGTGACGACCGGCGTGTCGAAATCTTGGACGAGTGAGCGCTTGAGTGCGTCAACGGAAAGACGCTCATCGACAAGACGCACGGCAACGCACATGGTGGGCAGCTCAACGGTAGGCAGCGAACCGCCGCCGGGAGTCGACGACTCCTCGACGATCTCCACCTGAACGGCGCACAGGCAACCGGCCTTGTCGAGACCGGCGACCATACGATCGCGCAGCTTGCGGGCACGTCGCTCCAAATGGGTCTGCGGAAGCGTAAGCATGCTGAGCACCGGAATATCGCGATGGGCAACATCGGCGCCATCCATGTAGATACGCAGCGTGGCCTCGAGCGCCGACAGGGCCAGTTTGCCCGGGCGCAGGGCGCGCATAAGCGGATGTGACCCACAGGCCTGAACCAGGTCACGACGGCCCATGATAATGCCCGCCTGTGCTGCACCGAGAAGTTTATCGCCCGAGCACGACACCAAATCGAGCCCTGCCGAAACCGAAGCCGGCGTGGTTTCTTCGCCTCCGCGCACCAAGATGTCGTCGGGCAACAGCGCGCCCGACCCCTGATCTTCATAGAACAGCAGGCCGTGCTTATGGGCCAGTGCGGCGAGCTCCCGAGAGCCCACTTCCTCGTGAAAACCCTCGATGCGATAATTGGAAGGATGAACCTTGAGGATCATGGCCGTATCGGGCGTAATAGCTTGCTCATAATCTGCCAGGTGCGTGCGGTTGGTGGCGCCGACCTCGACGAGCTTGGCGCCCGAGGCCGCCATGACATCGGGGATGCGGAAGCTGCCGCCAATCTCGACAAGCTCGCCGCGGCTGACGATAACCTCTTTGCCCGCGGCATGGGTGGCAAGCACCAGCAGCACCGCGGCGGCATTGTTGTTGACCACGAGCGCGTCCTCGGCACCGGTGAGTGAGCGGATCAGCTGCGCGGCGTGCTCCTTGCGCGAACCGCGTGAACAGGTGTCCACGCTGTACTCGAGCGTGCTGTAGCCGCGCGCGACCTCGGCCACGGCCTTGGCGGCCGACTCCGCGAGCGGGGCGCGACCCAAGTTGGTATGGATGACCACACCCGTGGCATTAACCGCTGGGCGCAGGCTCGGCAGCGCGGAGCGGTGCGCACGCCACTCGATAGCCGAAGCCAGGTCACGCTTGGAACGCGGGGCGGCGCCGGCGCGAATGGCGGCGCGCTCCTCGTCAAGCTCGGCCGTGACGGCGGCATGGACCACCGCGTCGCAGGTCTCCCCTGCCGCCTTCACCACCGGCCACTCGGTGAGCAGCTCGTTGACGGAAGGAATGGCACGCAGACGGGCGCGCACCTCATCGGACATGTTCTGGCTATCGCTCATGTGCGGCCTTTCAAAACCAAAGGTGAATCAATCGTTCGAACGTCAAACTATCAGCCAATTCGATCGGCTGAGTCAATCAATCGTTATTATCCACGTGCTCCGTGATCTTTTCCACGCGAACGGCGTTTTCCTGGGTGAGCGCGGCACCTGTCAACGGATCCCAACGCAACGGCGTATGGTCGAGCGGGCCCACGCCCAAGGCTTGAGCGCCACCGACATCGGCGCCAAGCGAACGCCCGCCGGGGGCGGCCGACGTGAAGATGCACGCCGGATGCAGATAGGGCGTCGTCTCCACGCGCACGCGGTCGCGGCCCATATCGCTCACGAGCTCGACGATCTCGCCGTCGGCGATGCCCATGTGCGCAGCAGCATCGGCATTCATCTGCACGGCATCCAGGTCCGATCCAGCCTCGGCGGCACCTTGAGCCGCAAGCCTGCGCGAGGTGTGCGACTCAAAGGGACGGTTGCCACTAATGAGGCGAAACATCCCCGGGCCGGGCTCCACAATGGGCGCAATCCAGTTGGGCACACGACCCATGCCGACTCGTTCCCATACGTCGCTTGCCAGCGCAATTTTGCCGCCGGCAAGCGGAATCACCGGCTCACCCGTGCGCGACGGCAGCGCCACGCCCGTATCGGCCCAGCCGCGCTCCTTGAGCTCGTCCAGATCGATCCCAAAAGGCGCCACCTGGGCAGCCGTCAGATCGTCAGACGTAAACTGGAAATACTCGCCCACGCCACACGCCTGCGCCAGACCGGCAAAAATCTCCCGACCGGGACGTGTGCCGTCATGCTGCACGGGCAGCACGGCGTTGCGGTAGAACACGCGCGAATCGTTGACGCCCACGACCGTGCCCACACCGCGGTCGGCCTCCAGATACGTCACGTCGGGCAGCACGAAGTCAGAAGCACGCGCCGTCTCGGACCAACGAATATCAATCGTCACAAGCAAGTCGAGCAGCTGCAAAATACCCAACCAAGCCTGTGCATTGCCATAGCCCGCACCGGGGTTACTGGCATAGACGATGAGCCCACGCAAATCGCCGGCAAGAATCGACTGGCCGATGGTCGTGCACAGACCGCGCTCGGGGTCGACGAGCGGATAGCGTTCGGACCCCAACTTGGGCTCACGTGGCATCGACGGCGTCGCGAAACGCGCAGGGTCCAAATCGCCCAACGCAAGCGGTGTGGGCGGGTTGAGGGCACCGCCCGCATGTCCGATGCAGCCCAGCAGCACATCGACCAAACAGATAGCGCGCGCCGTCTGCGTACTGTTGGCATACGCGATACCGATGCCGCCATGAAAGCCCGCATCCACCACGGCGGCAGGCGCGGCGGCAGCCAGATCGCGCGCCGTGGCGACAATCTCTTCGGCCGGCACGTCGGACATCGACTCAGCCCACTCGGGCATCCAAGCACTGGCCGCCTGCGCCAGCTCATCAAAGCCCGTGGTATAGCGGGCAACGAACTCGTGATCGTACAGACCCTCGGCAATCAACACGTGTGCGATACCCAGCAGCAACGCCAGATCGCATCCGGGACGCACGCGGAGCCAGCGATCGGCAATAGCAGCCGAACCGCTGCGCCGAGGGTCAACCACGATGATTTTCGCCCCACGCCGGCGCGCGTCGTTGAGCGCATCGACCGACCCCATCGACGACGAATCCACCAAGGAACGCCCCAGGTACATGATGCAGTCGGTATGCGCAAGGTCGGAGGCGGGACTATAGCCCAGGCTGTGCTCCCAACCGGTAAGTCGGCTTACCTCGCAGGCACCGTCGGCACCGTACACGTTGGGCGAGCCCAGCGCATGCATAAAACGATAGGCCCAGTAGCGGTCGAACGAGGGCACGCCGAGTGTCATGCCCAGCGCACGAGGCCCGCGCTCGTCAACAATCCCCAAAAGGCGCTCGGCAATCTGGGCAAACGCCTCATCCCAGGAAATCGCATCAAACCCCGAGCCATCAGCTCGGCGGCGCATGGGATGCAAAATCCGGTCGCGCTCGTCAAACGGCATGTCCAGGCGATGCCGCCCGCGGGCGCACAGGGCACGCGCCGCGCACGGATGCCCCGGCACCGGCAACTCGGCCACCACGCGACCGTCCTCAACGCGTGCCGCAAAGGCGCAATCGGCATAGCATCCCCCGCATGCAGTCACCACGGCGCGACCGTCACGCTTCACAGCAGATGCCATCTCGATTACCCCTTTCATCAGCCAAACACAGCAGGCCAAAAGCCCGGCAACGAGTCCCGGACCCAAAAAGCCTCCCGCACGGCAACGCCCCGCGGGAGGCCCAACGTCAAACAGACGATACCTTACGCCTCGGACTTCTTGGCGTAGATAAACCAGTAGCCGAGCGCGACCAGAACCGCGCCGCCCACGATGTTGCCCAGCGTGGCAGCGGACAGGTTAAACGCAATGCCCGCGGCGTTGAGCGCATCGGCGCCGGCGACCTTGGCACCGTAGCCGCATGCATGCATCACGGCGCCCATGGGCAAAAAGTACATGTTGGCGACGCAGTGCTCAAAACCGCAGGCCACAAAGGCGGCGATGGGCAGCAGAATGCCCACGACCTTATCGACCACGGTCTTGCCGGCGGTACCTATCCACACGGCCAGGCACACAAAGATGTTGCACAGGATGCCGCGGAAGAAGATCGTCACCCAGTCGATCGTCACTTTCCGGCGGCGACGCTCACCATGGAATTGGCGACCGCCTCGCCGTTGAGCTTGTAAATGCCGGCCATGTACACCAAAAAGACGATGAACAGGGCACCGACAAAATTGCCGACCCACACGACGACCCAGGCCTTGAGCATCTGAGCCAGGGTGATCTTTTTGCTCTTGAGCGCGCAGACCATAAGCGAATTGCCGGTAAACAGCTCGGCGCCGCACACCAGCACCAGCACCAGGCCCAGGCAAAAGCACAGGCCGCCCACGACGCGCTGGGCACCCCAGCCCAGCGTGCCGTCGCTCAAAAACACCGTAAAGAACAGGCCGCCGAAGGCGATAAACGCACCGGCGAACATTGCCAACAGAAAGGCCTTAGCGACCGGCAGGTTGGCCTTGGTCACGCCGGCGGCCTCGGTCTTGGCCTCGATCGCGGCGGGCGCCAGGCAATCGGGAGCGGGGTACTCCACCTTGGAATCTGCCATGTCAATCACTTCTTTCCTATTCAGCAGGGGCAAGCGCTGCTATAGCTCCTGCCCCAAGCGGACAAAGTGGGAAAAGTCGTTGGCGGCCACGGCGTCGTACACGGCGTCGACGGCCCCAAAGACCTCCGGGGACATGGGGTTATAGAACTCCGTATCGCCCGGCTGAATCCCTATGAAGACGATATCTTCGCACGATTGCTCAATCTCTTCGATCAGAATCGACAAGGGAAGCGAATGCGTGGTGAACATCGACTTGCGGGCCACATCACGTTTGTCGAGCAAGCGGATGGCACCGACGGGCAGCGCCATGTCAGAGGCATCGACCAAGACCAGGCGAGGCGGACGCTCGCGCTTGACCTCGATGATGTCATCCTCGGGCGTCTGACCGCCATCGATGGTGTACCAGCCGGCAATGGGCGCGTCCTCCATTTTTTTGGAGAGCACGGGGCCGGCGGCATCGTCGGCACGCAGCACGCTTCCCGCCGTGAGCACGATACCCGCAAACGGGGCGCCGTTCACACGTCCATCCACAACGCGACCCATTACTGCAACCTCCCCGTCAGATACACGCCCGACACATCGCGCACGCGCTCAACCAGATCGCGAAACTTCATTAAGAACGCGACCTGCTGGGCATGCAGGCCAAAGTCGTCGTCGAACACCGAGATGCCGGCCTTGGCCGAGCCGCGAAAACCGCGCTCGTCGAGCAGCATATCGCAGGCCTCGAGCAGCGACGGCACCGCCGCCTTGTCGAGCTGGCACTCGCCAAAGGAGCGGATGGCCTCGAACTTGGTCTTGGCCTCCCCCTCCGGCAACGCATCGACGAGCGAATAGAACACATCCACCGGCACCGACAGGCGCGGCTCAAAGCAGTCGAGCACGCCGGTGTGGTGGCCCACGGCGAGCGTGTAGTACAGCACGTCGCAGGCCTCCTGGGGAACGTCTTCCTCGGTCTCCACAAACTTACGCGTGAGCTCGTAAAAGACCACCTGGTCGGGCGCATGGCCCAGGCAGGGGTCGGCGACGCCCTCGGCGGCCTCGTCGCTTGCGCGCGAGGCATCGCCAAAAGAGCCGCCGAGCATACCGGGGCCCGCAAAGTAACCAGAGCGGTCCGTGAGTTCCATCTAACGGCCTCCGGCCAGCACCAGATCCTGCAGCGCCGAGTAGACCTCAACACGACGAGGATCATCTTGCTTGTCGATGAGGAGCGCCATGGCACCGCGGATATCGCCCTTGGGCGCGCCCTCGAGCGTATCCATAAACTCGTTGGCCAGGTCGCGGCCGTAACGGTAGCCGCTCATGGCGCGAGCCTCACGCTCGATGGCCACACGCAGCTTGTACGGCACGCCGGGGTGCAGGATATCGGCCTGCTCGCCGGCGGCCTCCACCGTGGTCTCGGCATGGAGCTTTTGGTCCAGCAGGCCAAGTGCCATGGCAAAGCCGTAGACGGTCTGCGCGGGGCTGGGCGGGCAGCCGGGGATATAGACATCGACCGGCAAGATCTTGTCCGTGCCGCCCCAGACGCAGTAGTTGTCGTAGAAGATGCCGCCGGTGCAGCCGCACGCGCCATAGGACACCACGATCTTGGGATCGGGTGCGGCCTCAAAGGCGCGCAGGGCCGGCATGCGCATGGCACGCGTCACGGCACCGGTGTACAGCAGCACATCGGCGTGACGGGGCGAGGGCACGACCTTGATGCCAAAGCGCTCGACGTCGAAGACGGGCGTGATGGAACCGAAGATCTCGATCTCGCAGCCGTTACAGCCGCCGCAGTCAACACGGTAGACGTACACCGAGCGCTTGATCTTCTTAAGAAGGGTCGCCTTGGCCTTCTCGATGCTCTCGTCGAGCTCGATCTTGGTCGGGCGGTACTGAAGCCGCTCGGGCAAAAGCGTGGGTTCGGCCATGGTTACTCCTCCTTCGTTTCAAAATCCATGATGATGCCCTCGACCGGCGCCGGACCGGCGGGAATCTCGGGCGCATCGGGGTTGAGCTCGCGGTCGATATACTCCGGGTTCACGCCGTGGCCGCCCAGATACTCCATGCCGGGGCCCTGGGGCTCGCCGGACGCAAGCGTCTCGTTGGCAGCCATGCCGGCAGCGTTGCCGGTCTTTACGGCCGAGGCGGCGCGCAGGGCGTCGAGCTCGCGCTTGCACTCCTGGCACATACCGACGGTACGGGCGGCCTGCTCGGCCTCCATGCCGCCGGCCTTTTGCAACAGGCGCTTAGCGTAGTCGATTTCCTTGTGCGGGGCAAACGGCTTGCCGCAGCGCGAGCAGTGCTCGAGCGTGTAGACGCTCTTGCTGGTGAGGTCGTCTTTGCTCATGACGGCCAGCTCAAACTCCTCGGTGAGCTTGATGGCCTCCATGGGGCAGGCCTCCTCGCAGCGGCCGCAGAAGATGCAGCGACCGTAGTCGATCGACCAGGTGATGGTATCGTCCGCAAGGTCGGTGTCCATACGAATGGCATCGGCCGGGCACGCCACGCCGCAGGCACCGCAGGCGATGCAGAGCTCGGCATTGTGCTCGGGCTTGCCGCGCATGTCCTTGTTGGTGGGAAACGGCGCAAACGGGTACTTGACCGTCGCGTCGCCGGCCTTGGCGTTAACCTTCCAAAGCTTCAGCATATTAGAGCGCCTCCTCATCGAGCGGGGCGGCCATGGTGCCCTCGCCCGCAAGCGGCGACTTGTCGCGCCAGACGTTTTCGAACTGCTCCTTGTCGAGCACGTGGTCGCGCTTGGCGGCGACATCGGTCACCGTCACGCGGTCGGTGCAGGAGTAGCACGGGTCGAGCGAACCGACGATCAGCGCAGCGTCGCCCACGGTGTTGCCGCGGAACATGTAGCGCAGGACCGGCCAGTTGCTGTACGTGGCCGCCTTGGCGCGCCAGCGGTAGCACTTCTGGTTGTTGCCGAGCATGGCCCAGTGCACGTCCTCGCCGCGCGGCGCCTCGGTGGCGCCGATGGCGTACTTGTGCGGGGTGTACTCCCAATCCGTGGTGAGGATGGGGCCCGACGGGCAGTTCTCGAGCATGGTCTCGATCATGTCGATCGAATCGTAGACCTCCTGGATGCGAACGGCGGTACGGCCGAAGGCATCGCAGGTGTCGGCCGTAGCGGCGTGCATCTTTTGAACGTCCGGATCGGCGTAGCCGTCGAAGGGATGGTCAAAGCGCACGTCGCGGGCATAGCCAGAGCCACGCATGAGCGGGCCGACCGGCGAAAAGTCGCGAGCGATCTTACGGTCGAGAATGCCGATGCCGCTCGTGCGCTCAATAAAGTTGGGCGTGGAGAGCAAAACGTCGACGAGCTCCTGGACCTCGGAGCGCAGCTGATGGATGGTCGTGAGCGTGGAGAGCTTCTGCTCGGCCAGGATGTCGCGACGCACGCCACCGATCACATTGAGGCCATAGGTCTTACGGTGGCCGGAGAGTTTCTCGGCCAGGTCCATGGACTTCTCGCGAACGCGGAAGAACTGCTGGAAGCCGGAATCGAAGCCGGTGTAGTGCGATGCGAGGCCAATGTTGAGCAGGTGCGAGTGCAGGCGCTCGACCTCGAGCATGATGGCGCGGATGTACTGCGCGCGCGGCGGGACGTGAATGCCCTGGGCGCGCTCGACAGCCTCGGCGTAGGCCACCGAGTGGGCGCAGCCGCAGATGCCGCAGATGCGGTCGGCAAGGAACGTGACGGCATCATAGTTCAGGCGCGTCTCGGCGACCTTCTCCATGCCGCGGTGCACGTAGAACAGACGATAGTCGGCGTCGACGATCGTCTCGCCCTCGACGAACAGGCGGAAGTGGCCGGGCTCGTCGGAGGTAATGTGCAGCGGGCCCATGGGGACGAGCGTGGTCTCCTTGCCCTTGGTGTCGGCCAAGAACTCGTAGTTTTCCATGTCGCTCGCGGGAGCGGGACGGAAACGGTAATCCATCGAATCCTTGCGCAACGGGTACAGCCCGCTGGGCCAATCATCGGGCAGCACGAGGCGACGACGGTCGGGCAGACCCTCGGGGATCAGGCCGAACATGTCGCGCAGCTCGCGCTCGCCCCACACGCAGGCGGGGACGAACGGCGTCACGGACGGGAACGTCATCTTGGCGGGATCGACCTCGGTGCGCACGGTCACCCAGCCGGGATCCTCCCCCTCCATGGAGATGACGTAGTACACGGCGTAACGGCCGCACAGGCTGCGCTCATCGTTGCCGATGATCACGGGAATCCAGCCGTAGCGCTCGTAGTACAGGTAGTGGACGGCCTCGGGCAGCTTGTCCTGCTTGACGGTAATCGTCAGCTGGTCCTCGCACTGCCACTCAACCTTCTCGATAGCGCCCGGCACTGCGGCGCGCAGGGCCTCGACGTGGCTTTCGCAACGACGAGCGTAGTCCTTCTTTTCAGGTTCTGCCATGGTGCTAATTCACCTCGCTTGTCTTGGTCTGGGAACTGAACACCATGCGGTAGAGAGGAGCCTCGTGGAGCTCTTCGACGCTCTGGTTCAAAACGACGGACGTTGCATCCTCGACGCCGCTCGTGATGGCGACCGGGGTGGCGATACCGAACCACATGACCACGATCGCGAGGGCGATCTCGGGGATGATCATGAGGGCGGGCACCTCGTGGCGCTTCATGCCCTCGGGCGCCTTGCCGAAGATGGACTTGAGCGCGATGCCGGTAAGGGCAAAGTACACGCCGGTGAGGCCAGTGGCCACGAGCACGACCACCCAGATGGGACCGGACTGGACGCCGGCCACGAAGGTGAGGAACTCGGAGATGAACAGGGCGAACGGCGGGAAGGCGGCGAGCGCGAGCAGGGCGATGATGGTGAGCGCTGCCGTGACGGGAGCGATCTCGACGACGCCCTTGATCTTGTTCAGGTCGCGGGTGTGGTAGATGTGCTGGATGTTACCGGCCATGCAGAAGGCGAGCGCCTTCGTGAAACCGTGGAAGATGCAGTGCAGCAGGCAGGCGGCGATACCGAGCGGACCACCGATACCCAGGCACAGCGCGACCACGCCGACGTTGTCGACGGAGGAGTACGCGAAGCGGCGCTTGATATCGTCCTGCTTAAAGATGCACAGGGCGGCCACCAGGATGGACAGCGTGCCCAGGATGAGCAGGAGCGTACGCGGATAGGTGTCGCCCACCGTGATGATGGACAGGGAGTAGAAGCGGATGATCACCAGCATGGCGCACTTGAGCAGCACGCCCGAGAGCAGCGCGGAGACCGGGCTCGGAGCCTGGGAGTGCGCGTCGGGCAGCCAAGTGTGCATGGGGAACAGGCCCGCCTTGGTGCCGAAGCCGATGACGATGAACGCGAACGCGAGGCGCACGAGCATCGGGTCGAACTGGTCGGCGTAGGGCATGATGGAGGTGAGGAAGGCTGCCTCATGCGCGTTGGGCATGATATCGGCGGCGTTCGCGTAGATGAGCAGCGTGCCGAACAGGCCGAAGGCCACGCCGGCGGTGCAGACCATCGCGTACTTCCAAGACGCCTCGAGCGCCTGCTTGTTCTTGTAGATGCCCACGAGGAACACGGTCGACAGCGTGGTGGCCTCGACCGCCGCCCAGGTGAGGATGATGTTGTTGGACAGGCAGGCGAGCAGCATCGTGAAAACGAACAGGCTAAACAGCGCGTAGTACTGCTTGGTGCGCTCGGCCGGCATGGTCTTCTCCTCGATATCGATCTTGATATAGGAGATGGAGTACACGCCGGTGATGAACCCGATGATGCCTACCAGAAGGACGAAGATCGACGAGAGCGAATCGAGATGGAGCCACAGGCCCAAAGCGTCGATATTCTGCCCGCTCGAGAGCATGGTTCCCGCGGTGACGACCGAAAGGACGAGGGTCGCCGCGACGGAGATGGTGTTGAGCCCCGCAAAGACGCTGTAGGACGTCGTCTTGGGGAGCGCAGCCATAATCAGGGAGAACACGAGGGGACAAGCGAGCAGGGCGACCGTCAGCATTGAAACATCCATGGCCTACCCCTTCAATTCGGTCAGGTCGTGGGAGTCGAGCGACTTGGTGTCGTTCCAGATCCTCACGACGACGGCGGACATGATGATGACGGCGAAAATGGCGTCGGTGGCGATGCCGATCTCGATGATCTCGGGGGCCGTGGGCGCGAGCAGGGCGAGCGTCACGTGGCTACCGTTCTCCATAAGGCAGTACCCGAAGATTTGCTTGAGGATGTTGCGCTGGGAGATGATGCACGTGAGGCCGACGAAGAAGTGCGCGAAGCTGATGGCGAGGGCCGGAGTAGCCACCTCAGCGGTGGGCAGGCTCAGGCGCGTGACCACCGCGAAGCAGATGGCCACCTCCAGACCGGTGAGGATGATGGTCCAGGCCGGCTTGATGGAGGAGGTCAGCGTGCTATCGGCAGGCGAACCCATCTTTTTGTAGGCACGGTTGAGAATGAACGGAACGAGGATCACCTTGGTGACGAAGGCCGACGCGGCCCACATGAGAAGCTCGGTGGCACCGGTGGTGAGGCCCAGGGTGAGCAGCACGCCCACCAGGACAACCGACTGGATCGCGTACCACTTAATGGCGGACGGGATGGTCTTCGAGACGACCACCATGGTGGAGGTCACGATCAGAAGACCGCCCAGGATATTGACTAACGAATAACCCATGTCCTACCTCCTAACCCATCCAACTAGAGGACAGAGGACCGGCGACGACGACCATGATCATGAGGACGACGAACACGAACGCCATGGCGCGCGGAAGGGGCTGGCCGGCGGCCACGGTCTCGCTCGGCTCACCGGGCAGGACCTTACCCATCCAACGCAGGAACCATGCGAAGGTGGCGACGGTCTCGACGACCATGACGCACACGAGGACGAAGATGACCGTGTTGGAAGCACCAACCGCGAAGCCACCGGAAATAATCTGGAACTTGGAGAAGAACGTGCTCATGGGGGGCACGCCGGCGATAGCGGTCGCGGCGACCGCGAAGCCCACGCCCGTGACCGGGTACTTCTTCATGAGGCCCTGGATCTTGGGCAACATACGGGTTCCCAGCGTGAAGCTGAGGGAGCCGGCGATGAGGAAGAACAGGGTCTTGGTGAACGCGTGGTTGAAGATGTGCTCGACGGCGCCGTTGAACGCCATCTGGCTTCCGAACACGGAGAGGCCCAGGCCGAAGAACACGTAGGCGAGCTGCGCGATCGTCGAGAAGGCGAGCAGGCGCTTCATATCCTTCTGGGGCAGGTACATGAGGAAGCCGAAGAGCATGGTCACGACGGCGTCGATGATGGCGACCCAACCGACGATCTCGGGGATATCGCCGGCACTCGCAAGAGCGCGGGCGAACACGCACACGCCGACCTTCACCATGGACGCGCCATGGAGGTAGGCGGAAACGGGCGTGGGGGCCTCCATTGCGGAGGGCAGCCACATGTAGAGCGGGAACTGGGCGGACTTGGCCCAAGCGGCGAACAGGATGAGCAGCAGCACGACGGTCTTCATACCGGAATCGAGCTGGGAGATCGCGCTCAGCGCGAACGTGCCGGTTCCGGCGAACAGGAAGGCCGCGCCGATGTAGAGTCCCAGAGCGCCGATATGGGTGATGATGAGCGCCTTCATACCGGCCTTCTTGGCCGTGGGCGTCATGTAGTAGCTGATGAGGCCCCAGGAGCACACGCCGGTGATCTCGAAGAAAACGAGCTGGCCGACGATGGTGGAGCTGTAGGCGAGACCGGCCATGGCGCCGATGAACGTGGAGAAGTACACGTAGAAGCGGCGACGGGGCGCGTCGGGATGCTCCTTGTTCTTATCGCTCATGTACGGGAACGAATAGATGACGACGAGCAGGCCGATAGCGACGAACGCGGGTGCGAGCAGCGTGCTCATCCGGTCGAATATGAAGCCCATGACCAAGGTCTGGCCCATACTCGCCCAGGTTACATCGACCGCGTTCATGCCGTTTCCGGCAAACGTCGCGGCCAAGCCAACGGAAGCGACCGTGGCGATGCCGCCGGCAAAGGCGCAGATCCATTTAGCGTAGGGACGCGGCAGCATGACGATGAGCAGGGAGCCCAGCATGGGGACGGCGATCGCCACCATGGCAAAGAGGGACAAGCTCGATTCGATTGACATAGTTTCTCCCTTCTCCCTACACGCCTACGACGACGAAGACGAACGCGAGGACCGCGATGCCGACGACGGCCCAGGTCTGGTTACCGAGCACCTTGAAGCGCGAACGGGAAACGGAGTTCTCGAGCACGCCGCAGACAACGAAATCGACCAGGCACTTGACAAGGAAGACGACGGCGCCCACGAGAGCGGTGACGCCGATGGTCGCGGGCTCTCCCCAGGGGATGAAGATGGAGGTGAACCAAGCGACGACCACGACCTGCTTCATGCCCATGGCGAGCTTCATCATGGCCAGGGACGGGCCGGAGAGCTCGGCGAGCGGGCCCTCCTGGAGCTCCTGCTCGGCTTCGGCCTGATCGAACGGAAGCTTGCCGAGCTCCATATAGCAGGCGGCCGCGAAGGCGACGCCGGCGAGGATGACGGCGACGACGCTCGAGACGTTGCCCGTAACGATGTGCTGACCCATGGTCGCAATGTCCGTGGAGCCGCACACGATGGCGACGGTAAACAGCGCGATGAGCATGGACGGCTCGATGAGCACGCTCATGAGGAGCTCGCGGATACCGCCGAAGCCCGCGTAGGCGTTGGAGGAATCCACGCCGGACAGCGCGAAGAAGAAACGGGACAGCGCGAGCGCGTACATGATGGTGATGGCGTCACCAAAGACGGGCATGGGGCTCTCGAGCGTGAACATGGGCAGGCCCATGGCGAGCATGAACGACACCGCGAGGAACAGCGGCGGCATGATGCGCAGCACGAAGCTCGAGTCGGAACTCACGGACTCGGGACGCGCCATGAGCTTCGCGAGGTCCCGGTAATCCTGAAGGATGGACGGACCGCGGCGATTGTGCATCTTCGCGCGAATCACACGGGCGAGGCCGGAGAAGAAGGGCGCGACCAGCATGACCACGAGGCCCTGCGCTATCGCAAGAACGATGTTCATAATATCCTCTCCCCTCTCTAGACCATGACCACGGCGAGCACGAGGAAGACCACGAGCGCCGCGACGATGTAGCAGATGTATACGGAGTAGTTGCCGCCCTCGATCTTGGAGGCGAGGCCGGCCAGCTTATCGGCACCCTCGCTCGGTGCATCGACCAGGAAGCGGTCGGGCAGGGGCTCAACGCCCTGGGCGACACCGGTGAGCTTCTGGAACACGTGCGCGATGGACCAGCAGATCTTGGTGCATACCTCGCGCAGGGTGTAGAGCGGGCCCATGAAGAGCTCTACGTCTGACGCGAAGCTCGTGGCGACGACGGGCATGTGCTCGTTGGGCTCGTAGCCGCACGCCCAAGGGTCGGTCTTCTTAGCGGGGGCCTTGGTGCCGAGGCAGGACCTCAACACGAACGCGAGGCCGGTGAGGACCACGAGCGCGATGGCGATCGCGGGGGTGGAGGTGGCGGCACCGGAAATCTCGTTCACCAGAGACACGCCCGAGGTGGCTGTGACGGCAGAGCCGGCAAGCACGCTCTGGGCGACGTCGCCCAGAACCGGGGCGATGACGGGAGAGCCGATTCCCAGCACCACGCAGATGGCCGCGAGGAGCATCTGCGAGAACAACATCGGAGCCGGGGACTCCTTGGCGTTCGCGGCCTCCTGGGAACGAGGGCTGCTCGCGAACGAGACGCCGTAGGCCTTCACGAAGCACGTGACGGCCAGGGCACCGGTGATGGCGAGGGCGGCCGCGGAGGCGACGGCGAACACCATGACGACCGGGTCGGAGAGCGTCGAGATGTTGAACAGGGACTGGTAGGTGAACCACTCGGAAACGAAGCCGTTGAGCGGCGGGATGGCCGAGATGGCAAGGGCACCGATGAGGAAGCAGACGGCCGTGACCGGCATGCGGCGGAACAGACCGCCCATCTTCTCCATGTTGCGCGTACCCGTGGCATAGAGCAGGGAGCCCGCGCCGAGGAACAGCTCGCCCTTGAACATGGCGTGGTTGAGCGTGTGGTAGAGGGCGGCCATGAGCGCGATCGTCGCGATGACGTCGTTGCCCAGGGCGTGCGCCGTCATGGACGCGCCGACACCGAGCAAGATGATGCCGATGTTCTCGACGGAGTGATAGGCAAGCAGGCGCTTGATGTCGTGCTCGTGGAGGGCGTAGACGACACCCAGGACCGACGAGATGGATCCGAAGACCAGGACCATGAGGCCCCACCAGAGCTGGACGCCCGAACCCGCGAGCAGGTCGAGACCGACCTTGAGGATTCCCAGGATGCCGATCTTGATCATGCCGCCGGACATGAGGGCGGACACGTTGGACGGCGCCTCGGGGTGCGCCTGGGGCAGCCAGGAGTGCAGCGGAATGATACCGGCCTTCGCGCCAAATCCGAAGAACGCGAGGACGAAGCACGCGGAGGAGACGGCGGGTCCAAAGTCATGCGTACGGAAATCACTGAAGCTGAAAGAACCGCCCACGCCGTTGGTCATGAGCAGGAAGCTCGCCATGATGAGAACGAAGCCCACGTGCGCGATGACGAAGTAGAGCCAACCGCCCCTAATGGAGTTCTTGTTCTCCTCGATAACGACAAGGAAGTAGCTCGTAAGGGACATGAGCTCAAAGGCGACCAGGAACCAGAACACGTTGTCGGCGGTGATGACGAGCATCATCGAGGCGACGAAGGTGTTCATAAAGAAGCCGGCGCGCCCGACCTTGCCCGGGTACTCGTCGAAGTAGGACAGACCGTAGATGAAGCCCGCAAAGGCGAGAATCGAGATGAGGACCACGATCAGGCCCGCAAGGCCGTTGAGCAAGAGCTCGAGACGGGCGAACGGGAAGAAGAAGACCGTGTTGAGGGACGAAACGTCGCCAAGCACGGCCTCGAGGCCCGCGATGAACGACAGCACGGCCGCGACGGCGCCGATCAGGCAGCCGGCGGTCTTGGCGGCGTTATCGGCCTTGATCAGCAGAACCGAGGCGAGCGCACCGATGCACGAGACGGCAAGCGATGCGATAAACAGCGTCATGCTATCCATTGTTTACGCTCCCTTCTGCTTTCTCGGACAGGCCCTGGGCCACAGCGGTAACGTCGACGACCGGACCGTTTTCGATCGAGCGTAGGCGCTTGGCCTCGTCGAGCTCGCGATCGGCCGCGCCGCCCATGACGGTCAGCGCCTTGGTGGGGCACGCCGCCACACAATGCGGGCCGTCCGGATCGAAGGCACACAGATCGCACTTGACAGCGCAGGTGTACTGGCCGGGAGCCCACGTAAGCAGGCTGCTCAGGGACTTAGGATACGAAGGCGTCGGGTCGCACATGCCTGCGACACCGGCGATAGACGTGCCATCGGGATGGATGGCTCCGAAGGGGCACGCGATGGCGCACAGCCTGCACCCGATGCACTCCTGCTCCTTGACGTGGATGCGATCGCCATCGTGCTCGATGGCATTCACCGGGCAAACCTCGGCGCAGGGGGCACCCTCGCAATGGTGGCAGGCAAGGGCGGCCGAAATACCGTCGGTCTTCACGAGCGCCAGGCGCAGCGTATCCTGAAGACCCTGCATCCGGTGGGCGTCGGCACAGGCGGACTGGCATGTTCCGCAGCCGATGCACCTCTCCGGGTTGATGTCGATGAAGCGGTTCATCCCCACTTCCTTTCAAAATAACGGGCCGGGCTCCCGAACGTACGGGACGCCCGGCCCAAAAAGCCAACGAGAACGGGACTACACGATTTGATTCACGTGTGTCTCGTCGTCGAACTTGGCGGCGCCGGGCTCAACGTCCTGGGGAGCGGCGGCGTCGACCAGAGCCTGCTTGAGCTCGGTGTACTGACGCTCCACCTCGCCCTCGGCCCAGACCTGGTCGGCGATAGCGTCGACCTGGCAGGCGGAGAACTTGTCCTCGGGCGTATGCGATACCGGGTCGACCTTGTGAATGGTCAGCTCGTTGCACTTGCCGATCCACCACTGGTAGGTCATGTAGACCGTGCCCTTGTTGATGCGGTCGCTCACGTCGGCGCGGCTATATACCTGGCCGCGGCGGCTGTGGATCGAGACGATGTCGCCATTCTTGATGCCGCGCGCCTGGGCGTCCGCGGGATTCATGCGGACAAAGCCGGGCTCGTCGGCAAGCAGTGCCAGCGTCTTGCAGTTGCCGGTCATCGAGCGGCAGCTGTAGTGGCCGACCTCGCGGACGGTGCACAGGATGAGCGGGTACTCATCGTCGGGAAGCTCGGAGGGCGCCTCCCAGTCGTGCGCCATCAGGTTGGCGCGGCCGTCCTTGGTGGTGAACTTGCCACCAGCGAACATGTCGGGCGTACCGTGGTCGTTCACATCGGTGCTCTTGACGGGCCACTGGGCGTAACCGCCCTCGGGAGCCATCTTCTCGTAGGTCGCGCCCACAAAGTTGGGGCACAGGCTGATGCACTCATTCCAGATCTGCTCGGTGTTGTCGTAGTGCATGGGGTAACCCATGCGCGTAGACAGGTCCGCGAAGATCTCCCAGTCGTGGCGGCACTCGCCCTTGGGCGGAACGGCCGCGTCAAAGTGCTGGAAGCTACGGTCGGATGCGGTAAAGACACCCTCGTGCTCGCCCCAAGAGGTAGCGGGCAGGATGACGTCGGCGAGCATGGTCGTCTGCGTCATAAAGATGTCCTGGCAAATGAACAGATCCAGCTCGGAGAGCGTCTTGCGCATACCGGCCGAATCGGGCTCGGTCTGCACCGGGTCCTCGCCATAGTTGTAGAAGCAGTGCACCTTGCCCTCGTCGACCAGGTGGCCCAGGTCGGTGAGCTTGTAGCCCTCCTCGAGCGGGAGCTTTTCCTCGGGCACGCCCCAAGCCTTTGCAAACTTGGCGCGCACGGCGGGGTCGGTGACTTTCTGGTAGCCAGGGTACAGGTTAGGCAGCATGCCCATATCGCAGGAGCCCTGGACGTTGTTCTGACCACGCACGGGCGCGAGGCCGGAATTGGGTTTGCCGATCTGGCCGGCAACGCAGGCGATGGAGGCGATGGTGTGCACCGTCTTCAGGTTCTGCTTCTGCTGGCATACGCCCATGCCCCAGCCAATGATGGCGGAGGGCTTCGCCGTGGCGTACATCTCGGCAGCTTGGTGGATCAACGCGGGCTCGACACCCGTGATGTCCTGTACGGATTCGGGAGTGTAGTTCTTGATGGTCTCCCACCACTCGTCAAAGCCGTTCGTGTGCTCGGCGACGAATTCCTTGTCGTAGAGGCCATCGTTGACCAAGCAGTTGGCAAAGGCGTTGAGGAACGCAACATTGCAACCGTTCTTGATCGGAAGGTAGAGATCGGCGATACGCGCGGTTTCGATATGGCGCGGGTCGGCGACGATGATCTTGCAACCCTTTTCTTTGGCTCGCACGATACGCCTTGCGACGATGGGGTGCGAATCGGCAGGGTTATAGCCGAAGAGGAAAATGCAGCCCGCATCCTCCATACCGGGGATGGAGCATGACATGCAACCTGAACCAACCGTGTCCATCAGACCGAGGACAGTAGGGCCGTGTCAAGTACGGGCGCAGTTGTCTACGCTGTGGGTGCCGATGCACGCACGCGTAAACTTCTGCATGACGTAGTTCGCCTCATTGCCGCCGCCTCGCGAAGAGCCGGTGGTCATGACAGCGTTAGGACCATATTCGTCAATTATGGCCTGCATCTTAGATGCGGTGAAATCCAGTGCCTCGTCCCAGCTTACGCGCTCAAGATCCGCGCCCTTGGTGCGGCGGATCATCGGGTGCAGTACGCGAGGAGTCAAGATCTTGGTGTCGTTGATGAAGTCGTAGCCGCTCATGCCCTTAAGGCACAGCTCGCCCTGATTGGTGATGCCGTTGAGCGGTTCGGTACCCACGACCTGGCCGTTTTGGACCAAGAGGTTAAACTGGCAACCGGCGCCGCAATACGGGCAGATCACTTTATGCTTCTCCATGACACCCTCCTTCCTTTTTCTGCTACCGATTATTCGGTACTAATTTGCCAATCATTGGGCCTGTCGCCCCAACGCTTACGCCTCGTTTTCGATGGTGGCGCGGGCACGCTCGGCGGTCAGCTCCGCCAGACGCTCCTCGTCAACCAGGGTGAGGCCCTTGGTCGGGCACGCCTCGGCGCACGCCGGGCCGCCGGGACGGTCCACGCACAGGTCGCACTTAAGCACGAAGCTCTTAGTCTGCGAACCCACGCGAACGTCGCCCATCAAGACGGGGACCTGCGTGGTCGCCACGCTCACGGCGCCAAAGGGGCATGCCATAACGCAGCTCTTGCAGCCGATGCAGTTGTCCTCGTTGACGCCGATGCGATGGTTCTTTGGATCAAAGAACAAGGCGCCCGTAGGACAGGCCTTCGCGCACGGGGCATCCTCGCAGTGATGGCAAGCCACCGGCGCGGAGATCTCGTACGTACGCGTCACGCGCAGGCGCGGCGCGGCGATGTTGCCGGGGATGTCGTGCGCCTCGATGCACGCCGCCATACAGGTTTGACACCCAATGCAGCGTGAGGAATCGGCTACGACTCGTTTATTGCCCATGTTGTTCACTCCCTCCTGAATCCCATGCCGGAGAGACCCTGTCGACGTTGCCCCGGACCGCCCGTGGTCCGGCATCGGCGTATCGAGTGCATGCGGCGAAACAGGCACTTCGATAGAATTCCTCCAACGATATACAGGTTAAATATACGCAGTTGCAGGTGGCAAACTTGAGCATAGGCCCTGCAATACGGGTGTATTGCAGGGGTTTTGGCAGGTTGGAATTATTCTCTAGAAGCTATAAAGGTGAGTGTATTACATGCGTACATCCAAGGGAGATTTCACGCTCGTTTCTGAAGGATGTAGTACGTTTGTAATATCGTTTACACTCAATTACTCTAGTGCAATAAAGTAGTGGTTGTAAGATTGGCTATTATTAGCCGATGTTGTATTTGACTATTCAAATTGCACGCTCATTAAGGGAGGCCAGTGATGTCATCGACTCAAAAACGAGCCATCCTGCAGGTGCGCATTCGCGAGGAAGACAAGCAGCATGCCGAACGTCTCTACGACGCCATGGGTACATCGCTCGCCGAGGCTGTCCGTCTATTTGTCGCGCAGAGTATTTTGATGCGCAAGCTCCCCTTTCAGCCGGTCGCCGTGCGCTCCAAGGACGGCACGGCCGCCTATGGACTGCTCAAAGCATATGGGGACCCCAATCGCCGCTCCGAGGAGCGCAATGCCTGGATTGAATACCTAGCCACAGAAAGCGACGAGTCGGTTTTGGGTCCCGAGGAAGTAGATATCCATGAGTAGCACCATCATCGACGAGACCGTCATCCTTCGCTACCTGCTTGACGACGACGAGGTCCTGTCACCGCGCGCCGCCAAGGTCATCGCCACGCGCACCGCACGTGTCTACCCCGAAATCATCACGCGCGTCGTGTTCACGCTGCGCGACGTCTATAAGGTTCCCCGCGTTGAAATTGCTGCGGCCATGAAAAGACTGCTCGATGACGTCATGGTCGACGAGCCCACCGTTGTCGCCCTTGCCGTCAAACTCTTCGGCAAGACCCATATGGACTTTACCGACTGCCTCCTCGCAGCCCGAACCGCCATCTACAACGATGATGTCGTGAGCTTTGGCAAGCCCATCATCCAAGGCATGATCGATTACCGCCGCAAGCGTCAAACCGCAACCGAAGCCCGCAGCCGCAGCACCGACTCCACCATCGACAAGCTCCGCCACCACGGTCGCCACTAACCGGCAGGCAACGGCATCGCCCGCCCCTCAGCCCCATCCCCTCCTAAGTTGCGGTGAAATACGGACTGTTTCATGCCTTTAAAGGCCTCGATAGTCCGTATTTCACCGCAACTTATTGAAGGTTGGCTGCGAACGATTTCTCTATCGGGAGTCGGCGTAGGGTTTTGTTGTCGGAATACCGTAACCGCGCATCATGGCACCGAACGATTCTACTTCGTAGGTGTCCGAGAGTTTGAAATGAATGACGTTGTGGCCCATGGCGCGAAGGTTCGCATCGCGCATGAGGGCCGCTCGATAGGTTTTTGCCGCCGCTTGCTCCGGATCATTTTGAGCTTCGTCTTCAAACTTACCCAGCCCATGCAGCTCTGCCAGCGTCCATGAGCCGTCTGGCATCTGCCAGCCATAATCTGCTAGATAATAGCCAGCGTTTCCTGGTCGCGGTATCTCAACTTGAAGCTCAGGCGCGGCAACCCCAGCGAGAATCATCGCTGCTCTCGCCTCAGACTCGCCGCCATTGTCTGACCTGCCGTCCATATACTCAAAAACGTCAAAAGCACGCGCGATGCCATGCAGCCCTCGACAATTTGCCTGCGCATATGCTCGCAGCTCTTCGCGTTCGACATCGTACTCACGGGCCAAGCCATCGACATAACCCAGCGCATAGCGAAAGGCGCTCGATCGCGCGATATCAACAACCGTTCGACACGGATCCGTCAGTGTAAACAGACCAAGCCGCCACACTTCGCCCGGGCGCCAGCGCTTGTATTCAACGAACTCATACGTATCACGCCTTGTAGACCGTGGCAGCAGCACTTGCACTTTATCCAGAAGCGTATACGCCGAGCCGATGCCGTAGAGCAACGCTGCTGTCGCTCCGCAAAACACAGCATCCGGTTCAACGACCGCAATAGCGGATGCCAGCTGAAAGATACGATCTTCAACCCCAAGATTATTCCAATAGACCGGATCCGCATACACATGGTTGTAAAGACGAAGCATAAGCTCTTCCTGCATAAGCTCGCGCGCACGGCGTTCATCCCAAGGATCAATTGTTATAAGCAGCTGTCCATCTTGATGAATTCCAACGGCCGAGAATAGCATCCTTGCATAGGACTGCGGAAAATGTTTGCCTTTATCGAGCATGGCCAACCCCATAACCATCACGGCGGAGAGAATACCATTACGCTATCGCATGCTTCCGTCCGCAGGCCTTGCCAAAAGCTGACCAAAAGCTTGACGTCGCAGGTCAGAGCTTCAAAAAATATTTCCACTCTCGGTAGACGGTCGCTACGACCCTCCCAACGGCATCAAAATCCAACCTTACAAATAGTTGCGGTGAAATACGGACTACATGGGCCATAAAAGCCGGAAAACAGTCCGTATTTCACCGCAACTTAGGAGGGGATGTGGGGTCCCCGGCATGTATATGAAAACGGCTCTGGCACCAAATAGAGCCAAAGCCGTTAAAACTATCCTATGGAGCGGGCGACGGGAATCGAACCCGCGTCATCAGCTTGGAAGGCTGGGGTTCTACCATTGAACTACGCCCGCAAAATATGGTCGGGACGACAGGATTTGAACCTGCGACATCCTGCTCCCAAAGCAGGCGCGCTACCAAACTGCGCCACGTCCCGAAGGTGTTGAGCAGCTAAGGTCTAAACCTTGCGTGTCCCAAAGCGAAGGAAATTATAGGGGAGACTCCCCGCCTGTGCAAGCGCAGAAACCCTAGCTCCTCGAATGTGCGACAAAACGACTATGGAGCAGACCGATCACAAAGGCAACCACGGCAACCGGCGCCCACGCGGCTCCAATGTCCGCAAGCGGCAGCGCATCGAACGGCAGCCACGCGCCCGCAAAGAACGCATCGCGGACCGAGGTGATCACGCTCTGCACAGCAACCACGCCGCCGACCCACACCCACACCTGCGGATGAGCGTCGCAAAAGCCGTGCACCAGGCCCATCAGTACCAGCACGATGGCAACGGGATACAAGGCGTTGAGCATGGGCACCGAGAACATAAGAATCACGTCGAGGCCCACATTGGAGAGCACGCACGAAAACGCTGCGAACACAAAGGCGAGAATCGCAAAGGGACGGCGCATGGCCTCCTCGGAGGCCTCCGCTCCCCCTTCGACCACATACGTCTCGCAGAAGTAACGCGAGCAGCAGCTGATAAGGCCAATACACACGTTCATGCAGGCGAGGAAGAAGATGGCGAAGACCACGACCGTGCCGGCAAGGCCAAAGTGCATGGAGGCAGAGCGGGCAAGGATGGCGGCGCCATTGGTAGCGTCGGGCATCACGGTGCCGAGCTGCATGCCGGCAAGGGCCAAGCCGCAATAGATAAAGGCCATGAGCACGCCGGCGATCACACCGGAGCGCGAAATTTCAAAAGCGACGCGCTTGTCGTCGGTCACGCCCAGCTCGTGAATGGTCTCGGCGATGATGATGCCGAAAGCGAGCGACGCAAGCAGGTCCATGGTCTGATAGCCAGTTAAAAAGCCCTGCACGGCGGCGCCTGCATCGTAGGGAGCCTGAGGCGCGGCAGCCGGTCCCAGCGGCGAGATCACGGCTGCACCCACGACCAGCACGATGAGCGCAATGAGCGCGGGGCCCGTAATGCGACCGAGCACGCGCGTGATGACACCCGGGCGCAGTGTGAGCGCAAACGCGACGACGAAGAACCCGATGGCAAACACCAGACGTGCCGTGCCAAGCGAAACACCCTCGGGTAGCAGCGGCACGAGCATTTCGAACGCCGTAGAGCTTGTGCGCGGAATGGCCAGGCACGGACCGATGGCCAGGTAGACCGCCGCAACGAAGAATTCACCAAACTTAGGATGCACGCGCCCGGCCAGCTCGCGGGCCGTGCCGGCGAGCGCGACGGCGATAAAGCCCGTGACGGGCAGGCCGATGGCGGCAATCAAAAAGCCAATCATGGCAAGCGGCGTGGCCGTGCCGGCCTGAAGTGCCAGCAACGGCGGAATGATGAGGTTACCGGCGCCAAAGAGCATCGAAAACAGCGCAATGCCGACGGTGACGACATGGTCGGAGCGCAAACCGCGCGGAGCGGATGAGGCCATATGCACACCTTTCGGGTCGAAACAAAAACGGGACGGGCAAAAACACCCGTCCCGCAAGTATAAACGGTCTAGCAGCTTTAGCAGGCTAAATCGCACAGAGCATCGATAGCCGTGTCGACTTCTTCGGTAGTGTTGAAATACCCAAACGAGAAGCGGACGACGCCCTGGCGCTCGGTCCCCAGCGCACGGTGCATGAGCGGGGCGCAATGGGCGCCGGGGCGCGTCGCAATCCCCCACCCTTGCATGAGTGCATCCGAGATCTCGGCAGAGTCGATATCGCCCACGTTGAGCGACACAATCGCAGAGCGCGTCGGCTGGTCAAAGGCACCGTAGAGCTTAATCCCCGAAATCTCGCGCACACCGGAAAGGAAGCGATCAGCGAGTGCACGCTCGTGGGCAGCAATCGCCTCGACCCCACCCTGGGCCTCGATAAAGTCGAGGCCTGCGGAAAAGCCCGCGATGCCGTGGCCGTTGAGCGTGCCCGCCTCAAGGCGCATGGGCCACTCAAGCGGCTGCAGTGGGTCGAAGCTGTGCACGCCCGTGCCGCCCATGGCCCACGGAGCCACGTCAATGCCCTCCGCCACGGCCAGGCCGCCGGTCCCCTGCGGACCCATGAGCCCCTTATGGCCGGTAAAGCACACAATGTCGAGGCCCATGGCCTGCATATCGATATGCGCCGTGCCGGCAGACTGCGAGGCATCGACGATCACCAGCGCACCGGCCGCATGCGCGATGGCAGCCACGCGCGCAATGTCGACCGCGTTGCCGGTCACATTGGAGGCGTGCGTCACCACCACAGCACGCGTACCGGGCGTGACAAGCCGCTCGAGCTCGTCGTAGTCGAGCACGCCATTGGTATCACAGCCCGCATGCTCAACCGTCACACCCTGCTCTGCCGCCAGGCGGTTGAGCGGACGCAGTACGGAGTTGTGCTCGAGCACCGTTGTGACCACATGGTCGCCGGGGCGCACCACCCCGTTGATGGCGGTGTTGAGCGCCGCCGTGGAGTTGGGCGTAAAGCACACATGGTCCGCCCTCGGGCAACCCAAAAGGCGCGCGAGCTTGGCACGGCAAGCGTGAATCGTACGAGCGGCATCGAGGGCACCCGACGTGGCGCCGCGCCCGGCATTGCCGAGCGAGCACATCGCCTGCGTCACGGCATCGATGACCACCTGCGGCTTGTGCATGGTCGTTGCCGCGTTATCCAGATAGATCATCGCACGACCTCCCACATATCGATCACGGTGAAGCCCTCGGTGGGAACGCCCGCCGAGGCAAGTTCGCCGCGCAGCAGTTCCTCATCGGCAGGCAACGCCTTCCACGCCAAACCGCAGCCGGCAGCGACCTCCCCGGGCACGGGAATCGTCCGCCCGGGAAGACCGCGCTCGATGCACAGGGATTCGCAACCCATGGCGGCCGCCGTGGTAGGAAACGTGATGACAAGCGCCGGGCGCTTCTCCCTCATGGCAACTCCAACCAATACGCTACGGGCGCACGACGCGCACGGCCTGCTCCATCTTCTCCACGATCACGTACATGTTGGTGACCTCGCCCACCGCAAGCTGGTCTTTAATGCCATAGTGGTCGAGGCAGGTACCGCAGGTGAGAATCTCGACACCCTGCTCCGCCAAGCCCTTCAGGTCATCGAGCACCGGCGAGCCCTCGACGGTGAGCTTGGCACCGCCGTTGTAGAACAGCATGGTCACGGGCAGCTCCTCCTGCTGCGTCACGGCAAAGACAAACGCCTTCATGAGCTTGTGGCCCAGCTCGTCGTCGCCACGGCCCATGCAATCGGTATAGACGGAAATGACAAGTTTGCCCTTGCCGGCGCTGGCGTCGCAGAAAGCGGCGCCGTCCTGCTCGGGGTCCGCAACGGCCACGGCACCGGCGGTCGCGACGGTCACGTGCCACTCAGCGTCAGAAACCTTCTCGACTGAGGCCGTGCAGCCCTTCTCCTGCGCCATCTTCGAGATGTTCTTGACGGCGGTCTCGTTGTCGACCGAGGTCACGACTGTGCCCTCGCCATCGAGTTGCTTCAGGGCTTTGAGCGTCTTGACGACGGGCAGCGGGCAGGCATCGCCCATGGCATTGACTTCAATTTTGGTAGACATAGTTTTTCCTTTCAAAAGGGACCGCCCAGAACAGTAGGCGGTCGCATAAACGGTTTTCCTTAATGCACAACGCGAACGGCAGGACCGCCTGGTACCGGCTCGTACACGCGACCGACGACGGCGGCGATACGTCCTTCGGCATGTAGACGGCTCGCAAGCTCATCCACATCGGCAGCAGGTGCCGCGATAAGCAGGCCACCAGACGTCTGCGGGTCGTACAGCGCGTCGAGCATGCCCGGCTCAAGGTCCTCGTCGGCCGTCACGCGCGGGCCAAAGAAGTCCTGGTTGCGGTAGGAGCCCGCGGGGATAATGCCCAAACGCGCCATGTCGAGCACCTGGTCAAAGAGCGGCACCGCCCCCGACGCAAGCTCAATCTGCACGCCCGAGCCCTCGGCCATCTCGCACGCATGCCCGATCAGGCCAAAGCCCGTGATGTCGGTGCAGCCGTGAAGCTCAAGTCCCTCGGCCAGACGAATCGGAGCCTCGTTGAGGGTGCGCATCGAGTCAAACATGGCTGCGGCCTCGTCCCGCTCGATGAGCTCGCCCTTAATGGCCGTGGTGATGATGCCCGAGCCAACCGCCTTGGTCAGCAGTAACGCATCGCCCACGCGCGCGCCGCTGTTGGCGAGCATGCGGTCGAGCGCGACAAACCCGCTCACGGACAGGCCGTACTTGGGCTCGTCGTCGTTGATGGTGTGACCGCCCGCGATGGAGCAACCCGCCTCGACGCACTTGTCGGCGCCGCCCGCCAGAATCTGACCGGCAACCTCAACGCCCAGACAGCTCGGGATGCACAGCAAGTTCATGGCATGGCTCGGCCGCCCGCCCATGGCGTAGATGTCCGACAGCGAGTTTGCCGCGGCGATCTGGCCAAACAAAAACGGGTCGTCGACCATCGGTGGGAAGAAGTCGATGGACTGCACGAGACCCAAGTTATCGCCAACGCGAAAGACGCTCGCATCGTCGGAGGTATCGAACCCCACGAGCAAGTTGTCGTTATGCACATTGGGTAAATCGCCCAGGACCTGGGCGAGGGCTCCAGGAGCCAACTTAGCGGCTCAACCGCTCGCGGCAGTCATAGACGTGAGCTTAATCTGATCGTCAGCCATCGATACCTCCTCTCATCGGTCAATCATTTTCTCCCAGTATACGCATGAATGCGAGCCTGCGGCGGATGCATTAATTGAGCGCCTGTGCGCGAATCGCCGCGCCGATGGCACCGGCAAAGCGAGCCTGGGGCGAGGTGGTCACCGGCGACCCCAGCAGCTCGCCCAACCGCTCCACCACGAATGCGTTCTCGCACAGGCCTCCCGTCAGGTAGTACGGGGCGCCCGCCGCCTGCCCAGCCATGGTCGCCACGCGCGAGACCACGCTGTCGATCACGCCACGCGCAATGTTCTCGCGCGGCTCACCGCGACCGATCAGGCTGATGACCTCGCTTTCGGCAAACACCGTGCACATGCTGCTGATCTTGGTGGGTTCGCCGGAACGCGCAAGGTCGGCCATCTGCTGTTGGGAAATACCCAGACGGTCGGCCATGATCTCCAAAAAGCGCCCCGTGCCGGCAGCGCACTTGTCGTTCATGGCAAATTTGGCCACACGACCGCCCTTGATCTGAATGACCTTGGTGTCCTGACCGCCCACGTCGATCACGGTGCCGTGGTCGCCAAACAGGCGCACAGCACCGGTACCGTGGCAGGTAATCTCAGTCACGACCTTATGCGCATAGGGCACGGCGACACGACCGTAGCCGGTCGCGATCACGCGCACGTCGTCGGCAGCCACGTCATAGCCGGCCGCGGCAAGCTCGCCGCGCAGACGCTCCGCCGCATCGACCGAGGAGAACCCGGTTGGCTGCACGCACGTCCACGCCACCGAACCCCCTCCATCGACCACAGCAGCCTTAGCCGCCGTAGACCCGATATCGATCCCGATCCCTATCATGGCTCTCTCCCAATCTAAACATCAAAGGTAGCGGCGCGTTCAGGCGCCTTAGCTCTAGGTTTCTCAGGTGCCGGAGATTGACCCGAAAGAGGAGCGCAGCGTACATTGGGTACGCAAGCGACGGTTTGAGGAGCAAGATCCGGTGCCTGAGGAAGCTAGAGGGTTTCGATGAAGGCGGCGATGCGGGTCTCGATCTGTCCCATGTCGCCGTTGCTGTAGTCGGTCTCGATCTTCATGTACGGAATGCCCGCACCCTCGACAGTCTCCTGCATGCGCGCACTCTCCACGTTAAAGGTGTGGCACGCCTGGAGCACGCTCTCCACTACGCCATCGACGTGATACTTCTCGCACATGGCCAGCGTGTTTTCCATACGACCGTCGTTGGGCGTCATGACCGAGCAGTTAATGTCCAGGTAGCGGTCGGCGATGGCGCGCAAGATGTCGGGAGCCTCCGGGTCGATCATCATGGCCGCCGTGCGCTCGCCCGAGCAGTCGTCCATGCACACGACCACACCACCGTTGGACTCGATGGTGCGACCGATCTTGTTGATCACGCCGCCCACCGGGCAGCCGGTGATCAGAATGCGCTTGGCATCCGCCGCAACCGGGCGCTCGCTCGCGTCGTAGGCCTCGCGCAGCTTGACAACCTTTTGCTCCAGCTGCTGCGTATAGGCCTCGATATCAAAGCTAAACGTACCGGCAAACATGGTGCTCATCAGGTCGACGCCGCTCATGGCCGCCGGCTGGTTGGCCTGCAGCGCAAACATCTCGAGCTGGGCCGCACGCAAGCGGTTGCGACGACGGACGGCAGCGCGCAGATCATCGTCGGTAATCGTGATGCCGTAGAAGTTCTCGAGCTCCTCCTTGAGCAGACGGCACTCCTCGTACCAGCCCTCGCGCTCGTAGGCTCGATCGCGGCCCTGCGGAAGATGCAGAATGTGCGTGCGCTTGAGCTCGTTGAGCAGCTCGTACATCTTCTTCTTGCCGTCGCAGGTGGTCTCACCGATGATCATGTCGCTAAAGTACGTAAACGGGCACTTTTGCGAATAGGCAAAACCATACGTAGACTTGATGAGCGGGCACAGGTTTGCCGGCAGCACCTTCTCGGCCTCGGGAATCACCTCGTCGGACGTGCCGCACAGCGCCACGCTCGCAGCCCCCGCGGCATCGATAATCTCGAGCGGCGTGTAGCTGCACAGAAAACCGACCAGGCGATTACCCGCCTGCTTATAATCCTTGACGCGAATAAACGCCGCCTTGCGTTGCTCGTTGAACTCCTCAAACGTGGACGGCAACGGCTGCTCAATATTTTCCGACATATAACTCCTTAACAAACCTTTTAACCAACCAAGGAAACGGCTTTCCCAGGTGCCCGAGGTTGCCGTGAAAGAGGAGCGCCGCGTACTTTGGTATGCAAGCGATGGTTTGAACGGCAAGATCGGATGCTTGGGGAAGCCGCTGGACCGGATAGCCCTAAATGGTTTCCAAGAAAGCCTCAATCCTGGTTTGCAGTTGGCCTGCATCCTCGCCGGCGTAGTCGGTCGTGATGTGCATAAACGGGATGCCGGCCTCTTCGGCGGCCTTCTCCACGGCAAACGACTCCATCTCGTAGAGCGTGCAGAACTGCAAGGCCACGTCGACGATGCCGTCGGCATGCAGGTCCTTGGCCATCTGGACAATGTCCTTCATACGCTGGTCGTTGGGCGTAAAGACGGCGCAGTTGATCTTAAAGTAGCGCTCGGCGATGGCGTCGAGCATCTCGTCAACCGTCTCACCGGACTCGTCGACCAGGTCCTTGTAGTAGCGCGAGCCCGTGCAGGACTCGTCGCCCACCACGACGCCGCCGGCCTTCTCGATGAGGTTGAACAGCTTCCAGTTGGGCACGGCCATGGGCGTACCGGTGTACAGGATGCGCTTGGTGCCCTTGGGCGCCACACCCTCGCCGGCCTCAACGCGCTGCTCGCACTCAGCCGCCATTTCGTTGATGGCGCCGGTCAGACGCGGCGTGTCATCCATAAAGGCGGCCTGAACGGTCAGCAGGCTGTCGAGACCGCTGATGGGCGCCGGATCGGCAGCGCGGGTCGCAGCCAGACGCTGCAGGGCGCGACGCTTCTCGTTGACGGCGTGGATGGCAGCCTTCAGGCGCTCAGGCGTAATCGTGACGCCGCACTCTTCCTCGATCTTGGCGGCAAGCTTTTTAACCTCGGCCTTCCAGGTCACGAGCGTCGACTCGTCGTGCACGTTGGGAATATCCATGACGTACATGTTCTTTTGCGTGGCAAAGAACTCGTAGGCCTTCTTCTTGCCATCGCAGGTGTTCTCGCCTACCACCAAGTCACTCGACTCAATGTAGGGGCAGACCTCGCCCAGCTTAAAGCCGGCAAAGCTCTTGATGAGCGGGCAGGTGTTGCGCGGCAGATGCTCCTCGACCTTGTCGGTCGCCCAGTCGGCACCCGAGCACAGACCAACGGGAATGCCGTCACAGGCAAGTACGATCTCCTCGGGCACGTACACACAGAACGAACCGACGATCTTGGTGGCCTCGCCGGCCTCCTTCTTGTCGAGCATCTCCTTAATACGGCCGCTGTGGATGTTGGTGGCGACAAAATCCAGGTAGGACGTGGACTTGGGGCGATTGTTCTGCGTCAGGAACATATCGCCGTACATCTGGCCCACAGCGCCCAGCAGCATGTCGTGGTCGGCAAGATTCATGCCGAGGCTCTCCCACATCGGATGGAAATCAAATTCTTCAGCCATGACGGTTCCCCTCTCGAACCAAAAATGAATAGCTACGGTATTTCTGCACGGTGGGTGGCGAAAACCCAGCCGTGCTCAAACCCGGAATTTTGGGGAACCCGCTTTGCGGTCGATTATTTAGTTGTGCGTCGTCTCTCCCGGAGCCGTGAACATACCTGCTCATATGCGGCTCCGAGCCATATACAGGGCGCGCGCGGCAACGCGGCGAATGTATGTCGTCTGCGGCATGTGCGCGTCCTCCTTTACAAGTTAAGGTCAACTATATCAACGGTCGTCGACCATGCGAACACCGTTGACATTCGTACGACAGCGTCGTGTGCCGCCGTTTAATAAATAATTATCTGTGTTGATAAGAGTTTGTCATTCCCCATTAGGCGAACGGCAAGACAAAGCCGCCGAGACTTATATCCCCGACGGCATTACCCGGCGCTACCGACAAACCAGATGGATCCTGCTGGCATCAAAATGCATACGCAGGGTCTCGCCTTCTTGCGGTAACCCATCCGCTGGTACGCTCAATTTGTTGACCTTCCACTGCAGACGCGTTGGCGCATCGGCCCGCGGCGCATCCAACAGCACCAGGCGCTCAAAACGCGAATCGCTCACGCGCGCCACGTGCAGGTCGTAGCTGTTGCGACCCCGCTCGGCACGGTTGTCCACATGGAAGTAGCTCGCGCGAATGCCCAGGTACGCCACATTATCGGGAACCTCGCGACCCACGTTAAAGGTCATGCCCCAATCGAGCGCCTCAACTTCTTCGTCGCCGATCTTGCGCGCCCGGCTTGTGTTCTTGCAGCCCGTCAGGCGCAGTGCCGCCAGCGTCTGCGGACGGCGGACCACGTCCTCGACGGAGCCGATCTCCTCAACATGCCCGTCGTGCATCACGCAGATGCGCTGGCACAGGCGGCACGCTTCGTCGATGTCGTGGCTCACGTAGAGCACGGTGCGGTTGCACACATCAAAGAGGTCGAGCATGTTTTGCTCGAGCGCGCTCTTAAGATACGCATCGAGTGCGCTCATGGGCTCGTCGAACATAAAGATGCCCGGGTGTGCCGCCACCATGCGGGCAAGCGCCACGCGCTGCTGCTGGCCGCCCGAGAGGCGCGCGGGATAGCGGTCGGCAAAATCGGCCAGGCCAAAAATGCCCAGGTAGCGCTCGGCAAGCTGCTTGCGCGCGGCGGCGTCGCCCGCGTCCTTTACGCCGGCGCATACGTTATCGGCCACCGTCATGTTGGGAAACAGCTGATAGTTTTGGAACAGCAGGGCGCATTTTCGCTCCTGGGGCGACAGGTTGATGCCCGCCGCAGAGTCAAAAAAGGTCACGCCGTTGACGACGATCTTGCCCTCGTCGGGCGTCTCCACACCGGCAATGCAGCGCAAGGTGCAGCTCTTGCCGCAACCCGAGGCACCGAGCAGCGCCACACGCTCCTCGCCGGCCTCGAGCTGCATGTCGAGGATAAAGCCGGAATAGCGCTTTTTGATATCCAGAACGAGCGACATGGCCTATCGACCTCCCTGCAAAGCGGCATCATCGCGCATGAGCTCGGTCAGCGCCTCGCGATCGATACGCAGCGCATCGCCGCCCGCCGGGTCGAGCGAATCGCCCTGTCCGGTGAGATCTTTGGCCTGTTTGCGCTCCGCACGGGCAAGGCCCCGCTCGCGATACTTTTGCGAATGAGCGGTGTACATGTTGATGAACAGGATGACTAGGAAACTAAACGTTATTACGACCACGACCCAAAAGAGGGCCACCGACGTATTGCCGCCCATCCATTCAAAGTAAATCGCAATGGGAATGGTCTGCGTAATGCCGGCATAGTTGCCCGCAAAGAACAGGGTGCAGCCAAACTCGCCCATCGCGCGGGCAAAGGCGAGCACCGTGCCGGCGGCAATCGAGGGCCAGCCAAGCGGCATCATAAGCTTGGTGAAGATGCGACGCTCGGACCAGCCCAGGGTTCGCGCCGCATCGAGCATCTGCGTGTCAAGGCTCTCAAAGGCACCGAGCGCCGTGCGGTAGACCAGGGGAAACGACACCACCACGGCAGATATCACCGCCGCGGGCCAGGTAAAGACGATCGAGACGCCGTGCGTGATGAGCCACTGACCCACCCCGGTCGAGCGGCCAAACAGCATGAGGAGCAGAAAGCCGCAGACCGTGGGCGGCAGCACCATAGGAATCGTAAAGACCGAATCGAGCAAACCCTTCACGCGGCTCGAGGTACCCATAGTCTTCCACGCGGCGAACAGGCCCAGTGCAAAGGAGATCAGCAGGGCAAGGCCACTCGTTTTAATGGACACCCAAAACGGTCGGTAGTCGATGCCGCCCAATAAGGAGGCCGAAGAGGTCAAGGGCCCCCGCTCATCCCGCAACACGACAGACGATGCCTCTACCATTTGAGCGCTATCAAGCCAACGCGCGCCGCCCTTGGCATCACCCGAGGCTGATGCAATCACCACATAGCGGTCCCCATCCGCACCGCGGTCGTCAAAGCCATAGGTATACCCGCCGGATTCAAACGTTGTTTCCGCCGTGACATACCAAGGAAGATCCACGTCCCCTAGCTGCGCACCTCCCATGCAGTTTGCGCTGTCGAGCTTACAGACGAGGGCCTTGAGACCCGATACGCACTCGTTGTCCTGCGGATCCAATCCATACTTCTCGACCGCCTTGGGCGATATCCACACCACAACGCGATCGGCAGCAGGCGCCACTACAAGGTCCACGTCCTCGTCAACGGGAAACCGGTAGCCCTCAGGCTGGCCCTCCATGGCACGAGCGGTCCCCCTGGCCAACCGCTCAAAACACTCGATCCCATAGGAAAGCCCATGAGCGGTCGCAGCAACCTGGGCCCCGTCCTCAGTGTCCCCAGCAAACGCAAATCCTGGCACCCAGCAAAGCGCGAAGGTCAAAGCACAGGCGACAAGCATGCGGAATCTATTAAGCACGAAAAGCTCCAAGCGAATACAAGGACGGAGTGAAACATAAAACGATGGAATTATCGCGCCAAGCCGCTCTACGCGGAAAGCTCAAAGCCGTACTTGGCCCAAATCTTCTGGGCTTTCTTGTTGGTCAGGCAGAAGTCGATGAACGCCTTGGCCTCGTCGGCGTGCTCGGAGCTCTCGGCAACAGCACCCGGATACACGATGGGCTTGTGCGAATCCTCGGGGCACACGAAGGCCTCCTCGATGCCGTCGTAGCGGAAGATATCGGAGCTGTAGACAAAACCGGCCACGCAGTCGCCCGTAGAGACGTAGGCGGCAGCGGTGCCGACCTTATCGGCCAGGGCCACCTTGTCGGCGAGTTCGGGCGCATACTCGCCGTCGTCACCCTCGGTGCCGGTATAGAGGCCCACGGAGGCCAGGGCCTGGTTGGCATACTTGCCAGCGGGAACAGTCTTAGCGTCGCCAATGGCGATCTTGCCGTCCAGATTCGCGACGTCGGCGATGGCCTCGACCTTGGTGTCGGAGCCCTCGGCGCGAATGATCACGAGGTCGTTGACGAACATGTCCTCACGCGTATCGACGTCGACGAGCTCGGCGGTCTCAGCGTCATCCATGGTGCCCTTGGAAGCGGTGATGAGCACGTCGACGGCGGCACCGGCGCGCATCTGCTCGACAAGGTCGCCGGAGGCCTTAAACTGCGTGTCGGCAAAGGTGGTGCCGGTCTGCTCGGTATAGAGTTCCTGGACCTCGGGGAGCGCCTTCTCGAGCGAGTTGGCGGCAAAGACCTGCAGCTCGACAGCTTTCTTGGAAGATGCCTTAGCAGAACCGGCATCGGATCCGGCCGGCTCGGACGTCTTGCCGCCCGAGCAGCCGGCAAGACCAAGGCCGGCAGCGACGGCAGCAGAGAGCGAGACGAATCCGCGACGAGAAACCATATCGAACATGTTCAACCCTTTCGAACGCTATGCCCGGGCACCCCGCCGCAGGCTTTAATCTGCAATCAGATTATACTTCTGTGCGAATAATGGTAGTGAGAAATTATTCTCGCTAGAGAATATAGTTTCGAGGTACCGTACCCCTCGGCGTCGCTTCGGCGGAAAACAAAGGCGGAGCGACCGATAAGGTCGCCCCGCCGCAGGTAAACCGCTTAGTTGGTATGTCCGCCGCCCGCTGTCATCTGAGCCGCATGCTCCAGCTGGTCTGCTATGGCCTCCCAGCTTTCGCGGGCGGCCTTCGTAGAACCGGGAAAGTTTACGACAAGTGTATGACCTCGTTGCATGCAAATAGCGCGCGAGAGCATGGCGCGGCGCGTCTTGGTCATCGAGTACGCGCGAATCGCCTCTGCAATACCCGGCACATCGCGGTCGCAGACGGCACGCGTCGCCTCGGGCGTCACATCGCGCATCGAAAGCCCCGTGCCGCCGCAGGTGAGCACGACATTGGCGTGGCACTCATCGGCGGCTTCCACAATGGCATCACCAATCTCGCTGACGTCGTCGCGCACGACCACATGTGAGGCGACCGTCCAGCCCTGCGCTTCGATAAGCTCCTCGAGTGCGGCTCCGGCCTCGTCCTGGGCAAGATCGCGCGTATCCGAGCACGTCACAATCGAAATCTTCAACTCCATAGCGATCCTCCTATAGCACCGTTCCCTCAGGCAGGTCGACACGCACGACGTCCACGACATCTCCCGCCTTGAGCTCGCACGGTCCTTCGTCAATACGCAGCAGGCAGTTGGCCCGCTGCATCGTGCCGAGCAGCGCCGAATTCTGCGTCTTGGCCTCGGTCACCAACAGCTCACCGGTCTCGGGGTCGCGCAAAACCGTGGCGCGATCGAAGAAGCGTCGGTCCTGGCGCTTTTTCACACCGTGCGTGAGCGTCGCCTGCTGCACGGGACGCGCGCCCTCGGCAAAGCCGCGCATCTTACGAATCGCCGGGCGGGCGAGCATCTCGAAGCCCACATACGCCGCGGCCGGATTGCCTGAAAGCCCCAGGTAAGGCTTACCCCCGAGCAAGCCAAACGTAATGGCCTTGCCGGGACGCATCGAGATCCGATCGAACAGAACCTCGCCCTCGCGCTTGACCAGCGCCGTCACATAGTCGTAATCGCCCGCCGAGGCGCCACCGCTCGTAATGACAAAATCGCACTCCTGCACGGCACGATGTACGAGCTCGGCAATCGCCTGTTCATCATCGGGAGCGATGCCGTAGAACACGGGCTCGGCTTCTGCATCGAGCGCCTCGGCCATCAGCGCCGAGGAGTTGGAATCGCGAATCTGACCGCGTGCCGGTACCCTACCCGGTGCGACCAGTTCCGTGCCCAGCGAGATGATGCCCACGCGCGGGGCAGCGTGCACCTTCACGCTCGCGTATCCGGCGCTTGCCAGCAAACCGGCGCCGGCCGGAGCCACGACCTCGCCGGCGTGCATCACAACATCGCCGGCATGGGCCTCCTCGGCAGCCGAGCGAACGTTCTCCCCTACCTTGGCAGGCGCCGAGAAGCGAACGTGCGAGCCCTCGTTGCCATCGCCATCGAGTACGTCGACGATCTCGTACTTCACCACGGCATCGGCACCTTCGGGTACTGGCGCGCCTGTCATAATGCGGACCGTCTCGCCCGCGCCGACCACGCCCTCAAAGACATGGCCCGCGGCCTCATGTCCGATAACGTCGAGCGTCACCGGCGTCTCACCAGACGCCTGCGCCAAGTCCGCCGAGCGCACGGCATATCCGTCCATAGCGCTGTTGTCAAACGGCGAAATGTCGATATCGGCCACAGCATCCTCGGCCAAGGGAAAACCAGCCGCCTGCCACACGGGAATCTCGACGAGATTGGTCGGAGCAACGTGCGACAGAACAATCGACTGCGCGTCCTCCAGCGGAATGAGTTTCTCTGCCATATGCACCTCTTAATGCCACGGCGCACAACAGGAGCGCCGATTCTTTATGCTTGTCTCAGTATAATCCCCCGACGCGCGACCGCGATTTGGCCTGTACCCGCAAATACACCTGTCGGCCGCAAGCCGCGAAACAGAATGGAAACCAACCCACCGGCTCGTCGCGTTTGCCGCGTTTTATAATGCTTGCGTTGCAACCTAAAAGAGGAATATATGGCTCATAACAACAAACCCGAAAGCGCAAACGAAGCGCAGGATCATTCCCAGCCGCTCGACGATGGCGGCTTTTTCTCCCTTAGCGACGTCATCATGGCCGGCAGGCGTCAACTCACCCGCTCCGAGCAGCTCTTGGCCGCCGACACACGCCGCAACGCCCGCAACCTGTTTGCAAGCGCCAAACTGCTCGCGCTCGTCGTCATCGTCTCGCTCGCCATGGGTGTTGCCGCTTGGGCATTTTTGGCCTCGCTGAATATCGCGACCGATTATCGCGAGCACCACGCGTGGATTTACGCGTTGCTTCCCGTTGTGGGCGTTGCCACCGCATGGGTGTACAAAAACCACGGCCTTGCCGCCAAACGAGGTAACAATCTGGTCATCGACTCCGCCCTGGGCACACGCCTTATCCATATGCGCATGGCCGTCCTCACCTTCGTCTGCTCCACGCTCACGCACCTCACCGGCGGATCGGCCGGTCGCGAGGGGGCTGCGGTGCAGATTGGCGGCACCATCGCCAGTAACATCTCGAGCCTCGCCCACCTCAAAAAGCATGACCACCACGACCTCATGCTCGCCGGCATCTCGTCGGCCTTTGGCGCCGTATTCGGTTCGCCCCTTGCCGGAGCTTTCTTTGGCATGGAAATGTGCTTTATCGGCAAGATCGACTACACCGCAGGTATCTACTGCCTGGTCGCCTCGTTTACCGGCTACTTTACGTCGCTTGCCTTGGGAACCGAGTACGAGGCGAATGTTATCGCCAGCGTTCCCAACATGACACCACGGACGGTTGTCATCGTAGTCATCAGCGCCATCATCTTTGGTCTCACCGCACGTCTCTTTGCCTGGTCGGTTCGTACCGTCAAGAGCCTGTACGGCCGCTTTATCACCAACTATATTGCTCGCGCACTCGTGGGCGCGCTCGTGGTGCTCGCGGCCTACGCGATGCTCGACGCCTGGAAGTATGCCGGCCTTGCCACCTGGCTCTCGGGCGCCGGGTTCGCCGGTAACACGACCCTTGCCGACGCAGCCATCAAGCTCGTGGTGACGGCGCTCACCCTGGGCGCCGGCTTCCAAGGAGGCGAGGTCACACCCCTGTTTGGCATCGGTGCGGCGCTCGGCGGTTGGATCGGTTGCCTCGTCGGAATCGACCCCAGCTTTCTGGCGGCGCTGGGCATGCTCGGCGTGTTCTGCGCCGGCCTTAACGTACCCATCACCACCTGTATGATGGCCATCGACCTGTTCCACGGCACGGCTGCCGGGTTCTTTGTCATCGTAGCCTTTATCAGCTACCTAACCGGCGGACACCGCGGCGTGTACCCCGCCCAGCGCATCATCTCACCCAAGCGCCGTTCGCTTATTGTGGATGAGGGCGGTACGGTAGCGGATGCTATCGAGCGCCACAACGACCTGATAGAGTAGATGTAATAATCGCCGTGCAGCCACAATCAGGGGCAATTCGACCTGAGCGCGACCGCACCGTCATGTCACACGCCGGGAGTCGCCCCATGCACGCAACTGATTTTGGTCGCACGCTCATCATCGCCAACCCCGCCGCCCAGTCTGGTGCGGCGCGCGAAGTTGCCGAGCGCCTTCAGCGCTTTTTGGACATGACCGCGCGCTCATCCCAGTTTGACCTGGTGCTTACCGAGCGCATGGGACATGCCAAGGAACTTGCCGCACGGACCCAGGGCTACCGCACGGTTATCGCACTCGGCGGCGACGGCGTGATCCACGAGGTCGTCAATGGACTCATGACGCAGGATGAGGCGGTCCGTCCCGCCCTTGCCGTCCTACCCGTAGGCTCCGGCAACGATTTTGCCCAAACGCTCGGTATCGACGATTTCTCCGGCAAAGATTTTGGCGCGCTGCTCACCTGCGAGCTGCAGCGTCAGGACATCGGGCGCATTCGCTCGTGGAGCCCTGCGGGCGGCAGCGGCGAGGCTGCCGTTGAGTATTACGACCAGACGCTTTCGGTCGGCATCGATGCCGCCATCGGCCTGGGCACCACCGAGCTGCGCAAAAAGACGGGCTTGACAGGCGCGCCGCTCTACACTCTCTCGGGACTTGAGCAGTTTGGCCTGCGCTATCGCAACTACCCCATGACGGTCAGCTTTGACGGCGCGCCCGCCGAGCGCGTGCGGGCGATTATCATGGCCATCCAGCTGGGGCCCACCTATGGCTCTGGCTATCGCATCTGTCCCAACGCCGACCCGTGCGACGGCATACTCGACGTCTGCTACGCCTGCGGCCCCGTCCCCCGTGCGGTCGCCCTGCCCATGTTCCTTTCGGCCAAGGACGGCCACCATACCAAGCTGTCGCCGGTTCGCATGCATCGCTGCCGTCATGCCGAGCTCACGTTCGAGGAGCCCGACTACCCCATCCAGGCCGACGGCGAGCCCATCGTCGCCTCGCGCATCGAGGTGGACATCCTCGCCGGCGCTCTCCACGTCTGGCACCCCACCCACTAGCCATCCCTAAGTTGCGGTGAAATGGGGAC
>NZ_JBDGAY010000017.1:48334-54736 GCF_040910245.1 Collinsella aerofaciens
CTGTTTATGCAGCTAAAGCCGCAAAACAGTCCCCATTTCACCGCAACTTATTGAGAAGATCATTCCTCCCCGCCTGGCTTGCGACGGTTGGCCTTTTTAATGGCGTTGAAGTGCTTGTCGTTGAGCCTGCGCTGGCGCGATCGCTGAGGCACCTTGGTCTTTACGCGTCGGCGCGGTGGACGCCCGCGACGCTCAAGCTCAGCGCGCAGCTTACGCAGGCAGCTACTACGGTTCTGGAACTGACTGCGGCTCTCGCGCGCCGTCACGACAATCCCCGAAGGGATATGTTTCATGCGCACCGCCGAGTCCGTCGTGTTCACACCCTGTCCGCCCGGACCCGTCGCACGAAACACCTGCACCTCGCAATCGCGTGCCAACTCCTCGACCGACATCTCGGCATAGCGCGCATACTCGCGCCATCCCATCTTGTTCTCATCCATATCAACACCTCCCCTCATACAAAAAATGTGACAAAGGGACAGTCCCTTTGTCACATCGCATACCAATCGCTTGTGTTGCACGCTTAGGCGAACGTGATCTCGCCGTTCTCGCAGTCCATTTCGGCGATACGGGCAAGGCTCTCAACGCGGAAGCCGCGCTCGCGGAGCTTATCGCCACCGCCCTGGAAGCCCTTCTCAACGGCGATGCCAATGCCGGCAACCTCGGCGCCCGCAGCCTCGCAGATCTTAATAAGACCCTCGAGCGCGCAACCGTTGGCCAAAAAGTCGTCGATGATCAGAACCTTGTCGCCCTCGGACAGGAAGCGCTTACCCACGATAACCGGGTACTCCTTCTGCTTGGTAAAGGAGTAGATGGTCGTGGCATACTGCTCGCCGTCAAGGTTGATGGACTGGGCCTTCTTGGCAAAGACCACCGGCACGCCGCCAAAATGCTGAGCTGCGATGCAAGCCATACCAATGCCCGAAGCCTCGATCGTCAGGATCTTGTTGATCTCGACGCCCTCGAACAGACGGGCCCACTCGGCGCCCATGTGGTCGAACAGTTCAACGTCGCACTGGTGGTTGAGGAAGGCATCAACCTTAAGGACGTTACCGGCCTTTACGATGCCGTCATGGCGAATACGATCCTCAAGCTCCTGCATGGCGCAACCCCTTCTCGCGGCAACGATACCGCGCGATTAATAAACGTTGTTCGATAGTCTACCACGGACCGACCCCCGCCCGCCCCACAAGCCACATCGCACCATAAAGCTGCAAGACCAGTAGATAAGCCCGATTCGTGGCAAGCCTGCCACCACAAGCTAATGGCGGGCGCGCATCCTCACCAAACGCACCATGGCGAGCGCAAAGCCCACAGCGGCCACAGCCATGAGCACGTAGAACACCGAGCGAAAGCCAAACAGGAACACATCCGGACGGCCTGCAACAATACTGGTCACAGCCTCGCCCATCGCCACGCTCATCTGCCCATATAGGATATGTGATGCAGCCGTAATGCCCACTGCCATACCCGCATAGCGAGCCAAACTGCCCAAGCTGCCTGCAAAACCGAGCGCCTCGCGCGGGGCCGAACCCATATACAGCGAGTTGTTGGGGCTCTGGAAAATCGACGTGCCGCACGACATAAACGCGGCACAGCACACGATCACAGGGATAGAAGAGTGCTCGTCGAGCGTGCTTACCGCAAAGAGACCGCACACGTACACGCCCAGGCCGACCGCCGTGGGGCCCTCGCAGCCAACACGGTCCGAAACCGTTCCCGAAAGCGGGCCGATAAAGGCATTCACCATCGGCAGTGCCAAAAAGAGCAGTCCGGAAATATCGGAGCTAAAGCCATGGGCGTCCTGAAAATAGAACGGCAGAATAAACTCGGATGCGCCAATGCCAACGAACACGATGAGCATGCAGGCAAGGTTGATGGTAAAGGCCGAATTTGCAAAGCAGCGACGAGCGGCCTCGATCATGGACATGGAACGCTCGCCGGCCTCCGGCTTAACATGCGGCAGCGTATAGAGCCCCACGATAAACGAGATGACGCCAATGGGCAGGTTAATGAGAAAGATGCTCTCCCAGGGAAAGCTTGCCACCAGCATGCCACCGAGCACGGGGCCACACATCATGCCGAGGGCCACGAAGGTCGCGAGAATACCCATAGCACGACCGCGTTCGCGCGCCGGAAACGACTCGGTGATGATACCCATGTTGTTGGCCATGGCCGCCGCGCAACCGACGCCCTGAACAATACGTGCCAGAATAAGAACCTCGAGCGAGGCCGAAAGGCCACAAAGCAGCGAGCCGACCGTAAAGACGATGACGCCCAGCTGGAATACGCCCACCTTGCCGCGCACGTCGCCCAGGCGGCCAAACGGCAGCATAGCCACGCATGTCGCAAGCAGGTACACCGAACTCACCAGCTGAATGCGATCGAGGCCCACGCCCAGTTCCTTTTTCATCACGGGCAACGCCACGGTCACGACGGTCGAATCCAGGCACACCATAAACGTCATGATGAGCACGGTAAACAGAATCGCCCATTTATTCTTGCCATGGGTGTCGCCCTCTAGGGCAATGCGCTCGCGGTGCAGCTGCTCTGCGGTTTTCTCCATATCCATCCTTTCGAGTGGCCCAACGCAAAAAACGGGGCCCCAATCGCCTACAAACAGTCGCGATTGGGGTCCCGCCTACGGAATCGGAACGAAAGGTCGCCGAAGCTTTCTGCCAGCATCGGCGCCTTATGCGAACGCTAGCCTAGCACTGCTCGAGCGCCTGCTCAAGGTCGGCAATCAAGTCGGCCGTATCCTCGAGGCCGCACGACAGGCGCACCATGTCGGCAGAAATGCCACAAGCGATGAGCTCCTCATCGTTCATCTGGCGATGGGTGGCGTTTGCCGGATGCAAGCAGCAGGTGCGCGCATCGGCCACGTGCGTGGCGATCTGGGCGAGCTTGAGGCTCTTCATAAAGGTCTCGGCCGCCGCGCGACCACCGTTAAAGCCAAAGCTCACAACACCGCAGGTACCGTTGGGCATGTACTTCTGAGCCAGTTCATAGTACTTATCGCCCTCCAGGCCCGGATAGCTCACGAAGCGCACCTTGGGATGGCTCTGCAGGAACTTGGCGACCGCCAGACCATTCTCACAATGGCGCGGCATGCGCACGTGCAGGCTCTCGAGCGAGCTGTTCAGGAAGAATGCCGCCTGCGGGTTCTGCATGGGGCCGAGGTCGCGCATAAGCTGCGCGGTGGCCTTGGTAATGAAGGCGCCCTCGCGACCGAACTTCTCGGCATAGGTCACGCCGTGGTAGCTCTCGTCGGGCGTGGTGAGACCCGGGAACTTGTCCGCATGGGCCATCCAGTCAAACTGGCCGTGGTCGACGATCACGCCGCCCAGGTAGGCAGCATGTCCATCCATGTACTTGGTGGTGGAGTGCGTAACGATGTCGGCGCCCCACTCAAAGGGACGGCACATCACGGGCGTCGGGAAGGTGTTATCGACCATCAGAGGCACGCCGTGGTCATGTGCGGCCTTGGCAAAGCGCTCAATATCGAGCACGGCGAGGGCGGGGTTGGCGATCGTCTCGCCAAAGACAAGCTTGGTATTGGGTTCAAACGCTGCCTCGAGCTCCTCATCGGTGCAGTCGGGGGCAACGAAGGTGCAGGTCAGCCCCATACGGCCCATGGTGTGGGCGAGCAAGTTGTACGTACCGCCGTAGATGGCAGAGCTTGCGACCACGTGATCGCCGGCACCGGCAACGTTAAAGATCGCGAGGAAGTTCGCAGCCATGCCTGAGCTCGTGAGCATCGCTGCGGTGCCGCCCTCCATCTCGCAGATCTTGGCGGCAACCAAATCGCACGTGGGGTTCTGCAGACGGCTGTAGAAATAGCCCGACTCCTCCAGGTCAAACAGCTTGCCCATGTGCTCGGACGTGTCGTACTTCCACGTGGTGGACTGGTAGATGGGCACCTGGCGCGGCTCCGCATCTCCCGGGCGATAGCCGCCCTGAACACATGTGGTACCGATAGTCTGCTCGCTCATATCTAGCTCCCTTGCCTGGGTTTTAGTTTTATTCGGTTCACGATACCGCTACCCTGCACCCCTCTCAACCCATCCCCAAGGTAGGTTATGGGACTAATTGATCAGGGGTATTTATCTCAAGCCTTGGACATTTGCTCGATAGATAAAAATGAGGCATCCATAAAGCTCTCGATGATTACACGCACCGTCACGGGTACCATAGGCGAGTACACCGTGACCAAGGAGACAACGATGAAGCAAATCGATATGGCCCAGCTCGACATCACCGCCTGTCAGGCTCAGGCTGCCGAATACCACGCCCGCGGCTTTAACTGCGCCCAGGCCGTCGCCTGCACGCTCGCGCCTGCCGTCGGACTCGACCCCCAGGTCGCCTTTACCCTCACCGAGGGCTTTGGCGCCGGCATGGGCGGCATGACCGAAACCTGCGGTGCCATCTCGGGCGCCGTGGCCATCATGAGCTTTGTAATGAGCGACGGCATGGAAAACCCCAAGACCAAAGGTCAGACCTACAAGCTGTCGCGCGAAATCGCCAAGCGTTTTGGCGAGAAGAACACGACGACCGTCTGCGGCACGCTCAAGGGCATCGGATCGGATAAGGGTCCGCTCCGCAGCTGCCCCGGCTGCATCGACGATGCCGTCGAGATTGCCTGCGATGTGCTAAAGCAGCTCGCTGAGTAAACGGCAGCAACAGAAAACGACGGCCGGCGCGCTTGGGATTCATCCAAAAGCACGCCGGCCGTCGTCGTTAGAACTCCGCAAACTCGGGAGCGCCGACCTCAATCTCCTCGCGCCCCGCCATAAGCTCGCGCATCTTGGCGCAAAACGGTTCCTGCTCCCCCGTCTTGAACACCAAATGAAGTGTCACGGCATCCGCGTAATCGGTATCCAAAACCTTGGCACCCGAATCCTGCGCCAAACGAAGCACCTGCTCATACTGCGGATAGGCCACATGCACGTCAACAGGCACAACACTTGTCATCTCGACGATCTGCCCCGACTCCTGAGCCGCAGCCACCGCCGCCTGCGTCGCCGTGGTATAGGCACGTACCAAGCCACCAGGCCCCAACAGCGTGCCACCAAAATAGCGCGTCACCACGCAGCAAACATTTTTGAGCCCCGCACCGCGCAGCACCTCGAGTGTCGGCATACCGCTCGTGCGGCTCGGCTCACCATCATCACTCTGGCGCTCGCGCCCATCGACCAAAATCCACGCGGGAACATTGTGTCGAGCGTCGTAATGACGCTTGCGAACCATCTCGATAAAGGCATTCGCCTCATCCTCGGACTCAATATGGACCAGCTGGGCAATAAACCGGCTCTTGCGGTCCACAAACTCGCCCGAAGCCTCAATATTCGATTGCAGAGTAAAATAGCTGTCCAACAAAGCCCCTCAACAACAAGCAAAGCAACAAACAGCCTCAATAATACGGCAAAGACAGCACCGTTGCCCTCGCCAACAAGAGCGGAAACGCCAATGATGCCGTCATCAACAGCGAGAACCCGTCAGCGCGAGCAAGGTGCCTTGAAAGACGAGAATGCAACAGAAATGAGGCTGCCGATGACCAGGCAAAAACAGCGAGACGGCGTCAGCTGAGTCGATTTGGCCCGAAAGAGGAGGGAGCACGCCTTATGACGGCGACCGACGAATGAGCGCCAAATCGGCCAGCTGACGCCGTCGCAGCGTCAACATAGTTGCCGAGTGGGCCTATAAGCCGGGTTCTGTCGTGAACGGTCATTTATCTTGTCTGCACGTTACCGTGCAGCTCCACGCACGCTACCCGAACGCGGACCGGGCCGGCCCATAGCGTTCCTATTCGCGCTTGCTCCGGATGGGGCTTGCCAAGCCGCCGTGTTGCCACGACGCTGGTGGTCTCTTACACCACCGTTTCAGCTTTTCCCTTTACGCCTTGCGGCGCAGGTGGGAGTCTTCTTTTCTGCGGCGCTTTCCGTCGGATCACTCCGCCCGGCCGTTAGCCGGCATCCCGCCCTCTGGAGCCCGGACTTTCCTCACGCGTGCCGCAAGCAGCACATCGCGCGACCGTCTGGCCCACTCAGCAGTGAAAGAGTGTAGCACACCGTTGCCGCGGGCAATGGCACAACACAAGCGTTCGACACGATAAACCAAGAACCACGCTATGCAGTACAATAGTGTCGTCGATGGGCAACGTCGTCAGTCGAGACGCGACCGCGCTCCGCACCCCTCCGTCTACTCGGTGCGTTCCCGCCTCCTCCCCGAGGCGGGATGTCGGCATTTTTCATGCACCAACAACCCAATAGCCCGTGAACAGCCTAGGCGGTATTGCACGCGGGCAGCATCGCGCACCTCAGCAACAAATCAGAACCACCCTTAAAAAGGGTGGTTTGCTCTTAGGGTATAACCCACGGGCCCCGGGCTCGCGTCTAAAGGCGC
>NZ_JBDGAY010000018.1:0-54449 GCF_040910245.1 Collinsella aerofaciens
TGACGTTCAATCGTCGGGCATGGCCAAAAGGCCTATGCCCTCCTCTTTCACGTCACCTTGCTCGCTCTGGCGGGCTTTCGCTGACGTTTGCTCCACCTGCGGCGCTGCCATTGTTGGTGCAGGGGGCTGCTTGCTCGCTCTGGCGCCCGTTCGCTGGTGCAATGGGGTCAGGTTACTTCGCGCCAAAAGGGGAAGTTGCGGTGGAATAGTTCCTGTTTGGCCGTCTTGAGGGGTTAAACGGGAATTATTTCACCGCAACTTATTGATGGCGTGTTTGGTTGGTGCCTGTTGATGGTCTGGGTATCGGGGAGGGCGGGCTCCGTTATAATCGCCTAGAACATTAAATGGAAACGGGACGGGAGCCATACATGCGCCAGGGTTTCGACAACGCGAAGTATATCGAGCTGCAGGCCGCTCATATTAAGGAGCGCATCTCGCAGTTTGGCGGCAAGCTGTATTTGGAGTTTGGCGGCAAGCTGTTTGACGACTATCACGCGAGTCGCGTGCTGCCGGGTTTTGAACCGGACAGCAAGTTCCGCATGCTCAAGAGCATTGCCGATGACGTTGAGGTCATCATCGCGATCAACGCGAACCACATCGAGAAGAATAAGGCCCGTGGCGACCTGGGCATTACCTATGACGAGGACGTCTTGCGCCTGGTCGACCTGTTCCGCGGCAACGGTTTTGCTGTCGCGGCCGTGGTTATCACCCAGTACGCCGGCCAGCCCGCCGCTGACGTCTTCCGCAATCGCCTGAACGCGCTCGGCATTCCTGCCAAGCTGCACTATCCCATCGAGGGCTATCCCCACGACGTCGACCTGATCGTGTCCGACGACGGCTATGGCAAGAACGAGTTTGTCGAGACCACTCGTCCGCTCGTCGTGGTCACCGCGCCCGGCCCCGGCTCGGGCAAGCTCGCCACCTGCCTGTCTCAGCTCTATCACGAGCACAAGCACGGCACCGCCGCCGGCTACGCCAAGTTCGAGACTTTCCCGGTCTGGAACCTTCCCCTCACGCATCCGGTCAACATCGCCTATGAGGCCGCCACGGCCGACCTCGACGATGCGAATATCATCGACTCCTTCCACTTGGAGGCCTATAACAAGACTACGGTCAACTACAACCGCGACGTCGAGGCCTTCCCGGTGGTCCGTGCCCTGATGGAAAAGATCCTGGGCAAGAGCCCCTACCAGAGCCCCACGGACATGGGCGTCAATATGGTCGGCTTTGCCATCACCGATGACGATGCCTGCCGCGACGCTTCCAAGATGGAGATCGTCCGCCGCTACTTTACCGCGGTCGAAAATGTGCGCCGTACCGGCGTGGGCGATGAGCAAGTCGACCGTCTCAAGATCATTATGAAGAAGGCTGGTATCGACAAGAATTACTCGCCGGCACGCTCGGCCGCCCTTACCAGGGAGCAGCTGACGGGTGGCCCCGTAGGCGCCATGGTCATGCCCGATGGCTCCGTGGTGACCGGCAAGACTTCCACGCGCCTGGGCGCCGCGAGCTCGCTCATCATGAATGCACTTAAGCATGTCTCGGGCGTTGACCTTGAGCTCGAGGTCATTAGTGATGAGGCGATCGAGCCTATCAGCAAGCTCAAGACGCATTTCCTGGGTAGCAAGAACCCGCGCCTGCACACTGACGAGACGCTTATGGCGCTCTCGATCACCTCGGCAACGAGCGAGACGGCGGCCCGCGTCCTTTCGGGCCTGGAGCAGCTGCGCGGCTGCGATGCCTTCTTTAGCGTAATCATCTCGCCGACGGACGAGACGGTGTTGCGCAAGCTGGGCATCAACGTGTGCTGTGAGCCCAAGTTCGAGCGCCGTGGTTTCTTCCACCGCTAAGCCTGGATAAATTGGTCTGAAAGGGGCACATCGGGTATGCATTCGGTGTGCCCCTTTTATCAACAAAGCTACCGTTTAACCTAAAAATAGCCCGCTTACCTGCCTATAAGTGATTTGGGCGGTATACAATAACCCTAATTGTTTCATCCTTTTGCGGGGATGCCGCATGATGGATGTTGCCGGCCATCATGGGGTGTGCCGGTCGCGCACGGTGCAGGTGATGCCCGTGCTCGGTTTGAGGAGGCTGCCATGGCTGGCAAGGGTCGTGCGAGTGTCAACGATATGAAGCGCGTCGAGGTGCAGGTGCTGATGGAGATCGCACAGCAGTCCGAAGACAACGGCGGATTTTATGGCTTTTCGCGCAAGACGCTTGCCGAGCGTGTGGGGGTGTCTCCGTATCGCGCCCGCGCGGCAATTGAACGCTTGGAATCCGAAGACATCATCGAGGTCGTCTCGCGCTACAGCGACGACGGCGGCCAGCTCGCAAATGGTATTTGTCTCACGGAGCGTGGCGAATGGTATCTAGAGGGCATCCGTGCCGGCATACTCGTGCAGGACTTGATCAAGGACGAAGTCGCCGATCGATAACGGCGCGCATTCATAGTGGAAACGACGCCGCCTGGGCAACCGGACGGCGTTTTGTTTCGAGATGGAGAAATGCGATTGCGCGTAAGAAAAATTGCGTGCGGCGCGCGTCGCGAGTATTACAATGAAGACCCGTAAGATGTGTATGGACAACTTCTACGGGAAGCGCAGGTAACTCAATATGACCAAGCATGTGTTCGTGACCGGCGGCGTGGTTTCGTCTCTGGGCAAGGGTATTACCGCGGCCTCGCTGGGCCGTCTGCTCAAGTCGCGCGGGTACAAGGTGACGATGCAAAAGGCCGACCCGTATCTGAACGTCGACCCCGGCACCATGAGCCCGTTCCAGCATGGCGAGGTCTTTGTGACCGAGGACGGCTACGAGTCCGATCTGGACCTGGGCCACTACGAGCGCTTTATTGACGAGAACCTGACCCGCGATTCCAACTTTACGACTGGTGCCATCTATAAGAGCCTGATCGCCCGTGAACGTCGCGGTGACTTTTTGGGCGGCACCGTGCAGGTGATTCCGCACGTCACGAACGCCATTAAGGATAAGTTCCGTCGTATTGAGGAGCAGACCGGCTCCGATGTGGTCATCACTGAGTTGGGCGGCACCATCGGCGACATCGAGTCGCAGCCGTTTGTCGAGGCCATCCGTCAGTATCGCAAGGAGGCCGGCCCCGAGAACGTCTGCTACATCCACGTTTCGCTCGTTCCCTATATCGCCGCCGCCCACGAGGTCAAGACCAAACCGACGCAGCACTCCGTCAAGGAGCTCCGCAGCTTTGGTATCCAGCCCGATATTATCGTCCTGCGCTCCGATCACCATATCGACGACGCCATCCGCGGCAAGATTGCAAGCTTCTGCGACGTCGACACCGACTGTGTCTTTACCAACGAGGACTGCGCGAGCATCTACGATGTTCCGCAGCTGCTCGCCGAGCAGGACTTTGACCTGCGCATTTGCGAGCGTCTGGGTCTTGACCCGCGTGAGCGCGACATGAGTCAGTGGAACGAGTTCCTGCGCAAGCAGAACCATGCCAACCAGCACGCCGACAAGGTGAAGATCGCCGTCGTGGGCAAGTATACGCAGCTGCCCGATGCCTACCTGTCGGTTATCGAGGCCCTGCACCACGCGGGTGTGTTCTACGATCGCCACGTTGACGTGCAGCTGGTCGATGGCGAGAGCCTCGATGAGCAGAACGTCTCCGAGGTCCTGGGTGACGCCTCGGGCATCTTGGTCCCTGGCGGCTTTGGCAAGCGCGCCCTGGAGGGCAAGATCCTCGCGGCCGAGTTCGCCCGCGAGCACAAGATTCCGTATCTGGGCATTTGCCTGGGTATGCAGGTGGCCGTGTGCGAATTTGCCCGCAACGTGGTCGGCCTTGCCGGCGCCAGCTCTTCCGAGTTCGATCCGGATGGCCCGTATAGTGTCATCGACTTGATGAGCTCGCAGGAGGACGTGACCGAGAAGGGCGGCACCATGCGTTTGGGCGCCTATCCGTGCAAGCTTGCCGCCGATACCCTCGCTCGCGAGGCCTATGGTGAGGAGCTCGTCTACGAGCGTCACCGTCACCGTTTTGAGTTCAACAACGCCTTCCGTGACCAGCTCGAGGACGCCGGTCTGGTAATCTCGGGTCTTTCACCCGACGAGCGTCTGGTCGAGATGGTCGAGCTGCCGCGCGACGTGCATCCGTGGTATGTGGCCACCCAGGCTCATCCCGAGTTCAAGAGCCGCCCGACCAACCCGCAGCCGCTGTTCCGCGAGTTCGTGCGCGCCTCGATCGGCCAGCATGAGGGCGTCGATCGCTTGCAGGTGACGCCCAAGAACCTCGCTACGGACTAAGGGTGCCGGCGAATAAGGAACATACCGAAGCTACTCCCTCGTCGCTCGCCGTGGCGGCGGGGGAGTATCTCGATTACCTTGCGGTCGAGCGGGGTTTGGCGCGCAATACGATTGCGGCCTACCGTCGTGACCTGACGACGTACTGCGCCTATCTGGAGCGAGCTGACATCGCGTCTTTTGAAGATGTGACCCGTCAGGTCGTGGAGGACTTTGTTGCCGATCGCCGCGACGGAGGCTATTCCGACGCCTCGGTGGAGCGCGCGCTTGCTGCCGTGAAGGGCCTGCATGCCTTTTTGGTGCGCGATGGGGCCGTGGCCCAAAACCCGACGGCGGCGTTGCGCCTGCCCAAAAAGGCAGATCGCCTGCCGGAATACCTTTCGGTGGAGGATGTCTCGGCACTGCTCGATCAAGACTTTCCCGAGGGTGAGATGGGGCTGCGCGATCATGCCATCTTGGAAGTGCTCTACGGATGCGGTTTGCGTGTGAGTGAGCTGGTTGGGCTCGATGTGGGCGATATCCATATCGATGACGGGTTTGTCCTGGTGCGCGGTAAGGGCTCCAAGGAGCGTCTGGCCCCGTTGGTGGGAAGCGCGGCTCGCGCCTTGACACACTATATAGGTGACGGGCGCACTCTCCTGGCCGCGCATGCTCACGGGACGGAGACCTCGGCGGTCTTTTTAAATAAGAACGGACGTCGCCTGTCGCGCCAGGCCGTGCATGCGATATGCGAGCGGTATGGGCGCCAGGTGGGGCTGGTTGGGCTCCACCCCCACACTCTGCGCCACTCCTTTGCCACCCACATGCTCGCGGGCGGTGCCGACCTGCGTGTGCTGCAGGAGATTTTGGGCCATGCCGATATTTCGACCACGCAGGTCTACACGCATGTCGACCGCACGCAACTGACCGAGGTCTATCTGGCGGCGCATCCGCTGGCACATCGCTAGCACCTCGTTGACCTGCATATTTATAAATATTAAAGGGGACGGGCCCCAGATTGCCGAGACGCACTTTTGCGCGCATGGGCAATCTGGGGCCCGTCCCATTTTTCGCTAGACACCGACGCGGTGGTGGGCTGTGTGTACCGTGGGTGGGGGAGTCTGGGGGCGATGTGAACGGTGTGTAAAGGGACGTAAAAATCGCCTCAAGGTCAACTTGAAGGTTGAGGTTCGCGGGCGTGGTTCTACAGGTGGCATCCCGCCTTTGCTGTAAACACAACATATTGTGTTTTCGAACATATGCTCGGGGGTGTTTTACAACATATTGGGGGTGGAGTGGTGGGGTGGGGTGGGGGAAGGGGTGGGGAAAGGTGTTGAAAAATGGGGCGGTTCCCCATATTATTGATGACGTCGACAGGCGGGGTGGTTCCCCGCGTACGTGCCATCTGAGTAACCGAGGGGAGGGCGCACATGGGAATGACGGGTGCATACGAGCGCAATCTCGATGCAAAAGGTCGTCTGTCCCTGCCTGCACCCCTTCGCGAGGAGCTTGGAGAGCACGTTCGCGTGTTCAAAGCCCTGGATGTCGATGCTCTGTACGTGTTCTCTGCCGAGGCCTTCGATAAGTGGGTCGAAGGACTCTTCGCGGGTCGTGAGGGCCACGAGGGTTTTAACCCGCGTGACATCAACGACCAGAAGCTCATGAGGGCGATCAACAAGCGCACCACGTCGATGGATGTGGACAGCGCGGGTCGTATCGGTCTTTCTGAGTCTCTCCGCAAGCAGGCGAATCTCGACCGCGAGGTCACGGTTGTGGGCAACTACGACCACCTCGAGGTTTGGGACCGCGCTACGGCCGATGAGGACGATGACGACGAGGCCCTGCTGGACCTCTTCTTCTCGTAAGGGCAAGGCACGAGTAACGGATGGAGCGTGGGATCTTGACACAAGAATATCGGCATGAACCTGTCATGCTCGGCGAAGTGCTTGAGTCGCTGCAGCTAAAGAGCGGCTCCGTCGTCTGCGACTGCACCCTTGGCGGTGCCGGCCATTCGGTAAAGATGGCCGCGCAGGTGGGGGAGACCGGCCTTTTGCTCGGCGTCGATCAGGACGACATGGCCCTCGAGGCCGCTGGCGCCCGTCTGGACCGCGAGGTTCCCGGCGTACCGCACCAGCTGCTGAAGGGCAACTTCGGCGACTTGGACGAGCTGCTTTGCTCGGCCGAGGTGCCCGGGGTCGATGGCTTCCTGTTCGACTTGGGCGTTTCGTCGCCGCAACTCGATATCCCTGGCAGGGGCTTTTCGTACAACGAGGACGCCCCATTGGACATGCGGATGGATCCGGGTAACAACACCTTAAACGCAGCTGAGGTCATCAACACCTATAACGAACACGACCTCGCCCGGATTCTACGCGTCTATGGCGAAGAGAAGTTCGCCTCGCAGATCGCGCGTGAGATCGTGCGCCGCCGCGAGCATGAGCCGATCGAAACCACCGGTCAGTTTGTCGAGATCATCAAGGCTGGTATCCCCGCTGCCGCTCGTCGGCATGGCGGACACCCAGCCAAGAAAAGTTTCCAGGCCATTCGCATCGAGGTCAATCACGAACTCGATGTGCTCGAGCGAGGGCTTGACGCCGCCACAAGGTGGCTCAACCCGGGCGGACGCATCTGCGTCATCTCGTATCACTCGCTCGAGGACCGTATCGTAAAGAACCACTTTAAGGAGATGAGCCAGGGGTGCACGTGTCCGCCGGAGATTCCGGTGTGCGTGTGCGGCAACGTGCCGATACTCAAGGTCATCACCCGCAAACCCCTGGTTGCCCAACCCGATGAGGTTGCGCGCAACCCTCGGGCGAGATCAGCCAAGATCCGCGTGGCGCAGCGTCTGTAGACGCGACCGCGCGATATTGGACCTCCCGCTCGTACCACAAACGAAGCTTAAACACACTACCAACGTACTCGGGATGGGAGGCGGCATATCATGGGCTACAACACCTCAAACGCAGCACTCGCCTATGATATGAACGCCATGCCCGCCTATCGTGAGGCACCGCAGGCCCCCGTTGCTCCCCGCGAGCAGCGCACGCCGCGCTTTGATGTCTACACGGGCGCGGGCCGTCAGGCAAACCAGGCGGTAAGCCCGGTTTTCATGAGCGTTCTTAAAACGTTTTGCATCATTGCGGCCATCTTCATGACGATCGGTGTCGCCCGTGTGGCGCTCGCCGGCGTTACGGCCCAGGTGCTCAACAACAACGCCGCGCTTACCAACACGCTCGAGAAGGCGACCGACGAGAGCTCCGACCTGGAGGTCATGCATTCGGTCTATGGTGCCGACACGCGCATTCGCGACCTTGCGGGCGCTTATGGCATGGTGGAGCCCAGCGAGAGCGTTACACTTGATTTTTCGCAGGATGCAGCCGCGGGCGCTAGCTCGACCGCGACCGCTCAGTAACAAGACGGTAGCTGAGTATGACAAATGACTATCGCCGCGGCTCCGACGGGGGTCGCGGTTCTGGACGTCCCTCATCGCGGGGACGTTCTGGTTATCAAGGAACGGGTCGGCCATCTTACAACGCGAGGCCGTCCTATGGCAACGACCCTGCGTCGCGTCTCCGTGGCTCGAGTGGTCCTCAAATGCATAACACCAGACCGCGCAAGAGCTCGTCGACCGAATGGCTCACGGGCACGCCGCTGCCCCGTCGCAAAGCCGTCATGGGCTTCATCGGGTTTGGCTTGGGTTTGGGCGTCCTTCGCCTTGCCGACTATCAAATCGTGGAAGCCGATAAGTTACGCGACCGCGCCGATGCACGTCGCTTGCTTGCGCAGACGCTGTATGCCAAGCGCGGTACCATCTACGACCGTAACGGCAACGTGCTGACGTCGTCGGTCGAATGCCGCAACATCGCCGTGAATCCTCAGCTTATCGAGGACGTTGACAAGACGGTATCGGCACTGGTCAAAGCTACGGGCATCGATAAAAAGACCTGTCGCGAGCTCGTTGAGTCGGATGGCACCTGGGTGTATATCAAACGTCAGGTGGACGAGGATGATGTCGCGGCGCTGGAGAAGAAGAACCTGCCAGGCGTGCTCTTTGAGCAGGCCATGAAGCGTGTGTACCCCTACGGCAACCTGGCATCGCAGGTGCTTGGCGTGGTAAACGTGGACAACGACGGTCTGACGGGCCTCGAAAAACAGTACAACAAGCTTTTGACCGGAACCAACGGTTCGCTGGTGCGCGAGCGGGCGAGGGACGGTAGCTATATCGCGGGCGGCGCCTATAAGAAGGTTGCCGCGGTGGACGGCGTGGACATCGTGACGACGCTCGATGTCAATATCCAGCGTGCCGCCGAGGACGCCCTGGCCGAGGCGGTCGAAAAGACCAAGGCCAAGAATGGCTCGGCCCTGGTCACCGATCCCACGACGGGCGAGATTCTGGCGGCATGCTCGTATCCGACATATGACCAGACCGATCTGGAAAACGCCAAGACCGAGGACATGAACTTGCGCCTGGTTACCGATGCCTACGAGCCCGGCTCGGTCTTTAAGACGCTCGTGGCCGGTGCCGGCTTCGACTTGGGCGCCGTGCGTTCGAGCACGTCGTTTGAGGTGCCGGCGAGCATTAAGGTTGGCGACGACACCGTTACCGACGCCGATAAGCGCGACTACACCATGACCATGGACGTGCGCGAGATGATGCGCCGTTCGTCCAATGTGGGCTTTGTCCTGGTGGGACGCAAGATCGGTGCCGATGATTTTGCCACCTATGTGGACAAGTGGGGTATCGGTCATAGCTCCGGTGTCGATTTTCCGGGTGAGAGTCTGGGCATCGTCAAGGAGCGCGACCAGTACGACGGCGCCACGCTGGGCTCGATGAGCTTTGGCCAGGCGCTGTCCGTCTCGCCGATTGAGGTCGCACGTGCCGTGGGCGGCATCGCGAACGGCGGCGTGATGATGACTCCGCACTTCTATAAGTCCAGCAAGGGCGATGAGAAGGACTGGGGCGAAGGCGAGCGTGCGATTTCGGAGGACGCTGCCACCCAGGTGACATCGTGCATGCAGACGGTCGTGTCCGAAGGCACGGGTGTTGGCGGTGCGGTCGATGGCTATGACGTGGCGGGCAAGACCGGTACGGCCGAGCGTGCTGACGAGAACGGCGGTTACCTCAAGGAGAACTACATGTCGTCCTTTATGGGCTTTGCGCCGACACAATCGCCCAAGGTGCTGTGCTATATCACACTCGATGGAACGCCGAGCGGCTCGGATGCCGCCGCGGTGCCATTCCAGTCCATTATGGCCAACGCGCTCGACGTGCTGGGAATCCCGCGGACGAAGTAGGGGGTTACAATCTTGAGCGTGGTCTGCCGTTTGATCTGAAGGGTGTTCACATGCCCTGCACCACGCGCGCATGGCACTGGGATACAATACGCCGATAGCATTATTAGGTTTACAGGGGAGCTGCAATGATAGAGATCGCCGTCAACAACCTCGCGGCCTCAACGGGGGCCCGAACCGTGACGGAAGAAGTCGATCGGGTATGCCGCGGGTGCGTTATCGACTCGCGTCAGGTCGAGGAGGGGACGATCTTTGTCGCCTTCCCCGGCGAAAAGGTCGACGGCAATGATTTTGCCTCCCGTGCCATTGAGTCGGGTGCCGGTGCCGTCGTGATGACGCGCGAACCCGATGCCGAGCTGGTTTCGCTGGCGCAGGACAAGGGATGCGCCATCTTGCTGACCGACGACCCCGAGGAGTTCTTGCTGCGCCTGGCGCATGTATATCGCTTGGAGCTTGGCTGCCTGGTCGTCGGCATTACCGGTTCGATTGGCAAGACGACGACCAAGGACGTGCTCGCCGCCGTGCTCGCCAAGCGTTATCGCGTCTGGGCCACCAAGGGCAATTTCAACAACCTGATCGGCATGCCGCTCACGGTGCTTTCCGCTCCGGCCGATACCGAGGTTCTGGTGCTCGAGATGGGCATGAACCATTTTCATGAGATTGAGCGCCTGTCCCAGTCTGCCAACCCCAATCTTGCCATCGTGAGCAAGATCGGAACCTCCCATATCGGTATTCTGGGCAGCCGCGAGAACATCGCCCGCGCCAAGTCCGAGATTGTCCAGGGCATGTGCACCGCCGGCGACTTCTCGCCGTTGCTGGTGTTGGGCGGCGAGGACGACTTTACGCCGTTCATTCGCGATACGTTCGCCCAGCCTGCGGGTATTGACGTGATGCTGGCCGGTGTCTCGGACGACGACGAGGTCCGCGCACGCGACATTCGCGTCGACGACGAGGGCCATCCGGTCTTTACGCTCGACTTTGGTCAGGGCGACACGGTCGATACCATGCTGGCCATTCCCGGCGTGCAGTCCGTGCCCAATGCCGTCAAGGCCGCCGCTGTCGGCTATCGTCTGGGCGTGACGCCCGAGCAGATCGATGCTGCCTTTAGGGGCCTTACGATCACCGGTCACCGTCAGGAGATCAAGCGCGCCAAGAGCGGAGCGCGCATCATCGACGACTCCTATAACGCCAGTGCCGAGTCTATGGCTGCCGGCCTCGATTTGCTGTGCTCGCTTTCATGTGACGGTTCGCGCATGGCGATCCTGGGCGAGATGGGCGAGATGGGCGACGAGGCTCCCCGCATGCATGAGCTCGTGGGCGCCTATGCCGCCGCCAAGAAGCTCGACATGCTCGCGTGCGTCGGCGGCGAGCTGGCTCAGCTCATGGCCGATGCCGCACGTATGATGGGTATGGATGAGGACCGCATCCAGGTATTCTCCGATTATCAGCAGGTGCTCGACCGCATGGGCGGCGCGCTTGAAAATCATGATGTTGTACTGGTCAAGGGTTCCCGTTTTGTTGAGCTCGACCGCTTTGTGGAAGGTGTGTGCTAGCCCATGTTCGGCAATCCCTCGTATCCTACGTATCAGGCCTTTTTGGGACTTGGCATCGCTGCCGCCATTGCGCTGCTGCTTATGCCGTGGTGGATCAAGCTGCTGAAGGTCGAGGGTATCGGCCAACAGGTCCGAGCCGACGGCCCCAAGCGTCATTTGATTAAGCAGGGTACGCCGACCATGGGCGGCGTCATCATCCTTGTCGCGATATCGCTGACCTGCCTGCTGATGGGCAAGCTCACCACCGAGCTCGTGCTCGTGCTGCTTGCCACGCTGGCCACCGGCGTTCTGGGTCTCATCGACGACCTGACCTCCGTCACGCATGGTCGCTCGCTCGGCCTGACGCCTCACGCCAAGATGATCGGTCTGACCATCATCTGCGTCACTTTTACCGTGCTCGCCGTCAATTGGTGCGGCGTCGCCCCCGAGATTCGTTTTCCCGGCGGCCTGACGATTGACCTCGGTGTTCTTTCGACCACCATCTGCGGCCTTTCGTTCCCGTGGCTCTACATTGTATTTTGCTGGCTGATGATCGCCGGTCTTTCCAATGCCGTGAACCTGACCGATGGTCTGGACGGCCTTGCCGGTGGCACTTCCATGATCGCCATGCTCGCCATGGCCGCCATGGCGTTTTTGCACGGTGACGTGAACCTGTCCATCTTCTGCACGGCGTGCGCCGGTGCCTGCCTGGGCTTTTTGTGGTTCAATTGCTACCCGGCGAGCATCTTTATGGGCGATACCGGCTCGCTTGCCCTGGGTGCCGCTTTTGCCTGCACCTCCATCATGACCAACACCGAAGTCGTTTCCCTCATCATCGGCGGTCTGTTTATCGTCGAGACTCTGTCGGTCATGATCCAGGTTGTCTATTTCCACTTTACGCACAAGCGCGTCTTCCTTATGGCGCCCATTCATCATCATTTCGAAAAGAAGGGCTGGGCCGAGACCAAGGTCGTTATCCGTTTTTGGATTATCGCCGCGGCCTTTGGCGCCGTTGGCCTCGCCCTGTTCTTCCAGTTGGGATAGTGGTCTTTCATGCCTCTTGCTGATGTCTTTAGCCTGCTTGTTTTGGGGCAGGGTAAATCCGGTCTCGATGTCGCCCGTTGGGCGTTGGCTCACCCCGAGCGCGTGAGTGCCACGACCGTGTATGGCGGCGGTAGCTCCGAGCCCAATGAAGCCACGCGTGCGCTCGAGGCGCAGGGCGCGTCGTTTGTCTACGGCACCGAGCAGGTCGAGGGTGCCTATGACGTGTGCGTGACATGCCCGGGTATCTCGGAGTTCTCGGCCTTCTTTAAGGCTGGGCGTGAGCATGCCGCTCAGATTATGGGCGAGCCCGAGTTTGCCTATCGCCTGTCTCCCCAAAATTGGATCGCCATCACGGGCACCAACGGCAAGACAACTACCACGTCGCTGACCGATTATCTGCTCAAGGCCGCCGGTGAAGCCAGCGTGGCCGTCGGCAATATCGGCGAGCCGCCGGTGAACGAGATCGACGGCCGCGCACACAATGAGTGGTTTGTGGCCGAGCTGTCGAGTTATCAGATTGCTACGACAGCCGAGCTTCATCCTCGCGTGGCGGTGCTGCTCAACATCACGCCCGACCACCTGGGCTGGCACAAGAGCCACAAGAACTATGCGCTTGCCAAGATCAAGTTGTTCGAGAATATGGTCGACGACGACCTCGTGGTTATCGACGTCGAGGATGCCGGCATCCATGAGTTCGATGAGTACATCTACACACCGGGTCGCCGTATCTGCAAGGTCGCTTTTGACGAGCCCGAGGGTGCAGACGCCGCCTTTGTGCGCGACGGTAAGATGGTCGTGCGCCTGAGGGGTGTCGAGACTCAGCTTGTCGCCACGTCCGAGCTCAAGATCTCGGGCCATCACAATGTCATCAATGCCCTATGTGCCGCCACGGCTGCTCTGGCCGTCGGTGCCGATCCCGAGGGCATTTGCCGCGGTTTGACATCGTTCCAGCCACTCGAACACCGCGTGGAACCCTGTGGCGAGATCGATGGCGTGCGCTACGTCAACGATTCCAAGGCAACGAACACCGATGCAGTCGAAAAGGCCCTGACGGCGTTTCCCGACGACGATGTGATTTTGCTGCTCGGCGGCCACGATAAGGGTACGCCGCTTGCGGACTTTGCCCGCGTCGTTATGGACAACGTGCGCTCGGTCGTTTGCTTTGGCGATGCGCGCGAGCGCTTTACCGCCGCTATGGACGAGGCCGATGTCGATGGTGACGTGGATATCGCCCAGGCCGATGATCTGCGCGATGCCGTTGACGTTGCCCGCTCACTCTCGAGCCGCGGCGACGTGATCCTGCTTTCGCCCGCCTGCTCTTCGTTTGACGAGTTCTCGGGCTACGAGGAGCGCGGTCGCGTGTTTAAGGACTACGTTGTCCAGCTTGCCGCAGCAGCGAAATCGCAAACGGAATAGGGGTTGCCGGTGAGAGAGGAGAGCCCCCGAAGTGATATGAGGAGGCCCGACTCGGACCGTGCTTCCTCGCTGCGTAGCACGCCGCGTTCCGGACGCGGCGGGCAGACGTTCAGTGAGCGCTATATTGCCGGCGTCCCCGCCCGCATCATGCGCCCCCGTTTGATATTTATGGCTTGCCTGTTTAGCTTGGTTTGCTTTGGCTTGCTGATGGTGTACTCGGCATCTTCGGTCGAGGCACTGCACGAGAATGGTTCGGCGACGTTTTTCCTGTTTCGACAAGCCGCGTTTGCCGGAGTTGGCGTGCTGGCTATGGTTGCCATCGTGCGCATCTTGCCGGACAGTTGGTTTGGGGAAGACGTGCTCAGGATCTTCCTCATGGGCATGATAGGGCTACTGGTTCTGGTGTTCTTTATGGGTAGCGGCAGTCGTGGCGCCACGCGCTGGCTCAACATCGCCGGTATTCAGTTCCAGCCGTCTGAGTTTTTAAAGCCGTTCGCCATCGCGTATTCGGCCATCATGCTCGACCGCATCTTTTCGCCCGGCGGCAACATCAACGAGTTTCTTCGCAAGATGGGTGTCTACCTGGGCATTTCGCTCTTTCTGATTTTTGTTCAGCCCGATTTTGGCACCGTTCTGATCATCTTGCTGACCCTCATGTGCATGGCGTTGTTTGCGGGATTGGACCCCAAATATATCGTTTGGACGGTCGTTGCCGGCATCGCCGTCATTGCGATCGCCCTTATCGCCGAGCCGTATCGTATGACGCGTGTCGAGGTTGCTTGGAATCCTTGGGCAGACGAATATGGTGATGGCTATCAGGCCACGCTTGCCATTATGGCGTTTGCCTCGGGCGGCCTGTTCGGTCGCGGTATCGGTAACTCCACCATGAAGTACTCGTATTTGCCCGAGGCGCATAACGACTACATCTTGGCTATTATCGGCGAGGAAGTTGGCTTTATCGGAACCGTGCTGTTCTTCTTGGTGTTCGCGATGCTGATCTACTCGGCGTTTCGTATTGCCGAGCAGGCGACCGACCGTCGCGGAGCACTTATGGCATCGGGTTCCGCGGTCATCCTTGCGGTGCAGTTTTTGATCAACGCGCTGGGCATTCTCAATGTGTTTCCCATGACGGGCAAGCCGCTGCCGTTTATTAGCTACGGCGGCTCGTCGATTATTGTGTCGCTTATGCTCGCCGGTCTGATCCTGCGCGTTTCGTATGAGAGCGCCCGTCGCGATGAATACGACCGTCGCCGCGAGAGCTTTGCCGTTATGGATGAGAGTACCGCCGGCGTGCCCCACGTGCGCGGCGAGCGATCTTCGCGTAACGGCTTTACCGTCCTGGATGGCTCTGCGACCGAGCCGGCAGCCCGTCCGCGTCAGCGAATGGCGCCGCAAGGTCGTCCGCAGCGCCCCACTCCTCGTAATGCGGGCGGTGGATATAATCGAATCGATTTGAATTCGGACCCGTCGGCGCGTTTGCGCACCGATGACCAGGGACCGCGTGTACGAAGGGATTACCATGACCGATAAGATGACCGTTGCTATTGCAGCTGGCGGCACGGCAGGACATATCAACCCCGCGCTCGCCTTGGCCGAGGAACTGCGTGACCGCGGTCATCACGTTGTGTTCGTGGGCCAGTCGCGCAAGCTCGAGGGTCGTCTGGTTCCCGAGGCCGGATTCGATTTTGTGCCCATCACGGTCACGGGTTTCGATCGCTCCCGTCCCTGGACGGCGCTGACCTCGCTGTGGCGCGTCAACAAGGCGAAGCGTGCGCTTGCCCGTCACTTCTCGAAGGTCGGTAAGCCCGATGCCGCTATCGGCTTTGGTGCTTACGTTGAGGTCCCGCTGCTGGGTTGGTGCAAGGGCGCCGGCGTTCCGTATCTGCTGCACGAGCAGAACTCTGTTCCGGGTCTGGCCAATAAGATGATGAGCTCACATGCCGCCCGCGTGTGCATTTCGGTACCTGCGGCCCGTGCGGTCTTTGAGCGCGAGGGCGACCCCGACCATGTGCTCATGACGGGCAATCCTGTGCGTCGTTCGGTGATCGAGGGCGATCGCGCCCGCGGTCGTAAGACGCTCGGTGTGCCCGAGGACGCGACGCTTCTGCTCGTCTTTGGTGGTTCGCTCGGTGCTCAGCATCTCAACGAGCGCGTTGCCTCGCTCAAGAGTGAGCTGCTGACCCGCGAGAATCTCTTCATTTTGCATTCGACGGGTGCCGACGGGTTTGAGGAGACCGAGCGCGCTTTGGCGCTGACGCCCGAGGAGGCGAAGCGCTATCGTGTCCAGCCCTACATCGACAACATGGGCGATATGCTGGCTGCGGCCGATTTGGTGCTCTCGCGTTCCGGTGCCTCGAGCGTGGCCGAGATCGCCGCGCTTGCCGTGCCCTCGGTACTCGTGCCGTATCCGCACGCGACGGCCGACCACCAGACCACGAATGCGCGCTACCTGGTCGATGCCGGTGCCGGCGTGCTTTGCGCCGATGCCGATATCGATGCCCCTGCCTTTGCCGACGAGTTTCTGCACCTGATCGATGACGCTGCGGCGCGTGATGCCATGCGTCAGGCGGCGCGCGGCTTGGCCCAGGACCGTGCCGCCGCACTTTTGGCCGACGCGGTAGAGGGATTGCGTTAGTTAGACGGGATATCGCCGGTCGCCCTCGCGCGGATGCGGTAGGTGCGGTACAGTTAACGGGTTACAGGCAGTGTTTACGCAAGGAGTACACGAGCACATGGCTGATTCCCAGACTGCAACCTCCGCGCCCGAGTTCAAGAGCGCCCACTTTATCGGTATCGGTGGCGCCGGCATGAGCGGCATCGCCCTCGTCCTGCACGAGCGCGGTTATACCGTTACCGGCTCCGACCTTAAGACGTCGCGCTATATTCGCCAGCTTACCCGCGCCGGCGTGAAGGTCCACGTGGGCCATGAGGCTGCGACGATCGACGAGGTCAAGCCCGACGTGGTTGTGGTCTCCACCGCTATTCCCGAGTCCAACCCCGAGCTCGTGCGTGCACGCGAGCTGGGTATTCCCGTGTGGCCCCGCGCCAAGATGCTCTCGGCTCTGGGCCACGGCTACACCACCGTCGCCGTTGCCGGCACGCACGGCAAGACCACGACGTCTTCGATGTGCGCCACGATGCTCGATCGCATGGGTCTGGACCCCAGCTTTTTGATCGGCGGCATCGTCGAGGGCTACGACACCAACGGCAAGAATGGCTCGGGCGACTACTTTGTCGCCGAGGCCGACGAGTCCGATAGCTCGTTCCTGTTCCTGAACCCCAACGTGGTCATCGTGACCAACGTCGAGGCCGACCATCTCGATCACTACTCGGGCATCGAGGAGATCGAGGCCACCTTTGCCAAGTTTATGGGTCTGGTGGGCGAGGACGGCACCGTCATTGTTTGCGGCGAGGACCCGCATCTGGTCGAGCTCGCCAAGTCGACGGGCCGTCATGTGCTTTCCTATGGCTTTGCCGAGAACAACGACATCGTCTGCGTACATCCGGATGTCAAGGGCATCCAGAGCGACTTTATCGTTCGCTTTGAGGACGGCACCGAGCACGCTGTCGAGATCAAGAGCAACCCCGGTCGTCACAACATGCTCAACGCCACGGCCGTCTTGACCGTCGCCCATGTCCTTGGCCTCGATATCGACGCCGCCGCTAAGGCACTTTCGAGTTTTGAGGGCGTCCGCCGTCGCTTTACCCACGTGGGCGATATCGACGGCATCACGGTGGTTGACGATTACGGCCATCATCCCACCGAGATCAAGGCGACGCTCGCTGCTGCCTCTTCGCTGGGCTACAAACATGTCGACGTCGTGTTCCAGCCGCACCGCTATTCGCGCCTGCAGGCTCTGTGCGATGACTTTGCCGATGCCTTTGCCAACGCCGACAAGCTGCTGCTGATCGATGTATTCTCCGCCGGCGAGATGCCGATCCCGGGCGTTACCTCCAAGATGCTCGCAGATACCGTTCGCGCTAAGCACCCCGGCAAGGAGGTCGTGTACTGCTCCAGTCGTCTTGAGCTCAACCAGGAGCTTGAGAAGCTCGTGGGCGAGGGCGACCTGCTGCTCACCATGGGTGCCGGTGACGTTACGACCGTCGGCCCCGAGTTCATCGAGTATCTGACTGCCAAGAAAGACGCTTAAACCCCATGGGTCTGTTTAACGCCGTCATGGCGCTTTCGGGCATGATCGACACGGACGCGGTCGAGGACGAACGTCTTGCACGCCATACAAGCTATCGTATCGGCGGCAAGGCCGACCTCTTTGTGACGTGCCATAGCTACCATGCCCTGCGTCGCGCCGTGGCGGTGCTTGACCGCGAGCGGGTGCCGTGGGTGATTATCGGCAAGGGGTCCAACCTGTTGGTTGCCGATGCCGGTTATCGCGGCGCCGTTATTTCGCTGGGACGTGAGTTTCAGCGCACGGTTGTTGCCGAGGACGGCTGCACGCTGACCGTTGGTGCGGGCGTGATGTTCGCGCGTTTGGTCAACGACGCTTTGTCGCGCGGGCTTTCGGGCCTTGAGTTCGCGGTCGGTATTCCCGGTTCGGTCGGTGGTGCCGTGTCCATGAACGCAGGTACGCGGACCGAGTGGATCGGCTCCCTTATCGAGGACGTGGTCACGTTTGATCCGGCGTCCGGTATTAAGCACTATGCAGGGTCCGAGATCGCTTGGGGGTATCGCGAGTGCAGCTTGCCGCGTAACGAGATCATTCTCGAGTGCGTGCTTAAACTCAAGCCCGCGCCCAAGGCAGACATTCGCGAGCGTATGGAGCGGTACCTGACGCGCCGCAAGCGCACGCAGCCCATGGGCCGTGCATCCTGCGGATCGGTCTTTCGCAACCCGCCCGACGCAAGCGTGGGCAAGTTGATTGAGGATTGTGGATTAAAGGGTTTTTCGGTTGGCGGTGCGGAAGTTTCGCCCGTACACGCTAATTTTATCGTTAATAACGGAACCGCCTCGGCCGATGACGTGGCCGCGGTTATCAGGCATGTGCACGGAAAGGTGAGGGAGGCGTATGGCATCGAGCTCAGACCGGAAGTTAAATTCCTCGGCTTCTAGAGCATCGAAACCAACCTTCCGCCGCGCCGGAGGGCGTTCCGGCGCACCTGCCCAGCCTCAACATAAGCCCGCCATGCCCTCCAAGTCTGTTGGGTCCGTTCGTCCTGCCAAGCGCCCGGTCGTCGGCTCGCAGCTGGGAGGACGCCCCACTTCTAAAAAGACGAGCCGTCCGGCTCCGCGTCCTTCGGTGACGCCCAAACCTGCGATGGGCACCAAGACCTCCCGACCCATGGCGACGCCCAAGCCTTCGCTGGGAACTCGTGCGCCGCATGCCGGCCGTACGTTGGCTGGCGCTAAGCCGCGTTCACTGACATCGGTACCCGCCGCCAAGGCGTCTTCGGCAAAAAAGGGCATCAATCCTCTGTCATCGCTGGGTGCCATGGCAAGCAAGACGACCGACGCCGCTTCTGCCCTTAAGGGTAAGGGCAAGATCGCGGGCGGCATCTTGGCGGCCGTGGCCGTACTTGCCATTATTGCCATCGTCGTCATCAACTCTGGCCTGTTCTCCGCCACCGATATTCAGATTCATGGCAGCGAGCATGTGACCAAGCACGACGCCATGCAGCTCATCAGTCTTCCCGAGAACACGTCGCTCTTTAACGTGGATCCCGATCAGATCACCGAGGGCCTCAAGCAAAACCCATGGGTCTCGGGCGTGGATGTCCAGCGCCAGTTTCCCCATACGCTTATCATCACGCCGACGGAGCATAAAGTTACCGCCATTGCGTATATCAGCTCCGACGACCTTGCCTGGGCTATCGGAGACGATGACACCTGGATCGCTCCGCTGTCGACGTCTGTCGAGGTGGACGACCAGGGGAACGTCATTACATCGGGGGAGGGTGCCAACACCCTGACCGGCATCGATGCGGCCCTGGCGCTTGCCAAGCACTACGGCGCCGTGCTGTTGACTGACGTCTCGGCCGATGTCGCACCGGTTTCGGGTCGGGCGGTGAGCTCCAAGGCCGTCAAGGCCGGCCTGGATTACGCACGCGGTTTTTCGAGCGAGTTCTTGGACCAGGTGAAGGATATTTCCACACCTTCCGTTGAGGCTATCTCGGCAAATCTCGACAACGGCGTTGAGGTGTCGCTGGGCGATTCGGACGATATCGCCAAGAAAGAACGCATCGTGACCAAGCTGCTTTCGCAGGTAGAGGGCGTGACCTATATCAATGTGCGCTCTCCGGGCAACTACACGTTTAGGAACGCACCGACCGCCTAGTATCCTAAACGGCTTTGTTGAGGGGCCATACCACGCCGTTTATCTGGTTTGTTTGGTTTTCACGGTCAATTATTTGACTGAAACGCTCATAATGTGCAAACATAATACGGTTTACCTTTGCATTTACTTTCAACCTGAAGGTTAATGTGCGCAGGGGTCAACCCATGCTATGGCTATAACCTTTGTTCGGAGGACCGACATGCACGAGACAGAGATCAACAACTACCTTGCCGTCATTAAGGTGGTCGGCGTCGGCGGCGGCGGTACCAACGCGGTCAATCGAATGATCGAAGAGGGCATCCGCGGCGTCGAGTTTGTTGCCATCAACACCGATGCTCAGGCGCTCGCGATCTCTGATGCCGATATCAAGGTGCACATCGGCACCGACCTTACCCGCGGCCTGGGCGCCGGCGCCAACCCCGAGGTTGGCCGCAAGGCTGCCGATGAGTCCCGCGACGATATCGCCGAGGCGCTCGCTGGCGCCGACATGGTGTTCATCACCTGCGGCGAGGGCGGTGGTACCGGTACCGGCGCTGCCCCCATCGTTGCCGATATCGCGATGAACGAGGTCGGCGCGCTGACCGTCGCCGTCGTGACCAAGCCCTTTACCTTCGAGGGTCGCAAGCGCAAGAAGAGCGCCGAGGAGGGCATCAAGACCCTCTCCGATTGCGTCGACACCATGATCGTTATCCCTAACGACAAGCTGCTCGACATCGCCGAGAAGAAGACCACTATGCTCGAGGCGTTCGCGATTGCCGATGGCGTCCTTTCCCAGGGCACCCAGGGCATCACCGACCTCATCACCGTCCCGGGTATCATCAACCTGGACTTCGCCGATGTTAAGACCATCATGAAGCAGGCCGGTACCGCCATGATGGGTATCGGTACCGCTTCTGGGGACACCCGTGCCGTCGACGCTGCCCAGCAGGCTATCTCCAGTCCGCTGCTCGAGAGCTCCATCGATGGCGCCACGCGCGTCCTGCTTTCCATCGCCGGCTCCAAGGACCTGGGCATCCAGGAGATCAGCGACGCCGCCGACGTTGTCGCCAATGCTGTCGACCCCGAGGCCAACATCATCTTCGGTACCGTTGTTGACGAGTCCCTGGGCGACCAGGTGCGCATCACCGTTATCGCTACGGGCTTCTCCGACTCCAACGTCAACCGTCAGGACGAGCTCTTCGCTGCCCAGCAGTCCCAGAGCAAGGCTGCTGCTTCCGCTGAGCCGCAGCGCACTGCTCCGGCTGCCAGCCCCGCTCAGGCTGCCCCGACTCGCAACGTCGGTGGTACCGAGCTGCCCAACTTTGGCAACGATCAGTTTGAGCTTCCCGACTTCCTCAAGCGCGGCAGCTTCTAAGTCGTTCTTCGCATTGTTTTGCACAGGGGCGCGTCCGTATGGATGCGCCCTTTTTGTTTCTCGTTTGTAAACGAAAGCCTCCAATCTCCTTACGTTCCCTTTACGTTTGGTCCCTACCGCTGCGGGTATCCTTTTAAAGAAGTATGACAGCCGTATAAACACGGACTGCGCGGCGACGCCGCGGTACTTGTTGTAATAGGAGGCTTTAGTATGGCAGCACGTGCGGACAACGTTTCGCGTGTCGACCATGATGGAGTTACGTTGGTAGAGGGCGCGACGCTCGATGTTCGCTTTGCCTTTACCGAGCGCACCGGTGGCGTTTCCGAAGATGCGTACTCCTCGCTCAACCTGGGCTCGCATGTAGGCGATGACCCCTTTGCTGTTCAAGAAAATCGTCGTCGAGCGCTCGAAGCCATGGGCGCCGCTGAGTGCGAGCATAATCTGCTTGTTCCCAATCAGGTGCACGGCGACCATGTCGTGACGGTGACCTCGAACGGCGCCGACGATCTCGAGAACATTCGCGAACAGATTGCAGAGGGCTGCGATGCCATCGTCTGTACGGCCCATGAGGTGCCCGTGATGCTCTGCTTTGCCGATTGTGTTCCCGTGGTGCTGGTGGCTCCCAACGGCTTTGCCGTGGTGCATTCTGGCTGGAAGGGCACGATTGCGCGCATTTCCGCCAAGGCCAGCCAAGCACTCTGCGAGGCGGCTGACTGCACGCCGGAGGACATCTCTGCCTATATTGGGCCCCATATCCTGGGTGACGAGTATGAGGTGTCCCAAGAACTTATGGATCGCTTTGCCGCCGAGTTCGCGTGCATCGATGCTACCGCTTCCCGTATGCTCGATCTTTCCGCCGCCATTCGCGAGGCGCTGGTGGATGCCGGTGTCGATGTGAATGGCATTGTGGACACCAAACTTTCCACCGTGCGTCAAAACGACCGCTTTTATTCCTATCGCAACGAGGGCGGGACCTGTGGGCGCCATGCTGCGATCGGCGTGATGCTATGAGAAAGATCGCATCGGTCCTGAGCGCGGCAGTGCTCACGCTCACGCTGTGCGCCTGCTCCTCGGGATCTTCTACCTCTTCCATCACCGTTGCCGGCTCTACGACGTGCCTTCCCATTGCCGAGATCGCGGCCGAGGGCTTTAAAGAGGAGACCGGCACCGACGTGCTCGTCTCCGGCCTTGGCTCATCTGCTGGCATCGAAGCTGTTAGCGCCGGCACCGCCGATATCGCCAGCTCCTCTCGTGGCCTCAGCGCCGATGAGCAAGACCTGGGTCTGACGCCTATCGTTATCGCGCACGACGGCATTGCAGTCATCGTGAACGACGACAACCCGGTCGATAATCTCTCGACCGAGCAGCTCCGCGATATTTACGCCGGCAAGATCACCAACTGGAAAGAAGTCGGCGGAGAGGACCTGAAGATTCAGGTTATCAACCGCGACGAGGCGTCCGGTACGCGCGAGGCCTTCCGCACTATCGTGATGGACGGCACGCCATTCGATCGCCGCTCGGCTGTTCTTTCGGGCACGGGCCAGGTGCGCGATGTCGTGTCTCGCTCGCGTGGCGCCATTGGCTACATCTCGCTGGGTTTTGTCGAGAGCCTCAACGCCAAGACCTCGGTCAAGGCCGTTTCGGTCAACCATGTCGAGGCATCCGAGAAGACGGTCGCAAGTGGCGGCTATCCCATCTCGCGTGACCTTTACTTCTTTGTGAAGGGGACGCCTTCGCAGCAGGCGCAGGATTACATCGACTATGTGACGTCCGAAAAGATGGACAAGCAGATTCGCGAGGCGGGCTTTATTCCCGTCACCAACGACGGAAAGGGGAGTGAGTAGCGTGGAAGCACAGGAAACCCCCCAGATTGAGCAGGAGACCCGGGTGCCCAAAAAGCGTGAGTTGGCGTTGGTGTCGCGCAGCACCTATCTTAAGGAGAAGGCGCTGCAGTGGATCTTCTTTGCCTGCGCGTTCTTGGCGGTCGTCACCGTCATCCTGATTTTTGTCTTTACCACGTACTCGGCGCTGCCGGTCTTTACCGACATCGGCCTGGCGGACTTCTTTAGCTTTACATGGGCACCCTCTGAGGGCCACTACGGCATTATGTCGCTGCTGGCGGGTTCTGGTCTGGTGACTGTCGGTGCGCTCGCCATGGGTGTGCCCCTGGGTGTGGGCACAGCCGTGTATCTGGTCGAGATTGCCAGCAAGCGCGTGCGCAAGCTCATCAGCCCTGCCGTCGACCTGCTGGCGGGCATCCCCTCCATCATCTACGGCTTCTTTGGCATGGTCATCATCCGTCCGTTTATCGCGCAGCTGACCGGCGGTCTTGGCTTTGGCGCGCTGACGGCGTGGTTCGTGCTCGCCATCATGATCGTTCCCACCATCACCACGCTCACCATCGATGCCCTCAATTCCATTCCCATGGGCATTCGCGAGGCATCCTATGCCATGGGTGCCACCAAGTGGCAGACCATCTACAAGGTCGTGCTTCCTGCAGCCAAGCTGGGCATCGTCGATGCAATTGTCTTGGGTATGGGGCGTGCCATCGGTGAGACCATGGCCGTGCTGATGGTCGTGGGCAACGCCCCGGTCATTCCGGATAGCATCTCGAGCCCCATCTCGACGCTCACGAGTCAGATCGCGCTCGACATGAGTTATTCCTCGGGCCTGCACCGCTCGGCTCTGTTTGGCATGGGCGTTGTCCTGTTTATCATCTCCGCTGCACTGGTGGGTATCGTCCGCCTGATTTCCAAGAAGAGGGGGTAGGCTATGTCCGATTCCGTTGACACGACGGTCGATACGACCTCGTCGCGTGAGCGCATCAAGCGTGCCCTTTCCCATGGCAAGAAGGGCCGCATCAACAAGGATCTGTCCAACAAGATCATGCTCGGCGTGTTTCGCGCCGCGGCCTATATCACCACGCTGGTGCTGATCGCCATCATCGCCTACGTGGTCATCAACGGCCTGCCGCATATCTCGCTCGACTTTATCTTCGGCTGGCCGCAGGGCGTCAACGCCGAGGGCGGCATTTGGCCCACGATCGTCTCGACCATCTACGTGACGGCGCTCGCCATGCTCATCTGCACGCCGGTTGCCGTCCTGGCTGCGGTCTATCTGGCCGAATACGCCAAGCAGGGCAAGATTGTCGACATCATTCGCTATGCTGCCGATGCCCTGGCCTCGGTGCCCTCCATTGTTATGGGCCTCTTTGGCTACGCCTTGTTTGTCGAGGCCATGGGCCTGGGCCTTTCGATGGTTTCGGCCGCGCTGGCGCTGGCGCTTCTGATGCTGCCTATCGTCATGCGCACCACCGAGGAGGCAATCCGCGCCGTTCCGCGCTATATCCGTTGGGGCGCATATGGCCTGGGCGCCACCAAGTGGCAGGTCGTCTCCAAGATCGTGCTTCCTTCGGCTTTTGGCCGCATCGCCACCGGCATCGTGCTTGCCATCGGCCGCGCCATCGGCGAGACTGCGGTGGTGCTCTACACCATGGGTCAGGCCATCAACCTGCCTATCTCGCCACTCGATTCCGGCCGCCCCATGACGGTCCACCTGTACCTGCTTGCCAACGACGGCATCAACATGAACGCAGCCTATGGCACCGCGCTTTTGCTGATGGCGATTATTCTGGCCTTCAACCTGTTTGCGCGCTATCTGTCGCGCAAACGCCGCTAGTTAAGGAGTCCCATGTCCGTCTATCAGTCCGCTCCCACGCCGGAGCAAGCGGCCATCACGGCCAAGGATTTCAACTTTTGGTACGGTGACTTTCATGCGCTGACGGGGCTCGACCTCAACATCGCCAAAAACGCCATCACCTCGTTTATCGGTCCTTCGGGCTGCGGCAAATCGACGTTTTTGCGCTGCATCAACCGTATGAACGACCTGATCGAGGGCACCCGCGTCGAGGGCACCATGACGCTCGACGGCAACGATATCTATGCCGAGGGCGTCGACCCGGTCGACCTTCGCCGTCGCGTGGGCATGATTTTTCAGCAGCCCAACCCGTTCCCCAAATCCATCTACGAGAATGTCGCTTTTGGCCCTCGTCTGCAGGGCGTGACTAGCAAAAGCGACCTCGATGACATCGTGGAAGAATCGCTCAAGCGCGCCAACCTCTGGAAAGAGGTATCCAATCAGCTCAACAAGGACGGTTTGGCGCTCTCGGGCGGTCAGCAGCAGCGTCTGTGCATTGCGCGTGTGCTTGCGGTGCAGCCCGATGTCCTTCTGATGGACGAGCCCTGCTCCGCCATCGACCCCACGTCCGTCTCCAAGGTCGAGGATCTGATGGCCGAGCTGGCGCCCGAGATGACGATCATCATCGTCACGCATTCTATGCAGCAGGCCGCTCGTATTAGCGACTACACCGCATTTTTCTTGCAGGAAGTTGCCGGCGAGCCCGCCACGCTCATCGAGTATGGTCAAACCGACGCGATCTTCACCAGCCCGGTGGATTCACGGACGGAAGACTATATCACCGGCCGCTTTGGCTGATCGGTGCGACTAGTCCCAAGCCGATCGGACCTGGTCCGGTGCGTATTCACTGTGCGGGCGGCATGACCGCACCCAACTGATTGGAGTGAACCATGCGCAAACTGTTTTCCCGTCAGCTCATCGAAGCCCGTCACGAGATGCTGAGCATCTACGAGGCTGTAGACCTGGCGCTTCACGACGCCGTGAAGGCCTATGTGACCGACGATCGCAAGCTCGCCACCAAGACCAAGAAGCGCACGCTCTCGATCGATGCGCGCTGCGCCAACTTGGAGGCCGTGTGCTACAACCTGATCGCTACGCAGTCGCCGGTCGCCTCCGACTTCCGCTTGCTGCAGACGATCATCTACGTCGACTTTAACCTGCAGCGCATGACCGATAAGGTTCGCCAGATCTGCCGCGCCACGCGTCACATGGTCAAGGCCGACATCTCGCTGCCCCAGGAACTCGTCGCTACGGTCGAGGCCGAGGCCGAGGCTGTTTACCAGGTGCTGGGTTCGTCACTTTCTGCGCTCGTCACCAACGACATGTCCATCATCTGCAACCTGGCCGGCGAGGACGAGCCGGTGCATGCGGCGTACGAGAAGTTCTTCCGCACCTTTAACCGCATGGACACGGGCGATTTTATGGACGACGACAGCAACTATGACGACCTGCGCCGCGCCATCATGGTTTCGCGCTACCTCGATCGTATCGCCTCGATTTCGATCGATGCCGCCTGCCGTCTGACCTTCCTTTTGACCGGACAGCGTTTGACTGCCGGCGATATCGCCCGTACGGACGAGGATGAGCTTGAGAGCATGCGCGTGCCTTCGGGCGAGGGTGTCATCATGAGGCCTGCCGTCGATGCACACTATGTTGCCAAAGTGCCCGCTAACGAGGTGAGCGAGGGTCTCCGCTACCTGCTCGAGCACCTCGAGGACGAGGACGACGCCGAGGACGACGAGGAGTAGGGCGGCCCCGTTCGTCGAAAGATTGTAAATACCTAAGTGAGCGCGGCCTTGCACATGCGAGGCCGCGCTCTTGCGTTAGCATGGGACTACTTGTTTGGCTGTCTGCGGAGGCGATTGGCAATGGATAACTATTTGGACTTGATACGCGCTCGCCGCGAGCAGATTCTCGAACGTTTTTATGCAGCACTCGATCGCGCGGGCCGTCCCCACGATGCCGCGCGCCTGATTGCCGTCTCCAAGACTGTTGGCGTTGATGAGACCGTTGCCGCTATTCAGGCGGGGTATCGCCATTTTGCCGAGAACCGCCCGCAGGAGCTCGTTCGCAAGCTTGCGGGCCTCGTAGAGCATCCGGAGCTACCCGAGGTGCGCTTCGATATGATCGGCAACCTGCAGACCAACAAGATCAATGCGGTTCTGGGCTCGGCCGAGCTGATTCATTCGGTGGGATCGCTGCATTTGGCTCAGGCTATCTCGAGCCGTGCGGTCCGCAAGATTGAGGCGGGCGAGCTCTCCGGCCCCCAGCGTGTGCTGATCGAGGTCAATGTGAGCGGCGAGGAGTCCAAGGGCGGCTTTTCGCCCGACGAGGTCCGAGACGCCGCAGGTGAGCTTGCGGAGCTTGAGGGAATTTGTGTGCAGGGCCTTATGACTATGGCGCCCCGGGGGAATAAGAATGTGGCGCGCCGCACTTTTGCCGGACTTCGCGAACTAAGGGATGAGCTTGAGGCGACGCACTCCGATCTGAGCCTGCCCGAACTTTCCTGCGGCATGAGCGAGGACTTTGAGCCTGCTCTTGAGGAAGGCTCTACGCTCGTTCGCCTGGGCAGGGTAGTATTTAGCCCGGAGTTTGCAGTAAAATAAGGCTCTGAAGTGCGCACTGATTATCAGAGCGCCTGCACTAAACCGCGAGAGGACACAACCATGGGCTTCCTTGACGAGATTAAAAATAAGATGCACCTGGGCGGCCAGCAGGGTTACGACCAGGGTTATGGTCAGGACGACGACTACGGCTACGATGATGGCTATGACGACGGCTACCAGAACAACGGTTACAGCGGTGTCTCGGGCGAGGGCTTCTACACCCAGGATGAGCCGAGCAACGGCCTGTTGGGTCAGACGCGCCGCGGCGAGGCCGAGTCGGTGGCCGTGTACACGCGCTCCGGTCAGCTGGTCGGCGACGATTCTCGCCATGCTACGACCTACAACCCGCCATCGCGCTCGCAGGAGACGGTTGCGGGCGGTTATCGTCCCGGTGCCTACGACACGCCGTCGAGCTACGCCGAGAGCACGCGTGCCCGCGCTGCTGCCCCCGCACCTGCTCCCTCACCGAGCGATGCCTCGGCGTATGCGAGCAACATCATCAACGCTACGCCGCAGCTGCCGGCTTATGTCCTGCGCCCCGAGAGCTATGACGACGTGGAGACCGTCGTGCGCCGCGTGCGCACCAAGCAGCCTGTCGCGCTGATTTTTGTGGGCGTTCGTACCGAGGTCGCCAAGCGCGTCCTGGACTTCTCTTACGGCTTTGCCTGCGGCCTGGGTGCCACAGTTAAAGAGGTGGGAGATCGCGTGTTTATGGTGCTGCCCGCCGGTTGCGAGGTCAAGGATTCGGACCTCAAAAAGCTCCGTGCCGACGGCTACCTTAAGTAAAGACAAGACGAGGAGATTCTCATCAACATCTACACCATTGTCCAGCTGGTCAATACGCTGTTCAACTTTTACTCCACGCTCATCGTGGTCTACTGCCTTATGACGTGGATCCCTATGAAGCAGGGCGGATTGCTACAGGATATCGCCGCCGTTCTCGATAGCGTGTGCGGCCCGTGGCTCAATTTGTTCCGCCGGTTTATCCCGCCCATGGGCGGCGTCGATTTTTCACCGGTCGTTGCGATTATTGCGTTGCAGTTGGTACAGAAGCTGGTTCTGCAACTTCTTATAGGTATACTCATATAAAACTGGCTTAGTAACTCACGTCGGGCGCACGGCGCCAAGGCGAAGATAAAGGAGAACTTGTTATGGCTATTACCCCTGCTGACATTCAGGCTCAGACCTTCTCTGAGGCCAAGCGCGGCTACGATCCCGCCGAGGTCGACGTCTTCCTGGAGACCCTGTCCTCTGAGGTCGATGCCATGCTCGCCAAGATCGTCGATCTTAAGGGTCGTCTGACTGCTACCGAGCAGCAGCTTGCCGATACGCAGGCCCAGCTTGCTCAGGCTCAGGACGCTGCCGCGCAGGCCGTTCCCGCCGCCCCTGTGGCCGCTCCTGCACCCGACTTCTCCGCTCAGGAGCGCCAGATTTCCGCTGCCCTGATTGCTGCCCAGCAGACCGCCGAGGGCATCGTCAACGATGCCAACGAGAACGCCGACCGTATTCGCAACGAGGCCGACGCCAAGGCCCGCGAGGTCATCCGCCAGGCCCTGACCGAGAAGCAGGCCGAGCTTGAGGAGATCGACCGTCTTAAGGCTTCCCGCGAGGAGTTCAAGGCCGAGTACCTCAAGCTCATCCAGCACTTCATGGACGATGCTCAGAACTCCTTCCCGTCCGATCTCATGGCTTCCACGCCGGTCGGTTCCGCCGCTTCTCCGGCTGTGACCGTTCCTGCTGCCGAGCCGCTGCCCGTCGCCGAGCCGGTTATCCCCGTTGCCGATCCCTTCGCACCGATTGACAATTTCGCCGCCGACGACCTGGACTAACATCCAGCTATCATGTAGCGCCTAGAAAGGGCCCGCAGTTTGCGGGTCCTTTTTTTGTGGCTGTACGCAGTCTGCAAAACAAAACGCCGAGTCCTGCGTTTGAGGGCACAGGACTCGGCGAACGGGTGAGCGGTCAAAGGTAGATTTTAAGGCATGTCCTAAAATCTACTTGAGGAGGAAGTCGGGGAGGGGAATGGTGCGGGCCTCGCGATGCTCGGGATCGGCGATATGGTCGGCAGGATAGCCGCAGACGAGCATGTGATAGGGATAGATGCCCTCGGGCAGGCTGAACTGCTCACAGGCCACCTCGGGCTTAAAATGGCACACCCAGCACGTACCCAGGCCCTGCTCCTCGGCCTCCATCATCATCTGATCGCAGACGATCGAGGTGTCGATGGCACTGGAGTTCATCTGGTCATAAGGGCGCACCCAGGCGTCATCGGTAACGCTGCAGATAAGGAAGATAAGCGGAGCCCCAAAGATAGACCCATCACGAGCAAACCGAGGCTGACAAGCAGTGGCCTTTTCCAACAGCTCCGGAGTATCAAGCACCATCACACGGGTTGGATGATTATTACAAGCAGAAGGAGCAATGCGCCCCGCCTCAACAATGGCATCCACCACCGACCGCCCAACAGAACGGTCCTCAAACTCGCGACAAGAATAACGACCCCGAGCCAAATCCAAATAACTCACAACCAAGCCCTCCAACAATTAAAAATCAAACAAACCCAAAGTAACCCAAAGAGTACCCAAAGCAGCAATCAGCCAAACGCTCATCAAGGGCCAAAGTGTCCGAACGGGTACCAAAGGTCCCTTCAGCCAAACCCCCGTTGCGCTAAAACTATCAGCCAAAGTTCCCAATGGTGGTACATAAGGGAGCGGGCCCGACCACTAATAACCTTTTGAACGACTCTGCTTGCAGCCGGAGTGAAAAAGGTTATTAGTGATCGGGCCCGCGACCGGTGGGACACGTACCCCCAATTAACTGTTCTTCATGACAATCGAATCCACGACATCGGCCACATTCTCACAGCAGTCAGCGCAGTACTCCAGGAAGGCGTAAACGTCACGCCAGGCGATAACCTCGAGCGGGTCCTTGCCGTTGACATGTAGGTTGCGCATAGCGTTGATGTAGAGCTCGTCGGCCTCGGACTCGATCGTGTTGATCTGGATGACGAGTTCGCGCAGGGTCTTGGACTTGCGGTAGTTGGGCAGTTCGACCATCAGGTCCTTCATGGCGCGACAGGCGTCGGTCACCTTGTGGGCGATCACGATGGCATCGGGATGGATGCTCTGGATGTTGGTGAAGTAGACGCGCTGCACGACGCCCTCGATACGGTCGAGCACCGTGTCGAGCGAGCAGCTCATCAGGTCCAGGTCCTCGCGCTCAAGCGGGGTGATAAAGGCCGTGAGCAGGGCGTCTTCAAGCTCATGATGCTTCTTGTCGGCCGCATGCTCGATCGCGTGCATCTTGTTGAGCATATCGTGAATCTTTGCGGGATCGAAGTTCTCGAAAATCTTGGTGAGCAGCTCTGCGGCCTGGACGGCTAGGTCGGCGCAAGCAACGTAGTTGTCGAAGTAGAACGAATCGGGTTTCTTTGCCATGAGTGGGTCCTTTCGAGGCGAAGTCGGGTGGGCGAGGTATTACGGTCCGGATGGACGCTCGGTTTGACTAGATGAACATCATGAACAGCTTGGCCATGACAAAGCTGATGAGTCCGCAGGCGGGGAAGGTGAAGAACCAGGTGAACATCATGTCCTTGACCACGCCGAAGTTGATGGCCGAAAGGCGCTTGACGGCACCGACGCCCATGATGGCGCAGGTCTTGATGTGGGTGGAGGACACGGGGATACCGGTAAGGGTGGCAAGCAGCAGATTCGCGGCGCCCGCGAGGTCGGCGGAGAATCCCTGATACTTCTCGAGCTTGACCATGCTCTGGCCGACGGACTTGATGATGCGCTCGCCGCCCACGCTGGTGCCGATGCCCATGGTGGCCGAGCACAGCAGCATAATCCAGATGGGGATGCCGGCATCGCCGACGCTCGTCTGGCCGCTGGCGAAGGCCACGCCTAAAAAGAGCACGCCGATGAACTTCTGTCCATCCTGCGCGCCATGCATAAAGCTCATGGCCGCGGCACTCGCGATCTGAGCGTATTTAAAGAAGACATTGGCACGTCGCCTATTGGCGGCGGCAAACAGAATCGAGACGAGTTTGCACAGGATCCAGCCCATGACAAAGCCCAGGCCGATGGAGAGCGCCAGGCCGTAGATGACCTTCATCCACTCGTGGACGTTGACGCTGTTCGCGCCGCCGAGGGCGATAGCGGCACCGGTCAGGCCGGCGATAAGGCTGTGGCTTTGCGAGGTGGGGATACCAAAACGCGATGCCGTGGCACCGTAGACGACGATGGAGAACAGAGCGGCGCAGAGGCACGCAAGCGCCATGGTGCTGTTTCCGCCAAAGTCGACGATATGTGAGATGGTGTTGGCGACGCTCGCGTTAAAGTGCGTCATGATGAGCACGCCCAAGAAGTTGAATGCGGCGCTCATGAGAATGGCGGCGCGGGCGGGCATGCAACGCGTGGTGACGCAGGTCGCGATGGCGTTGGGCGCGTCGGTCCATCCGTTGACGAAGATGGCGCCGAGCGCGAGAATCACGGTGACGGCAAGGACTGGGTTCGACACAATTTGGCCGAGGAAGGTTGAGAACGTTACGTCCATATATGGGCTTTCTCGAAGTTTGCAGACACGTTACAAAAACATGATAAATCGTATCACCTCCTGTGGGTTTCTTTACCGAGTTCTGATGGGAGAAGTGAATTTTTTGGCACTAAAATTGAATATTAGCCCTGTTGACCGCGGGTATTCTTTTTGCTAACACGCCATGAGGACACGCGTGCGCGCCCCAACACCCCAAAACCACAGTCTGTTCGCTTTACAACATACAAACATGCGTTCGATAATAGAGGGCATGGAATATCGACAGACAGACGGCAAAACTCGGCGCGTGCACAAGCAGTATGTGGACGTCGTGGCTCGCATCCTCGCGGGCGGACAGGTCGTGCCGGTCACCGTCTGCTGGGTCGACGGCCGTTGTTTTACGATCGACGAAATTATCTCGACCATTGGGTTTGGCCTGATGGTCCACGGCATCCGTACGGCAACATATAAGGTGCGTTTTGGCAGGCACGCGACCGAGTTGTATCTGGAGGACCAGACGCGCGAGCGGGCGGACGGCTCGCAGGCGCACGTGATGCGTTGGTGGGTCTGGGCCTTTGATCGTACGCTTGAGGGCGAGCGCCGTAGGTAAGGACGTACAGCATTCGGGTACAATGGCAGAAATCTTGTCACCTACGGCGCTGTTGTGCGCTTTTGAAAGGACGAAGTATGAACGATATCCAGGGCTATCAGAACGGCCCCATCGAGACCGGCGCAAGTCGCGCCAAGGAGATGTCGCCGCGCGCGTACAATCTTGCCATGTCTGCCCTCATCTTCTTGGGCTTTTGCGCCATGGGCGCCGGTGCTTACTTTACGAGCACCATGGCGTTTGCCCGCATGATGATGAGCGGCGCCGCCCTGCCACTGGTCTTTGGCTCGTTTATCCTGACTATTGTCGGTATCGTCATGATGTCGGCTGCTGCGGGCAAGCAGTCCGTGGGCCTGTCGCTCGTGGGTTACGTGATCTTTGCGAGCACCTTTGGCCTGACCGCGTCGTTTGGCCTTGCCAACTATGACCTGCCCACTATCAACACCGCCTTTATCGCCACGGCCGCCATCACCTTTGTCTTTGGTGCGCTGGGCGTGACCTTCCCCAAGTTTTTCCAGCGCGTATATGGCATCGGTTTTGGCATTCTGCTCGCCACGATTCTGGTTGAGATCGTGCTGATGTTCATGGGTGTCTCGCAGACCATCACCGACCTGATCGTGATCGTGGTGTTCGCCGGCTTTATTGGCTACGACACCTATGTTGCCACGACGGTGCCGCCCACGCTGCCCAATGCGGTGCTCATGGCGTCTAACCTGTTCGTGGACATTATCAACGTGTTCCTGCGCATTCTGAACATCCTCGGCCGTCGCGATTAAAGCGCGGCATTGCGACGCTTCCTGCCGGACACGGTAAAACGATACGAAAGGCGGTCCTTCGGGGCCGTCTTTTTTGTGCGCGGCGGGGTATCATGGATGGGAAAAAGCCGATAGCGGCAGCGACAGGAAAGGTGGCCACGTATGGCAGATGTCGACAACAGGAACCGTAACCGCAGGTCTAACCGGGCGGGTCAGCCCAATCCCAAGCGCGAGGCGCGTGCCAAGGCCGCCGAGCGCCATGTGGCGGCTGTGTCCGAGGCCTGCGCCAAGGACATCGAGCGTTCGCTTACCGGCGTGCGCGAGTTCGATGGTATGCCTGCCGGTTTTGTCGCGGCGATGAAGGCCAAGGCCCAAGCGGCTGCGGCTGCTGAGGAGCAGGCTGCCGAGGACGTCGAGGCTGCTGAGGCTGTCGAGGTTGAGGCCGCTGAGGTGGAGACTGCGGTCGAGCCTGAGGTGGCGCTCGGTTCCACCGAGTTGGCCGACGAGGCTGAGTCCGCGCCCGCGGAGGAGGCTGCTCCGGTCCTGCCCGAGGTCACCGTGCTTGATGCCTCCGCCACGCAGGCAATCCTCGATAACGGCCGCGGCTATGCGCAGTTCTGCGATATGGCCGTGCTTGCCTTTGCCTCGTTTACCAATCCGGGCGGCGGCTATATCCAGGGCTACCTGGGCCAGGAGGCGACGCTCTGCGCCGATTCGTACCTGTACAACGTGCTCGACAAGCAGCGCAAGTGGTACGGCGAGAACCGTCGCCGCAACATCAACTGCGAGCTGTACCGCAACCGTGCGCTGGTGGTGCCCGCGGTGCGCTTCGATCGCAACCATGTGCATGCGTATGCCGACGTGATCGTGGCCGCCGCGCCCAACGTCAAGCGTGCTCGCCAGGAGTACCGCGTGAGCGACGATGCCTTGCTTGACGCCCTGCGCGACCGTATCCGCTTTGTCCTTGCCATCTGCGATGAGCTGGGTCGTGAGAAGCTCGTGCTGGGTGCTTGGGGCTGCGACAATAACGGCTTTGATGCCGAGGCCGTAGCCGAGCTCTTCCGTAAGGAGCTCGCGTCGGGCGACTTCAAGGTCAAGCAGGTGTTCTTTGCTGTGCCTTCTACGCGCTGGGATGAGGACTTCGCCAAGTTTGAGCACGTGTTGGCAAGCTTCCCCGAGCGCAACGAGGAGTCCTATGCCCAGGCTGCCGCCCGTGCTGCAGCCGCTCGTGCCGTCGAGCAGGCCCAGGCTGCTGCCGAGGATGATGAGGACGAGGACGATTGGCGCAAGTACCTGTAATCGGTACGTGCCGACAGATAGGTCGAGCCGGCGGGAGGGCTGCTCCCGTCGGCTTTTTACTAAAGGAAGGGCTTACGATGAAAAACGTTCTGTGCTTTGGTGACAGCAACACCTATGGCTATGATCCGGCTGGTATGCGCGATGGCACCGCGGTGCGCTATGCGCAGGATGTGCGCTGGTGCGGCGTGGCGCAGCGTGACCTGGGCGAGGGCTGGCATGTGATTGAGGAGGGGCTTAACGGCCGCACGACGGTGCGCGACGATATGTGCCATCTGGACACTAACCTCAACGGCATTCGCGCGCTTCCGATGCTGCTCGAGGCCCATAAGCCGCTGGACGCCATTGTGATCATGCTGGGCACCAACGACTGTAAGACGGTCTTTAACGTGACAGCTTCCGATATCGCCCGTGGCGCCATGGCACTGATTCGCGCCGCCTGCGCGTTTCCGTGGACCGACGCTGCGCCTTGTCCGCGCATTCTGCTGATGGCTCCTATCAAGATCAAGCCGCAGATCGCCGATGTGTATATGACCGACTTTGACGAGCATTCCGTTGAGGCATCTGAGCATTTTGGCGAGTACTATGCGCACGTGGCAGAGCAGTTTGGCTGCGACTTTTTGAATGCCGCCGATTTCGCCGAGCCGGGTGATATCGACTACCTGCATATGATGCCCGAAAGCCACGAGAGCCTGGGCCACGCCGTGGCAGCCAAGCTCAAAGAGATGCTTGGTGAGTAGCGCGACCCAAAGCACCACAAAAGCTCCCTTTGCGGTGGCTTGTTTCGTTTGTCTTGATCTGTAACAGTTCTAAGGCCGAAAACGGGCTAGATGTTACAGATTGAGATTATTTAGGTCGATATCGGTCGTTTGTCTTGATCTGTAACATCTAGGGTCGATTTTGCCGAGTTACTGTTACAGATCGAGATCTCTTCTCAGCGGAATTAGAATATCTCGATCTGTAACAGGTGGGCCGAAAAATGGGCTCTAACTGTTACAGATCGAGACGTTTGTGGTAGCCACCGCAAAGGTGTCTGTCCCCTTTGCGGTGGTTTTGGGCTGCGGGCTTTAGTACTGCCACATATGGTTGACGGGGCCGGAACCTTTGCCCATGTCAAAGCCGGCGGCGAGAGCTCCGGTTAGGTAGGCCTTGCCGGCGTTGACGGCGTCGGCAAGTTCCATGTCCTGGGCCAGCGCGCAGGCGATGGCGGACGAAAGCGTGCAGCCAGTGCCATGCGTGTTGCCGGTCTCGATGCGCTTGTGGCGGAACCACGTGGTGAGTGGATCGCCCAGGTGGTTGCCCTCGTCATCGAGCGGCGCGGGCTCTGCTAGCACATCGTTGGCTTCGTTGACAAGATGCCCACCCTTAACGAGGGACGCGCAGCCAAAGCGGCGGGTGAGAAGCATGGCGGCATTTTGCTGTGTGCGCTCGGAATCGACCTCGTAATCGAGCAGCGCCATAGCCTCGGGAATGTTGGGCGTGATGACGGTTGCCAACGGGAACAGGCGGCGGGTGAGTGCCTCGGAGGCATCCTCGGCAATGAGACGAGCGCCCGAGGTGGCGACCATGACGGGGTCGACGACCACGTTCGTTGCGTTCCAAGCGCTCAAGCGGTCGGCGATGACTTCGATAATCTCGACAGAAGAAACCATGCCGATCTTGACGGCGCTCGGGCGGATGTCGTCAAAGACAGCGTCGATTTGCGCGGCTACGATATCTGGCGAGATATCCTGCACGGCGGTGACGCCCAGGGTGTTCTGTGCGGTGATGGCTGTAATGGCCGTCTCGGCATACAGGCGGTGCGCCGTAATGGTCTTGATGTCGGCCTGAATGCCGGCACCGCCGCTGGAATCGGATCCCGCGATGGATAGAACGGCGGGTACCTTACTGCGATCCATGTTCGCTCCCTTGTCCGGTCGGATTCAAATGGGTCTTTTACCCCGCATTATAAAGATGCCCGGGCCGGCTGTATGCCGATCCCGGGCGGGCGATGCAATCTTTACGCAAATATAAGCAAATGTTCACAAGTCAACAATTGACGGACGTTACAGCAGGCTTGATGGCGATTACCTCGAAAAAGCTAATCCTCCATGCCAAGATCGATCGTCGTGCCCTCGAACACCTTGTTAACGGTGCGGACGGCGCACATCTTGCCGCACATGGTGCAGGTGCCCTCAGTGGCGGCAGGGGACTCCTCGTAGCGCTTCTTGCCGGTGACCGGGTCGAGAGCGCACTTCCACATGGCATCCCAGTCGAGCTTGCGGCGTGCCTGGCCCATCTTGTCGTCCATGTCGCGGGCGTGCGGTACCTTCTTGGCGATATCGGCGGCGTGCGCGGCAATCTTAGTGGCCATGAGGCCGTCAAGCACATCCTGGGCGTTGGGCAGGCACAGGTGCTCTGCCGGTGTCACGTAGCACAGGAAGTCGGCGCCGGAGCTCGCGGAGATGGCGCCACCGATGGCGGCGGTGATGTGGTCGTAGCCCACACCGATATCGGTCACCAGCGGCCCCAGCACATAGAACGGGGCGTTGTGGCACAGGCGCTTCTGCAGCTTCATATTGGCGGCGATCTCGTCGAGCGCCATGTGGCCCGGTCCCTCGACCATAACCTGGACGCCCGCGGCCCATGCGCGCTTGCACAGCTTGCCTAGCTCGATCATCTCGGCGGTCTCGGTGGCATCGTTGGAGTCGTAGAGGCAGCCCGGGCGGCAGGAGTCGCCGAGCGAAATCGTCACGTCGTACTCATGGCAAATCTCGAGCAGCTCATCGTAGAACTCATAGAACGGGTTCTCGTTGCCGGTGACCTCCATCCAGCCAAACAGCAGCGAGCCGCCGCGGCTGACGATGTTCATCAGGCGGCCGGTCTCCTTAAAGGTCTTGGTGACCGACTTGTTGATGCCGCAGTGGATGGTCATAAAGTCCACGCCGTCCTCGGCGTGCGCGCGCACGACCTCGAACAGGTCGTCCTTGGTAAGCTTGACCAGCGGCTTTTCCATGTAGCCGATGGCGTCGTACATGGGGACGGTGCCCACCATGAGCGGCGTCTCGTCGATGAGCTGCTGGCGGAACTGGCGCGTCTTGCCCGAGTTGGAAAGGTCCATGATGGCGTCGGCGCCAAAGTCCTCGGCGATCTTGACCTTCTTCCACTCCTCGGCGGCATCGGCCTTATCGCCCGAGATGCCCAGGTTGACGTTGACCTTGGTGGACAGGCCCTCGCCGACACCAAAGGCGCGCATGCCCTTTTTGATGTGCACGATGTTGGCGGGAATGGCGATGCGGCCGTCGGCCACGCGCTCGCGGATGTACTCGGGGTCGCGATGCTCGCGCTCGGCGACTTCCTTCATCTGCGGTGTGATCTGCCCGGCGCGGGCGAAGTCGATTTGCGTGACGAGCTTGGGCTCGGTCTGTGTGCTCATTGGCACGGCTCCCTTCGTTGGCATTACCCATATCAGGTTTGCGGGTCAGGGCGGGCGTGCCCAATCTCAGCCTGCCGTCTTGTCCTGCAAGCTCCCCGTTATGTCATGGGCTCAAGTATAGCCTGAATGGGTACGATTGGGCCAACGAGCGTGCCTGTGGGGAGGCGAACATGGAAGACAAGCATCTATATCGAGAGACGCAATGGGATGTATCGGCCGAGGAAAGCCGCGCGCACCATGGCCTTGTCGCGATTGGTTTTGCGGTGCTTGCCGTGCTGGTGATTGCCTTTTGTATCTGGACGTTTGGCGGTCGCGGCGGCGCTGCCTGGGAGTTTGAGGCCGACGATGCCCTGCCGATCATGACAGTGAAGGTCGCGGGCGACAATACCGTTGCCGCGCCGGGCGACTATTGGTATCCGCGCGACGAGTTTGTTCAGCTGCAGCTGAGCGGTGGCTCCATTCCTGGTGAAGAGATCGAGCGCGTGACCTTCGATGCGTCGCTTAAGACGCTGTCGGTCGAGCTCAAAGATCAAGGGGATGTGCCCACGACGATGGATATCGCGCTGACGGAATGGCGCCTGGAGCCCCCATCGGGCGTCAAGGTGTCCGAGGTGGAGCATGTCAAGGTTACTTATCAAGATGGCTCGACGAGCGAGATCGCTAAGGCTGATGGCTTGGCGGAGTAACGGGGTGTTTGGAAACGGCGGGCCTATTGTGCCTGAACGTTCATGAATACCAGGGTGTTTTTGTCTGAAAGCTCGGGAAAGTGTCGATAACCTACGTCGAACGCGGTGAGCTCGCTTGCATCCTTGAGCTTGTTTTCTGCCATCCAGCGCACCATGGAGCCGCGCGCCTTTTTGCTGGCGGTCGAGCGCTGGATGGGCTTGCCGTTGCGGACGCCTTCGCCAAAGAGGCATGTGACGACCGTGACATCGGTGGTGAGGCGGGGCAGAACGGCTTTGGCGTATTCCGCGCTGGCGAGGTTGACGATCGTTGCGTTGGAGCCTGCCGGAGCGATAGCCCGTGCGAGCTTGTCGCCCCAAAACGCGTAGAGGTCTCGGGCACCGTCGACGGCAAGCTTCGCGCCCATCTCCAGCCGATACGGTTCAACGGCATGAAAGGGGCGTACGCATCCGTAAAGGCCCGAGAGGATCCAGAGATGGTTTTGTAGCCAGTCGAGCTGCGCGGAATCCATCACCTTGGGCGCCATGCTCTGGTATTGAATGCCGTGATAGGACATGACGGCGGGGGAGAGGTGACGGGCGAGTGCGGGATTGTCGAGATCGCCGTTTTTCAGGATGGGCCTGAACTCATGCAGGGTGTTGAGGCAAGGCCCCAGCAGTTTGTCGCTCACGTTCCAAAGGGCCTGCAGGCCGCCGCTGCCTTCATTCCGCTCGATATCTAGCAGTGCGCGGTGGAGGCGAGCCGTCTCGTGCGCAAAAGGTGGAATGCCCAGGACTTCAAAAGCATCTTGGGCCGCGCGCATTTGCTTGGCGGGCGAAATGATGGCCTGCAGCATGGACTCTCCTCTGCCAAAAAGGAAGTTGCGGTGGAATACGGTCTGTTTTGGCCGTTTATGGGCCAGTTTAGTCTGTATTTCACCGCAACTGATGAAGGGTTGGTTAGGCGCGCTCGAGGAAGGCCTTGTAGCCGCGGTAGGCCTCGTAGATGTCGGCCTTGTTGGCGACCTCCCACAGGGCGTGCATGGACAGGACGGCAACGCCGGAGTCGATGACGTTCATGTCGTACTCGGCCATGATGTAGGCGATGGTGCCGCCGCCGCCCGCGTTGACGCGACCGAGCTCGCAGGTCTGGAAGTCTACGCCGGCCTCGTCCATGATGTCGCGGACGAGGGCCACATACTCGGCGTCGGCGTCGTTGGAGCCACCCTTGCCGCGGCTGCCCGTGTACTTGTTAAAGCACAGGCCGCGACCCATAAAGGCTGCGTTCTTGGTTTCGAACTTGCCGGCGTAGCCCGGGTCGAAGCCGGCGGACACGTCAGAGGAGAGCATACGGCTGTGGGCGAGTGCGCGGCGCAGGGCCAGCGGGCTATCCTCGCCGGCGAGCGTCATGATCTCGGCGACGGTGTTCTCGAAGAAGCGGCTCGTCATGCCGGTGGCACCCACGGAACCGATCTCCTCTTTGTCGACGATGAGTGTGATGCTCGTGCGCTCCACGTTGGCGACGTCGATCTGGGCGAGCATGGACGGATAGGCGCAGACACGGTCGTCGTGGCCATAGCCCAGAATCATGGAGCGGTCGAGGCCCATGTCGCGGGCCGGGCCGGCGGGCACGACCTCGATCTCGGCGGAGAGGAAGTCCTCCTCCTCGACGTCGTACTGCTCCTTGAGGATGTCCAGGAACATCTGCTTGACGGGCTCCTTGGGGGCGTCCTTGTCGTCCTCGTCAAACTTGACGGGGCGGCCGCCCACGATCACGTCGAGGATCTCGGCGTCGACGGCGTCCTTGGCGGGCTTGGCCATCTGCTCGCTCGAGAGGTGGATCAGCAGGTCGGAGATGGTAAAGACCGGGTCGTCTGCCTTGTCGCCGATGTTAATGTCGACGGTGGTGCCGTCCTTTTTGCAGATGACGCCTACGAGCGCGAGCGGGGAAGCGACCCAGTGGTAGCTCTTGACGCCGCCATAGTAGTGCGTGTCGAGATAAGCCATGTCGCCGGCCTCGAAAGCGGGATTCTGCTTAAGGTCCAGGCGCGGCGAGTCCACGTGGGCGCCCAGGATGTTAAAGCCCTGCTCGAGCGGGGCGGTGCCCAGGTTGACGAGCATGAGGTCCTTGCCGTGGTTGGCGGCGTACACCTTGTCGCCGGCCTTGAGCGCGCGGCCCTCGGCGATTACGGTCTCTAGATTGACGTAGCCCGCCTCCGCGGCCATCTTGATGCCGGTCTTGACGCACAGGCGCTCGGTCTTGTTCTCGCTCAAAAACTGCTTATAGCCGCGGCAAAGCTCCTCGAGCTCCTCGATTTGCTGTGGCGTGTACTTTTTCCATGCGCAGGGACGCTCCATGACGCAGGCTCCTTTCGGATCGATCGTGCTGGTTGATGTACCGTGAGCCATCGTATCACGCGCGGGCTCACGGTGGCGGGGGAGCTTGATATGAGGTGGCCGAGGGGCGGGGAGCGTGTAAACTGGAGTGAGCAAACCGTGCCCAGCCCAAAGCGAGGTATTCAATATGTCTGACAAGCGCCGCACCTTTGCCGTTATCGACGGCAACTCGCTCATGCACCGCGCCTTCCACGCCGTGCCGCCCACCATGAACGCGCCGGACGGTCGTCCCACCAACGCGATCTTTGGCTTTTTGAATATGTTCCTCAAGATGATTGACGCCTTTAATCCCGACGGCGTGGTCGTGGCGTTTGACAAGGGCAAGCCGCGCGTGCGCATGGAGATGCTGCCGCAGTACAAGGCTCAACGTCCGCCCATGGACCCCGATCTGCACGCGCAGTTCCCTATGATCAAGGAGCTGCTCACCGCGCTCAACGTGCCGATTCTGCAGTCTGAGGGCTGGGAAGGCGATGACATCCTGGGCACTATGGCGCGCCTGGGCGAGCAGGCCGGCTGTGACATGCTGCTGGTGACCGGTGATCGCGATATGTATCAGCTCGTGACCGAGCACGTCAACGTGGTCTCGACCCGCAAGGGCCTGTCCGACGTGGCGATCATGACACCCGAGAGCGTGGACGATCTGTATCACGGCATCACGCCGGCGCTCGTACCCGACTTTTATGGTCTGAAGGGCGACACGTCCGATAACATCCCCGGCGTGCCGGGCATCGGCCCCAAAAAGGCGAGCGCGCTCATTGCGCAGTACGGTAGCCTGGACGAGGTCATCGCACATGCCGACGAGGTCAAGGGCAAGATGGGCGAAAACCTGCGCGCGCACATCGACGACGCGCTGCTGAGTCGCAAGGTCGCGACCATCCGCACCGATGCGCCTGTTGAGCTCGATTTTGAGGCGACGTCCTTCCCGGCGTTTTCTGCTGATGAGGTTTCCGCGGCGCTGGGTACGCTTGGTATCACCGCCATGCAGAACCGTTTCTTGGCGCTGATCGGCGGCGAGGACGGGGCTGCTGCTGCCTCCAGTGTGTTTGAGATGCCTGCGATGGTTCGCGCAGCCGCCGGCGATGCTGACGCGCTTGGTGCCGTTGCGGCTGAGATCTCCCGCGCGATCGATGCCGGCGAGTGGGCCGCCGCCGTGGTGGACGACGACAAGGAAGAGGGCGCGCTCTTTGGACTGACGCGCACGCTGTGGTTGGCGACGTCCAAGGGCCTGTTCGCGCTCGAGGAGGGCGACAGCGGTGTGGCGGCTGAGGTTGAGGGCTTCAATTTTGCCCACGGCGTGATCGCTGGTGTGCTCGCGCGCCTGTTTATGGAAGGCCGCGTGACGAGCCCGGATATGAAGACGCTGTTGCACGAGCTTTCGCCCATCGATTCTTCTGAGCCCGAGCTCATGGATTCGCTGGCAGTCGATTCTACGCGCATCTTCGATACCGTGGTCGCCGCCTACCTGCTGGATTCCGACCGCTCCGAGTTCGATGAGGCGTATCTGGCCGATACCTACCTGCAGATGTCGCTGCCTGCGGCACGCGGCGCAGAGGGTGCCGGTGAGGACGCTCCTGCGCCCGCCGCTCGCACGGCGGCCTTGACGCTGGCGCTCGTGGCGCCGTTGCGTGACCGTATGGCCCGCGAGAATGCCGCCAACGTGTTCGATGGCATCGAGATGCCGCTCGTTCCGGTGCTTGCCAAGATGGAGCGCGCGGGCATGCTCGTGGACCCCGAGCGTCTGCACAGTCTGTCCGAGGGTCTGGCGACCCAGATTGCCGAGGTCGAGCGCAGCATTCGCGGCCTGGCGGGTGACGAGACCTTTAATATTGGCAGTCCCATGCAGCTGTCGCACGTGCTGTTTGACGTTATGGGGCTTCCGACCAAGGGCCTCAAAAAGACTAAGCGCGGCTATTATTCGACCAACGCCAAGGTGTTGAGCGACCTTGCCCGCGACCACGAGATCGTGCGCCTGATTTTGGACTGGCGTGAGAAGTCCAAGATTAAGTCGACCTATCTGGACACGCTAGGTCCGTTGCGCCGTGGTGACGGTCGAGTGCACACCACGTACAACCAGACCATCACCGCGACGGGGCGTCTGTCCTCGAGCGACCCCAATCTGCAGAACATCCCGACGCGCTCGGAGCTGGGCCGCACCGTCAAGACGGCGTTCTCGGCAGGCGAGGGCAGCGTCTTTTTGGCGGTGGACTACTCGCAGATCGAGCTGCGTCTGCTGGCGCATCTTTCGGGTGATGAACATCTGGTACGTGCCTTTAACGAGGGTGAGGACTTCCATGCCGAGACGGCCGCGCGCGTATTTGGCGTGCCGGTGTCCGAGGTGACACCCGATCTGCGCAGTCGCGCCAAGGCCGTGAACTTTGGCATCGTGTACGGCCAGCAGGCCTACGGTCTGTCGCAGTCGCTGCATATCTCGATGGCCGAGGCGCGCGATATGATCGATCGCTACTACGAGGCCTACCCGGGCGTGCGTACGTTCCTCGACAACGTGGTGGCGCGTGCCAAGCAGACGGGCTACGCCGAGACCATGTACGGTCGCCGGCGTCACATTCCGGAGCTCAAGGCCAAAAACCCACAGCTCCGCGGCTTTGGCGAGCGCACGGCCATGAACCACCCCATGCAGGGCACCGCGGCCGACATCATCAAGATCGCCATGGCCCGCGTAAGCCGCCGCCTGGAAGAAGAGGGCTTTGCCGCCCACATGATTCTGCAGGTGCACGACGAACTGGACTTTGAGTGCCCCGTCGACGAAGTCGAGCGCCTCACCGCCATGGTCCGCGACGTCATGGAACACGTAGTAGACCTCCGCGTACCGTTGATCGCCGAAGCCAGCACCGGCATAACCTGGGCCGATGCCAAATAAAGACGCACCAACAATCCCAAAGTAACCAAAACAGAAGGGGGCTCCTTGCCAACAAGGAGCCCCCTTCATTCCAAAAAATCAGCCAAGTATCTAGACGCCAAGACGCCATCCAGGCGGCAAGCAAGTTACCCAAGGACCTGGCCGGGCGAGGCGGGTAAGTTTTTCGTAGATTCCGCACGAGCCGGAAAGCACTTAATGTGCTTTCCGAGCGAGCCCAGGACCTGACCGAGCGAAAAGTTAACCCATGCCACCCGGCCAGGTCCGACGAGCGCGTTAGCGAGCCGCCAAGATGGCGTCGATGAGCGTCAGTACGCCCCCGTCGTTGTTGCTCGGAATGCGCCACTTGGCGTGCGCGTTCATGTGCTCCTCGGCATTGTCCACGATAAAGCTGTGGCCGACGCGCTCGAGCATGGGGATGTCGTTGTAGGTATCGCCCACGGCGGCGGCATCGGCAATATCGATGCCCAGGTGCTCGCACAGGTGCGCGACGCCGGCGCCCTTGTCGACACCCAGGTTCATAAAGTCGATCCACTCGCGCCCGGCGTTGGTGACGTAGAGCTTGTCCGAGAACTCGGGGCTATAGGTCTCGCGGAAAGCGGGCTCGGCGTCGTAGCCGGGGAAGAAGACCGAAATCTTGTTGGACTCGAAATCAATGCCCTCAAAGCTGTCGACGTAGTTGATTGTGTTGTAGTAGACGCTGATCTCGTCGTGGTACTGATGGTCGCGGGCAAGCACGTAGAACTCGTCGAAGCAGCACAGGACGGGGACAGCGCGCGGATCCTCCGAGGCGCGGCTCAGGACCTGCTGATACAGCTCCACGTCAATATTGCTCTTATAGATATAGTTGCCGCGATAGATGACGCACGCTCCGTTGTCGGGACAAAAAGCGAGGCGGTTCTTGATGCCCTCGAACATCTCTTCGAGCTTGGGGGCTGGACGTCCGCTGGCGGGGCAGAATACGATGCCGGCGTCGGCGAGCTTGTCCAAGCGCTCATCAAGACCCTGCGGCAACACGCGCTCGTCGGTCAGCAGCGTCTTGTCCATGTCGACGGCGATGAGCTTAATGTTTCCGATATTGGCGTCCGATTCGTAAGTTTGCATAAAAGCGAGCCTTTCGTTTCGAGATTGTTTCAGACGTTATAACCATCAACTCGTAGTCGGCCGTATTTTCGCAGGAACGGAGCGTATTTGCACCACGCTTCACAAACTAATGAAAAAACTTTTCAGAAATTTGAATTTGTCGCTTGTGCTGCGGGCACTTTAGCGTAATATAGCGAACATCGAAAACGGAGACGGAAAAACAACCGCTTACCGAGGAAAAGGTACCGTTTACGATATTAGAATTGCGCCCGGCGATACGTGAAAGGAGAGGCAGATGCAGTTCGTAAAGATCATCACCACTGCAGACAATGCCATCCGACGCCAGCGCGCAATTTCCCGACGACGATAACAATCGTCTCTGTCCGCATGGGGCGCAATGCCTCAACAGAGTCATTTTGAGGTCGTTGGGTTTTAGCACGACATAGCCGCATGTTTCTAGGGCATGTATGTGCTGATTTTTGCTATTTAACCTGATATTGCACGGTATATGACCTTGAAATGACTTGCAACTGACCGATGTTCTAACTAGCTACCAAGGGCGAAAGGAAACAGCCATGAGCAAGGAAAAAGTCGTTCTCGCATATTCCGGTGGTCTTGATACATCCGTATGTGTCAAGTGGCTCCAGGACGAGAAGAATCTCGATGTCGTTTGTGTCTGCGGCAACGTGGGCCAGGAGGAGACCGGCCTGGACGCCAAGAAGCAGAAGGCGCTTGACCTGGGCGTTCTCGATTGCCAGGTACTCGACCTGCGCGACGAGTTCTCCGATGAGTTCCTGACTAAGGCCATCGCTGCAAACTCCATGTACGAGAACAAGTACCCGCTGCTCTCCGCCCTGTCTCGCCCGCTGCTCGCCAAGAAGCTTGTCGAGGTCGCTCACGAGTTTGGCGCGACCTACGTCGCCCACGGCTGCACCGGCAAGGGTAACGACCAGGTCCGCTTCGAGGCTGCCGTCAAGGCCCTCGACCCTGAGCTCAAGGTTATCGCCCCGGTTCGCGAGTGGGATCTGAAGTGCCGTCCCGACGAGGTCGCCTATGCCCACGCTCACAACGTACCGGTTCCCGAGGGTGCCAACGACAACCCCTATTCCATCGACGACAACCTGTGGGGTCGTGCCATTGAGTGCGGCCACCTGGAGGATCCCTGGAACGAGCCGCTCGACGACGCTTGGGTTATGACCAAGAATCCCGAGGACACGCCCGACACCCCGACGTATACCGAGATTGAGTTTGAGGCCGGCAAGCCCGTCGCCGTCGACGGCAAGAAGATGAAGCTCTCCGAGATCGTCATCGCCCTCAACAAGATTTCGGGCGACAACGGCTTTGGCCGTCTCGACCTGGTTGAGGACCGTCTGGTGGGCCTCAAGAGCCGCGAGTGCTATGAGGTTCCCGGCGCCCTGACGCTCATCACCGCCCACAAGGCGCTCGAGGACATTTGCGTCGAGGGCGACTTGCTCAAGACCAAGATCAAGCTCGAGCAGGATTGGGCCACCGCCGTGTATAACGGCCAGTGGTACAGCCCGCTCAAGAACGCGCTCGACGCCTTTATGGCCGACACCCAGAAGTTCGTGACCGGCACCGTCCGCCTGAAGTTCTTTAAGGGCAACTGCCATGTCGTCGGCCGCAAGAGCCCCTTCAGCCTCTACGACTACGGTCTGGCTACCTACGACCGCGACACCACGTTTGACGAGAAGGCCAGCGCCGGCTTTATCGAGATCGATACGCTGTCGCTCAAGACGTGGGCAAAGGTCCAGGGTCCCAGCTCTGCCGCCGCCCAGGCCTAAGGCTTTTCCTTCCCTTGGTATCCGCGCGGCCCATCCGCGTGATACAAAACGGGCGCACGGGGTCCCTACCTTTCGTTATGCTTGCTGACACTTCTTAACATCGGTGGCCCCTACGTTCCGCCCGCATATATGATGCCGCGCTTGCGGCTGAGTCCGAGCCCCGCCGGGGTTGTCCGGCGGGGCTCTTTCTATCAATTTGTCGGCCTTGCGCCTATATATATGAGGAGTATCCAATATGTTCAATGTCATCGCGCATGCTTTACTTGCCCTCGCGCCCGAGCTCGATGCTGCAAAGGTCGAGGACGTCCCTATGAGCCTGAAGGCTTGGATTGACGGTTCGCAGGGCAATATCCGGAGGGAGACGTTGGGTGCCAAGTGCATGGTGCGTCACTTCTTTGCAAATTAGCTACATGGCCTCGCATGCAGTGGGGAATGTGCAAAACTAGCGGTTGGTAAATCGCTTTAGCGACATGGCGTATTGCTTTGGGCGCTTCGTTTGGTATTTGATGAAAGGGGACGATCCCATGACTCTTTGGGGCGGTCGTTTTGAGGCGGGCGTGGCCGAGGTCACGCAGGAGTTTGGCGCGTCGCTGCCGGTCGACAAACATCTCTATAAGCAGGATATCGCCGGCTCTAAGGCACATGCCAAGATGCTGGCCGCCCAAGGCATCATCAGTGCCGAGGACGAGCAGGCGATTGCCGAGGGCCTGACCGGAATCGAACAGGATATCGATGCCGGCAACTTCACCTTCGATATCAACGACGAGGACATTCATATGTCCATCGAGAGCGAGCTGACGCGCCGCATCGGAGAGGCCGGTAAGCGCTTGCATACTGGGCGTTCGCGCAACGACCAGGTGGCGACCGATACACGCCTGGGCGTCAAGGCGCTGGCCAAGGAGCTCATGGAGGCCAATCTTGAGCTGCGCCATGTGCTGGTGGATGCGGCTAAGAAGTACGACAAGGTGATTCTGCCGGGTTACACGCATATGCAGCACGCTCAGCCCGTGCTGCTCTCGCATCATCTGCTGGCGTATTCCTGGATGTTCGCGCGCGACTTTACACGTTTGAAGGCCGCCTTTGATGCCGCCGACAACTGCCCGCTGGGTGCTGCCGCGCTTGCCGGTACGAGCTATCCGCTCGATCGCCAGATGACGGCTGCTGAACTTGGCTTTGCGGGCGTGATTCCCAACTCGCTCGATGCGGTTTCCGACCGTGATTTCCTGCTCGATCTGCATTACGCCGGCTCCGTCATGGCCATGCACCTGTCGCGTCTTTCCGAGGAGATCGTGCTGTGGTCGAGCTCCGAATTTGGCTTTATCACGCTTTCCGACTCGTACTCCACCGGCTCGTCCATCATGCCGCAGAAGAAGAATCCCGACTTTGCCGAGCTTATCCGCGGCAAGAGTGGCCGAGTCTATGGCAACCTGGTGCAGCTGCTCGTGACCATGAAGGGTCTGCCGCTTGCTTATAACAAGGACTTGCAGGAGGACAAGGAGGGCGCGCTCGATACCGCTCACACGCTCATGCAGTGCCTGTCCGTTATGGCTGGTATGATTTCGACTTGGACCGTCAACGAGGATGCCATGGCGCGCGAGTGCGGCGTGGGGCACCTTGCCGCTACCGATGTTGCTGATTACCTGGCCAAGCGTGGCCTGCCGTTCCGCGAGGCACATGCCGTGGTGGGCCATCTGGTCCTGATGTGCGAGAAGCGCGGCTGCAATCTTGAGGACCTGCCGTTTGAGGTGTTCCAGGAGGCAAGCCCGCTCTTTGAGCGCGACATTACCGAGGCGCTCGACATCCCGTCGATTGTCGCCGCGCGCACGACCGAGGGCGGTACCGCCCCTGCCGCCGTTGCCGTTCAGCTGCAGCGTGCCGAGGCGCAGCTCGTGGCCGACGAAGGCATGTTTGGATCGCTGACCAAGGTTGTCGAGATGGGTCACGGGGCTAATTAACTTATTGGATGCGTCTGTCTGGTGTGTTCATCATATCTTGCCTTTACGGGTGCCCGCTACGGTGGGCGCCCGTTTTGTTATAGAGAAGGGAGGGGTCTGTCGAGAACTTCTGTAGGACCTTTGGGCAGGTTGTGAAGGGGGTGCGTTCACGGGCGACAACCGACCGTCCGCTCGGTTCGATGCGGTTGATGGGCGGTCGGATGGTACTCTAATCGGGCTTCGAAACAGAAGTGACACATATGGAGCGTTTTAATAAATTGCAGCGTTTCAATAAACAGCTTTTTGTTTAACTGCAGCTAAAACTCTGTTACGATGCAGTCCAGGCGGGTGCCGGAATGGGACTTGGGCACGCGCGAACCTACTTGAAAGGCTACCTTATGGCTATCGAGAAGACTTTCATCATGATTAAGCCCGACGCCGTGCGCGACCGCAAGATCGGCGAGATCGTTGCTCGCATTGAGCGCAGCGGCCTTGTCATCGAGCGCATGGAGATGACCACGCTCGAGCGCGCTACCGTCGAGGAGCACTACGCCCATCTGGCCGACAAGCCCTTCTTTGGCAGTCTCTGCGACTTTATGACGAGCGGTCCGGTCGTCAAGATGGTCGTTTCCGGTCTCTCCGCTGTCTCCAAGATGCGCACCCTTATGGGCGCTACTAACCCGCTTGATGCTGCCCCCGGCACCATTCGCGGCGACTTTGCTGTCGATGTCAATGCCAACGTGATCCACGGCTCCGACTGCCTGGAGAACGCCGAGATCGAGATCAAGCGCTTTTTTGGCTAAACCAGCTTTGACTCCTTAAAGCTGTTAGCGTGTGGCTTGGGCGCTGCGGAATTCCATCCGCGGCGCCCTTTTTATTCCAAAATCTATGAAGGGGCCCGCTCGGACATGAGCTCCGAGCGGGCCCCTGCTGTTAGCTTGTGGCACTGAGTAGTTTAGGCCTCGTCGACGACCTTGAGGCCGCGCGTGTGGTCGATCTCGTTGAGGAGGTTAACGCGACGCTCGTGACGACCGCCCTCAAACTCGGCGTCGAGCCACTCGTCGACAATCATCTTGGCGAGCTCGGAGCCCACGACGCGGGCGCCAAAGGCGAGCACGTTGGTGTTGTTGTGCATGCGGGAGAGCTTGGCGCTGAAGGGCTCGGAGCATACGACGGCGCGAACACCTTCGACCTTGTTGGCGGCCAGGCTGATGCCGACGCCGGTACCGCAGATCAGGATACCCAGGTCGACGTCACCGTTGGCCACGGCCTTACCCACCTTGTAGCCGGCGATGGGGTAATCGAAGCTCTCGGAGGTGTCGGTGCCAAAGTTCACGACCTCGCAGCCGCGCTCCTTCAGGTGCTCGGAGATGATGTTCTTGAGCTCGACGGCGGCGTGGTCGTTACCGATACCAATCTTCATGAGTGGTTCCTCTCTGGTCCGTGCGGCGGAATTGCTAAAGGTTTTACCGCGTTCGACTGCATGATAGCGCGACTTTTGTGTAAACGCTCGGGTGTTTTTTGGTCAAACGCTTTAGCATGCAACAAGACTAGTTTTTAGCATGCAACAAGACTAGTTTTTCATGTATTAATGCTGTCAGTTTGCGCTTGAACGCCGTCCGCCGGAACTTGGGTTGCGGTTTTTGATGCATTGTTATCAAATAAAAGAGCTAACTATTATCGAGAGCCCAGCCCTTTATACAAGTAGGAGATACCTATGCCTGCCGATTCCCTTCGTGATACCGCGTTTTGCGATGTTTTGAACCGCGAGCTTGTCTGTGCGCTCGGCTGCACCGAGCCCATTGCCGTTGCCTATGCCGCGGCGCTGGCGAGCCAGACGCTCGGTTGCGAACCCGATCATATGGACGTTGCCTGCTCGGGCAACATCATCAAGAACGTTAAGAGCGTGACCGTGCCCAACTCGGGCGGCATGCACGGTATTGAAGCGGCGGCCGTGCTGGGTGCCGTGGGCGGTGACGCCAAGAGCGCGCTCGAGGTGCTCGAGAGCGTTAACGACGAAGACCGTGCTCGCGTGTCCGAGCTTCTCGCCGATGCCGGTTACTGCGATGTGTCGCTTGTCGAGGGTGTGCCCAACCTCTACATCAAGGTGACCGCAACGGCCGGGGGCCATGCCGCGGTCGTCGAGATTACCGACCACCACACCAATGTTACGTGCCATACGCTCGACGGTATTCCGGTATGCGGCAAGTCGGCGGGGGAGTGTGCCGCCTGCGCCGAGCGCGTCGTGGCCGAGCGTGCGGCAGATAGCGCCGATACCCCTATGAGCATTGAGTCCATCATCGACTTTATCGAGGACGGTGACATTGAGGACGCCCGCGCTGCCGTTGAGCGTCAGATTGAGCTGAATGGCGCGATCAGTGCCGAGGGCCTGGCGCACGCTTGGGGCGCCGAGGTGGGCCGTACGCTGCTGGGCGCACGTGCCGATGACGTCGCCTGCCGTGCCCGTGCCCGTGCAGCCGCCGGGTCCGATGCCCGCATGAACGGCTGCGCGCTGCCAGTCGCCATTGTGTGCGGCTCGGGCAATCAGGGCATTACTTGCGCGCTGCCTGTTATGGAGTATGCCGAGTACTTGCGCTGCGACCACGAGCGCCTGGTGCGCGCCGTGATGCTGTCCGATCTGATCGCCGTGCATATCAAGAGCTATATTGGTGCGCTCTCGGCGTTTTGCGGTGCTATTTGCGCCGCATGCGGTGCCGGTGCCGCGATTACCTGGCTGTGTGGTGGCACGCGCGAGCAGATTGGCGCGACGGTTTCGAACACGCTCGGTAACGTGGGCGGCATCGTGTGCGATGGCGCCAAGGCAAGCTGTGCCGCCAAGATTTCCGCTGCCGTTGATGCGGCGATTCTGGGCCACGATATGGCCATGCAGGGCCGCGGCTTCCGTGCCGGTGAGGGCCTGATCCAGGATACCGTCGAGCAGACAATCGCCAGCATGGGCTATGTAGGCCGTGTGGGCATGAAGGACACCGACGTCGAGATCCTAAACATCATGATCGGCAAAACCCAAGTATGCTAGTTACGCGGTTTTACCAAACCGCGTAACTAGCCGACGCTGCAAGCCCGCCAGAGCGGCAATCTGCCTTTCAACTTCGGCGGCATAACCAGAAGGTCAATGCCGCCTCGTTTCAAGGCACCTTGCTCGCTCTGGCGGGCTTTCGCTGTCGTTGCCAAAACATCGGCGTTATCTTCGTTTGTTGTTCTATTGGCTAGGACAGTTCGTCGGCTATTTGGTGCTCGTAGAAGGCTTCTACTACGGCGTTAAAGTCGCGGGCGAAGTCTTCCATGGTTCCGCGCCAGGTGGCTCGGCTGGGCTTGCCTTGGCCCACATAGGCAGTCTGAATGCCGCAGGCGGGGCTGGGGAAGTCGCGTTTGGGATCGTTGCCCACCATGAGGACCTCGTGCGGCTCGAGCCCCATCACCTGAAGCTGCTCTAGATAGTAGGTGGCATCGGGCTTGCAGCGGGTGGTGTTTCCCATGTGCGTGACGAGCTCAAAGGGGGCGTCGGCCAGATCGCCCCAACCCATGCGGCACTCGATGGCCCCCTGCGGAAAGCTGGGGTTGGTGAAGAGCGCGCAGCGCAGTCCTGCATCCTGTACGGCCTGAAGCGCGGCGTGTGCGCCCGGCATGGCGTGGGCGTTGATGACATCGTCGTTCTTGTACGGCAGGACTTCGCGGTCGTAGTAGGTAAACGCCTCGTAGATAAGTGGGTCCGAGAGGCAAATGCCGCACCGGCGCTCAACCTCTTCTTGGTAGAACTCCAGATTGGTGCGATTATCCGTGCCGCTTCGGCGATTCGCGTTGAGGTCGACCAAGATGGTGCCGAGGCGTGCCATCGTGCCACCGTGGCTGCGGCGACCGATATCCGCGAGCATCGACGAGACATCCTTAAAATATCGAAGGATGAATGCATTGAGGTTGATGCTAAGAAGCGTTTCGTCCATATCGAAAACGACTGCTTTGAGCACGCGGGCACCTTTCTCGAAAAATCGTTCCAGAATCGTTGGCTCCGGATACTTTACCCTAAAGGTGTATGGGCAAACTGCTTATCGTCAAGTTGTGGAGACAGCTGTCCATAAGATTACGAAAAAGTCTTCACACGAGTAAAAAAACGCAGTTCACGCTTGAAATCGAACCCATTTCCCCGTAACCTATACGAACGTGATTGCATAAGCGTCACATTAGTATCTGTCGGCTCCCGAGTGTTCCTAAACGTTGTGTGCTTGTCGCACCCTTCTGTAGGTCCTAGCAATCGGGGCCCCGTAGTTCGAAAGGGGTCCACCTTTGAGTGAGATTCAGAACTCGTCCATTTTCTCTCTTGACGATGTCAACGAGGAGGAGATGAACAACCTCATCGACGGTACGATTACCGACTTTGATGAGGGCGATCTCGTTAACGGCACTGTCGTTAAGATCGAGCATGACGAGGTGCTCGTTGACATCGGATTCAAGTCCGAGGGCGTTATCCCGGTCCGCGAGCTGTCCATCCGCAAGGACGCTAACCCTGCAGACATCGTTGCACTCGGTGATCCCATCGAGGCCCTGGTTCTCCAGAAGGAGGACAAGGACGGTCGTCTGGTCCTGTCCAAGAAGCGTGCCGAGTACGAGCGTGCTTGGAACCGCATCGAGGAGAAGTTCAACTCTGGCGAGAACGTCGAGGGCGAGGTTATCGAGGTTGTCAAGGGCGGCCTGATCCTCGACATCGGCCTGCGTGGCTTCCTGCCCGCTTCCCTCGTCGACCTCCGTCGCGTCAAGGACCTCACCTCCTACATGGGCACCCGCATCGAGGCCCGCGTTATCGAGATGGACCGCAACCGCAACAACGTCGTCCTCTCCCGTCGCGTCGTGCTCGAGGAGTCCCGTAAGGCCGAGCGCTCCGAGATCCTGTCCAAGCTCAAGTCTGGCATGCGTCTCCAGGGCACCGTTTCCTCCATCGTCGACTTCGGCGCCTTCGTCGACCTCGGCGGTATCGACGGCCTCATCCACATCTCCGAGCTCTCCTGGAACCACGTCAACCATCCTTCCGAGGTTGTCAAGGTCGGCCAGGAGGTCGAGGTCGAGGTTCTCGACGTCGATCTCAACCGTGAGCGCATCTCCCTGGGTCTCAAGCAGACCACCGAGGATCCGTGGCGCGCACTGGTCAAGAAGTACCCCGTCGGCGCTATCGTCGAGGGCACTGTGACCAAGCTTGTCCCGTTCGGCGCTTTCGTCGACCTGGGCGAGGGCATCGAGGGCCTGGTGCACATCTCCGAGATGGCCAACAAGCACGTCGACCAGCCTTCTCAGGTCACCCACGTGGGCGACAAGGTTCAGGTCAAGGTCATGGAGATTGACCTCGACCGTCGTCGTATCTCCCTGTCCATGAAGTCTGCTGCTGAGACTCTGGGCGTCGAGATCGAGGTTACCCCGCTGCCTTCCGAGAAGAAGGACGAGGAGACCGACGCCGAGTAAATCGGTTTGACGATCACTTGTTTTAAGGGATCCGTCCGCAATGGACGGATCCCTTTTTGCATTCAAGACTTTAGTCTGCTGGCCGCGCAGCGGCCAGCTTTAAACCACCCGCTACGCGGGTGGAGACAAACGGCTTT